>NZ_JBIASW010000025.1:0-91017 GCF_042891215.1 Streptomyces sp. NPDC001914
CTCACCAGCGAAAACACGGTCTCCTGGCGCAACCCGGCACCGCAGACCAAACATCAGATTCCGGGATGAAACAACGGGAGAAAACGACCTCTGAGGCGTTCCGATTCCGATCACTCCCTCGCGGCCGCCGGGATGTCGGTTCAGCGATGGTCGCTGATCGCGGGAGGGCCGAAGAAATCCCCTCCGGGCGTTGAACCCCCGCGTACCACGGCCCCGTTGTAATCCTTCGAAAGTACCCCGCAGCAGTGGGGCAGCACGCGAACCCGAAGGATCGCGCCGAGGGAAGGGACGTCCATGGCCGATGCCGAACGGACTGTCATCGACGCGGCGACACTGCCGCTGCCGCTGTCGAGGAACGGCGCCGGCACATCGGCACGGGAGTCCGGCAATCCGCGACCGGCGGGCTGACGTCTCGGCTCGGTGAAGCAACGCCCAACCGCGTTCGCACATCTCGGAGATGCATGGGGGATCGTCCGGGCCCGCATCGGCGATTTCCAGATCTACGAGCCGCAGTTGTCGGCGAGCGACGTCACGGCGTCCACGAAGAACCCGTTCGACGAACCCCGCCGAGATCGACGCGGCCGACACTCCCGCGAAGAAGGGAGGTTGTCGGCACGCTCGTCCGTGCCTGAGACGAACCGCCCGCTCGCACAACCCGACGGGGCCGACGAGATGACAAAGGAGAGGCGCACCGGATGAACGACAGCAACACCGGCGGAGAGGGAGCGGAAGCGCAACAGGGCACACCCCCGTTCATCCTCTACCAGCAGGGTGACGACCTGATGACGGCTCAACGCGGCCTCGTCATCTGGGTGCACAACCTCCTGCTGCCGATCTACGCCGGAGAGGAGTCGTCCCGCGCCCCGTGGTGCCCGCGCTGGTGGGAGCACCCCGACGCGATGGCCCACCTCTACGGCCTGTGGATGGCATGGCAGGAGATGACCTCCGTCAAGGCCGGCATGAACGGGCCCGCCATGTGGCACCGCGACTTCCTGGGACCGGCGATGACGTTTCTGCGCGACCCCTCGGGACCTTTCTCGGGCTGCAAGCCCGGAAGCCACCGGCCGAAGGACCCGCCCCGGGTCGACGTGTACGACGGCTGATCCAGGTCCTGACTCCCACCACGTACCTTCCGAGCACAGAAGAGAAGAGAAACCGGTATGGCACGCATCCTTGTTGTCTCCAACGAGAGCGGCATGGGGCTCGGCGGAGTGCCCGTGTTCAACAAGCTCATCACCGAGGGGCTCGCGGAAAACCAGGCCCACAAAGTGGACCTGCTCTATGTGACGGACGCGGACAATGTGCAACCCCACGGACGGGCGACCGTTCACAGGGTTCCCCCGGTGGCGGGCGAGGACAAGATGAAGACGATCCTCGACGCGGCGCAGCGGGACCCGGAGGAATTCGGCCTTCCGGCCAAGGGAACCGGCCAGTACGACATCGTCATCGGACACAGCCGGTTCTCCGGACCTGCGGCGTCCGCCATGCAGTCCGCCTGGTATCCGGACGCCGTGCACATGAACTTCCTCCACACCTCTCCCGAGAAGCTGGAGCAGGCCAAGATCACCAATCCGGACGACGCGGAAATGGTTCGGATACGGACGGAGGCAGGCGCGGCCAAGGTGAAGATCGAGAAGGACATTTTCAGGACGGCCCGCGTCGGCGTCGGTGTCGGTGGAGCACTGGCTGAGGACGTTCAGCGGATTCAGGCGATGAACCCGGGGGCCAAGAGCTGGCACGATCTCATGCCCGGCGGCGAAACGGTCAAGACCTTCAGCCCGCCCTCGCCGACGGAACAGTTCAACGTTCTGCTGATGGGGCGCATGGATGACCCCATGAAGGGCGGCAGCGACGCCCTGGCAGCGGTGAAGCACCTCAACGACAACGGCAAGAAGGTGCATCTCACCATCCGCGGCGCGAATCCGGAGAAGCTCCAGGAGACACAAGCCAAGGCGGACCTCCAGGCCGGCGGAGCGGGAAGGGTCACCGTCAAGCCGTTCACCAAGGAGAAGCAGGACCTCGTCGACGACATGCACGCCAACCACGTGGTGATCATGCCGAGCAAGACCGAGGGCTTCGGCCTGGTCGCCACCGAGGCCGCCGCGCACTGCATTCCGATCCTGGTGAACCGGGACAGTGGCGCGGCCAAGTTCCTCCAGGACCCCGCCCGCGGTGCGGCCCACCTGGGCAAGAACAGCGTGGTCATGACACCCGAGGACGCCTCGCAGCGGCACATCGCCTGGGCGGACGCCATCCAGAACGTCTCGGAGAACTGGTCGGACCGCAAAGTCGGCGCCTACGAACTGCACAAGGTGCTGAAGGACTACACCTGGGAGAACGCAGGGACGGCTCTGGTCCAGGCGGGTTTGGACGCCAAGGACGGGAACGTGCGCGGCACGAAGCAAGTGCAGTCCGGCCGGCTGGAGTACGTGGCCGGTGCCGCGAGCCTCACCTCTCCGCACGCCACCACGGGCCAGTCGGCGAACAGCCAGTCCACGGCGGCCCCGGGGCAGGTATCCCCCAAGCCCACCGTCAAACCGGCGGTGCTCTGAGCAAACCGGCCCGACGGAAGCGTGGGCCGGGCCGGTCAGACCGACGCGAGCACCGGTCCGGGTACGCGGCAGCGGCAGCGGCAGCGGCAGCGGCAGCGGCAGCGGCAGCGGCAGCGGCAGCGGCAGCGGCAGCGGCCAGGTGTACCCGGCCCGGTGTCCGGCAGCAGTGCACGGAACGCGCGCCTGACTTCCGTTTCCGCGCCGGGGACACCAGGGCGACGCGGTGACGGTCTTCATCGCCTCGGCCGGCGCCGGCGCACGGGCGGGCAGCCGTCAACGGATCGTCCCTCGTGCCGAGTTGTCACCGCAGTCCGCTGTAGGCGGCCATGATGATCTCCATGCCGCGGTCGTCCTCCCGCCGCTCTCGGTCGATCATCTGGTTCATGACGTACGCCACCGTCATACGTGAGTCCGGGTCGCTCGCGACCAGCGAGCCGCCCCACCCGCCCCACCCGAAGGTGTTCCCGAACTTGGCGAAACCCACGGTCCAGGACATCGGTGTGCGCAGGACGCGGTCTTCTCCGCTGAACGTCTCCTCCCATGCGGGCTCGCAGCCCCGGGGGGACAGCAGCCGCACTCCGCCGACCGATCCCCGGTTCGCCAGTGCCGACTGCACGAGGGCGACGGACCGGGCGTTGCCGAAGCCGCTCACTGCCGGAATCTGAGCGCGGCGCCAGTCGACGGAGTTGACGTCCCTCACCCGGACCGCGGCACCGGTGTACTCCCGGCGTCGGCCATCCGGCCCGGGCGGCGCGCTGGGTGCGTACTCGTCGGTAGAGGACGGTGGCGGGATCAGCGGTGCGACGCGGTGGTCGTCTACGGCGGAGAGCCCGATGTGGAAGTCCGCACCCAGCGGCTGGGCCACCTCCTCGGCGAAGAACTCGCCGAGGCTCCGGCCGGTGACGCGGTGAACGATCTCGCCGACCAGGAACCCGAAAGTGAGGGCGTGATAGCCGGCGGCGGTTCCGGGTTCCCATTCGAGGGCCTGCGCCGCCAGTCCCGCCGTCACTCCCTCCCAGTCGTAGAGATCCTCGACCTTCGTCGGCGCTGTCAGGTCCGGCAGGCCCGCGGTGTGCGACAGGGCGTGTCGTACCAGCACCTTCTCCTTCCCTGCCGCGGCGAACTCCGGCCAATAGGCGGCGACGGGCGCGGACAGGTCGAGCAGTCCCCGGTCGGCCAGGATCAGCGCACACAGGGCGGTCATGTTCTTGGTCGTCGAGTTCACGCAGGTGAGGGTGTCGCGTTCCCAGCCGATGGAACGGTCCGCGTCGGCGTACCCGCCCCAGAGGTCGACCACGAGTTCGCCGTCGATGCACACGGCTGCCGAAGCGCCCACGTCGTCCTTGCCGAGCAGATCCGCGAGTGTCTCCCGGACCGCCTCGAACCGCGGCTCACACAGTCCCTCAACATCATTCATGCCTGTAAGCCTCGGGCAACGCCCGATACCCCTGCCCGACTACTACTGCACCGGTTTTATCGGGTGGGGTGGAGTGAGTCCCGCGTGCCGCGCTCGGTGCCGAAGGCTGAAATTCCTGCGGCCGGCGGTCAGGATGGGCATTCCGGGGACGGACACGGAAAGGAACGGCGGATACACGTGCTGGAGCGACTGAACGAGGCGCTGTACCACCTTGAATCCAGCCTCGACCGGGAAGCCGACATCGCCGAGGTGGCCCGGATCGCCGGAGTCTCGGAATACCACTTCCGGCGGCTGTTCTCGGCGCTCGCGGGGATGCCGCTCGGGGTCTACGTACGGCGTCGGCGCATGACGCTCGCCGGGGCTGATGTGCTGGCCGGGGAGCTGACGCTGCTCGATGTCGCGGTGCGGTACGGGTACGGCTCGGGCGAGGCGTTCGCCCGGGCCTTTCGGTCGGTGCACGGCATCGGGCCGGGCGAGGCACGCCGTGCGGGCGCGGTCCTCACGGCACAGCCGCGCATGTCCTTCCGCGTCGTCGTCGAGGGGAGCACGACGATGCGCTACCGGATCGTGGAGAAGGAGTCGTTCCGGGTCGTCGGGAGGAAGGCCCGCGTACCGCTGGTGCACGAGGGGGTCAACGCCGCCGCCACGGCCCATGTGGAGAGCCTCGACACGCGGGACATCGTACGGCTGAAGGAGCTGACCGGTGCGGAGCCGGAGGGGGTGCTGTCGGCGGCGGTGTATGTGACCGACAGCCGGGAGGAGGGCGCCGAAGTGGACTACTGGGTCGGAGTGGTGACCGGTTCCGAGACCGTCGTGGAAGAACTCGACGCCCTCGACGTGGCGGCCGGCACCTGGGCGGTGTTCGACAACCGTGGCCCCTATCCGAGCGCCCTCCAGGAGTTGTGGCGAGACGTGTTCACGCAGTGGTTCCCCTCGAACCCGTACACGGCCCGGCCGGGTCCTGAGCTCCTTCGGACACGACCGGTGGAGATCGGAGCGGAGACCGACTCCCAGCTGTGGATCCCGATCGAGCGGGGCAGCGGCAGTTCCCGTACCTGAACCGACCGCCACCCGGACCACCCGGACGGTGAGCCGACAGGCCCGCAAAAACCGCTCGGCCCCCGACCGGCTTCCGGTCGCGGAACCGCGGACAGGTACGAGGACTGTCACCGTGCCCACCGACAACGCGCGGAACGCCGCTCGCGTCCGAGGGCCGCGGCACCCGGCCGATTACGCCGCTCGGCGATCGGGCGGAATCGCGGCCGTACCGGGACGAGAACTAAGATCGGCGTACGGGGTGCCGCCCGGGTCGACGACGGGTCCGCGGTGCCTTGGAGGGCTGCCCAGGCCGACCACCCGCAGGAGGGCCGCGATGGCGACGCTGCTGTCCGTCAACGTAGGAACGCCCAAAGACGTCTCCTGGCAGGGAAGGACCGTCCACACCGGAGCGTGGAAGTCTCCCGTACGCGGCCGTCGGCTGGTGCGGCGGCTGAACGTCGAGGGCGACGGTCAGGGCGACCTGGCCGGACATGGCGGCGAGATGCGTGCCGTTCTCGTCTATCAGTCGCAGTCCTACGGGTACTGGGCCGGACAACTCGGCCGGGACGACCTGACGTTCGGGATGTTCGGGGAGAACTTCACCGTCGACGGGCTGCCCGACGACGAGGTGTGCGTGGGCGACCGCTATCGCATCGGCGAAGCCGAATTCGAAGTAACGCAGCCACGCGTCACCTGCTACCGCGTGGGCATGCGTCTGGGCGAACCCGCCATGGCCTCCCTCCTGGTCGCCCACCGTCGTCCGGGCTTCTACATGCGTGTCATCACCGAAGGACACGTCGGCAGCGGAGATGAGATCACCCTGACGCGAAGCGGCCCGGAACAGCTCAGCGTCGCCGACACCGACGCGCTGCTCTACCTTCCCGACCGTGACCCGGTGAAGCTGCGCAGCGCCCTGCGCATCCCTGCCCTCAGCCCTGGCTGGCAGCGCTCCTTCGAGGAGCTCGCCGCGGGACAGCAGCCCGCGCAGACGTCGGGATGGCCGGGATTCCGGCCCCTGCGCGTCGCCCGGATCGTCCCCGAGACCTCCGCCATCTCGTCGGTCTACCTGGAAACCACCGACGGCACACCCCTGCCCGAGGCCCGCCCGGGCCAGTACATCTCCATCCGGCTCCCCGTCGGTGACGCGGCCCCGGCGGTACGCAGCTACTCGCTCTCCGCAGCCCCCGAAGCCGGCACGTACCGCATCAGTGTCAAGCGCGAGGCCTTCGGAAAGGTGAGCGGCTACATCCACGCCACGCTCCGCCCCGGGGACCTCGTGGACATCGCCAGCCCCCGAGGAACGTTCGTCCTCGAGGAGGGCAGCCGTCCCGTCGCCCTCATCTCCGCGGGCATCGGTGTCACTCCGGTCCTCGCCATGCTCCACCGTCTCGCCGCCGAACGAGCCGCACGCCCCGTGTGGTGGATCCAGGTGGCCCACGACCGCGCCGGCCAGGCCTTCTCGGACGAGGCGCACGCGCTGCTGGCCGAACTCCCCGACGCCCACGAGCACACCTACTACACGTCCAAGGCGCCGCACCCCGAGCAGCCCCATGTCAGCCACGGCCGACCGACGGTCACCTCGCTCAAGGCCTTGAGGATCCCCGCCGACGTCGACGCGTACGTCTGCGGTCCGCCACCCTTCATGGACGTCGTCGGCGACTTCCTTCGTACGCACGGTCTGAGCCCGGAGCGCGTGCACACCGAGCAGTTCAGCGCCCTCCCGGCCATCAACCCCGGAATCGCGCCGACTGCCGCCGTCCGGCCGCACCAGCCGCCCGGCCCCTCCGGCAGCGGCCCGCTCGTCACCTTCGCCCTCAGCGGCATCACCACCCCCTGGTCGCCCGCGCACGCCTCGATCCTCGAACTCGCCGAGGCCTGCGACATCCCCACCCGCTGGTCCTGCCGCAGCGGCGTCTGCCACACCTGCGTCAGTCACATCGTCACGGGCGACGTCGCCTACACCGCCCCGCCTCTCGAACTCCCCGATGCGGGCGAGGTCCTGATCTGCTGCAGCAGGCCCAGCACCGACGTGGTGCTCGACCTGTAGACCGGGGCCGACTCCGTCCCGTCGATCATGATGGAAACACCATCCAGTCGCTCCGTGACTTGCTCGGGCCGCAAGTGGTCCGTCCACCGGGCGTCGAGTTCGTCCGCTTCGAGTACGACGCCACCACGGGGCAAGGAGTCGGTCATCTCCACAAGGCAGTGGGGTGGCCCACCGCTGCGATCGTCCCGGCCGGAAGCGGACATGAACAAGGGAGGCGGCCCCGCGAAGGAGCCGCCTCCCGGTGTTCGGCACGATCAGCAGGGGAAGGTGCCGCTGTAGAGGGCGTGTCCGTACGAGGATGTCCCGGAGCCGAAGCCGTAGACGCCGTCGTCGCTCCAGACCGCCTCGCGGAACCCGTTGACGCAGGTCGAGGCCGGGGCGAGCGCGAAGCCCTCCAGGTTGTCGGCCGGCATGACGGCCGGGTTCGTGTAGGTCACGTCCGGGACGATCGCGCCGGAGGCGTTGACCTTCATGAACGTGTGGGTCTCACCGCAGGTGTTGTCGCAGGTGGCGACGAGACGCTGGGTCCCGGCGTCGTACGTCACGTCCATCACGGAGGCCTTGCCGGTGGCGATCGTGCCGAACGTGGTGAACGTACCGTCGGAGTTCAGACCGTAGACGCGCAGCGAGCCGTCCCACTCCAGGCCGGCGAAGAACAGGCCCGAACCGTGCAACGGGTAGTTCGCCGGGTTGTAGGCCGCGCCGGTGAGCGGGTTGACCCAGCCGTTCGCGGTCAGCCAGCTGTCCGGCACGTATCCGACGCCCTCGAAGCCGAGGTTGGCGTCGTCCTTGCTGCCCGTGTTGAGCTGCGGGAACTGCGAGGTCATGTCCCACTGGTGGACCGGCGTGAGCGTCGATCCGGTCGCGGCCGGGTCGAACTCCAGGATCGTGTCCTTGGGCGCCGTGTTGTTGGTGTTGTCACGCTCGGAGGTCACGTAGAGGTGGCCGTTGCCGCCGACGGTCAGACCCTCGGAGTCCGGCTCGCCGGAGCCGCTCGCGAAGCGGATCTGCTTGCCGGTCGCGCTCCAGGTCGTGTCCGGGATCCACTTGCCGTTGCTCTTCACCAGCTTGTACAGCCAGTTCTTGTTCTTCACGGCCCACAGTACCGACGGGTTCGCCGAGTCGAACGCCAGACCGCTCACATCTCGGCCCTCGGGGCCGGTGGACGTGGTGAACGCGCAGACGTTGTCCACGATCGTGACGTCCAGCCCGCCCGGCCAGGCCGTCGTACCCGTCGGGGTGGAACCCGTACCGGAAGGCGCCTCGGGCGTGCAGCCGCTGGTCAGCGAGCCGCCACCGCCCAGCAGTTGACCGGGCTGCGTACCGCCCCCGCCGGAGCTGCCGGAGCAGGAGTTCGCGCTGCCGAGCGTCGCGGTCGTGGCGGTCTGGAACCAGCCGGTGCCATTGGCGCAGCGCTCGTCCGACGGCTTGGCGGCGCCGGTCGTCCAGGTCAGCGAGTCGACGGTGTTGCCGCTGCCGTCGACGAGGACGACCGAGTCGTTGTCGCCCAGGCCGATGGTGGAGTTGAACGTGACGTAGCCGCCCGCGGGGATACTGGTCGCGCTCGGGGTGGAGGACGAGATCGTCACCGCGGAGTGGGAGGTGTCGTTGTCGACGTACTTCCACGAGCCGACGCTGACCGCGCTCGTTCCGCCGTTGTACAACTCCACGGTGTCGGAACCGTCCGAGGTGACCTCGTTGATCCGCACCCGGCTCGCCGCCGGGATCGACGACGGGCAGCCCGAGGCGTTCGCGGTGCCGAACGTGGCCGCGGTGGCCGCGGTCACCCATGCTCCGCTGCCGTCGCCGCCGCAACGCGCCATCGCGGGCTTCGCCTTGTCGGTCGCCCAGTCGACGCGGTCGACCACCGTGCCGCCGGACGTGTAGATCACCACCTTGTCCGCGTCACCCAGCCCCTTGGGCGAGTTGAAGGTGACGAAGCCACCGGCCGGGACGGTGCTGGAGGACGGGCTGAACGACTGCTGCGAGAAGCTGTCGTCCGACATCTTCCAGCCACTGATGCTCACCGCGGTCGAGCCGGAGTTGTACAGCTCGACCGTGTCGTTGCCGGACGAGGTGACTTCGTTGATCCGAATGTTCTGATAGCCGACCGGGTCGGCGGCGGCCGCGGGCTGAGCGGCCAGTATTCCGGTGACGAGCAGTCCTGAGAGCGTCAAGGCCACGGCGCACACAGAGGCGACGCCGGCACGCAAAGGTGAGGTAGGCACGAGGGGGAACTCTGCTGAGACGATCTTGAAACGGCGTGTACTTCGGCTGAACATCACCTGCTGGCCGAAGGAACGTCAGACGTACGGCGCCGCCGGCCGGCGTGGCGTCGTGCCTCTGTTCTCTTGCAGCCCAACAGCCTCTTCCGCCTCACGAAGCAGGGTGCCGACTCGCCGCGCAGGCGTACGACGGTTCAACTCCCTTTATGAAGCGGCGCGTTCGGGGCTGATCGCAACCGGTGAAGATCGGCCGGAATCGTAGCTGACAGCGGGATTCTCGATCGCGTTACGTGTCATGTCTCCGTCGATTCATGCAGGGCCGTCACCGTCCGGACGGAGAGTCACCCCCACGATGGAGGCACCGTGACCGGTTCGATGAACCGCCGTAGATTTCCGCTCCGCCCGCTCGCGCTCCGTACCGGACTGCTCGGCACACTGAGTCTGGTCCTGGCGTTCGGCACCGCCGGAGCCGGAGGCACCACCGCCTCGGCCGCCGACACGAACTCGCTGCAGGTGTCCGGCACCACCACGTCCGGCATCCACAACACCTACGACCCCGGCGCGTTCACGTACCTCGCGCAGGGCCTCGACACCGGCACCTCGATGATCGAACTGGACGTCTGGGACGACTTCTTCACCCAGGAGTGGAAGGTCAGCCACAGCAGCCTGACCAGCAACGGCAACAACTGCGTCAACGCCTCCTCGCCCGCCGACCTCTACACGGGCGGCGCCAACAAGAACCTGGAATCCTGCCTGGACGACGTCCGGGTGTGGCTCGGCGCCCACCCCGGTCACGGACCGCTGATCATCAAGCTGGAGATGAAGGCCGGGTTCCAGGCCAACCTCGGGATGAGCCCGGCCAAGCTGGACAAGTCGATCACCGCGCACCTGGGAAGCCTGGTCTTCAAGCCGAACGACCTGCTGAACAAGCCCGGTGGCGGCCAGTACGCCACCCTGGACGAGGCCGCCAGGGCCGGCAACTGGCCGACCCGGGCAGAGTTGGCGGGCAAGGTGCTGCTGGAGATCATCCCGGGCACAGTCGAGGAGAACAACCCGACCGACACCCTCTGGACGGACAAGGAGTACGCGACCTACCTGCGCAACCTCCACTCCGCGGGCACCACCGCGCAGGCGAACATCTTCCCCTCGGTGCACAGCGCCGCCTCGGGCGACCCTCGCACCCGCTACTCCGACACCACCCTGCGGCCCTGGTTCGTGGCCTTCGACGGTGACGCGGCCGCGTACATCAACAACGGCATCGACACGAGCTGGTACGACGCCAACCACTATCTGCTGTTCATGACGGACTCGCAGAACGTGTCGCCGGCTCTCGACGACGTCAGCCCGTCGTCACCCGACGCTTCGGCACGGGTCGCACTGCTGGCCAAGGCGCATGCCACGGTCGCGTCGAACGACTGGCGGGGCCTGCCGGACGTGCAGTCACTGGTCCTGCCGCGCGGCTGAGCCACGCCTGGTCCCCTTGCTGTCCCTCGGTTCCATCGCTCAGTCGTGGTGCCGTCCAACCCACGGGATGCCCCGGTCGATTTTCCGGCCGACCGGGGCATCCGGCACACCGTCGAAGGCCAAGGCAGCCGGCCTCCGCTCACTGGACCATCGTCAATACCCGCTGGTTGAATGCGCGCATGTCCAATGTTCTGCCGTTCGTCATGTGTGCTCTTCTCGGTGCCTTGGCGGTCGCCCTGTACGCCAACCGACGGCAGGAAAGGCTTACGGCCCGATTCATCGACGGCCGACGCGTCACGGTTTCCTGCCTGATCTGCCCCGCCGGAGCCGATCGTTGGGAACGCGGGTTGTTCGTGATCGAGCCCGAGGGCTGGTCGTGGGAGCCTCGTCGCGCCGGCGCGCCCGTACTGCCGGTGGACGCGCGGGTCGTACGGATCCGACGGCTCGAGGGGCGGGAGAAGAACCGGCTGCACTACCGACTGCTGATGATGGAATGCACGTCCGCCGAGGGGGACGTCCGTCTGGCAGTGGAACCCGGGCGGCTGGAGCACGTACTGATGACGCTCGCGCCGGCCGGCTACGAAGTGCCCCGACCTGTCGTGGAGTGATCGCGGCTCCGGCGGCGCCGCGGTGAGTCGCCCTGATCAGTCCGCCCCGGAACCCGCGGCTGGCGCGCTCGTCGGGTTGGCCTGCCGGAGCCCCTTGGCCCGGAGCGCGGCCGCATGCGGGTGGGCTCGCACGAGCGTGGAGTCCACCGAGACGGCCCAGTAGCCCAGCGGCGGACGTGATCACGCCGGATCGGCGATTACCTGGCGCCCCGCAGCCTGCGTCGCCCGACTCACCCGTCAGCGCCCAGCCCTCGCAAGTAGCCGGTGTACGAGGCCACTTGGACAGGGAAAACGCAACTTCGACAGGGCCCGCAGAGGCAGCTACCTTCACCTGGTGTTCGGCGATCGCCCGCGGCCGTACGGGAGTTCCTTCAGGGTGAGCCACCCGCGACGCGGTGAGTTGGTCACGCCCGACGACCCCCTCGCCGCATGCGTAAGCGCGCGAACCGGATCCATGCCAGGCAGCCCCAACCAGGGAGAGACGCATGCCCCACCTTGCTCTGTACACATTCGGCGTCCTGAAGTCACCTCTTGTCGATCCCGGACCTCTCACGCGCGAGTTCTACGAGAGCGGTGAGACCGTCTACCGGAAGATCAGCCGGCATCCCGGGTACCTCGGGCATGCTGAAGCGGCGGACGGCGACCGGGGCATGCTCTTCGAGGCGGACTGGGGTGCATGGGGAGGGTTCGCCGTACCGACCTGGTACGACAAGGGCCGCACGGTGGAAACCACCGCCCTGGCCGCGACCCTGTCACTCTGGACCGACCTGCACCCCGCCTTCGACGCCATCTACACCGGTCCGCACCGTGAGGCGCTGAACAGGCGTTACGACTGGTTCGAGAGGACAGAACACCCGAATTACGTGTGCTGGTGGGTCTCCGACGGCGTGATCCCCACCTGGCAGGACGGGGTCTCCAAGCTCGAACACCTCCACGCCCACGGCTCCGCCCCGCACGCCTTCACCTTCCACCACTCGTTCGCCCCGGAAGGAACTCCCAGCAGAGTCAAAGGCATCGGGCCGACGAGCGACCAGACTCACTGAAGTAGCGTTCGTCTCGCCCGGCCGTCATCGATCCGCCGCGGCCTCCTTCGCAGTACCGGTGCGGACCGGAAGGGTGAGCAGGCCTCGGGACCGCATCGAGGGGCGCCATTGCAGTTCGCCCGGAGGGACGTCCAGTGCCAAGTCCGGAAAGCGGCCCAGGAGCGCGGACAGGGCGATCTCGGTTTCCATGCGGGCCAGCGGAGCGCCGAGGCAGTGGTGGATGCCGTGGCCGAGGGCGAGGTGCCCGGTGGCGTCACGGTTGATGTCGAAGCGGTCGGGATCGGTGAAGCGGCGGGGGTCCCGGTGGGCGGCGGCGAGGGACAGCAGAACGGTGTCGCCCGCCGGCACGGTCACCCCGCCGATGGAGATGTCCTCGGTCGGGAACCGGCGGATGGCCAGCGGCACCGGACCGTCGTAGCGGGCCAACTCCCCCACCACAGAACTCAATCGCGAGGGATCGGCCCTCAACACCGCCAACTGGTCGGGATGGCGGAGCAGAGTCAGGATCGCGTTCCCGATGAGGTGCACGGTGTTCTCGTACCCGGCGACCAGGATGAGGAAGGCCAAGGACATCAACTCGTCCTCGTTCAGACGGTCTTCCTCGTCGCGTACCGCGATCATCGCGGAGAGCAGGTCATCCGCCGGGGCGGTCCGCTTGCCGGCGATGAGGTGGGTGAGGAAGGACAGCATGTTGCCGATCGCCTCTTTGGCGAGGGCCGGGCGCGTCGGATCGGGGGCTACGAGAGCGTCGGTCCATGACCGGAAGTCGAGCCGGTCGGCCGGGGCCACACCGAGCAGGTCGCAGATCACGGTGATCGGCAGCGGGGCGGCGTACGAGTCGATCAGGTCCGCGTGTTCATCCGCGGCGATACGGTCAAGAAGCCGGTCGGCGGTGCGCTGGATGGGCTCGCGCAACTGTTCGATGCGGCGCGAGGTGAAAGCCCGGGTCACCAGACGCCTGATGCGGGTGTGGTCCGGGGCATCCATGTTGAGCAGGTTGGCGTCCAGCGCCGGTGGTAAGGCCATGCCGCGGTAGCCACCGGGCGTTGCGTTGTGCTTGTCGAGGGAGAGCCGCGGGTCGGCCAGCGCCTCACGTACGTCGTCGTAGCCGGTCACCAGCCAGGCGGGCAGCCCGTCTGTCCCGGTGATCCGGTGTATGGGTCCTGCCTCGCGAAACTCCGCGTAGACGTCGTAGGGATCTTCCGCGAGCGCCGCGATGTCAATTGACGTCTGCTGAGAGCGGGTTGTGGGGGTTGAATCAGTCATGTCCTGACCTTAGCCGTCGCGCCGTGCGGCCCTGTTCGGACTCCTCGCCACCTGGGTGTGCAGCGGGCAGTTACCGATCGCCCTGCTCACGGCCGTCCGGCCGGGTGGGGTGGGGTGGGTCATCGACTGTCCGGTCCGATCGCGGGACTTGCGACCAGAGCGAGGGCGGCGATCCGGAGCTGGGTCTCCCAGGCCTCCTGGTCCAGTCCCAGGGTGTACTCGATGCAGCACGTGCATTGCGGGATCAGCGCCACGAACTCGCGCTCTTCCGCTGTCGCGGTTTCCACCTCCCACCAGTCGTCCGACGCCAGCTCGTCGAGAGCCGTGGCTCCGGCGACGAACCCCTCAGCCACCCTACGCAGCGCGAAACGGCGGGCCAGGTTCTGATCCGGCAACGCAATTCCGAGTTCCACCAGGGCTTGTTCAAAAGCGTCGCGAATGTCCTGAGGATCAGCACCGCGCGACAAACCGGCGAGCTCGCAGAGTGTCGGGGAGTCCACCCCCGCCGCGAGTACCACGGCAGCCGTCATGGGCAGGTCTTCCGGACACACCTGGCCCGCCTGATGGAGCCACGCCGACTCCTCCAGCACCGCATGTCCACGGCCAGCGGACACCTTGGACTCAGTCATCTTCCCTCCCCGTCACGATGCGTACGATGCCAATGTCGATGCGTTCGATGCCGGTGTCAGTGCTCCGCGGCACCGGACCCTAGAGTCGCGTCAGTTTCCAGTCCAGAAGCGCCCGAAGTCGCTCCACATCCCCCGGGCTCCGAGCCCCCCGCTTGGGCAAGGCGATCAAGGTCGGGGTCCAGCGCCCGCCGTACAGAAGCACGAAGAGCCTCGGTGTCTCCAGATACGCGCGGAAGTGCGTCCACTCGGTTGTGACCGGGCCTCTCGCGCTCGGACTGAACACCACGCCGTGATCGCCGGCAGCGACACGGAACTGCCCGTGGGACTCGGCTACCGCGGCCGCCGCCTTTCTCGCCTTTGTGCGCCGCTGCGCTACAAGGGCCCCGTACCCCGCGCCTACACCTGCTATCAACGTGCAGATCCTGCCGTACGCAGTCGCCCCATCTGACTCCCCCACTCTTAACGCTTCCTCGAAAATCCGATGACCGCATCGTGCACGTCGACCTACACTCCGGCCATCATGAAGCGCCGTGTTGAATTCACCGAGCGAGCGGCCCGGCTCCGCGACTACCTCCCACCCGATGATCGCCGGAACCTGAAATGCCTCGTCGATCGGGTCACCGATGACCCCTACGGCCCTTCCACCCACCTCGCGTTCACGAACGACGACCTCACGCGTTCCAGCTGGCTGGACGGAGCCATGGTCCATTTCATCGTGACCACACACGTCATCTACGTCGTGGACGCCGACATCTATGACGCCGCCCGAGGCTTCAACGTCATCTGAACGACTGATTCGACCGGTTCTCACGCAAGTGGGCCTACAGCAAGTCGAGTTGGTACGGAGTTCGGGGCCCGAGGTGCCGGAAGCCGAGGAGTCCTCGCGTGAAAGGATGACCGCGGGGGCGGCTCGGTGGGGATATCGGAGATGACCGAATGATCGGGACCTTGTTCCGGAGCGAGGACGTGCCGGTGGAGGACCGGTTCGAGTACTGGCGGGAGCTGGTCGGCCGGACACGTTCGCCTCACGACATCAGCAGCGTTCACGCGACCGACTTCCGGGCCGAGCACCGGCTGATGGAACTGGGGCCGACGACCGTGTGGCCGTCATCGTTCCTGCCCTCCCGCTACCGTCGCAGCCCGCGTCAGGTGCGGCGCTCCGACCCGGAGACCTACCACCTCACGCTGCTCCTCGAAGGCGGACTGAGGCTCGACCACGCCGGGCGGAACACCACGTTCGGGCCGGGCGACCTGCACCTGGTCGACAGTTCGCGTCCGTACGACCTGACGTCGGTCGACGACGCGGACCACCGGGCCGTGAGCGGGGTGGGGGTCGACTTCCCGAAGGCGCTTCTGCCTGTACCACCGCACCGGATTCGGGAGGTGCTGGGCCGGGCGTTGTCCGGTCGGGAGGGCACCGGCGCGCTCCTCGCGGACTTCCTGGTCGGCCTCGGCCGGCAGGCCGAGACGCTTCGGCCGTCCGACGCACCACACCTGGGCACGGTCGTACTCGGTCTGGTGTCGTCCTTGTTCGCCCAGGAACTCGACTCCGAGGGCGCCCTGTCGCCGGAGGCCCGGCAGCACGCCATGGCGGAACGCGTCCGGTCGTTCATCCGGCAGAACCTGCACGATCCGGAGCTGACTCCACCCACGATCGCCGCCGCGCACCACATCTCCGTCAGCTACCTCCACCGGATCTTCCAGCAGCGGTACCGGGGCGAAACGGTCGCGGCCTGGATCCGGCGCCAACGGCTGGAGAGCGCCTGCCGCGACCTGGCGGATCCCGCGCTCCGCGGCACGCCGATCCACGTCGTCGCCGCCCGCTGGGGCCTGCCCCGCGCACCCGACTTCACCCGCGCCTTCCGGGCCGCTTATGGCCTGTCTCCCCGGGAGTACCGGCTCCAAGCGCTGTCCGAGCCCGCCGCGAAGCCTGAACTGGCCCTCCTCGTCGACTGAGGATGGGGGCGCCCTCCCGCCGCCGCCCCGTTCCCGTCCGTGTCCATGGCCGTGTCCGTCGGCCACGTCGGTGCGCCCCCGTGGACGCAAAGCCAAGTCACTGTCGACGCACAGGCAACGACAGCATCTCCCGTGCCCGGCATTCTGGTGCTCGGCCGGGTACACCCGCCCGCCGTCGGTACTCGGCGGAGGACGGTGCGCCGCAGCGCTGCCGATGCGCAGGGGACATCGGTACCGCTGCGGACGCCGCTGTCGCGGCGTGGCACGGGGTGATCGACCAACTCCACGTGCACCGGCCGTCGTCACGGGCAGCGGCCCATGTCGTGAAGGCGACGGGCCGCCGCATCCGAATCCGACACGCAAAGGATTGAGACATGCGCACGCGTCGCAAGATCGCCGCTTTCGGCCTCACGGCCACAGCCACCGCGGGACTCGTCCTGGGGGTGGCGCCACAGTCCCAGGCTTCCGCGTCTCTCACCTGTCCCACTTCCGAGACGTATTGCATGGAGTTCTACTACAACAGCGGTCTGAGCGGATCGCGAACCCTGTTCGTGGGCTTCGACCACTACAGTCTCAACGGTTACACGTTCCTCGGGGCCGGTGCGGGCAAGGGCTCGGCCGTCAAGAACAACGCCGCCTCGGCGACGAACATGAGCAGGTACGACCTGAACATCTACTTCAACAGCAACCTCGCGGGCGCCTGCGACTCGATCCCGCCCTTCGGGACCACGAACACCGGTCCGAACGACCGCCTCGTGAAGACGTACAACAACAACGCGTCCTTCGGGTACGGCCGTTACAACGGCGACTGCTACAAGTTCTGATCCTGGTGCGACGTCTGACACCGGCGCTCCTCGCCCTGGCCGCCGTCCTGCTCGGCTGCTCCTCCGGGAGCGGTGCGGGTGAGGACGGTGGCCGGGCCGGGACCCAGAAGTCCCCCGCCGCCACCGCAGCGGCCAGGGGTGGTACGGCGGCCGAACGCTCGCCCACGTTCACCGACCGCCTGCCCATCGCGCGATACAGCTATACCGAGGCCGAGAGCACGGCGATCGAGTCGGCCCAGCAGATACTGACGCGGCGGTGCATGCGCACGTTCGGGATCGCGTACGAGCCGCCCGCACCCGTGCCCGGCACCCCCGAGCCCGCCGAACGCCGCTATGGACTGTCGAGCGCGGCCGAGGCGGCCCGCCTCGGCTACCACCCGGACCGCGACGCCGCCTCACCCAGCGACCGGACCGACCTGTCCGAGGACGCCCTCCTCGTGTTCTACGGGCGGCGCGGCGGGGAACGCAGCGGCGGGGAGAGGATCACGTACAAGGGCAGGACCGTTCCGGTGGACGGCTGTTACGGCCAGGCCGTCGGGACGCTCGCGAAGAGGTACGACGATGGGGCGGGCGCGGCGGTCGCGAGCCGTATCGCCTCCGACAGCTACCAGGATTCCCTGGCCGATCCTTTGGTGAAGGACGGATTCGGTAAGTGGTCCCAGTGCATGCGGGGTTCCGGATTCCGATACACAACTCCCATGGATCCGCTCGACAAGCGGGCCTTCCAGGGCAGGGAGATCTCGGCGGAGGAGAAGGAGACCGCGACCGCGGACGTCCGGTGCAAGGAGGAGACGGGGCTGCTGGACATCTGGTTCAACGCGGAATCCCGGATCCAGAGGTCGGCGATCGAGGGGAACAAGAAGGCTCTGGAAAGGCTGCGCGGGGCTCACCAGGAGAAGGCGGACGCGGCGCGGCTCATCGTCGCTCGGGGCCGATAGCCGGAAAGGCCGATAGCCGGAGAGTGAGTGCAGGGCGCGCTCACTCAGCCGAGCAGTGTCAGGAGCACCTCGTCGACTTCCTCGCCTCGTCCGTTCGCGAAACCCCGATCGTGGCCGGTGACCACGAATCCGCACTTCTCCAGGACCCGGATGGAACCGGCGTTGTCCGCGACCGCGCGGGCGTACAGCGGGCGCGCGGCCTCGAGACGCAGCAGTTCGCGCAGCGCGACCGTTGCGACTCCGCGACCCCAGTACTGTCGCCCGATCCAGTACGTGACCTCGCGTTCCTCGGGCGGGCCGTACACGGAGGCGTGGCCGACGACCTCGCCGTTCTCGCCGACGACGGTGCGCAGGAGGACCGCCGGGTTCTGGCGGATCCGTGCCCAGTGAGCGGTGAAGTAGTCGCTGTCCGTGGGGTCCTTGGCAGTGAACGCCGCCATCCGGATCCCTTCGGGATCGCTCATCTGCGTGAAGAAGACGGGCAGGTCGGCGTCGCTCGTTTCTCGCAGCGTTACGTCCATCGGAGCCTCCCGGCTGGTGGTCGTGGGCGGTCGGTCCATCGCGCGGAGCCTTCTCGATCATTCCAGGCGATGCCGGCCGCCGAGGGCGTTTCACGACTTCGGCCGGCCGCGGCCCGATGGCGCGGGGTTCACCCGGAAGGAGGCAGGCTCCACGGATGTTTCCGGCCGGAAGGCCGCGTCGCGCCGTACTTCCGGGCGCGCGCACCACACGTCCGTTAGGTTTTGCATGTCCGCTATACACCCTTACGGCATGCTGACCCGAGGAGCCCCGTTATGACCTCGTTCCCGACCGATCTCTCCCCCCTGAGCGGCCGCTACACCATCGACGCCGCACACAGCCGTGTCGGCTTCGTGGCCCGGCACGCGATGGTCACCAAGGTACGTGGGGCGTTCACCGAGTTCGAGGGCAGCGCAAACTTCGACGGCGCCGACCCGTCCCGGTCGGGGGGCAAGGTGACCATCCAGGCCAAGAGCGTGGACACCCGCAACGCCGATCGCGACAAGCATCTGCGCAGCAACGACTTCCTCAACATGGACGAGTACCCGCAGATCACGTTCGTCTCCACGGCCGTCCACCGCAGCGGCGACAGCAGCTTCGACGTCACCGGAGATCTCACCATCAAGGACGTCACGAAGTCGGTGACCATCCCCTTCATCTACGAGGGCACCGCCACCGACCCGTTCGGCAACGTCCGCGTCGGCCTGGAAGGCTCGCTCACGATCAACCGCAAGGACTACAACGTCATCTGGAACGCCGCGCTGGAGACCGGCGGTGTCCTGGTGAGCGAGAAGATCCAGCTGGAGTTCGAGATCTCCGCGATCAAGGACGCCTGACGGGTTCTCGTTCCGCCGTCCCTCCGCCCTCCTCCTTCACCCGTCCTGCCAGGGCCGCCCCCGGCTCCCGGCAGGACGTCACAGGTTGAGCGCTCGTTGCATGGAGTCGCGCACTCAGTGGTCCATCTCTTTCGCCAGGTGCCGGCTGAGAACCTCTCGTCGCCGGGCCGGGAGGCGCCAACCCTGCGCAGTGGGCTCCGTCATCAGGATGGCCGCCAGGGCGCGGACGCCGGGGACCGGATCTGCGAGTGCCGTGACGAGAAGGTCTCGGCCGTGATCGCCCTGAGCGGCCAGGGCGCGGAGGATCGCCTCCCGGACGGCCGGGTGGGGCTCCGCGATCAGCGCCCGCGACAGCGCTTCCGGTGTCCCGTCAGGACGCAGTCGAGCCACCGCTCGTACGAGGACAGGAAGTCGGAGTCGGTGTGAAAGCGGGGGCGAAGAATCCCTCTGTGTTGACCTCGACCAGGCGCCCGCGCCCCGTCCGGAGCGCCGGGACGGTACGCCGGCCGGACGGCCGGGGCACCGGCTTCACCGCGACCGTCAATGATCGCTCCCGCCGTACAACCATTTGACCTCGGGTGATGTCGTAGAGCGCAGTCGATCATTCACAGGTCGATCACAGCACGTTCTCGACGACGGAGACCCATGCACGCCAGACATACCGCTCTCGCTGCCGCCGTGGCCCTCGCGGCAGCGGTCGGCACTTCGCTCCTGACGGCCCCCGCGGCCTCGGGGGCTCCCGCCAAGCTGTCCGACGACTTCAACGGCGACGGCTACCGCGACCTCGTCATGCTGGGCGGCTCGCACGGCAAGGACGGCCGGGTCACCGTCGTCTACGGCACCTCGGCCGGTCCCGGCACCCGCGTCCAGGTCATCCACCAGGACTCGGCGGGCATCCCGGGCGCGGTGGAGGCGGACGACGGGTGGGGAACGGCCGCAACCTCGGCCGACCTCGACCGCGACGGCTACGCGGACCTCGTCGTCTCCTCGCCCGGCGAGGACGTCGGCGACGTGCAGATGCGCGGCGGGCTGACCGTCGTCTGGGGCAGTGCGAAGGGCCTCGGCTCGGGCACGGCCTTCAACTCGCCGGTCCCGCAGGAGTACGCGGGTTCGGGTGACGCGTTCGGCGAGGACGTGGTGTCCGGCGACTTCGACGGCGACGGGGACCAGGACCTGGCCGTCACCAGCAACAGCCGCGCGGGCGTGGTCCTCCTGAAGGGCCCCTTCACCCGTACCGGCGGCAAGAGCGGCTGGGACTCCCTCGGCAACTCCTACGGCCTCCTGTGGGCCCCCAATCTGGTCGCCGGCCGGGTCACCGCCGACGGTGCCACCGACCTGTACGTCCTCGGCGCCGACCTCCAGCGCAACACCGACTCGGACCTGCGGGCCTACTTCCACCGCGGTGGCAGCACCTTCACGCAGAACGCGGGCGAGATACGGGTGCCCGACGACGCCGGCCACCAGGGCGGCGACATCCTCTCCGTCGGCGACTTCGACAAGGACGGCTACGGCGACCTCGCCATCGGCCGCGGCTACGAGACGGACGACAGCGAGCGCGGTTACGTGACCGTCCAGTACGGCGGCCCGAACGGTCCCGACACCGCTCGCAAGCCGGTCAAGTTCACCCAGAACACCACCGGCGTGCCGGGCTCCTCCGAGAACGAGGACTACTTCGGCTCGGCCGTCGCCGCCGGTGACGTCAACGGCGACGGTTACGCGGACCTCGCCGTGGGCGCCCGGGGCGAGGATCTCGGCACCAAGCGTGACGCCGGCGCGGTCACCGTGCTCTTCGGCCGTGCGGGCGGCCTGTCCGGCACCGGCGCCAAGTCCTACACGCAGGACACCTCCGGCATCACCGGCACCGCCGAGACCCAGGACCAGTTCGGCTCCCACCTCAAGCTCACCGACTACACCCGCGACGGTCGCGCCGACCTCGTGATCGACACCAACGAGCAGCTGGGTTACGAGGACCGCTGGGGCCTCGTCCACCTGCTGAAGGGGTCCGGCTCGGGGATCACGACGACGGGCTCGAAGTCGTACTCCGTGACGTCGCTGAAGCTGTCGTACGCACGGCTGGGCGGTCCGTTCTCACGCTGAGCCCGCTGACGGCAGGTCGCGGACAGCGGACGGCGGACCACGGACCGCGGAGCACGAACCGCCGCCGACCGCCGAATCGTGATCGACAGCAAGCCCCCGCCGCCGGAACCGAGCCGGTGGGCGGGGGCGCCCGGTGAGCGGACGCACCGATCATGCAGCAGGCGGCTCACGACACCTCGGGTCGCGACGCCGCGTCCAGGGTGATCGTGCACAGTCTCTTGGTGGCGCGCGTCAGGGCGACGTACAGGTCGCGCTCGCCGCTGGTGCGGGCCGCGGTGATCTCCTCCGGGGCGACGATCACGATGGCGTCGAACTCCAGGCCGCGGGCCTCGGACGCCGGCACCAGGCGTGCCCACTGGGCGACACCGGCGGATGTCATCTCCTCGAGCCGGTCGTCCGCGCAGATGACGGCGAGGAGTTCGTCCGGGTGGGCCGCGGCCTGCTCCCGGAGTTCCGCGGCCACCGCCGTGGCGATCGTGTGCGGTGTCGCGGTGAGAGAGCGGGGCGCCTCCCCGTGGCGGATCGACCGGCTCGGCGTCTGCCCGGGTGCGATCCGCGACAGAAGGCCGTGGGTGGTCGCCAGGATCTCCTGCGTCGTGCGGTAGCTGACGGTCAGGGTGTGCAGGGCGAACCGGCTGCCGAGGTGGGGGCCCAGCGCCTGGTACCAGTCGCTCGCCACCGTCGCGGCGCCGGCCTGGGCGAAGTCGCCCACCAGGGTCATCGACTTGGCCGGGCACCGGCGCATCACCATCCGCCACTGCATGGCGGTCAGCTCTTGGGCCTCGTCGACCACGACATGCCCGTACGACCGCTCCGGCGGCCCGTCCACCAGGGCCGCGGCCTCGTCCAGGAGCGGTAGATCGGCGTCGGTCCACGGGGCGCCGGCGGGACGCAGCAGCCGGGACCGTTCGTCGCCGGTGAGCGACGCCAGGTGTCTCGTCATCGCGCGGGTGTCCGCCAGCAGGGTTCGGACGACCTCTTCGGGCGTCAGCCGCGGCCAGAGGGCTTCCACCGCACCGTCGACGTGGGCGTCGTCCATGAGGTTCGCACGGACGGTCTCGGCGTCGAAGACCTCGGCCGGGTCGGGGGCCGGAGCTCCGTCGAAGCCGAGCGCCCGCAGGTCGGCGGCGGCCGCGGCATCGAGATCCATGCCCGTGCTGCCGGCGATCTCGGCGTCGATGCGTTCAAGGGTCTCGACGGCGCCGCGCTCCAGGACGCCCGTGACCGCGCCGATCAGGTACTCCTTGAACACCTCCCGGGCGCCGTTGTGCGCCAGGCCGCTCGCCGTCGCGGCCTCCCGCGCGGCCGCGACGTCCACGCTCTCCAGGTGGACCCGCTCCTGTCCGACACGCACCGTGAAGCCGCCTTCGGCCGCCTGCAGGGAGTGCACCAGGTCCGCGAGCGCCTCCGCCAGCGCGAAACTTCCCTTGAGGCGCGCGCCATCGAACGGCTCCACGGCCGCGGGCACCACCCCGGACAGCTCCGCGCAGGTCGCCAGGAGCACATCGTTCTCCCCCAGCGAGGGGAGTACCTGCGACACGTAGTCGAGGAACCGCGTGTTCGGCCCGAGCACCAGCACACCCCGCGCGGCGGCGCCGGGGAACGCGTAGAGCACGTACGCCGCCCGGTGCAGCGCGACCACCGTCTTGCCCGTGCCGGGGCCGCCCTGCACCACCGTCACCCCACGATGCGGGGACCGGACGATCGCGTCCTGTTCCGCCTGCAGCGTCGCCACCGCCGAACGCATCCGTCCCGTGCGCCGTGCCTCCAGCGCCTCGGTCAGGGGACCGTCGCCGATGACGTCGTCGACGGCGGCCGCGGATCCGTCCAGGAGCTCGTCGCTCACCGTGCGTACGGCACGGTCCTCGACGCGGAGATGACGGCGCCGCCGCAGCCCCATCGGATGGACGGCCGTCGCCTCGTAGAAGGGCCGCGCCGCGTCCGCCCGCCAGTCGACGAGCAGCGGCACGTCCCGGTCGTCCACGTGCAGCCCGACGCGTCCGATGTGCAGAGCGGTTCCGTCCGCCGCGTCGATCCGGCCGAACGCCAGCCCGTCCTCGGCGCCCTCCAGCCGGCGAAGGCTACGCGCCAGGCGCTCCGCGGCGACATCGCGCTCGTACACCTCGCCCGCGCTGCCGGCCGGCGACCTGAGCACGTCCGTCAACTGTGCCCGTACGTCGGCCAATCGCTCGTCGAGCAGCCCGTACATCGCGGCGACGTGCGCCTGTTCCGCATCAACCTGTCCCGCGGCACCCTCGTTGAACTGCGGCAACAGCGGTCCTCTCCTCGACTCGGCCCTCCACTATGCAACAGGCCCGCTCGGCAAACGTGTGAACCCGTACCGCGCCGCTCGCGCAGCGGCGCGCCGCGCTGTCCCCCGTCACCCCTTCCCTTTTAGCTGGGTACGTTCTCGCAGCTCAGGACCTGCTTCGAAGGGATGCTCGATGGACGCCACCACCCTCGACCAGTTGAAGGCCCAGTACCGCGAGAGCGGCGCCCGGGCCGGCATCAGGCTGGACGACACCGAGATGCGGAAGGCCATCTCGCTCCTCCCCCACCAGGGACCCGTCGTCAAGACCCCCGGTGTGGAACTCCGTTACATCGAGGGCCTGCTGCGGCTGCCTCTCGATTCCGTCGTCGAGTTCTCCCTCATCCGCGCCTACGGCGAGCCACGCTGCCCATGCGGCCGGACACCGACCGCGATGGACATCGTCGCCCACGCCGTCGGCCACAAGGTGCACGACGAACAGCTCCTGCGCGACACCGTGATCGGCGTGTACAACGTGTTCGAGTTCGCCGACGACGGGCGCACGGCGCCGTGCCACCGGTGCGGCCGGGAGTTCACGGCCACCAGCTACTGGACCCACAACTACCTGTACGCCTGACGGGTCTCAACCCGCGGACTTCGCAGGTGCGGGCCTCCGACTTCAGGGGCACGGGGCTCCGGCTTCAGGGGTACGGGCCTCAAGGCTCAGCCGTACGGGCTTCAGGCCTTGGCCGAACCCCAGCCCCAGTTGCGGCAGTCGGCGTCGCAGTGGGCCACACCGACCGTGGCCCTCAGCACCACGGAACCCTCGTCGGCCGGAAGGATGCCGTCGGCGAGCGTCTCCCGTCTCAGTTCGTGTACGAAGCGGCCGTCGGCGCCGTTCGGCAGCTGCACCACGACGAACTGACTGACGCCATCGCTGCGGGCCGCGTCGAGGACCAGTTCCTTGAGACGGGAGACCTGGTCGGCCTGTGCCGCGAGATCTCGCACACCGGTCTGCTGTCCGTCCGTCAGCTGGAAGCGTTCCTCGACCATGGCGACGAGGTCGTCCAGGCCGTCCGGCTCCTCTCCGGCCGCGACACGACGGGTCAGATCGTTGAGTTCGATCACCAGGGCACTCGGTCCGAAGCGGCCCTTTTCCCAGTTCATCCGTTTCTCCTTCGAAAGCACTTCGTCGGTTCCTCGGTTCTGCGCTTCTGCGGTTCTGCGGTTCTGCAGTCGGTTCTGCGGTCTGCGGTTCATGGGTTCTGGGGTTCTGGGGATCCTCAGTACCTCGCCAAGACGAGCGTCGACATCAGGCCGCCGAGTCCGAACGAATTCGAGATCGCGACGTCCGCCGTCGCGGCACGTGCCCGATGGGGGATGACGTCGAGTTCGCACAGCGGATCGAGTTCGTCGACGTTGATGGTCGGCGGAAGCTGTTTCGTGTGCAGGGCCAGGGCGGTTATCGCCGCTTCGAGAGCGCCAGCGGCACCCAGAAGGTGACCCGTCATCGACTTCGTGGAGGAGACGGGCGGGGGAACCCGGCCGAAGACAGTCCTGATCGCACGGGCCTCGGCGAGGTCACCGACAGGTGTCGAGGCCGCGTGGGCGTTCACATAACCGACGTCGGCCGGTGGGACTCCCGCGTCCGCCAACGCGGATTCCATCGAGCGGACGGCGCCCTCTCCGTCCGGTTGCGGGGCGATGAGGCTGTGGCCGTCCAGGGAATGCGCGTACCCGAGTATCTCGGCGAGCACCGGCGCTCCCCGCGCGGAGGCGGACGCGAGATCCTCCAGTACCAGGATGACGGAACCCTCACTGAACACGAAACCATCGCGTGTGCGCTCGAAGGGGCGGGAGGCGGCCGTGGGCGCGTCGTTGCGCCGGGACAGAGCGCGGGCGGAACAGAAGGCGCCCATGGAGAGGGGCGTCAGGGCCGCGTCCGTCCCTCCGGCCAGAACCACATCCGCGCGTCCGGACATGACCAGGTCGGTGGCGCGGCCGATCGCATGGGCTCCAGAGGCGCAGGCCGCGGCCAGGCACTCGACCGGGCCGAGCAGGCCGAACTCCATGGAGACGAAGGCGGCCGCGGAACTGGCCGCGCAGGAGACGTTGATCTCGGGCGGCACGGCCCTGACACCTCGGGACAGAAGGACGGCGATCTCGGTCTCCAGGCGCGACGTACCGCCGTAGGCGCTGCCGATCACCACACCGACCCGCCGGGGTTCGAGTTCGCCGACACGTAGATCGGCGTCGGCGAGCGCCAGGCGGGCTGCCTCGAAGGCGAGGTGGGTGAAGCGTTCGGCCTTGCGGGACTTCTGCGGGGGCAGGACGTCCGAGACGTCGAAGTCGTCGATCTGTCCGGCGATACGTGACGAGAGGGCCGACGCGTCGAAGCGGGTGAGCGGTCCTATCCCGGACCGGCCGGCGACGATGGACGCCCACAGTTCGTCGCGGCCGGTGCCGACGGACGTCACCGGCCCTATTCCCGTCACCGCGACGCGTCTCACGTTCTGACCTTGCTCATGACCACGTCGGCCGCGTCCTTGACGACCACCATGTGCCCGATGTCCTCGTCGAGGATCGTGACGCCGAAGCGTCCTTCGAACAGGGTCACCGCGGTCATGAGGTCCAGCGAGTCGAGCCCGAGGTCCCTGAACACATGCGACTCGGGAGTGATCTTCGAGCGGGGCACGCCCAACTCGTCGACGAGTACGTCCACCACCTGGTTGAACACTGCCTCGGAGCTTGTCGCTTCGGCCACGGCTTCCTCCCAGCTCTTCTGTCGCCTCTTTCCGCCCCGGTCCGCGGGGAGGACGTCGGACGGACGTCGTCCCGTCACCCAGGTCATCTGCGTCCCGCCGGTGAGGCGGCGGGTACGAACGGTCTTCCGTCGGGAGCGTCGGAGTCGGCCGCCACGGCGCACAGGCTCGGGGGCAACCTCTCCGGCACATCGCGTCGGCAGATCTCGTCGATGAGGCCAAGGAGTCGGGGCGGCCGGTCCGAACCCACCTCGAGGACGCTGTCGTAGCCGTCGGTCAAGGCCCTGGCGACCGCGTGACGAAAGCGCACCGGCTCGACGACGGAGCGCACCAGCAGGTCCCGCATCTCCTCCGGCCGCTCGACCCGACGGCCCGTCACACTGGAGTAGTACGGGACGCGGGGTGGGTCGAGGCGCATGTGCTCAAGTGCCCGTCCCAGGCGTTCCTGGACGGCCGCCATGTGCGGCGAGTGCGCTGCGAACGGAACGGGCAGAGTGCGCGTGCGCGTTGCACCGACCGCGCGCAGTCTCGGCGCCGCGAGCGCCAGGCCCTCGCCGGTACCGGCGAGCACGGTCTGGCCGGGACTGTTGTAGGCCGCGACATGGATGGACACCCCGCCGCGCAGCAGATCCTCACAGACTTCGGCCACGGCCTCGTTCGTCGCGCCGATGACGGCTGCCATGGCGGTCGATCCGTCGGCCAGACCGGCCATGGCCTGGCCCCGGATCACGGCGAGCCGGACGGCGTCGTCGAAGGAGAGGGATTCGGCCATGACCAGGGCGGCGTACTCTCCGAAGCTGTGCCCGAGCACGCCGTCGGGGCCCGCGCCCCTGTCGCGGCAGCCCTGGGCGGACGCGGTCTCGATGGTGAGGATCGCGGCCTGGACGACGGGCTGGTCCCAGCAGGCGGTGTCGTCGAGGAGGCACGCGGGAGCGAGATCGAGTCCGGCCACGGTGCGGACTCGCTCGAACAGCGCCGGCGCGGCCGCGAGGCCCGTACCCATGTGGGGCTGTTGTGCGCCCTGGCCGGCGAAGACCCACAGCGAGCCATTCCCGCCGCGACCGGCGGCGCTCCCGCCGTTCCTCGCGGACGTCTGGGACTCCGGGGCCGGAGGAGACGTGTTGTTTGATGACTGCCGCTCGGGAACGGGTGACTGCCGCTCCGGGACGGTCCGGGAGTGTCCGTACCGATGGAACATGACACCTCCTGCAGGGCTCGAGAGCTCGAGGAAGGGTGATGTCGCCCCGCCGTCGCGGGCGGCCGTGCCGCACGGCGCGGTGGCTGCGACTCCGTACGAGCGACTCCGCAAGAGACTCGATGCAGGTGCGGTGAATTCAGCGGCAGGCCGCTGCCGGCGACGGTGCACTCGCCACGCATTCATCTTGCGGGAAAGTGGGCACCGCTGCACGTCGAGACGGTCGCGGACAGGCTGTTCACCCATGCTTCCACCCATGGTTCTTCCAGCACAGCGCAGGTTGCCCGCCCCATCGCCATGTGCTTACGCGCAGGTGCCCACACGCGCGTGCCCACGCAGGTGCCCACACGCGCGTGCCCACGCAGGTGCCCACACGCGCGTGCCCACGCATGTGTCCACGCGCACGTGCGACCGCGCCTATGCGACCCCGCACGTGCGCGGTCGTCCTGCGCCCTGAGAACCCGTTGTCGGTGCCGTCCGCCATGATCTGACCCATGAACGACTTCGACACGGCTCCGCCTCCACCGCCCCCCGTCCGGGACGGCCATGCCATACGCGCCGCCCTCGGGGGTCTCGTCCACGTCCCGGACTGCTGGAACTCGGGCACCTTCGAGGACATCGAGCGCATCGGACGCTACGTCGAGGGCAGCCGGGCGCTCGATCCCGGCGAGCGGGAGATACATCTGTCGCCGGAGCGCACCATGTCGGAAATCCTGGCCAGTTGGGCGCCCGATCCGGAAGGACGGAAGGTCCGCCTTCCCGGGTCGGGCACCTGGACGGACGTCATCGGGCGCATGGGCGGGCTCGCACTGCGTGCGGCGTCTCCCGCGACCAGGCCGGAGCGCCGCGAAGTGGTGCTCGAATTCCTGGAGATGTGGGCGGGCACGCCGTTCGCCGATCCCGCCTACCGCTTCCGCGTGGGCCGGCTCGCCGAGCCGATGTCGTTCAACGCCCGTGACCACCAGGGTGTCTCGTTCGCTCTGCACCTTCCCGCAGGGCGCAGAACCGTCTTCTTCGAGGCCGTGCTGCCCGGCGCCGAGGCCGCCCCGCGCCCCGAGGAACCGCTCCACGTCGTGGACTGCCGGCACGCATGGGGCACTCCCGGGCAGCTACGGAACCTGGTCGAACTCGTCCGCGAGCGCGGCCCGGTCACCTGGGACGCGGACGCCGTCGTCGCCCTCAGCGAGGCGACCGGGATGAGCCGCCCCGCCGCGGCCCTCGTCCTGGCCGGCAACCCCGGCGCCGGAAGCTACTACATGCCCTTCCTCGACCAGCACGAACGAACCGTGCTCGGCTTCAAGCACGGCGAACTCGATTCGGCCCGCGAGGAGTTGTCGATGGGGGACGCGGGGCGGAGCGCCCTGCTCGCCGACGTGATGCCCGAGGACCCCGCGGACCTGTGGGAGCCGGGCGGCCTGGCCCGCGTCGCGGAGCGTACCGCCGCGGCGTGGGCGCAGCAGCGTGGGGCCCGTTCGACCCCGCCGTGGAGCACCTGGCAGGCCGCGGTCGCCCTGGACACCCGGATGCCGGCGGCCCACGTGTGTCATCTGTTCCTCGACTCGCCGAACTCCGCTGTGCCACGGAACTTCCGCCCCGCTGGCGGGCCCGGCGCCGCCGAGCAAGCCGGCCCGCGGACCCCGTGGAACATCACACGCCGTTACGAGGCCGACTTCCTCTTGGACGCGGTCTTCGCGGGCCTGGCGTGGGCATACCCGGACCTCCCCGCCGGGGATCCCGTACGCGAGCGGATGCCCGAAACCGTCCGGCATCTGCGCGAGTTGCTCGCCGCGAGCGACGTCGCGGCCGGGTTCCTCCACGAGAGCATGGCCCGCTACAGCGACGGGAACCGGCGCTCGGACTGGCTCACGGACGGCACCTGCGACCGCATCACCGCCCGCGTCGCCTCGGGCGATCTGGCCCCGGGCCGCTACGAGTCCGACCCGCGCGCCTGCGTCCCGGACCTGGTCGCCGAGGTCGCCGCCACCCTCGGTCTGTCCGAGGACGCCGCCGCCCTGTACCTCCAACTCCTGGTGCTCCCCGCGCCGTCGGACCGCAATGTACGGCGCTGGAACGCCTGGTCCCCGAAGCGCCACAAGGCGGCCGCGGAGGAGCTGACGGCGCGGGCTCTGGTGGTCGAGGACCGCAGAGCCCGCGCGGGACGCAGCCTCTTCCTGCCCGGGCCGTGGGCGCACGCCAAAAAGCCTCTGCCGCCGATGGAGTGCTGGAAAGCGCCGCTGATCGGGGCACAGTTGCAGTTCTCCGGGGACGAGGTGCGGACCTTCGAACTGCTGCCGGACACGCTTCCCGCGTTGTTCACCGAGGGCTGGCGGCTGGTCCGCGGGGGTCAGGGGCCGACCCCCTGACGGCGCGCGGTGGCTCGACGACACGCAGCGGCCCGACCGCCCGGCTCGGGGCGGTGACGCGAAGCAGGCGTGACCCTCTGTGGCCGCAGTGCTGCGCAGGATGACCGCGCGTGACAGATTCATGACGTGTGCATGTAATCCCTTTTCGATCGCCGGACGCGGAATCCATGGTCACTCCGTGGCACCGACCCGAGTGCCGCACATGGTTCGACGGGGATCCGCACCAGGACTCCCCGCCCGATCGCAAAGGACCTCCCCACATGGCAGCAGTACGCACCATGAAGCGGCGCATCGCCGTGGCCATCGCCACAACGGCCGCCGCGGCGACCGCAGTAGGCACTCTCTCCGCCCTCCCCGCTCAGGCAGCGCCGGCGGAGGGAACGGTCTTAGGCGCACATTCCTCCGACGCGGTTCCCGGCAGCTACATCGTCACGCTCAAGAAGAACGTGGGCTTCAAGGCCACCGCCGCGCGCGGAAAGGGCCTGGTGTCCGAGTACGGAGGCACCGTCAGGCGGACGTTCACCTCGGCCCTCAACGGCTACGCCGTCAGTCTCACCGACACCCAGGCCAGGCGGCTGGCGGCCGACCCGACCGTCGCCTCGGTCGAGCAGGACCAGGTCGTCCACGCGGTCGGTACCCAGACCAACGCCCCCTGGGGCCTGGACCGGATCGACCAGACGAACCTTCCGCTGAGCGGCACGTACACCTCGCCCGACGACGGAGGCAGCGGGTCGACCGTCTACGTGCTGGACACCGGTGTGCGGATCACCCATCAGGACATCGCCGGCCGCGCCTCCTACGGGTGGGACTTCGTCGACAACGACGCCACCGCGCAGGACGGTTACGGCCACGGGACCTTCGTGGCGACCGTCACCGCAGGAACCACCTACGGCGTGGCCAAGAAGGCGAAGATCGTCGCCGTCCGGGTCCTCGGCAACGACGGCTCCGGCACGACCGCCGGGGTCATCGCGGGCGTGGACTGGATCACGGCCAACCATGTGGCCAACTCCGTCGCCAACGTCTCCCTCGGCGGCGGGGCCAGCTCCTCGCTGGACACCGCGGTGAAGAACTCCATCGCGTCCGGGGTGACTTACTCCATAGCGGCGGGCAACTCGGGCGCCCTGGCGTCGAACTACTCCCCCGCCCGGGTCACCGAAGCCCTCACCGTCGGCGCGACCACGAGCGGCGACGCACGGGCGAGCTACTCCAACTACGGTTCCAGGGTGGATCTCTTCGCGCCCGGTTCCGGCATCACGGCGGGCTGGAACTCCTCGGACTCGGCCACGTACACCGGCAACGGCACTTCGTTCGCCGCCCCGCACGTCTCCGGGGCCGCCGCGCTCTACCTGACGGCCCACCCGGGCGCCTCCCCCGCCGCGGTCGGCAGCGCGCTGGTCAACGGCGCGACCAGCGGTGTCCTCAGCGGCATCGGTTCGGGTTCCCCGAACAAGCTGTTGAAGCTCGTTCCCTGACCGGGGACATCGGTACCTGACGCAGGAGGCTCGGCCGGATTTCCGGTCGAGCCTCCTGCGCCTCAGTTCCGTACGGCTCCGGTCAGCGGGGCCAGCACGCGCCACCCGGCCGTCTCGTACAGAGCCCGGCCCTCCGGTGTCGCCACCAGCACACCTGTCGTGGCTCCCTGCCGGGCCGCGGCACCGACGAGCGTGTGCATCAACAGGCGCCCCAGACCGCGGCGTTGATGAGCGGGGTCGGTCTCGACCTGGTCGACGACACACGTGGGACCCGTGACGGCGACCTGACCGCGTGCGGCGAAGGCGCCGTCCGCGGAGCGCACCAGGGCGCGGGTGAGCCCGGCCCGGGTCCAGGTGTCCAGCCGATAGCCTTCGGCGATGGCCGGTGAGGCCTCCTCGCCGCGGGCTGGGTGCGTAGGAGCGGACATCAGGAAGCCGGGTCCGCCCGCCAGGGACCAACCGGGCCCGAGCCAGGATTCGAACATGTCCGGCGGGGCGGGAGCCTTCAGCCAGACACCGGGAGCGGCCGCATTCTCGGTGATCTTGCGAACGGCGGCTTCGTCGGCGGCGGGCAGTACGTGGCGTAGGACGTGTCCGGGCAGGCCGACGTCAACAGTGAACCCCCAGGCGGTGGGAACAGGTTCGGCCGCGCCGCGCGAGACGGCCCAGCCGTGGATCCACGCGTGCACGGCCTGCGCCGTGTTCATGTGCGACACAACGCCCCCCGGTGCAGGTAGTTGCCGACTGGGACGCGCATCCACCTGCAACCACCTTATTGCGATCAACTTGCAGTAACTATGATTGTGCAGCATGCTGCCGCGGCCTGACCACCTAAGTCAACGGAGCGCAGCACACGGGCACACGGAATCGTCAGCCGCTCTGGAAACGACGGGCCTCGGTGATGAGCTCCGCGGGCAGGGCGGGACCGGAGCAGGCTTGGTCGATGAGCAGGTCCCGGTAGGGGTTGCTCGGCAGTTGTGGTGCCAGTCCTATGAGGTCGCGCAGGTCGTCGGGCGAGCCCGTGAGCCGCGCGCGATAGGCGACCCCGGCCGCCCGGAGGGTCGGCTCTCCCGGCTCTCGCTCAAGGCCCCGACCGACGAGCTGGACCGCGCCGGCGAAGTCGCCCTGTTCGGCCCGGAGGTCGGCCAGGTCGAGATACAGCGACCAGTTGGCCGGGTCCAGGGCGAGAGCGCGCTCGAACGCCGCCGCGGTCCGCTCGGGATCCCCCAGCTTCCGCCATGTCCCCGCCCGCACGACTTCCGTCAGCATGATCGGCTCGATGGCGTCCGCCCGGTCGCAGAGGGCGAACGACTCGTCGGTGAGACCGCAGGCCCGCAGGAAGATCGCCATCTTGGCCATCGCCTCGGGCACCGGCTCGCGGGCGCAGACCACGTCGATCAGCCCGAACCAGGGGCGGAGCACTTCCCGCACGCCTGGGGTGTCCAGCGTGCGTCCATAGTCCGTCGTCCGCATGACCGCTTCGGCCACCGCGTCGGCGTTCACCACGTCCAGGAACCGCGCGTCGCCGAACCAGGGGGCGCGGGCCCAGGCGATGGTGGGCTGCACGCCCGTGACCGACCCGATCGTCATCACCGCGGCATTCATGTCGTTCTCGATGAAGCTGACGTACGACCTCGCCAGCACCGACCTCAGCGAATCGGCGTCCTCGAAGAACCGGGTCAGGTCCGCCCGTCGCTCCGCCCACAGTTCGGCGAGCACCGCGTAGGGCTCCGGGTCCCCGGGCGCGGCGGCGATGGCCCCGGCCACATAGTGGACGGCCGCCTCCGGGCTGCCTCCACAGTGGGCCATCACCCGCGCAAGACCGACCCCGGCAGCCACAGCTCGATTCGACGTCATCGGAAGATCGTAGGACCTCGAAGATCAGACCGGGTCCGCAGGTGTGTTCGCCTCGCGCGGGCCGGTCCCGCCCGGGCCCGGGGACGGGATCCGCCGACTTCCCGGATCCGCCTCCAGGAAGCGGTCCAACTCGTCACACTGGTCGCCGTGTCATGGGGCGAACGGATCCATGGCGATCGGGGGACGTGCCATGGATGTGACGCTGGGTCTGGTGCCCGACAGTGCCGCGAATGCCGAGGAGAGCGAGCGGCTGGCGCTGGGGCTGCGCGCTGAACTTCGCGGGCTCGACGTCCACACGGTGCGATTACTGACGGAGGGTGTTCCGCCCGAGCGCGCCAAGGGGGCCGTCGGCCCGCTCACGGCGGGTGCCGTCGTGCTGGCGCTGAGCGCACCTGGCGGAGTGCTGACCTCGCTGGTCGGCCTGGTGCAGGACTGGCTCGGCCGGCAGTCCGCGCGGCACCGGGTATCGGTCACCGTCGACGGCGACACCGTGGAGCTGGAGCAGGCGACTCCCGAGGAACGGCGGCAGCTGATCGACATGTTCGTACGCCGTCACGGAGCGCGTGAGGAGTAGTCGTGGATCGTCGCTTCGCCCTGCTCGTCGCCACCAATGCGTACGAGGACGAGGGGCTCGCGCAGTTGACCGCGCCCGGTCACGACGCCGAAGCACTGGCCGAGGTGTTGAGCGATCCGGACATCGCCGGGTTCGAGGTGACGATCCTCGTGAACGAACCACAGCACAGCATCAAAGCGGCCCTCGGCCGGTTCTTGCGGGACCGCCGCCACGACGATCTGACCCTGCTGTACTTCACGGGGCACGGCCTCAAGGACGAGGAGGGGCGGCTGCACTTGGCTGCAAGGGACACCCTTCGCTCCGACCTCATGTTCACCTCGCTGTCCGCGGAACTGATCGACCAGGCGATGAACGCCTGCGCGTCGCGGCGGCAAGTACTCGTCCTCGACTGCTGCTACAGCGGCGCCTTCCCCGCCGGCATGGTCGCCAAGTCGGGTGCCGACGTACACACGCTGGAGCGGTTCCAGGGCCAGGGCCGTACGGTACTGACCGCGTCCGACGCCACCCAGTACTCCTTCGAGGGCGACCGGCTTGACGGCCGCGCGCCCCGGTCCGTCTTCACTCGGCACCTGGTGCAGGGACTGCGTGACGGCAGCGCCGATCGCGACGGCGACGGTGACATCACGCTCGACGAGCTGTACGTCTACGTGCATGACAAGGTCGTCGCCGAGATTCCGCAGCAGCGGCCCAAGAAGCAGGAGAACGTGGCGGGCCGCATCGTCATCGCTCAGAACGTGAGCTGGGACCTTCCCAAACAGCTGCAGGACGCCCTGTGCAGCCCGCTCGCCACGAACCGCCTCGGCGCTGTGCACCATCTCGCCCACCTGTACCGCACCGGCAACAAGAGGGTCCGCGATCGCGTGGCGGAGCAGCTGCGCCTCCTGACAACCGACGACAGCCGCGCCGTGTCCGCCGCGGCCGCCACCGCGGGTGAGGCCGCCGGACATCTCCCGAGCGCCGATTCGAGGTCGCCGGACATCGGCAGGCTGCTCGATGAGGCGAGAGAGACACGCGACGGCGGCTCGCTCGACGAGGCGGAGGACAACTATTGGGCGGCTCTGGACCTCGCGATCGAGCACGGCGACAGAGGGCGGCAGGGCTGGGCCTGGGACGGGCTGGGCTCCTGCCGCTGGCGAGTCGGGGACTTCGAGATGGCGCTGAAGTTCTTCACCCGTGCCGACCGGCTCGCCGACGAGACGGGCGACGCGCTGCTGAAGGCCTGGAGCCTGCACAACTTCGGCACGTACCGGCGCCAACACGATGACGTCGCGGCGGCCAAGGACTTCTTCGAGCGGTCCCTGACGGTGGCGGACATCCATCGGTGCCACACGGCCGCCGGCTGGACCCACCACCAGCTCGCCGAGCTGGCGCACGACGAGGGCGACACCCGCCGGGAGCGGGAGCACCACGAAGCCGCCGCGCGATCCGGGCTGGCCTGTGACGACGGCCCGCTGTCGGGCTGGAGCCTTTTCCATGTCGCTCTGTGCGCGGAGCACTCCGGCGACTGGACAGAGGCGGGCAAGCACTACAGGCACGCCCTGGAGATCGGCGCCCGGCACCACAATCCATGGATGGTCGAGAAGGCCGAACAGGGACTCGAACGGATCGCTGATCGGGCGGACCATAGAGCGGAGTAGCCCCGATCAGGGGTTCAGCCGGGTCTCGCGCTCCTCCAGCATCCACCCCTCGCACGAGGGCAGGGCACGTCACCTGGGGTGACCAGGGAACGTACCGGCCCGTCGCGATCGGGTGAAGCCACACTTGATAGGCAAGTCATTGCTTGCCTATGGTGGTGGGTGTGGCGGAGGATGTGTTCAAGGCGCTGGCCGACCCGACGCGTCGGCGGATCCTGGACGAGCTGGTGGAGCGGGACGGTCAGACCCTGTTCGAGATCTGCACGCGGCTGGTGACCAAGCACGGTCTTGGTCTGTCCCGGCAGGCGATCAGCCAGCATCTGGCCGTCCTGGAATCCGCGGGCCTGGTCGTCACCCGACGCGAGGGCCGCTACAAGTTCCACGACCTCGACACCGAACCCCTCGAGCGCATCGCGACCCGATGGCTCAGGCCCGACACATCGGAGAGCACTCCATGAGGATCCACCTGTCCAGCGTCTTCGTCGACGACCAGGAGAAGGCCCTGCGCTTCTACACGGATGCGCTGGGCTTCGTGAAGAAGCACGACGTCCCACTGGGCGAGCACCGGTGGCTGACCGTGGTCTCGCCGGAGGATCCCGACGGGACCCAACTGCTGCTCGAGCCCTCCGGCCATCCCGCGGTGCAGCCGTACAAGACGGCGCTGGTCCAGGACGGCATCCCGGCCACCTCCTTCGCCGTGGAGGACGTACAGGCGGAGTTCGACCGACTGCGGGCCCTCGGGGTGACCTTCACCCAGGAACCTCTTGAGATGGGGCCGGTCACCACCGCGGTGCTGGACGACACCTGCGGCAACCTGATCCAGATCGTGCACAGCAAGTAGGACACCGAGGGGTTCGTGGCCGCGCGTTCGTCACCCCGCCTTCGCCGGATCCGTTCCGTACAGGGTCGCCGCGGCCGCGGCCCGCTTCGCGTCGCATGTGTTCTGACGGTCGGCCGGGGCGGCCCACAGGGGTATGAACCGTGCCGCGGCCGACGAGGAGTCCATGCGCAGCTGATGGCACACGCCGTTGATGCGCAGGGCCAGGACGTAGACGTCACCGTCCTCGGTCCGGCCGGAGACCGCGCTCACGGTGTCCTTGGCCCCCACCAGTCGCTTGTCCTTGAGAAAGTCCAGCGCGCCCTGCGGTGTGTGCGCGTACCCCCCGGTCGTCATCGGCCGGTAGGCGTACGGGCCGGTGGGCTGCCGGGCGAGGAGCGCACCCATCTCCGCCGTGAGACTGCCGGGCTTGCCGTCGGTCCGCGATGCCGGGCAGGTCATGGCGGACCGGTCCACGCTGTAGGAGCCGAGAGCGAAGGTGTAGCGGTAGCAGCGGACGGGATAGGCGTCCGCCGCGACGGCCCCCTTCTCGGGTGGCACCAGCCCCAGCATCACCTGTGCCGAGTGGACGTGAGGGTCGGACTGATCCCGCGCCTTGCCGACACTCAGCAGCGCTCCGCCGTGTGCCTCGACCTGGGCCACGAGCGTGCCCTCGGTGAACTGGCCACCGTAGGCCCGGCCGCCCGAGTAGAAGCCGGCGTTCAGGTCGCCCCGCAGGTCCTCGGTGAGCTCGGTGGCCTGCGCGTCGACGGCGGATGTGTCCACGGAGGTGTCCCGTTGATGGACCAGGGCGCCGGCCGCCCCCATGGCCGACGCGACGAGCACGGTCCCTGTCCAGACGAGGACCCGCACCATGGCACCGCGCCCCTCGGACCACATACGACGTGACACGCGCGCACTCTTCAACTGACTTCCTCTTGGGTGTAGTTGGCTCCTGGCCTGCCCTCGGATCCCTGGAACCGCGGATGCCCGGATTCCTGGATTGCCGGTGGACGGTGTGCGCTTCCGATCAGGGAGGGTCGGACTCTCCTGGGGAATTGGGCGAGGAGCTGTGACGCACCGTCCGGGCGGATCATAGTGCCGTCACCCGCATGCTTGATCGTCAATTTGTGGCAGGCCGGCCGGCGTTCGGGCACGGCTGCGGGCCATGTGACGCCGGCACACAGCCCGTACCCAGGAGTGGCCTCATCCGCGGGTGACGTCGACTCCGCCGAGCAGGCCCCAGGCGTCGATGCGGACGGTCGGGCCGCCCGGTTCGCTCGGGCCCTCGTCCTTGACCCCGCCGAGCCGGATGCCGTGCACGGCCACGACCACGTCGGGACGAACCTTGAGGCTGACGCCGCCGATCAGGCTCAGCTTGGTGATGCGCAGTTCGGCGCCGTCGGGGATCTCGATGCCGGTGAGGTCCACGTCGGCCCCGCCGACGAGCGACACGGTGAGCGTGCGCTCGTGCAGTGTCTCGCCCTCGAGCCGGTGACCGCCGATCAGGCTCACCTTGACGTCGGTCTTCTGCTGGTCGGTCCCACCCGTTTTCGTCATGGGAAGAAGGTAGGACCGGGGCATCCCGGTTCCCCAGTGCCCGGTGTACGTCCTTTCGAGTGACAGATGTCATGCGGCAGCGCCTCAGGGCGGCGTGGCCCGGCGCGGTGCCGGAGTACGCCGCCCTGAGGCGGGACGGGGTCGTGCGATGAGGTTGTGTTGCCGTGTGGGTGTCGAGGGCGGGGCGGTTACGCGGGGTCGCGGTCGAACTGGGCCTTGGACCAGCGGTGGCCGAGGACGCTCAGACCCAGGCACCAGGCCAGCGCGATCCACCAGTTGTTGCCGATCTCGGTGCCCAGGAGGAGACCGCGCAGGGTCTCGATGGCGGGAGTGAAGGGCTGGTACTCGGCGATCGGCTGGAACCAGCCGGGCATCGAGTCCAGCGGGACGAAGGCACTGGAGATGAGGGGCAGCAGGATCAGCGGCATGGCGTTGTTGCTGGCCGCCTCGGCGTTGGGGCTGCCCATGCCCATGCCGACCGCGATCCAGGTGAAGGCCAGGGCGAACAGGGCGAGCAGTCCGAAAGCCGCCAGCCATTCGACGACGGTCGCATCGGTGGAGCGGAAGCCCATCGCGACGCCCACGGCGCCTACCAGCACGACGCTGATGACCGCCTGCAGCACACTGCCGACGACGTGTCCGAAGAGGATGGAACCTCTGTGGATGGCCATCGTCCGGAAGCGGGCGATGATGCCCTCGTTCATGTCGGTGGCCACGGAGACGGCGGTGCCGATCGTGGTGCTGCCGATGGTCATCAGGAGGATGCCGGGAACGATGTAGGCGATGTACGCGGAGCGGCCCGCGCCGCCGCTCATGGTGTCGCCGAAGATGTAGACGAACAGCAGCAGGAGCATCACTGGAGTGAGCAGCAGGTTCAAGGTGAGCGAGGGATAGCGGCGGGCGTGCAGAAGATTGCGGCGCAGCATCGTGGACGAGTCACGCACGGCGAGGGAGAAGGTGCTCATCGAAGGGTCTCCTTGGGCTGGTTGGGCCGGCTCGGCTGACTCGGGTTGTTCGACTGGCTCGACTCGCTCGACTTGTCGGACTGACTCGGAACGACGGTGGGGCCTGTCAGGGCGAAGAAGACGTCGTCGAGATCGGGTGTGTGCACGGTCAGTTCGTCGGCCTCGACGCCGGCCGCGTCCAAACGGTCCAGGACGGCGCGCAGTTCGCGCTGGCTGCCGTCGCTGGGAAGCTGCAGGGCGAGGGCTTCGTCGTCGCGGGACGCGTCGCTCAGCGAGGCCGCGGCCGACTGGTAGGCGGCCGGGTCGGTGAAGCGCAGACGTACATGTCCTCCCGGGATCAGCCGCTTCAGCTCCTCCGCGGTGCCTTCGGCTGCGATCTTTCCGTTGTTGAGGACGGCGATGCGGTCGGCGAGCTGGTCGGCCTCCTCCAGGTACTGGGTGGTGAGGAAGACGGTGGTGCCGCCGGTGACGAGTTCGCGGATGATGCCCCACATGGTGTGGCGGGAGCGGGGGTCAAGGCCGGTGGTCGGCTCGTCGAGGAAGATGATCCGGGGGCTGCCGACCAGGGTCATGGCGATGTCCAGGCGGCGCTTCATGCCGCCGGAGTAGGTGGAGGCGGGCTTCTTCGCGGCCTCGGTGAGGTCGAAGCGCTCCAGAAGCTCGGCACTGACCCGCAGGCCCTCGGGCTTGGGCAGGTGGTGCAGGTCGGCCATCAGGAGCATGTTCTCCTCGCCGGTGATCAGACCGTCCACGGCGGAGAACTGGCCGGTGACCCCGATCGCCGCCCGTGCCGCATGGGCCTCCTTCGCCAGGTCGTGGCCGCCGACGTGGATCGGGCCGGAGCCGGAGTCGGGGGAGATGAGCGTGGAGAGGATCTTGACGGCGGTGGTCTTGCCGGCGCCGTTCGGGCCGAGCAGCGAGAAGACGGTTCCTTCGGGGACGGTCAGGTCGATGCCGTCGAGCACGGTCTTGTCGCCGTAGGACTTGCGCAGCCCTTGTGCGGCGATGGCCGGGTCGGTCATGGAGGTGCTCCTTTGACGAGGCGTGGGACAACGAGGCTGTGCGTCGGAGACTGCGAATCAGAGACTGCGGGGCAGAGACTGTGGGTCAGAGACTGCGGGCGGTGATGTCACCGTGAGCGGTGGTCGCGCTGATCGTCAGGCCGGGAGTGGCGTCGGCGTTCTTGAGCGAGTTGCTGATCCGGCCGTAGGTGGTGCCGGCGTCCAGCGAGGCGGAAACACCGGGGGCGGCGCCGACGGTGATGTCACCCATCTGGGTGCTCAGCGTGATCTGCCCACGGGCGGCCTCGGTAATGTTCAGATCGCCCTTCTGAGTGCTGACCTCGGCGGGGCCGTGCAGGCGGCCGACGGTGATGTCGGCGTCGAGGCCGTTCAGATGGACACTGTCGGCCTCGTCGAGCTTCACCGAGCGGTGCCCGCCGTCGAACGTGACATCTCCGAGCCGTCCCACCCCGCGGAACTCCGCGGCGGCCGCCTTCGCCTCGACGCGGGAGCCGGCCGGGAGCTGCACGGTCACCTCGACCGCCCCGGACGCGCCGAGGAGCCGGTTCTTCGCCTCCGGGGCCTCGACGCGCAGGACGCCGTCGGCGTAGGCGACCTGTACCTGTCCGGCCGCCTTCACATCGCGGCTCTTGGAACGGTTGGCGGGCAGGACCTCGACGGTGGTGTCGGCGCGGTCGGCGGCGATGACCTGGATGCGTCCCGCGGGGATGTCGAGAACGGCCGAGACGGGGGCGGGGGTGTCGAACTTCTGCATGAGGCTCTCCTTCTCCGACATCGCGTGCCCCGATCGGCCCGCTTCTTTCCGATGACAGAAACGCTACGTTGCATTCACGGATCCAGCAACACGAATGTTGCGCCAGTTTGCAGTCTCTGCAGGTAGTTAGCTGAATTTCGTTGCACCGGCCTTACGCTTAACGCAACACGACCGCACAGGATTCGTTGCAATGCATGCCGGTTAACGCTATGACGGGCGTCAACGGCAACGCCAATGGCCGGCCATCGAGACCCGACGCACCGACAAACGCGCTGGCGGCCAGGGCGCGACGAGGCGCCTGTTCCACGTCGACCCCAGGGCGCCGGGCATGCTCCCGCGTCAGGCACTGCTCCGCACGGCCATGCACGACTCTGTGCGGCCCTGCACGACTCTGTGCGGCCCTGCACGGCCCTGCGCGGCGCGCGGATTGCTCCGTACGGGTGAAGCCTGAGGGTCCGTCGGTGGTCTCGGGCACCCCGACCCGGGCCGGGTCGGCATCGTTGCCCCCGCCCGCTCGACCGACATCCCGGAGGACGCCTCATGCTCGGTACAGACTTCAGCCTCGGATCGCCCAACTGGCTCGACCTCGGCAGCCCCGACACGGACGCGGCCGCCGCGTTCTACGGCGCCGTTTTCGGCTGGCAGTTCGTCTCCGCAGGACCGGACGCGGGCGGGTACGGGTTCTTCCAGGTCGACGGGAAGACCGTGGCCGCGCTCGGGCCGCTCACCCAGGAGGGCGCGAAGTCCGCCTGGATGATCCACTTCAAGGCCGACGACATCAAGGCCACCGTCTCGGCCATCACCGCCGGCGGCGGCACCGTACGGATGGAACCCATGGACGTCATGGGCGAGGGACACCTGGCACAGGCAACCGACCCGCAGGGCGCCGAGTTCGCGCTCTGGCAGCCGGGCAAGACCACGGGGCTGGAGATCGCCTCCGCCCCGAACACACTTCTCTGGGCAGAACTGCACGTCCCGGACCCCCTCGCCGCCATCGCCTTCTACGAGGGCCTGTTCGGCTGGCGCAGTCAGGACATGTCGGCGCCCGGCATGACGTACCGCGTCCTGAGCACCAAGGACGGCGACCAGCAGGACGCCTCGTTCGGCGGGGTCGCACCGATGGGCGACGGCGAGGCCGAACGCCCGCGCTGGGTGCCCTACTTCCACGCTGAGGACGCCGACGCGACGGCCGCGGCGGTCACCGCGAACGGCGGGTCCGTCCTGATGCCCGCGGCGGACGTCCCGGAGGTCGGCCGGATCGCCTGGCTCGCGGACCCCTTCGGCGCCGTGTTCGCCCTCCTGAAGCCGGACCCCCGGATGTGACGCCTCGTTGAGCCCGGGCGTTCCGCCCGGAACCCGCCCCGGCGAGGCGGTCAGGCGGCGCGACAGAGCGCCGCCTGACCGGCCGCCGCCGTGACGCGGTCCGTGGTCGCGGGTACGGGGCGGGCCGCACGGACGACCGTCTCGTCCAGCACGTGGTCGCGGTGGACGACGGCCGCAGTCCGTACGTTGCCGCCGTGCACCACAACCGCCTCCGCCACCGGGTCGCAGTGCACGTCCACCGCGGCCCGCCCGGGCTCGCGGCGGACGGCGGTGGCCGGAACCTGGGCGTGACCCCGCGCGAAGACGATCAGCCGGAGCGCCACGAACCGTGCGACGCCGGCGACCGCGGAGGCGGTCAGGTAGACGGCCTGTTCGAGCAACGCGCCGGGCGCCGCGACCAGTTGATGCAGGACGACCATCGCCAGGCAGGTCACCACATAGGTGGCCGCGGCCGACCCGGCCGACTGCACGTGCTGGCGCCAGGTCGCGCGCCCGCCCGCGCCGAAGGTGAAGCAGGCGTGCAGTTCGGTGGCCAGGAGCGTGGAGGCCACGGTGATCAGGGCGTTGGCCAGGCCCCAGGGAATCCAGCAGGCGAGGGCCGCCACGGCGAAGCTGGAGGCGAGCCCCACTCCCCCGCCGCAGAGCACGAAGCGGGCGAAGGCGGTGAAGGCGCCAGGGGCGGCGGCCTGCCGCCGGCTCTGTGCAGTTTCCATGATCCCCACCCCTTTGTCTGCTCGCTGGACCCCGGATGGGACCTACCCCACCGTCGTTTCTTACATCAGAAACGCTACGTTGCGTTCATGTTTTCAGCAACGCATTTATTGCGCACTATCGCTAAAGCTCCAGTTCACAGCCGATAAATTGTTGCAATGACGCGGACTCTAACGCAACACCCCTCACCACTAGCGTTGCAATGAATAAGGGTGAACGCTACAGCGAGGGCGTGGCAGCCTGACGCACGACCCGAGCGACGCCCCGGAGGCCCTTCCCCGATCGGCGCTGCCCGTCGGTCGACTTGACCACCTGTTAGCGTGCGCGGATGGAAGATCTTGGAGCCGTGACATGGCCGCCTGAGCCGATCAGGACCGAGCGACTCGTGCTCCGGGAGGCCGAGCCCCGGGACCGTGCGGCGTTCATCGAACTGCTCACGTCGCCAGAGGTGCACACGTACCTCGGCGGTCCCCGATCGCGCGACGAACTGGAACGGCAGATGCCCGAGGCGCCCGAGCAGTGGCCCGGCAGCTTCGTCGTCCAACTCGACGGGTCGATGATCGGTCAGATCCTGCTCAGGAGAGCGACGGGGCACTGCCGCCCGGCCGCCGCGGGAAAGGCCGACCTCGGCTACATGTTCCTGCCGCGGGCGTGGGGATCCGGCTACGCCGCCGAGGCGTGCGCGGCGGCACTCGGCTGGCTGGCCTGCGCACTTCCCGGCGAACCGGTCGTCCTCACCACCCAGACCGCCAACACCCGCTCGATGCGTCTCGCGGCACAGCTCGGATTCACGGAGGTGGAGCGGTTCGAGGCCTGGGATGCCGAGCAGTGGCTCGGCATGCGCCCCCCGGTCACGCCGTCCGCCTGAGTCGGCGACGGAAGCAACGGGGAACCGCTATCTGCGGGAAACACTCGACAGCCCACCGCGGCGGAAGTGGTGAGCCGTCGGCACGTGTGAGTGTGATCAGCGCCCGGCGGTGCCCGCGCGGGGCTTCGATCACGTGCCGTACGGTCTCGACCGGGCTCTCTCAGGCCCCGCAGTCAGCGGGCCATCCACCGGTCGAGCTCCCGGGCCCGGTCCTGCAGCGCGTCCATGACGGCGGTCGGTGTGGACCGCGGGCTCGCGGGGATCTGGACGTCGAACCGGCATCGCTCGTCGTCTGCCTCCAGTTCGGGTGTCACCAACTCGATGCCGGCACGCCATGCGAGCACGACCGCCGTCGCCACGAATCCCTCGGAGATCGCGAGGACCACCTGGTGCCCCGTCCGACGGTGTTGGGCCACAAGACCGTTCACGAACCGCGCGTAGAGAACGGGATCGACCTCAAGGGTGTCCGGGTCGCCCCAATACCTGCCCTGGCCGATTCCCGAGGGCAGGCCCACCTCCGCCTCGAACACCTCGAGCTGACGCATGAAGAGCCGCCCGGCGCCGTTCGACGGATTCCACAACGTCTCGTCGTCCAACTCGAAATACATGCTCATCCACGAAGTGTGGCGTGTCCGTGTGCCGTAGCCGTGCTCAGGGCTTGGTCAGGGTGCTCTCCAGCAAGGGGAGCAGGCGGTTCCAGTGGTGTTGGAGGGCGGTGGGGTCGAAGGCGTCGGTGTCGGCCATCGTGAAGCCGTGGACCGTTCCCGGGTAGATCTCGCAGGTGTGGTCGACACCCGCGGCTTCCAGTGCCTGGTCCAGCGCTCCGACCGTCTCGGGCGTCATGTCGCTCTCGGCGATGCCGAGGTGGACCCGGGCAGCGAGTTCGGGGAAGAGGAGGTGCGGGCTGTCGGGTGCGTCGCTCATCAGCGGGCTGGGGTGGAATCCAGCGACGGCCGCCACCTGGCCGGGGTGAGCGGCCGCGGTGCGGACCGCGACGCCCGCTCCCATGCAGTAGCCGATCACGCCGACCGGCCCGGCGGCGACCTCGGGCTGCGCGGTGAGGAACTGGAGGTAGGCGCCGGCATCGCGGAGGACGCGTTCGGCAGAGTGCGCCTGGATCTGCGGCAGCACCTGGGCGAAGACCGCGGGCCGCGCCTCATGCGTGATGTGCTCAGGAAGGTCGAACACCGGTGCCGGGCTGTGCCGGTAGAAGATGTTGGGGACGAGTACGTAATAGCCATGTCCGGCCAGTTCGCGGGCCATCCTCTCCAGAACGGGCCGCACACCGAACGCGTCCATGTACAGCAGCACCCCCGGATGCTGCTCGCCGTTGTCGGGAAAGGCGGCGAGGGCGTCGGCCCGGCCGTCCGGAGTGGGGATCTGCAGTGCCTTGACGACGGGAATGATGGATCTTCCTTCCTCGGACCGACCGATGAACGGGGCGGGGCGAGCGGGGCGGTCCGCATGCGCGCGGCCGCCTCCGCCGGAACCCGGACGGCTGGATCATCGCACCGGTTCACTGCCGATCCCGGCTCCAACGCCCCGGACACCGCCGTCCGTTCATCCTAGGCGGGCGCGACCACGGCCGAGCGAACCGTGGAGATCCGACGGGGACCACGTGCGTTTCGGTGGGGGTGGGGGTGCGAGTGATCGTGCGGGGGGGGGTCCCGCGGTCGTCAGAGGCTTACCTCAGTGACCGCTGTCCGGGCCGGGCGGCGGCCGCGTTTGCTCGCCCCCCCCCCCGGGACCACCCGGACTACCCGGACCACCTGGGCCATCCGGATCCCCTGGGCCATCCGGGCCACCCAGGCCACCTGGGTCAGAGCGCCGCCACCTCCAGCGGTTCCCCGGTGGATTCCGGATCGCCTTGGAGACCCTGTGCGATCGCACGGCGGGAGGCGAGCCACAGCACGCCGCCGACGAGGAACACGGTTCCCTCGGTGACGGTCAGGGCCCAGATGATGCCGGTCAGTCCGAACCAGAGGTTGCCGAGGAACACGGCCGGCAGGAACAGCACGCCGTGCGTCACGGACATCACGGTCGCCGCCACCGCCCGCCCCGTTGCCTGGAACAGCGAGGTGAGCAGTCCCGCGAATCCGTTCGCGATCATCGCCACGAGCTGTGCCGCGAGGATCGTGCCGCCGATCGCGAGAACCGAGCGGTCGGCGGAGAACACGGAAATCACCTGCTCACGGAAGACGATCAGGACGGCCGCCGAGACCATGGTGATGGCGCCCACCGTGAGCGCGGACGCGCGCAGCGCCGCCGTGAGGCGGCCGTGGTCTCCCTTCCCGTAGGCGTACGCGAACAGCGGCAGCACACCGAGGGTGACCCCCATGACCAGGAACTCCGGCACCTGCGCGATGCGCACCACCACCCCCATGGCCGCGAGCGGACCGTCTCCGTAGCCGGCCGCCAGATTGTTCAGGACCAGGGAGGTGACGATCAGGAAACCGGCCTGGAGGAGTTCACCGACGCCGATGCCCAGAACAGGCTTGAGAACGGTGGGCGAGAGCGTGAACCAGCGCGGCGCGAGGCTCATGTGCTCGCTGTGCCGCGCCAGCCAGGTGACGAAGTAGGCGACGACGACGAGGTTCGCCAGTCCGGTGGCCAGCGCCGCGCCGGCGACGCCCCAGTGCAGTACGAGGATGAAGAGGACGTCGAATCCGAGGTTGGCGACGGTGGAGGCTATGAGCCCGGTCATCACCTGGCGTGTGGCACCCTCCGCCCGTACGAGCTGTTCGAGACAGAAAGCCGCGGCGAGCACGGGAACGAAGGCGAGCAGGACGGCGACGAAGGAGCGCGTCGCGGACGCGGTGGCGGCGTCCGCGCCCAGCAGGGACACCAGCGGATCCAGCAGGAGCAGTCCGGTGCCGCCGAGCACGGCCCCGACGATCACGGAGCCCCAGACGGCGAACGACGTGACGTGCTTGATCCCGCCGGCCTTGGAGGGTTCGTGCTCGGACGCGCCGAGCAGCCGTGACACGAGCGCGCCGCCGCCCGTGCCGAACATGCCGCCGACCGCCATGACCAGGGCCAGCAGCGGCGATCCGAACGTGACCGCGGCGAGGAGCGCGGTGTCGTGGAGCGAGCCGATGACACCGGAGTTGATGACGTTGTAGAGGGCGCCGACGATCATCGCGGCGGCCATCGGCACGCACAGGTGCACGAGGGCGCGGAGGACCGGGGCGGTGGACAGGTACCAGCGGTTCGTGCCGTGGTCGTCGGCCTTCACCGGGGTTTCGGGGTTCGGGACACTCATGGCGCGCTCCTTTCGGGCAGGTTCGAGCGCACGCCGGCGGATGCCGACGCGGCGAGAGATGTGGTGGAGAGAGGGCGCGGGGGCGCAGTGCCGTGGGGGCTACCAGGGCGCAGTGCGCCGGGCGGGGTACGCGGGTGCGCCGCGTCGCTCGGCGGACGCACGCGAGGCACGGGATGGAGTGGCGGGTTCAACGCGCCGAGCGCGCGGAGTTCGCCGTGCCAGTGCGCAGTGCGAGTGCGCAGTGCGAGTGCGCAGTCAACGCACAGGGTTCAGCGCTTGGACAAGCTCGCGGGCTCGCGGGCTCGTACGGGGTGTGGGACGCTCGGAGTGGGTGGGCTCAGTACGGGTGGGCTCGATGTGCGACTGGGGTGTGGGTGAAGCGGCCGCGGACCAGGCAGCCCCCGGCCAGACTCGGCCGGCTCGGTCGGAGGCAACCCAGCCCGGTCAGAACCGACTCGGCCCCGCCAGAATCAACTCGGCTCCGCCAGAAGCGACTTGGTCCGGTCAGAACCGACTCGCCCCGGTCAGCTCCGCTCCGCGCTGTCAGGACCAACTCAGCCCGGCCAGTACCGACTCAGCCACGTCAGAACCGACTGAGTCGGCGTCAGAACCAACTCGACCCGCTCAGGACCGAGTCGGCAGGCTCAGGACCGACTCGGCTCCGGCAACCCCGCGGTGATCTTCGTCAGCAGGGCGTGCAGGGTGGCCCGCTCGCCCTGGTCCAGCGGGGCGAGGATCGTCTCGTCGGCGGCGGCCATCGCGCCTTCGAACCCGGAGATGAGCTCGGTACCGGCCTCCGTGGCGTGGACTCGTTTGCTGCGTTCGTCGCCGTCCTGCGTTCGGCGCTCGACGAGGCCGCGGCGCTCCAGCCCCTGCAGAAGGCTCGAGACACTCGCAGCGCTCGTCCGGCTCACCTCCGCGATGTCGCGTTGGATCGAGCCGGGGTTCTGGACCAGATAGCCGAGGACGAAGCCCTGCGCGTGGCTGAGCTCGCGTTCTCGGATCCAGTCCTCGCCCGCCTTCCGCTGGGCCCATCCGATCCATCGGACCAGATCGAGGGTGCTGGTGAGTTTCGGTGCGTCCATACCAAGAACTCTAACCGTTAGGTCTCTAACTATCAACCCCCAAACCATCTGCCGCGTGGCAGCCTCGTTGTCAGTGGCCCGCTGTACGTTGCGGTCATGGGCGTCTATCTGGTCAGTGTCTGTGCGGAGGATTGGTTCACCGAGGGCGAGGACGGGTGGGGGGACGTCGCCGTGGCGCTGAACGACGAGCTGCGGCGCAAGGGACTGCCGCCTTACGAGTCCGTGCCGGAGGAGACGGACTTCGTGCGCGGTTCGGGGCAGTCCTTCGAGGAGAAGTTGATCCCCTCGATGGACGGTTTCTGGACCTTGTGCCAGTCCCACCTGTCACCGGAGGACGCGGAGATCGCCTGCGGCTGGACACTCCTGGTGCCGTTCCCGCTCGAAGAGACGATCACGCTGCCGGTCGAGTCGGGCTATGCGGACTCGACCGTCGTGGTGGGCGCTCCCCGGTTGCTGGCGATAGCGGAGAGACTGGCGACGGTCATCGCCCTCCCGGCGGAGACACCACAGATGTGCGACAACCTCGACCTGACCAGTTGGTTCATGGACGGAGCGGCGGAACGACTGGCCGCCGACCGACCGGGCCCCTGGAGCGATGATCTGGACACGGCCTTCTACGTCGCGCTGTTCCTGCGAGCCGCCCAGCACTCCATACGGCGAGGCAGCCCCATGGCCTACTCCTGACCTGCGCGCGCGGCGAACGGAGAACGCCGCGCCGTCGGCAGTGGCGTCGACCGGGGCGGCACGCCCCGCTCACCCGGACGGCCTGGATCAGCTCGTGGGACCGGAGGCACCGGGCGAGAGTGGCACTGGCCGCATGCCCCGTGGCTCCGGTCGCCGACACCGCGCTGCCCGTGAGGGAGACCCATGCCCGGGAATGCCGAGACCAACCCCGCGGAGCAGTCCGTGGCGCGGGCCAACGAGGCGGTGCTGTCCCGTTTCCCGTTCGATGACACCCGGGATCTGGAGGACGCCCGGCGCGGCTTCCTTGGCACCGCCCGGGACAGTGTCGTCACGGACGCCGACGGACAGGTCGTCTGGGACCTCGACGCGTACGGGTTCCTGGAGCAGGAGTGCCCCGCCACGGCCAATCCCAGCCTGTGGCGCCAAAGTCGGCTGTGCTCCGACCATGGTCTGTTCGAGGTCACCGAGGGCATCTACCAGATCCGCGGGTTCGACCTGTCCAACATGACGATCGTCGAGGGCGAACGCGGCATCCTCGTCATCGACCCGCTGATCTGCGCGGAGACAGCCGCGGCGGCTCTGGCTCTGTACCGCGGCCACCGAGGCGAGCGGCCCGTGACCGCGGTCCTGTACACGCACAGCCATGTCGACCACTTCGGCGGCGTACGGGGAGTCGTCACCGACGAGGACGTGGCGGGAGGTGTTCCCGTCCTCGCCCCGCAGGGCTTCCTGGAACACGCGGTCAGCGAGAACGTCTACGCCGGTACGGCGATGAGCCGCCGCGCCGCCTACATGTACGGCGCGGCGCTGCCCAAGGGGGAACGCGGCCAGATCGGCGCGGGCCTGGGACAGACGACCTCGACCGGCGCGGTCACCCTGATCCCGCCGACCGCGTCCATCACGCGCACCGGGCAGACCGAGACGGTCGACGGGATCCGCATGGTCTTCCAGCTCACCCCCGGAACCGAGGCACCGGCCGAGCTGAACATCCACTTCCCCGACTTCGCGGCCCTGTGCATGGCCGAGAACGCCACCCACAACCTGCACAACCTGCTCACGCTGCGAGGCGCCGAGGTACGCGACCCGCGGGTGTGGTCCCGCTACCTCACCGAGGCCGTCGATCTCTTCGCCGCCTTCACGGACGTCGCCTTCGCCTCCCACCACTGGCCGGTGTGGGGCCGCGAACGTGTCGTCCAGTTCCTCTCCGAGCAGCGGGACCTGTACGCCTACCTGCACGACCAGACAGTGCGCATGCTGAACCTGGGCCTGACCGGGCCGGAGATCGCCGAGCGGATGGAACTGCCTCCCGCGCTGGAGCGGGCCTGGCACACGCACGGCTACTACGGCTCGGTCAGCCACAACACCAAGGCGATCTACCAGCGTTACCTGGGCTGGTTCGACGGCAATCCCGCCCACCTGTGGGAGCACCCGCCGGTCGAATCCGCCAAGCGGTACGTGGAGTTCATGGGCGGTGCCGAGGAAGTGCTGCGCCGGGCCCTCGAGTCGTACGCCGACGGTGATTTCCGCTGGGTGGCGCAGGTCGTCGGCCACGTCGTGTTCGCCGAACCGGACAACGCGTCGGCTCGCACGCTCCAGGCCGACGCCCTCGAACAGCTCGGCTACGGCAGCGAGAACGGCACCTGGCGCAACTTCTACCTGATGGGAGCGTACGAACTGCGCAACGGGCCGGTCGGTACGCCGACCGCCACCGCCTCGCCGGACGTGCTGGCGGCCCTGACCCTGGATCAGCTCTTCGACGCCCTCGCCATCCGGGTGGACGGGCCGCGAAGCTGGGACGCCGACATCACCGTGCGCTTCGTGGTCCGCGGGGGCGGCACCATGACCATGCGGCTGCGCAACGGGGTTCTCACCCAGGCCGTCGGCACCGGACCCGCCGGCGCCGACCCGGACGTCGGGATCGCCCTCTCCGAGGGCGACCTGCGCTCCCTTCTCCTCGGCATCCTGACCCCCGCCGACCTGGTCACGCGTGAGGACGTCGAGGTCACCGGCGACATCGGCCGGCTCACCGACCTCCTCGGCCATCTCGGTACACCCGACCCGGACTTCGCCATCGTGACGCCATGAACCGACGACGCGGCGGCGGACCGTCGTCCTGAAGGGACCCACGTCCGTGCGGCCGCCGGGCGGGTGAACGCGGGCGGCGGCCCTGAGGCCGCCCGGTGGTGGTTCCGCTCGGTGCGGCGGCTCCTCCACCGGGCCGAAAGCCCATGGGTTCAGCGGTGTTCGGGGTTCTCGGCTCCCGGTCGGCAGCCCGCGTCCCACTCCGAGCGCTGATTGCCGTAGGCGGGGATCCCGCCGGACCGCTTGAGGAGGGCGGCGAGGTGCATGAGGTTCCAGGTCATGAAGCTGGTGTTGCGGTTGGTGAAGTCGTTCTCGGGGCCGCCGGAACCCGGGTCGAGGTACGAAGGGCCGGGGCCGGCCGCGCCCATCCAGCCGGCGTCCGCCTGGGGCGGGATGGTGTAGCCGAGGTGCTGCAGGCTGTAGAGGACGTTCATCGCGCAGTGCTTCACGCCGTCCTCGTTGCCGGTGATCAGGCACCCGCCGACGCGGCCGTAGTAGGCGTACTGGCCCTGGGCGTTGAGCATCGAGGAGCAGGCGTAGAGGCGCTCGACGACCTTCTTCGTCACCGAGCTGTTGTCGCCCAGCCAGATCGGCCCGGCGAGTACGAGGATGTCGGCGGCCATCACCCTTTCGTAGAGGGCCGGCCACTCGTCGGTGGCGAATCCGTGTTCCGTCATGTCCGGGTAGACGCCGGTGGCGATGTCGTGGTCGACGGCCCGGAACTCGGCCGTCGTCACGCCCTGCGCGTCCATGATCGAGCGGCTCTTGTCGATCAGCCCCTGGGTGTGGCTGAGCTGCGGGGACGGTTTGAGGGTGCAGTTGACGAAGAGCGCGCTGAGGTCGTCGAACCGGTGGGAAGAGGATGCGTCCATGACGCGAAGCGTCTCGCGCGCCGGGCGTTCTGTCCCGGTTCGACGCGCTCGGGAGGTCTTACGGAGTGGTGACGTGCCGGGCGGGTCACCCTGTCCGTCGGGCTGTCGGATCTAGCGTGGCCGTATGCGTGTACTGGTCACCGGCGGTGCCGGGTTCATCGGGTCCCATGTCGTCGACGTGCTGCGGCAGCAAGGACACGATCCTGTCGTGTACGACGTCCGTGCCGATCCGGGCGCCGACGTGCGCGACCCGGTCGCCGTGGCACAGGCCCTCGTCGGTGCCGACGCGGTGTGCCATCAGGCGGCGATGGTCGGGCTCGGCGACGGCGTCCTCGACGCGGCGGAGTACGTCTCCCGCAACGACCTGGGCACCGCCGTACTGCTCACGGCCATGGCGGAGGCGGGAGTGCGACGTCTGGTGCTGGCCGGGTCGATGGTCGTGTACGGGGAGGGGCGGTACGAGTGCCCGCGGCACGGGGTCGTACGCCCGGGACCGCGGGCCGTCGGCGACCTGGAGGCGGGCCGGTTCGAGCCCGCCTGCCCGGAGTGCGGGGAGGAGCTGACTCCCGCCCTGGTCGGCGAGGACGCCCCGGCCGATCCGCGCAACGTGTACGCCACGACCAAGCTCGCCCAGGAGCATCTGGCCGCCGCGTGGGCCCGCAGTACCGGAGGCTCGGCGGTGTCGCTGCGCTACCACAACGTGTACGGGCCCCGGATGCCCCGCGACACCCCGTACGCCGGCGTGGCCTCCTTCTTCCGCTCCTCGCTGGCCCGGGGCGAGGCTCCGCGCGTGTTCGAGGACGGGCGGCAGCGGCGGGACTTCGTGCACGTACGGGACGTGGCCGCGGCCAACCTCGCGGCGCTGGAAGCCGATGCGCGGGCCGGCGCGCTGACCGCGTACAACACCGGCAGCGGTGAGCCGCACACCGTCGGGGAGATGGCACGGGCGCTGGCCACCGCGTGCGGCGGGCCCGAACCGGTCGTCACCGGCGCGTACCGGCTCGGGGACGTGCGGCACATCACCGCGGACTCCTCGCGGCTGCGGAACGAGCTGGGGTGGAAGCCGGCGGTCGGCTTCGAGGACGGGATGACGGAGTTCGCGCGGGCCGGTATGCGCGAGGCGTAGGACCGGTGGCGCTCGGGCTCACGAGACCGCGCCCTCGCCCTCACGAGGGCGCGGCGGGCAGCACCACCTCGAAGCGGCAGCCTCCGGGAATGTTGCGTACGGTCGCCCGGCCCTGGTGCGCCTCCACGATCCCCCGGACGATGGCCAGCCCGAGACCCGCCCCGGCGGGGGGCGTACGGGCGTGCGTCCCCCGCCAGCCGGTGTCGAAGACGCGGGAAAGGTCCGACTCGGGGATACCTCCGCAGCCGTCCGTCACCGACAGCACCACGCCTTCGGGCGAGCGTTCCGCCGCGACCGCGACCGTGCCGTCGGCCGGGGTCCGGCGGATCGCGTTGACCAGCAGGTTGCCCAGGACCCGGCTCATCTCCTTGGCGTCCACCTCCACCGGCACCGGCTCCACCCGGGCGCCGACCAGCCGCACGCCGTGCTCGTGGGCCAGCGGGTCCGCGCCCGCGAGGGCGTCGCCGATGAGGTCGTAGAGCGAGATGCGCGAGGGGGTCAGCGGAAGCGTCCCGGCGTGGATGCGGGAGAGTTCGAAGAGGTCGCCGACCATGCCGTTGAGGCGGTCGACCTCGGTGCGCATCTGCCTCAGGTAACGGTAGGGGTCGGCGGCCACCCCGTCCTCCAGCGCCTCCGCCATGGCCCGCAGGCCCGCCAGGGGGGTGCGCAGGTCGTGCGAGATCCAGGCGACGAGTTCGCGCCGTGAGCGTTCCAGGGTGCGCTCGCGCTCCCTGGACTCGGCCAGCCGGGCGCTGGTGGCCGCCAGCTCGCGGCTCACCGCCTCCAGTTCGGCGGTGGCCGGGCCGTGTGGGGCGGAGAACCGGCCGTCGGCGAACGAGCGGGCGGCGTCGGCGAGTTCACGGCTGCGGGCGACCACCCAGCGGCCCAGCAGCAGCGCGGTGACCAGGGAGACCACGGCCGCCATGGCGACGACGGTGGTCACCACGCTCAGGTCGTGCGGGGAGAGGAACATCGCCCAGGCGACGGCGAGCGTGCCCGCGAGCATCGCGACTATCCCGACCGCCGCGACGACGGCGAGCGAGGCGGTCAGCGAGCGGCGACGGATCAGCCGCAGCACGCCCGCTCCGACGACGCCGGTGACGGCGGCGCCCGCGAAGGCGTACAGGGCGATGAGCAGGGTGTCCGACACGATCACTCACCCTCTGCTTCGAAGCGGTAGCCCACGCCCCACACCGTCTGGATCAGGCGGGGCCGGGCCGGGTCGTCCTCGACCTTGCCGCGGAGCCGGCGGACATGGACGGTGACGGTCGACAGGTCGCCGAAGTCCCAGCCCCACACCTCACGCATCAGGTCCTGCCGGCTGAACGCCCGGCCGGGGTGGCGCAGGAAGAACGAGAGCAGGTCGAACTCGCGGAGGGTGAGGGTGAGTTCGGCGCCGTCGCGGGTGGCCCTGCGGGCGCCGGGGTCGACGGCGACACCGGCCGCGCGCAGGGGGCGGACCCCGGTGTCGGGCCGGGAGCGGCGCAGTACGGACTCCACGCGCAGGACCAGTTCCCGGGGACTGAAGGGCTTGGTGACGTAGTCGTCGGCACCGACCTCCAGGCCGAGGATGCGGTCCTCCTCGTCGCCGCGTGCCGTCAGCATGATGACCGGCACGGGGCCTCGGCTCCGCAGCCGCCGGCACACCTCCAGACCGTCCATGCCGGGCAGCATCAGGTCCAGGACCACCAGGTCCGGCCGGTGTTCCGCCGCACGTACGAGGGCGGTCGGCCCGTCGTCGGCGCGGTCCACGAGGTAGCCGGCCCGGTCGAGGTATCCGGCGACCACCTCGGAGACGGTCGGGTCGTCGTCGACGACCAGAACCCGGACGGTTCGATCCACGCCCGGTGCTTCCACGGGCTCGTACGACTGTTGCATCCTCCCAGCCTGGCACCCCGGGGGCCCGGGCAGGGCCCGCGGGCTCCGGCACGGGCCCGACGTCCGCGTTTCGTAAGGAGCGCAGGACCGATATGCGGCATTCGCGTTCGTACAGTGAAAGCCGTGACCATCTCACCACCCTCAGACGTCGACGTCGTCCTGCCGTGCCTGAATGAGGCCGAGGCCCTGCCCTGGGTGCTCGCGCGCATCCCGGACCACTGGCGGGCCCTCGTCGTCGACAACGGTTCCACCGACGGATCGGCGGAGATCGCCCGCGCGCTCGGCGCCACCGTCGTGCACGAGCCGCGCCGGGGTTTCGGCGCCGCCTGTCACGCGGGACTGACGGCCGCGACCGCGGAGGTCGTCTGCTTCTGCGACTGCGACGCCTCCCTCGACCCGGCGCTGCTCGTGCCCTTCGTCGAGGAGATCCGCGAACGCGAGGCCGATCTGGTCCTCGGGCGGCGCCGCCCGCGCGGCCGGTCCGCGTGGCCCGTCCACGCCCGGGCCGGGAACCTGGCACTCGCCCGCATGGTGCGCCGCCGCACCGGGCTGCGTCTGGGCGACATCGGCCCGCTGCGCGCCGCCCGCCGCGAGCAGTTGCTCGACCTCACCCTCACGGACCGGCGCAGTGGCTACCCCCTGCAGATGGTGGTGCGTGCCGCCGACGCGGGCTGGCGCATCACCGAGCACGACGTGCCGTACCTGCCGCGCACCGGCGTCTCCAAGGTCACCGGCACCTGGCGGGGCACCTGGCAGGCGGTCCGTGACATGAGCCGGGTCCTCCAGGAGACGCCCATGGATACGCCCGTACAGACAGGGGGCACCCGGTGACCGCAATCGTCGTCATCGCCAAGGAACCCGTGCCGGGCCGGGTCAAGACCCGGCTCACCCCTCCGTTCACCCCCGAGGAGGCCGCGGAACTCGCCGAGGCGGCCCTCGCCGACACCCTGCGGACCGTCGCCGCCGCCCCGGCCTCGCGCCGGGTCCTCGTGCTCGACGGTTCCCCCGGCCCCTGGCTGCCGCCCGCCTTCGACGTCCTCCCGCAGTGCGCGGGCGGGCTGGACGAGCGCCTGGCGGAGGCCTTCGGCGGCTGTGCCGGCCCGACCCTGCTCATCGGGATGGACACCCCGCAGGTGACACCGGAACTGCTCACCGTCGACTTCGACGGCTGCGACGCGTGGTTCGGTCCGGCCGACGACGGCGGCTTCTGGGCGCTCGGGCTGGCCGATCCCGACCCCCGGCTGCTGCGAGGGGTGCCCATGTCGACGCCCGCGACCGGGGCCGTGCAGCGACAGCGGCTCGTCGCCGCCGGGCTGCGGGTTCGTGACCTGCCCCGGCTGCGGGACGTGGACACCGCGGCCGACGCTCACGCGGTCGCCGCCCTCGCGCCGCGAGGCCGGTTCGCCAAGCGCCTGGCGCAGTGTCCGGCGAGCGGCCGATGAGTACCGCCGTGCCGCCGTGGGCGGCCGCCGACTCCTACGAGGCCGCCCTGCACACCGGACGGGGGCCGCTGTTCCTGCGCCGCGCCGACGGCTGGCTGCTGCCGCTGGAGGTGGAACGGTGGTGCGCGCGTGCCGACGCGGTCGACCGGCAGGTCCTGGACCGCTGCGAAGGTGCCGTGCTGGACGTCGGATGCGGACCGGGGCGGCTGGTCGCCGAACTCGCCGGACGAGGGCGCACCGCCCTGGGCATCGACGTCAGCGAGGCCGCGGTCCGGCGCACGGAGCGGCTCGGGGGCCAGGCGCTGCGACGCTCGGTGTTCGAACCGCTGCCGCGCGAGGGCCACTGGGGCACGATCCTGCTCATGGACGGCAACATCGGCATCGGGGGCGACCCTGCGGCACTCCTGGACCGGGTGGCCGGACTCCTGCGGCCGCGCGGCCTGTTGCTCGCCGAGACCGCGCCGCAGGACCTCGACGAACGCGTCCGTGTCCGCATCACCGACGCCCACAGCGCCGCGGGCGCCCCCTTTCCGTGGGCCAGGCTCGGCACCCCCGCCCTGCTGCGGTACGCACGGGGATGGGAGCCGGCCGGTCAGTGGTCGACCGGGGGGCGCCGCTTCCTGGCCCTGCGCAGCCGCACCGCCAGCACCAGCGCCGAGCCGGCGAAGAGGGCGGCCGTGATCAGCAGCCAGCGGGCGAGGAAGCCGTCCGGCGACAGTCCGGTGGCCGAGCGGTAGCGCCCGGCCACCATGCCGGAGATCAGCGGGAACCACACGAGCAGCAGCAGGCCGGAGAGGGCGGCGGGAACCCGGACGTACATCGTCCGGGCACCGAGCCCTTGCGTGATCCCCCGGTCCGCCGCCGCGTACAGGGGCAGCAGGACGAGGTCGTGCAGGACCGCGGCCCCGACGATCCACAGCGCCACGCCGAACCAGTCGTCGGCGAAAAGACGTACGCCCGCGTAGGCGGCGAGCGCGAACGAACACACGAGGATCAGAAGGGCGAAGGGACTGCCGAGCGCGATCCGGTGGCGCATCACAAGTCTCCGAAGGTCAGCCGGGTCACCCATTTGGTGTTCAGCACACCGGGGGCCGCGGGCACGATGATCCGCGCGGGATAGCCGTGGTCGAGGGACAGGTCCTCGCCGTTGACGTACAGGGCGAGCAGCGAACTCGGGTCGGCCACCTGGTTGGCGCGCAGGGCCGAGCGGCGGAAGGACCCGTGCAGCTGGAGGGATTCGACGAACAGGTCGGGCGGGTCACCGTCGTACCCGACGAGCGCCGCGAGATCGCGCAGCCGGACGCCGCGCCACCACTGGTCGGAGGTCGACCAGCCCTCGACGCAGGCGATGGGCAACGCCGCGCTGTACAGCGGGAGTTCGGCGAGCTGGGTGCGGCTGAGGCGGACGGTGCCGGTGCGTCCTGTGACGACGAGCCGCCAGGCGTCCTCGCTCGTCTCCGCCGGGTCGATGCCGGCGTACGCGGCCGTCTTGTTGATCTGGAAGGCGTTCGGGCCGCTCCCGGGTTCGGCGCCGCCGTGAGGTGCGAGGAGCGCCGTGCGGCGCAGCCCGTCGAAGCTCTGCCCGACGGTCGTCAGGAACAGCAGCAGCGAGCCGCCCCCGACGAACCACAGGGCGCCCCGACGGGAGACCGTCGGCTCCGCGGGAGCCGGGGCCACGAGATCGTTCCGCTCCTCCCGGGACTGCCGCAGATTGCGCAGGGCCATGGGCGTCTTCAGCACGGCGTGGGCCAGGAAGGCGGCGAAGAACACCCACGCCCCGTAGAAGTGCAGCGTGTAGAAGGAGCCGGGGAAGACGTAGTCGAGCTGGACGTTGAGGACACCGGTCACGAACTCGAAGAGCCCGCCGCCCACGAGCAGCAGCAGCGAGAGCCGCTCCAGCGCGTGGGTGAGGGAGCGCGCCGGCGGCAGCGTGAACAGCCGTGGCACCACCGACCACAACTTGGCCAGCAGGACGGGGATCAGGGTGATGCCGAGCGTGACATGGACGCCCTGGTTGAGCCGGTACAGCCAGTGCGGGTGGGTCGGCCAGGAGAAGAGGTAGAACCCGAGGACGCCCTTGTCGGGGGTCTTGTCGTTCACCGGTGCCAGGTCCGGGTTGTAGGCGGCGTAGGAGACCAGACCCGTCACGAACAGCACCGTGATGCCGACGAGCAGGACGATGCCCAGCACGGACGTGAACCAGGGACCTCGCAGGGGGCTGCGCCAGAACCGGGGAGAGAAGGGGAGCCGTGGATCGTCTCGCATGTCCCGACCGTAGGTCCTGGCACGCCGCGAGAGGGCTCTGCGACCTGTGACGAAACGCTGACGTCCGGCCCGGGCGGCGGCACCTTTCCCGTCGGTCGGCCTAGCGTGCCGGTGTGACCCGCACCCTGCCCTCCACCGAGACACGCGTCCCCCGCGACGGCGGCTCCCTCCGTGACCTGTACGCGGCCGGGGCCGCAGCCGTGCTCGTGACGGCGGCCGTGCTGATCGGCCGCCACATCGAGGACACCGATCACACGCTCCGCGTCGACTGGCCCCCGCTGCTGGCCTCCTGGGGACCCCATGTGGGTCCCGGCACCCCGGCGGCGGTGCTCGTGGGCGTGGCCGCCGTGGCGTACGGCCCCGTCCTCGCGGCCCGTCTCCGCTGGCGGGCCCTGCTCCTGACGGCGTGGGCCGCGTCCCTGGCGTGGACCTTCTCCCTGGCGCTGATCGACGGGTGGCAGCGGGGCGTCGCCGTGCGCCTCACGACCCGCTACGAGTACCTCCAGGTCATCGACCGCTTCGACGACATCCCCGGCACCCTGCGGGACTTCACCCATCACATCCTGCTCCACTCCCCCGACAACTGGCCCGCCCACGTGGCCGGCCACCCCCCGGCCTCCACCCTCACCTTCGTCCTGCTCGACCGGATCGGGCTGCGTGGCGGCGGCTGGGCAGGCAGCTGGTGCGTCACCGTCGGTGCGACGGCCTGCGTGGCGGTGCTGGTCACGGTGCGGGCGCTGGCCGGTGAACATCTCGCACGCCGGGCCGCCCCGTTCCTGGTGCTCGCCCCGGCGGCGGTGTGGATGGGGACCTCGGCGGACGCCTATTTCTCCGCCGTGGCGGCCTGGTGCCTGGCGCTGCTCGCCCTGGCCGTCACCCGGGGCTCCCTGGCCGCCGCGGGCGCGTCCGGGCTCCTGTTCGGCCTGACGTGCTACCTGTCCTACGGGCTCACCCTCATCGCGCTGGTCGCGGCGGCCGTGCTGTGGCTCGGGCGGCAGGAGGTCCGGAAGCGGCCCATCCTGCCGGTCGTGCTCCTCGCCGGTGCGGCCGTGGTCCCGACGGCGTTCACGCTCGCCGGGTTCGACTGGTGGGAGGCGTACCGGCTGCTGGTCACGCGGTACCGGCAGGGCGCGGGCGGAGTGCGTCCGTACGCGTACTGGGTGTGGGCCAATCTCGCCTGCACGGTCCTGATGACAGGGCTGGCGACGGCTGCGGGACTGCGGCGCACGGGGACGCTGCTGCTGCGACGCCACTCCGCGGACCGCGCCGCCTTCCGCCTCGCGTTCCTGGTCACCGCCGCGCTGCTCGCCCTGCTGGTGGCCGACCTCTCCGGGATGAGCAAGGCGGAGACGGAACGCATCTGGCTCCCCTTCGCCCTCTGGCTCTTCCCCTCCTGCGCCCTCCTCCCCCGTCCCCGCGCCTGGCTCGCGGCCCAGGCGGCGCTCGCCCTCCTGCTCAACCATCTTCTGCGGACCGGGTGGTGACGGCTTCGACCGTGTGCCCGCGCTGGTCCGCGCGGCGGCTCACGGGGTGCTCACGTCCTGGGTGGTCATGGCCAGCAGGACCAGGGCGTCGTGCTCGGCCGTGCCGGGAGGGGCCTGGTAGAGCAGCACGCGCCTGCCGTCGCCCGCGGGGCTGAGCACCTGGTTGGCCAGGGTGACCGGACCGATCACCGGGTGCCGGAACGCGGTCTCGCCGGCCCGCTTGACCCACACCTCGTGCCGACGCCACAGCGCCGCGAACTCGCCGCTGGAAGCCGTCAGTTCGGCGACCAGCGCGGCCGTGCGCCGCGGGGCGGTCAGTTCGGCGGTGTGCAGGTGCGCGACGCAGTTGCGGGCCACCCGCTCCCAGTCGGCGAAGAGGGTCCGCGCGGCCGGGTGCAGGAAGGTGTACCGGATCGTGTTGCGCTCTCCGGCCGGCCGGTCGCCGAGTCCGGGCATGAGCGCGAGGCCCTCGGGGTTCGCGTCCAGCACGTCGTTTACCTCGTCGAGCACGTACGCCGGGCTGGGCCGGACCGAATCCAGCAGCAGCCGCAGGCCGGGGCTCGCCGGCCGCGGGCCGGACGGCCGGTGGCGCGGTGTCCGCCCGGCGGCCTGGTCGGCGAGGCCGAGCAGATGGGCGTGCTCGTCCGCGGTGAGCCGCAGGGCACGCGCCAACGCGTCCAGCACGGCGTCGCTGGGCGCCCGCTCCCGCCCCTGTTCGATCCGGATGTAGTAGTCCACGCTCACGCCGGCCAGGGCGGCCAGCTCCTCGCGGCGCAGCCCTGGTGTACGGCGTCTGCCCGGCCCGGTGGGCAGCCCGACGTCGGCCGGGCCGATCCGCCCGCGCCGGATCCTGAGGAAGTCGGCCATCGCGTTCACGGCGTGCAGTCTGCCACCGGTGGGTCCTCTCCAGGGTGGCCGTGGCACACCCAGGAACCGCGCGGCCTTCCCGGAAACGGACCCGTCGGCGCAGCCTCGGAACATGACTGACACGATCATCATCGGCGGCGGCTCCGGCATGGGCCTCGCCCTCGCGCGGACTCTGCTGGCCGAGGGCACGGATGTGACCGTCGTCGGCCGGTCCGCGGACCGGCTCGCGACGGCGAGGGCCGAACTGGAGCGTCCCGGGCACGGGCGGATCACCACGGTCGCGGCCGACCTGGGCCGGGAGGAGGACGTGGCCGGACTGTTCGCCCGGGTGGGGCGAGCGGAGCACGTGGTGGTCACCGCGGCGGACGCGACCGGCGTCTACGGCCGGACCGCCGACGTCGCCACCGCGACCGCGCGATCCGTCGTGGACACCAAACTGCTCGGCGCCTGGCTGGTCGGCAAACACGCGGCCGGTCGGGTCACCGGCTCGATCACGTACACCTCGGGCATCAACGCCTACCGGCCGAACGGCTCGAACACCATCATGGCCGCCGCCAACGGGGCGCTCGCGTCCCTGGCGTACGGGCTGGCGATCGAGCTGGCGCCGGTGCGCGTGAACGTCGTCTCCCCCGGCTGGGTGGACACCCCCATCTGGGACCAGCTCGGCATGGACAAGCGGGCCGCGTTCACCGAGCTGGCGGCGAGGCTCCCGGCCCGCCGTGTCGGCACCCCCGACGACATCGCGCAGGCGTTCCTGTCGGTGATGCGCAACGGATTCATGACCGGAACCGTGCTGCACGTCGACGGAGGGCACCGCATCACCTGATCGCCCGCTTCCGCTGATCACCCGCTTCCGCGACAGGGAGTTGGCCCCGCCTCGGCCGGTGGGGGCTTCTCAGGACGGTCGTCGGGGCCCAGGATGGCGGGATGGCTGTCGACGAGGGTCTGCTCTGGGACGCTGAGGACAAGACCATGCTGACCGTTCCGCGGCTGCGGCGCATGGCGGTGACGGCCGGCGGTGTCGTCCTGCTCGGCCTGGTGCTGTGGGTGAACTCCCATGCCCGATGGGCTATTTGCACGGTCGCGGCGTACGTGGTCGTGGAGATCGCGTACTGGGTGTGGGACCGGCGGCGTCTGGTCGAGGCACGGATCGTCGTGGGCGAGGACGGCGGTGACGGCAGACTCCGGCTCCGGCACGCGGGCGGACGGAGCACGGAACACGATCCCCGCCAAGTGACCCGGGTCCTCGTCATCCACGACAACGTCGTCGACTCGGCGAAACTCCGTCTGCGCCTGCGGGGGAAGCGGCTCCTGTTCGCGCGTCCGGGCCACTCCCCCGCCCCCGCGACCTGGCGGAACGCGTGTCCGAGCGCCAAGGTCGACGACAGGGGCGCCCATTGGGGCATGCCGGGGGTTCCCGACTGACCCGGGCCGTCCAGTGCCCCGACATCCGTGGATGTCGGGGCACGACGATCCACCCGCCACCGCCCGTCGAGGAGGGCCGGAGCCTCTCCTCGACGGGCGAGGGAGCGGCGACGGCCGTCAACTACCCTTCGCTGCTGCCCTGATGGCCCGGTCTCACCTCAGGTGGCGGGCGAAGAAGCGCCCCGCGTCCTCCACCTCGAACCACGGGGTGCCCGCGTGCCCGCCCAGATTGGCGTGCAGTGTCTTCTCCTTGGTGCCGAAGGTGTCGAACAGGTCCAGGACCGGCTGCCGTTCCATCCCCTCGTCGTCCCACTGCATGAGGAACTGCAGCGGTACGGTGATCTGCCGGGCGTCCTCGCGCAGGGTGTCGGGCACGAAGGTCTGGCCGAAGAAGACGGCGGCCGTGATCCGCGGCTCGACCACCGCCAGCCGGATGCCGATGGCGACCATCCCCTCGTACCCGACCGGACCACCGATCTCGGGCAGCGCGAGGAGGGCTTCCAGGGTGGTCCGCCATTCCGGGGCCGCCTTCTCGGCCAGCGGGACGATCATGGCGTCGAGGATCTCGTCCAGCGGCTTGCCGGCCTGCGCGGCCCGGCGGAGGTCGGCGCGGTGCTGTTCGTCGGCGGCGGAACGGGGCCGGTCGCCACATCCGGGGGCGTCGACGGCGGCCACCGCGAAGCCGTGCCGCGCCGCGTAGTGGCGGGCCCGGGCCACCAGCCGGGGAAGCCGCTTGTGAAAGCCACCGGGGTGGCCGATCAGGATCAGCGGGGCCGGCGCGGATCGGGGCGTCCACAGGACACCGGGGATCTCGCCGAGGGTGAAGTCGCGTTCGAGGACGCCGTCGTCGAGGCGCTGTTCGGAAGTGAAGTGCACGCTCGTGCCTTTCGGGAGTGCTCTGGAACGGCGCTCCCGGACGATCTATCGCCCGACCGTGACCCCGGAGGGGAGCACCCATGTCGATTCTGCGTTCACGGGTACCACCTCCTCGTTCTCTCGCACGGCTTCCGGGAAGGTAGCAGCGGTCGTCGTGATCCGCCAAGCGGGTTTTTCGTGCCGGCGGCTCTCCGGCGAGCCCGCGTCCATGGGAGCGTTCGGCAGTCCATGGGGCGCTCACCCGCTGGGATGGATTCGTGCGTCCGGTGAGGGCAAAGCAGCTCGTCGTGTCCGTCGGCGCGGGTGGACGGCGGAACGCTGTCGTCCATGTTCACACCACTTGTAAGACCGGCGCGGCACCGACACGGTGACCGCCGCCGGTCTCTTCCGGCCCGGGCAGGGACCGTCGTGGCGACCGTCCTGGCCCTGGTCCTGAGTCTCCCCGGCACGGCGGCCGCGGCCCCGGGCGGCCTGGACGCCACCTTCAGCGGTGACGGCAAGGTGCTCACGGACTTCGTCGACGACGACCATGCCGACGACGTGGCGGTGCAGCCCGACGGAAAGATCCTCTCCGTCGGCTCTTCCGTCGACGACGCGCTGGTGGAGAGCGACTTCGCGCTGACCCGCCACAACCCGGACGGCACCCTGGACACCGGTTTCGGCGGTGACGGCACGGTGACGACCGCCGTCAACAACATGGTCCCGGCCCCGGGCCTCCAGTGGAGCGAGGCGCACGCCGTGACGCTGCAGAGCGACGGCAAGATCGTCGTGGTGGGCAGCAGCTGGCGGGACTACGAGGACTGCTGCTGGTTCGTGGTGGCGCGCTACAACCCCGACGGCACCCTGGACAACACCTTCAGCGGCGACGGCCGGTTCTTCGCCGACTTCGACGGGCCGACCGAGGCCCGCGACGTGGCCATCGACCCGAACGGCAGGATCGTCGCGGCCGGCTACACCGGGGGCCGGATGGCGGTACTGCGCCTCACGGGCAACGGCACCGCTGACACCACGTTCGGGGGCGACGGCACGGTGACCGCCAATCCGGCGGGGCCGGTCCTCCAGGAAGGCGGCGACGGCCGCGCCCTGGCGGTGCAGCCCGACGGAAAGATCGTCGTCGGGGGCCAGGTCGGCTCGACAGGCTTCGACTTCGCGCTGATGCGCTTCACCACCGACGGAGGCGTGGACACGAGCTTCGACGGCGACGGCATCGTCCGGACCGACTTCGGCGACTACGAGTCCGTGGAAGGGCTCGCGCTCCAGCCCGACGGGAAGATCGTCGCCGCCGGCGCCAGCGGCTCCAGGTTCGCCCTCGCCCGGTACCTCCCCAACGGCGCTCTGGACACGAGCTTCGACGGCAACGGCCGGATCATCACCCCCGGCGGCGGAGCGGCGGACGTGGCGCTGCAGCCCGGTGACGGCCGGATCGTCGTCGCCGGAAGCAACGGACCCGGCGGGGACTTCGCCGTCCTGCGCTACAACTCCGACGGCAGCCAGGACACCGGCTTCGGCACCGGCGGCGTCGCGACCGCGGACTTCGGCGGCACCGACTCCGCGCGGGGCGTCGCCCTCCAGCCGGACGGAAGGATCGTCGCCGCCGGCGCGGGCGGAGTGGGCAACGACTTCGCCCTGGCCCGCTTCGAGGGCGGCGGCACCCCGCCACCACCGGCCGGGGCGGACCTCTCGGTGACCAAGTCCGGCCCCGCCACCGTCAGCATCGGTGACCGGGCCACCTACACCGTGCGGGTGACCAACAACAGCACCACGACCACCGCCACCAACGTCTCCCTCACCGACACGCTCAGCGGCGTCGCCGCCTCCGTCGTCTCGGCGACGGCCAGTTCGGGCACCTGCACCATCACGGCCACCGCCGCGAGCTGTGCTCTCGGCTCCCTCGCCCCCGGAGCCGCCGCCACGGTGACGGTCGCCGCCGAACCGCGGGCCACCGGCACCCTGACCGACCGGGCCGCGGTCGGCGCCACCCAGACCGACCCGAACTCCGGCAACAACACCGCCACGGCGACCACCACGGTCAACAACGCGCGCGGCTGCACCCGTGTCGGCACGAGCGGCAACGACACCATCACCGGCACCGTCGGCACCGACGTGATCTGCGCCCTCGGCGGCGACGACACCGTCGACGCGGGCAACGGCAACGACACCGTCCACGGCGGGTACGGCAACGACCGCATCGACGGCGGTACGGGCAACGACACCCTCACCGCGGGCCCCGGCAACGACAATCTGATCGGCAACTCCGGCTCCGACAGCCTCAACACCGTCGACGGCGTCTCCGGCAACGACACCGCCAACGGCGGCCTCAACACCGACACCTGCACGACGGACGCGGGCGACATCCGCGTCAGCTGCCCCTGATCCGCACCACCCCTACGACACGGGCCCCGCACACCCTGCGGGGCCCGCGCCGTGCTCACAGCGTCTCGACGGCCGTGAGCAGCCGGTCCACCGCCTCGTCGACCGTGGAGCGGGGGCAGCCCAGGTTCACCCGCATGTAGCCATGGCCCTCGGCGCCGAACTTCTGTCCCTTGTCCAGCCACAGCCGCGCCCGGGTGAGCATGAACCTGTCCAGGGACTCGGCGTCCATCCCCAGTCCCCGGCAGTCCATCCACGCCAGATACAGGGAGTCGGCCGGCAGGACCCGCACCTTGGAGGTGGCGGAGTTGACCGAGCGCGCGAAGTACCCGTGGTTGCCGCGCAGATAGGTGAGCAGCTCCTCCAGCCAGGGCTCACCGTGGGTGTAGGCCGCCTCGGCCGCGACCATGCCCAGCAGGTTGACCAGCGGAAAGACGTTGCGGTCGTACTGGCGTGCCAGTTCCGCCCGCAGCCTGGGATCGGGCACGAAGACGTTGGCGCTCTGCAGCCCGGGAAGATTGAACGTCTTGCTGGGAGAGGTGCAGGTGATGCTGTTGCGTGCGAACTCCTCGCCGAGCGAGGCGAAGGGGATGTGCTCGCGCTCCGGGTCGAGGACGAGGTCCTGGTGGACCTCGTCGGAGACGACCAGGACGTCGTGCCGGGCGCAGATCTCGCCCATGGTCCGCAGTTCGTCCTCCGTCCACACGTTGCCTGTGGGGTTGTGCGGGTGGCTGAGGATGAACACCTTGGTGTCGGGGCGGATGGCGGCCTCGAAGACGCGGGCGTCGAACTCGTAGCCGTCGGCGGCCCGTCGCAGCGGCGCGAACGCGAGGTGCCGGCCGTTCAGCAGGACGTCCTCGTGGAAATGGACGTACACCGGGGGCTGGATGAGGACCGAGTCGCCCGGGGCGGAGAACGCCTGCACGATCGTCTTGAGGGTGGTGATGATCCCGGCTGTCTGCATCACCCACTCCCTCGGGACCTCCCAGCCGAACCGCCTGGCCTGCCAGCCCGTCACGGCGCCGAGATAGCTGTCGGTCGCTCCGCCGGGATACCCGAAGACGCCGAAGTCCACGGCCTCATGGAGCGCGTCGATCACGGCCGGGGGCGCCTTGAAGTCGGTGTCGGCGACCCACATCGGCAGCGGGTCGGCCGCGATCTCGTCGGCCGTCAGGAACTCGTGGGCGGCGGCCCACTTCATGGAGTTGCTGTGCCTGCGGTCGACGACGACGTCGAAGATGGATCCGGACCCGGTACCAGGGGCGTTCCGCGGTGTCCGGCCGTGGGGGGCGGTGTCAGGTGCCATGACGGGATGCTAGCCACGGGAGGTGCGGGCGGTTCGCGAACTCCGCCCCTCCCCGCGGTCACAGGGTGAGCAGTTCCTCGTAGAAGCCGCCGAACTCCCTTTCGCGGTCGACGAGATGGATCTCCAGGATCCAGTGACAGGTGCGGCCCGCCTTGTCGGTGCGGCGCAGGGGGGTGTCGTTGGCGGGGGTGATGTACGACTCCGTGTCCGCGCCGTCGATCCACTCGTGCGGGAACTCGCCGACCAGGTGCCCGGCGTGCCAGCCGCCCAGCGCCCACCCGGCAGCGGCGGCCAGCCGCTCGACCTCGGCGTACAGCCGCTCGCCCGTGATGTCGGGGGTGTCGGCGAAGAACCGCCTGCCGGCGCCGAAGATCCGCGGCAGGTCGTCCCGCAGCCGGTGCTTGACCGGGTCGTCGCCGAGGACGAACGTGCGGCCGAAGTCGGCCTCGTACTCCTCGAAGATGGGCCCGAAGTCGGCGAACACGATGTCGTCCGAGCCGAGCACCCGGTCCGGCGGGTTCTCCTTGTACGGCTTCAGTGTGTTGGGGCCCGAGCGCACGATCCGCTTGTGCCAGTGCCGCGTCGTGCCGAAGAGTTCGTTCGCGAGGTCACGGACCTGGTCGCTCACCGCCCGCTCACCCTGCCCCGGCGCCACCAGCCCGCGTTTCTCGATCTCCACGAAGAGCCGCGCCGCCTTCGCCTGGGCGTCCAACAGCCGTGCCGCGCGCGTCGGTTCGTCATGAGCCATACGGGGAACGTAGAGTCGACTGCACTTTCGAGTCAATCGGATTGCACCCCTGCCCCCGTGCCGCGTGCCGCGTGCCGCGTGCCGCGTGCCGCGTGCCGCGTCAGACTCCCACGGCCACCACCATCAGGACGACCACCAGCAGGCCGACGTACGCGGCGGAGTGGACGCGGTCCGGGACCCGGCCGGTGACACGTCGCGCAACGGCGATGGTGGGCAGCGAGCCTAGGAGCAGGGCGGCGCAGGCGGTCGGATCGACGTATCCGAGGCGGCCCGTGGCGGCCGACGCGGTGGGAGCGAGGGCGTAGACGAGGGTCGCGGCCAGGGCGACGGGGACGCTGAGAGGGTTGGCCGTGGCGGTCGCCTCGGCCATGGGAAGGCCTCTGCGGCGCAGCAGCGGAACGGTCATGACGCTGCCGCCCACCCCCAGCCCGGCGGCCACCAGGCCGATGCCGAACCCGCCCGCTGTGACGGTGCCGCGGCCCAAGGGCCTCGGCACCCTCCGGGGCGCCGTGGTGAGGAAGCCCTCCCGGAAGAGGCTGTCGGTGATGGTCACCAGCAGGTAGGCGGCGAACAGCAGGCGCAGCGCCGTACCGCCGATCAAGGTGGCCGCGAAGGAGCCGGCGGCGGCACCCGCCGCGATGAACCCCGCCAGGGGCCAGACGTACGCGCGAAGCAGCCGGCCCGCGCGCCACTGGACCAGGGCCGCCGCCACGGCGTTGACGACCATGACCGCCGCCGAGGTCGCCACCGCGATGTGCATGGCGTCCGCGCCGGTTCCCGGACGTGCCGTCGCGGTCAGTACGCCGTAGACGACCGGGACGGTGACGAAGCCGCCGCCGAAGCCGAAGAGCACGGCCGTGACGCCGGTCAGGCAGCCGAAGAACAGGAGGACGAGGAACGAGGTCAGCATGGCTCCGACGCTAGAGATCACGCCGCCTGGCGGACAATCGATGAACTGCCGACTTCCTACGCGGATCAGACACGGGCGTGCTGCAGCGTACCCTCGCGGCATGCGCAACATCCCGGTCGCGGAGGTGGACGACCTCGACCGTGCCGTGCTGGCCATCGGCACCGACTACCCCCAGGACCACCTGCTGCCCCGGCACGAGCACCGCCGAGCACAGGTGCTGTACGCGGCCACCGGCGTCATGCGGGTGGAGACGGACGACGGCACATGGACGATTCCCACCGCCCGTGCCGTCCTGATCCCGCCCATGACCCGGCACCAAGTCACCATGACGGGGGTCAGCACCCGCAGCCTCTACATCGAGCCCGCCGCCGTGCCCTGGTTCCCGCGCCGCTGCCGGGCCGTCGACGTCTCCGCCCTGCTCCGGGCCCTGATCCTCGAAGCCGTCGAGATGGAGCCGCGCTATCCCGAGCACGGCCGTGACGCCGCGATCGTCACCCTCGTCCTGCACGAGCTCAAGAACCTCACCCCCCTGCCCCTCGATGTGCCCCTGCCCTCCCATCCACGACTGCGGGGCCTGTGCGAGGAGTTCCTGCAGAGGCCGACCATCCACGATCCGCCCGCCCGCTGGTGCACGGCCCTCAGCATCAGTGAACGCACCCTGGCCCGCCTGTTCCGCGACGGCACGGGCCTGAGCTTCTCCCAGTGGCGGCAACGCGCCTGCATCCTGCACTCGCTGCGGCATCTCACCGCGGGCACACCCGTCACCCGCGTCGCGGCACTGCTGGGCTACGACAACCCCGCCGCCTACACGGCCGCGTTCAAGAAGCTCCTCGGCCGACCGCCGACCGCGTACCGGAGCCCTGGCATCACCGGCATCATCGACATCACCGGCGCCGGGGAAGAGCGTGGTGACGTGCGACGGCGACGATGAGCAGACCGGCCGCCCCGAGGATCAGCCCACGCCCTCCAGCGCGATGCCGACGCGAAACGCTCCGCTCTCTGCCATGACCCGATTCCAAGACCTTCACACCAATGTGAAGGTCAACCGCTGTTCGAGAACCGACATGCGGCCGTCACGGAGTCGTCGTGTGCCGGTCGATCCAGGCCAGGGCCGCCGTGCGCTCGGTCTCCGTCGCCGCGGGGCGCAGCTGGTCCGGGTGGCGGATCAAGCAGTGCTCGCGGGCCGTCCGCAGGCCGATCGCCCGGGCCTCCGGGGAGAGGCCGGGATGCTCGGCGACCTCCAGGGCGCGCTGCCACCAGCTCCGGCTGCGGATGTCGACGGCGTAGTGCCACAAGGGCTGTTCTGGGTGGGCCACGCCTATCAGCACCCGGCGCAGGACGTGCTCGCCGATGCCGGGGGTGCCGATCAGCCGGTCGGCCACGAACAGCGGATGCTCCCCGTCGAGGCGGGCCCGGACCAGCACCCAGGTCATCAGCTGGCCCACGTCGTGGGCGCGCGAGGTGACGAAGTCCCACAGCTCGGCGGCCTTGGTCTCGTCGGGAGCGCCGAGGTGGGTCAGGAGCCGCAGTTCGTTCTTCCACACGGGCCGGGCACTGTTCCACCAGGTGACCAGCTTTCCCGCGGCCGGATGGTCCAGGTCGAGCGCGAGACAGGTCAAGGTGACCAGTGGGTGGCGCCATTCGGTGTACGTGGTGCGGTACCGCTTGGTGAGGTCCTTCAGCCGCCGCGGAAGCAGCGCCTCGATCTCGACCCCGGTGGCCAAGTCATGGGCGAGGAGGAGTTCGAGGCAGAAACCGAGCCCCTGCAAGCCGGTGTCCGGGTCGGCCACCCGCTCCCGCAGCCAGCGGACGTCGGCGTCGGTGAGCGTCCGGTACCGGTGCCACACATCGCCCAGCGCCCCCTCGTAGGCGGTGAGATCGGGCCCCGTGCCGGACAGGAGTCCGTCCCGGGCGGCCTCGTAGCGGTCGACGGCGGCCATCACCTCGGCGGTCTCGACGCCGACGAGCGCGGAAGGACCGGACCGAAGCGCCTCCTCCCGTACGAGGTCCACGTGGTCGACGGCCGCGCCCGCCGCGAGGACGCGCAGCGCGTGCGGCAGCCGTTCGTCGGTGCTGAAGCGGACCGCCGAGAGGGCGGCATGGCGGAGGCCGGCGTGGTGGTCCGCCCGCGTCTCCCGTCGCCAGTCGGTCGTCACGCCCGCGACGAGGGCGTCGTACAGCTCGCGCAGGGCGCTCGCCGGGGTGTCGGAGGCGGTCAGTTCCGCCGCGAGGGCGACCGCCGCCCGTACCGCGTCGGGCTCGTGCAGCGACCGGTGCAGCGCCAGCCAGGCGTGGACCGTACCGCGGTCACCGGCGAGCGCGAACCCCCGGACCGCGGCCAGGGCCCGCTCGGACGGCACCTGGCGCAGGACACCGGCGGTCGGGGAGCCGAGGGCCTCGATGATCTCCCACGCCTCCTCGTGGCCGTGGCGCAGCAGCGCGTGAAGCACTTCCCGCCAGGCGGCCCACTCCGCGAGCCGCTCGCCGTGTTCCCGTCGCCAGGCACGCAGCAGCCGCTCCGTCTCGTCGGGCGTGAGTCCGTCCCGCCGCTCAAGCGAGACCGCGAACCGTGTCGCGGCGGCGAGGTCGAGGGGGCGGACAGCCGATCGTGGAGCCAGCCGGCCTCGGCCGGGGTCAGCGGCCGGTATTGGAGGAAGGGGGCACTGCGATTCAGCGGCTCGTCGAGCGCGCCGAGGAACTGGCGTACGCCGTCGGGGTCCGCGGGGTCGGGGAGGCCCGACTCGTCCCGGTGGGTGACCCGGTCCAGCCGGAAGGCGTTCTTCGGCCCGCCGTCGACCACCCGGAATCCGGTCGGACCCTCGACCGCGAGAAGCCCGGCGGCGACGACGGAGTGGTCGCCGCCCCAGTGCAGGAGCAGTTCGCCCGTCAGGGCGCCGGAGCGGTCGAAGGCACGCTGATGGGACTGCCAGTGCCAGTACGCAAAGGACGTGGGGTCGGTGATCCCCCGTCCGGCGAGGAGTTCGGCGGCGTCCCCATGGCCGTCGGACTGGGTGTAGCGGCTTCTCCTCGGCGGCGGCAGGGCGAGGAACCCGTCACCGCCGAGCTCCCGCCACCAGGCCGTGATCGTGGCGAGGTCCGAGCGTCGCGGCTCCGCACGGTGCGTGGGCGATGCCGTGTCGGGGCTGTTCACGTGCTGCTCCCTCGGTTCTTCGGGACCGTCCCGAACGACTGCTCTATCCGGGACTCACGATGTCACGGGGGTCTGACATCCCCGTCCGGCATCCCCATCCTGACTTCGCGCCTTCCCGTTCCCGACTTCGCGACTTCCTGACTTCCTGGTTTCTGGGCATGCCGGCTTCCTGCGGTCAGTAGCCCCAGGGGCTGAGTTCGAGGATGGCCGCGAACAGGTGCTCCCAGACGTCGTGCGCGGGCTCGTCCCTTTTCACCGAGAGCGGTTCGAGGGCGGCGGCCTCGCGCAGGAAGTCCGCCTTGGCGTCCTCGCCCGGGTACGCGTCCCAGCAGGCGCCCATGTAGCGGTACACGGCCTCCAGGAGTCGTACGAAGGTCTCGGTGTCCCGGGCGAAGGGGAACGGCCCGTCGTCCTCACGAACCATCGACACCGCGCCGGTGTCCGGGGCGACGAGCACCCGGCCGGTGTCGCCGTACGCCAACTCGAAGGTGCCCAGGTGCAGCAAGCCGTTCTCGTCGGGTTCCTGCCCCCGCGCCTTGCCGTCCTGCCAGGCCAGGGTGAACGTGGCGACGCCGGCGGCGAACCATGTCGGCAGCCCCGCCGTCACGGCCAACTCCCGTGTGGGCGCATGGGTCAGTGCCGCAGGAAGCTGATCCTGCGTCAGCAGCACCGTGCCGTCCGCGTCGAAGGCCTCCTCCAAGCGGGCTGTATCCAGAAGGACTTCGGCCGCGCTCGGCCCCGTGAACCACGGCGCGCCCTCACCCCGGGAAACGGCTTCGGAGTCCGCAGGGCCCTCGGCCACCGCGTCCCCGCGCTCGAGCACCACGACCCCTCGCGGCTCGCAGAACATGACGCGGCCGCCTCCGAGCGGTTCGGGCTCCTCCCAGGTGACGGGCTGGTGGAGGCCGTGGTCGTCGTCCGGGTCGAAGAGGACGGGGCCCTCGACGGCGGTGTCGTACGGCCGCTCGGTGAACTCGCCGTCGGCGGGGGCCGGGACCCGTACGCCGGTGGCCGCATCGAGCCAGCGCTCCCGGGTCCACTGCGACCACACCTTCAGCAGGAGACGGCCGTCCGGTGCCTCATGGACCTCGACACCACCGTCCCCGCTCAGGTTCGGCTTGGCCCGGTAGGCGCCGACCGGCCGCCACCAGGCCCAGACCGTCCGCCACGGCATGCCCGGCTCGGCCTTCGCGACGAGGTCGGCGTAGGCGTCGTGGCCCAGCACCTTCGCACCGAAGTGCAGCCACGAGGCGAACTCGGCGCGCGGCACCTCGGCGCCCTCGAGGATCGTGAGGGCCTGGGCGTAGGCCTCGCGGCCCGCTCCCCCGCCCGTGGCGGGCAGGTCCCGAAGGGTCTCGGGGTCGGCTGCGAGCAGGGCCGCGGGGGAAGCGAACAGTGCGTCAAGATCCATGCCAGTCATGGGGACATGCTGCCAGTCGCCGCTGACAGCGCGGTCGGACCGGCCCCGTACGGCGGCCACGGGGCGCTGCGGTGCTGTGGAGGCAACCAAATCCCTTGCCTCCACCCGCCGGTCTATTTATAGTCAGGGCGACTATTAAGGAGTCGTCCGTGAACTGGAACCTCAGCTGGACCGAAGCGCTCGGCTTCGCCACCGGCGCCGTCTGCGTCTGGCTGGTGGCCCGCCAGCACATCGCCAACTGGCCGGTGGGCATAGCCAACAACGTCTTCTTCATCGTGCTCTTCCTCGAGGCCGGCCTGTACGCCGACGCCGGCCTCCAGGTCGTCTTCATCGCGCTGGCCGCCTACGGCTGGTGGACCTGGGCCCGCGGCGGCGGACCGGCCACCGCCGGCTCCCTGCCGGTGCGCGGCACCACGCGTGTCGAATGGGTCTGGCTCGCGGCCGCCGGCGTCCTCGGCACCGCCGCCCTCACCCTGCTGCTGGACCGGGCCACCGACTCCACCGTCCCCTTCTGGGACGCGCTCACCACCGCGCTCTCCCTGGCGGCCACCTACGGCCAGTGCCGCAAGCTGCTGGAGTCCTGGTGGCTGTGGATCGCCGCCGACCTGGTCTACATCCCGCTGTACGCCTACAAGGGTCTGTACTTGACCTCCCTGCTGTACATCGGCTTCCTCGCCCTGTGCGTGGCCGGCCTCATCGGCTGGCGGCGCGCCCTCGCGGCAGCCGGCGCCCGCCCCGCGACGGCGGTGACCGCGTGAGCGCCGTCGCCCGCCCATACCGGCACGGTCTGGTACTCGGCAAGTTCTATCCGCCGCATGCCGGTCACCACCACCTCGTCCGCACGGCCCTCGCCCGATGCGACCGGCTGACCGTGCTGGTCTGCGCCGCCTCCGTGGAGTCGGTGCCGCTCGCCGACCGGGTGGCGTGGATGCGCGAGGCCCACCCGGAGGCCGAGGTCGTCGGCGCCGTCGACGACCACGCGGTCGACCTGCACGACCCCGCGGTGTGGGACGCCCACATGGCGGTCTTCCGTACGGCCGTCCCGGAGCCGGTGGACGCCGTGTTCACCTCCGAGTCGTACGGTGCCGAGCTGGCCCGACGGTTCGGGGCGGCCGAGGTCACCGTCGACCTCGACCGCACCACTTACCCGGTCTCCGGCACCGCCGTACGCAAGGACCCGGTGGGCAGCTGGACGTTCCTCGGCCCGGGCGTGCGCGCCGCCCTCGCCCGGCGTGTGGTGGTCCTGGGCGCCGAGTCCACCGGCACCACCACGCTCTCGCGGGCGCTGGCCGCCCATTACCGCGCGCGTGGCGGCGTCTGGTCGGAGACCGGCTGGGTACCGGAGTACGGGCGTACGTTCAGTGAGGAGAAGCTCGCCGCCCTGCGGGCCACCGATCCGGGGGCCGACTGGGCCGAAGTGGAGTTCTCCTCCGAGGAGTTCCCCGTCATCGCCCGCCGCCAGGACGACGACGAACAGCGGGCGGCCCGGCGCGGCTCCCCGGTGCTCTTCTGCGACACCGATTCCTTCGCCACCGCGATCTGGCACGAGCGTTACCTCGGCTCGCCCAGCGCCGAGGTGGCGGCCGTCGCCGAGCGCATCCCGCGCCACCTGTACCTGCTCACCGACCACGAGGGCGTGCCCTTCGAGGACGACGGGCTGCGCGACAGCCCGGACCTGCGCCCGTGGATGACCGGCCGGTTCAGGGAGGAACTGGAGCACACCGGCCGCCGGTTCCTCCTGGTCACCGGCAACCCCGAGGAACGGCTGCGCACCGCGGTGGCGGCGGTGGACGATCTGCTCGCCGAGGGCTGGCATTTCGCCGACCCGCTCCCGGAGAACCGGTGACGACGCCCCCTCAGCGGAACTCGTGGACGACCTCGATCTCGCCGACGATGTGGGCGTTGAACTCGTCCAACTCCTCAGCCGGTACCCAGAGTTCGAGGATGGTCCGGCCGCCCGCCTGCTGCACGGGATACCGGCTCACGAAGTCCGACTCGACCTCGAAGCGGGTGACGAACCCGACGCCACTGTGCTTCACGTTCCAGTCCCGCGCGATCCTGATCGCGTAGTCCTCATTGAGCACGGGGTAGAAGATCGGCTGCTCGGGCAACCGGGGCGGCCACGCACGCCAGTTCAGCTCCCGGACCAGATCCAGCTCCACGGGTCCGGTGGGTCGCCACAGGGTCGTCGTCGCTGGTCGGCCGGTCATCTGCGTCACTCTCCGAACGGGGGCCGCGGGTACGGCGGGTCGGGATCCCGGACGATACAGGCACCGCGAACTCGCAGGCCACACGGTTTCCGCGCCGGGTAGGCGCGCGCCCGGGTGCGACGAGCCGCGCCGCGCACCGCCGGAACCGCTCGCCTCCTGTGGTCGTCTTGTGCGCTGACTGTGTACGTGGCAGGGAGACGGGGGACGTTGTGACGCGGAACGTGAAGAAGGCCGGGCTCCTGGTGGTGGCCCTGGCGACGGTGTTCGGGGCCTCGGCCTGTGGTGGGCAAGGCGGTGCGGCGGCGGACGGCAAGTCCTCGGCGCGGGGCACGGGAGAGGCCGTGGCGCCCTACGGAGGCAAGGCCTCGTCCGGCTGGGCGCCGACGGCCGACGGCGCCGGGGGGACGTCGTCCAGGACCGCGCTGGCCGCGGCGGCGCCCACCACCCGGAACGTGCCGTGGAATCTCGACATTCTGGACCAGCGGTCGCGGCCGCTGAACGGCAAGTTGACGACCACCGCCACGGGCAAGGGCGTTCACGTCTACGTCATCGACACCGGGATGGACGTCGCCCACGCGGAGTTCGGCGGACGCGCCCACCTCGGGGCCGACTTCGTGGGCCCGCGGGACTCGGGTGACTGCTTCAGCGAGGCGGGCACCGGTCACGGCACGTTCGTCGCGGGCATCATCGGCGGCAAGAAGTACGGAGTGGCGCCCAAGGCGGAGCTCGTACGGGTTCAGGGCATCGTGTGCGAGAGCGAGGGCGGCGGTTCCGCGGCGGCGGCCGAGGCGGCCCTGGTGAAGTCGGTCAAGTGGGTCACCGCGCACGCGCAGAAGCCCGCCGTGGTGAACATGTCCCTCAACCTCGGCCACCGGTCGGCGACCCTGGAGTCCGCCGTGAAGAAGATGGTCGACGCGGGCATCCCCACGGTGGTGTCGGCCGGCAACTACCATGACGACGCCTGCAAGCACTCCCCCGCCGGCGTCCCCGGCACCATCGTCGTGGCGGCCTCCACCTCGAACGACCGCGTCTGGAACGACACCGGCTCCTACGGGTCGGGATACGGGCGGTGCGTGGACCTCTACGCCCCCGGTCAGAAGGTGAAAGCGGCCCTCGCCGGCGGCGGCACGGCCACGGAGACCGGCGGCGCGACGTCCTGGGCGGCACCCCACGCGACGGGCGTGATCGCGCTCTATCTGTCGGCGCACCCGCACGCCACGGCGAACCAGGTGCACGTCTGGCTCGACCACACGGCCACCCGCGGCGTCGTACGCGGAGTCCGCTCGGACACCCCCAACAGGCTCCTCAACACCGGCGGCCTCTGACCCGCCCGAACGTGAGCCCTGCCGCTGCGGCGCTCAAGGGATGTCGATGCCCCCGGGGGCCGGTCGCTTCAGTTCGATCTCGACGAAGGCCAGCGCGGAGGTGCCGGAGTTGACGACCTCGTGTTCGGCGCCGGACGGGCGGGTGTAGGACTCGCCCGCACGCAGGTGCGAGGTGGTGACGGTGCCGTCGGGACTGATCACGTCGGTCTGTCCGTCCGTGACGGGGACGACGAGGTAGGCGTACTCGTGCACGTGGCGGCCGGTGCTCTCCCGGGGCTCGAAGTCCCAGCGGGTGACCCGTACGCGCTCGTCCTCGTGCTGCAGGGTGGCGCGGGCGGTGGTGCTCATGGGTGATCTCCTCGTCGTCGGTTGCCGCACCCGTGCCGCGGACCGGTGAGGCAAGATCCCACGTCGCAGACTAGTCGCCGGATGCCACCCCGGCGGGGCGGGGTCGCCCTTGCCCGTGGGCGCCGTCCGATCCGCGCGCACGGCCTCTGACCTGCGCCGCGGCGGCACCTGTCCGCACCGATGCAAGTGGCACGGGGCGCGTCCCCCTCGTAGCGTGGGGCGCAAGCGCTCTGTGGGGTCTCAGCGTGCGGTCGCCGACCGTCGAGGCCGCGGGAGGCGGCCCAGAGCTGAAATCCTCGGCTCCTGTCGCGGAGGTCTTCCATGCCCCGAACCGTCTGGTCCGGCGCCATCTCGTTCGGTCTGGTCACCGTGCCGATCCACGTGGTCAACGCCCGGGAGGACCACAGCATCCACTTCCACCAGGTGCACCTGGAGGACATGGGGCGGGTCCGGAGCCGCAAGATCTGCGAGATCGAGGGCCGTGAGGTCGCGCAGTCCGAGATCGGCAAGGGCTACCAGTGGGGCAAGGACACGATCATCCCGGTGCTGGACGAGGAGCTGCGGGAGATACCGCTGCCCACGGCGAAGGCCATCGAGATCGAGGCGTTCGTGCCGCTGGACTCCATCGACCCGATCCAGATCGGCGACGGCTACTACCTGCAGCCCGACGGCAAGGTGGCCGCCAAGCCGTACACGCTCCTACGGAAGGCCCTGGAGCGGTCGTCGAAGGTGGCGGTGGCGAAGTACGCCTGGAGCGGCCGCGAGCGGCTGGGGCTGCTCCGGGTCCGCGGCGACGTCATCGTCCTGCACGCGATGCGCTGGTCCGACGAGATCCGCGACCCCGCCGAACTGAGGCCGGACGAGGTCGAGCTCACCGACGCCGAGATCGCCCAGGCGGAACAGCTCATCGACCGGCTGACCCGCGACGATCTGGAGGGTGAGGAGTTCACCGACCGGTACACCGAGGCGGTGGAGCAGCTGATCGACGCGAAACGTGAGCACCGCGAACCGCCCACGGCCGAGGAGCCGGAGGAGGCCCCCGGGCAGATCGTCGATCTCATGGCCGCGCTCAAGGAGTCCGTGGCCAAGGCCCGCAAGTCCCGGGGCGACGACGCCACCGTCCACGACATGCCCGAGAAGAAGGCCGCGAGCAAGAAGGCCACCGGCAAGAAGACCGCGGCCAAGCGGACGACGACCGCGAGGGCGGCGAAGAAGCAGCCCGCGGAGAAGGCGGCCAAGAAGACGGCGGCGCGCAAGCCGCGGCGCAGCGCCTGAAGCCGGACCGACCCTTGGGTGGGCAGGAGTACCGACCCCGAGGCCTACCGACGGCGAGGCTTTCCAATCCCGGGGCTTACCGACGGCGAGGCCTACCGACCGCGAGGCCTACCGACCGCGGGGCTTACCGACCGCGAGGCTTACCGACGGCGCAGCCTTCCGGCCCCCGCCGCCCGGGGTCGCGCCGCGGACAGGCGCCCCGCCGGGCCGTCGAGCCCCCGCTCGGCCACGAGCCTCCGCTCAGCCCGCGGAGGCGGGACCGGGCGGGATGTGCACGGTCATGATCAGGTGGCAGGTCCGGTCGCCTGAGCCGCGGTAGGTGTGGGGGGCGTCGCCGTCGAAGGTGGCGGTCTGGCCGGCCTCCAGGGGGTGCTCGGTGCCGTCGACGACGAGCACCATCCGTCCGGCGGTCACACTCACGGTCTCGACGACTCCCGCCTGGTGCGGGTGACTGGGATATTCGTCGCCCGGTTCCAGCGTCCAGCGCCAGACCTCGACCGGGGCCGGTCCCGAGGTGGTCAGCATCAGCCGCGCCTCGCCGCCCTTCTCGCCGGCCCACAGGGGCATGACGGCATCGGCGCTCACCACGCGGACGCGCCCCTCGGCCGGTCCCTCCATCAGCGCGGACACCGAGATGCCGAGGGTGTCGGCGAGGCGGACCAGGGTGGCGAAGTTCGGGTTGCCCTGCGCCTTCTCCAGTCCGACCAGGGCACCTTTGCTGACCTTGGCGCGGCGGCCGAGTTCGTCCAGGGACAGCCCGGCTCGGGTGCGGGCGGCCCGGACGTTCTGCGCGAGCGTCCGCAGTGCCGCTTCCGTCTCGGTCATCGGTCTCCCCTCCTGGCGCCGTTCATTCCACTGCACCACGCGGTCGTTCGGTTGACGAGCCCCGGTCGATGCGTTGTACGGTGTAGTCGTTCCATTGATAGTAAGGGATGTACCCGTGATCGCTCTGCTGCTGGCCCTGGGCAGCTCCCTTGCCTACGGATGCGCCGACTTCCTCGGCGGTCTCGGCGCCCGCAAGGCCCATGTCCTGCGCACCGTGATGATCGCCGCGCCGGCCTCGCTCACCGTCGAACTGCTGCTGTGGCCCGTTCTCGGCGCCTCCTGCTCCCCGGCGACCCTCGCCTGGGGCGCGGCGTCCGGTGTCGCCTCGGCCGCCGCGTTCGCCCTGCTCTACCGCACGCTGGCGATCGGTCCGATGAACGTGCTCTCGCCCCTCACCGCGCTGGTCTCGGCCATGCTGCCGGTCGGCGTCGGGATGCTGCAGGGCGAGGACCTGGGCCCGGCCGGGCTGATCGGCCTGCCGCTGGCGCTGGCGGCGGTGGTGCTGGTCAGCGCCGGAGGCGGCACCGGAAGCGTGCGGCCCTCGCGTACCGCGCTGCTGCTGGCCCTCGGCGCCGGGGCCGCCATCGCACTGCAGCTCGTCTGCCTGCACCAGGCGCCCTCGGACAGCGGCGTCGGGCCGCTCATCGTCGGCCGCGCGGTCTCGTCCGCCGTGACTCTCGCCGCGGCCGGAGTGATGTACCGCCGCCTGGGCTCGGAGAGGCCCGCGTACGGGATGTCGGCGGCGGCCGGTGTGCTGGACTCGGTGGCGAACCTGCTGTTCCTGCTCGCCGCCCGCGGCGGCGACCTGGCCGTCGTCGCGGTGATCACGGCCCTGTATCCGGCCGGTACCGTCCTGCTGGCCCGCGGCGTGCTGGCCGAGCGGATCCATCGCGGGCAGCTCGTCGGCCTGGGCACCGCCGCCGTGGCCGTCAGTCTGCTCGCCCTCACCTGACCCCGTAAGCGCACGGAAGGACCCGCATGTTCATCCAGCCCTGGGACGCCGCCCTGGACGACAACGAATGGCGGACCTGGATCGCCGACGGCCACGACTTCGGCATCCTCAGCGTCAACGGCCTCCCCGGACAGGCACCCGTCGTCGTGCCCACCCACTTCGCCGTGGACGACGCCGATCTGCTCATCCACCTCGCCCGCCCCAACCCCGTCTGGAAGGCGATCGAGGCCGACCCGAGCGTCACGTTCACCGTCACCGGCGACTACGCGTTCATCCCCGGACCCTGGCGCGCCAAGCCCGGTACGCCGCCCACCGACGGCGTCCCCACCAGCTACTACGCGGCCGTCCAGTTCACCTGCCGGGCGACGGTCGTCGACGAGCCCGGGGCCAAGGCCGAGCTGCTGCGCCGCCAGATGGCCCACTTCCAGCCCGAGGGCGACCACGCCCCCATAGAAACGGACCAGCCTCCCTACGGACGGATGCTGACCGGCATCCGCGGCCTGCGCCTGGACGTCACCGAGGTCCGCGCGAAGTTCAAGTACGACGACCACAAACCGGTCGAGCAGCGCACCGGCACCGCCCGGCGGCTCACGGAGCGCGGCACCGGCCTGGACACACCCACCGCGGCCCAGCAGCTCCGCCGGCTGGACCGCATCGGCCCCTGGACCCCCTGACCAAGCTCCCTCACCAGCTCCCTCGCACCCCCGCCCGGAACGGACCCACGGATGACCACCTTCCGCATCAGCCCCGCCGTCGCCGCCGCCTTCCCCGACGCTCTCGTCGCCGTCGTCACCGCCACCGGCCTGCGCGGCGACGAGCCCTGGCTCGCCACCACCGCTGCCCTCGAAGAACTGGAGCGGCAGCTCGCCGACTCCGCCTGGGCGCCCGCCGACGAGACCGATCCGCGCATCGAGGCATGGCACGCCGCCTACCGTTCCTTCGGCACCAATCCCCGCCGCACCCGGCCCAGCGTGGACGCCCTCGGCCGCCGCCTCGCCAAGAAGGGGGCCCTGCCGCGCATCAACGCGGCCGTCGACTCGTACAACGTCGTCTCCGTCCGCCACGGCCTGCCTGCCGGGGCCTTCGACCTCGACCACGTCACCGGGGACGTCGAGATCCGTCACGCCGACGGCGGCGAGACCTTCACGCCGCTCGGCGAACCCGACACGGTCGAGAACCCCCGCCCGGGCGAAGTCGTCTACGCCGACTCCATCGACGTACTCACCCGGCACTGGAACCACCGCGACGCCCACCGCACCCGCGTCACCGCCGGCTCCACCCACGTCGCCTTCATCCTCGAAACCCTGCACGCCGGCCGCGACGGCCGGCTCGTCAAGACCGCGGCCGCGGAACTCCAGGAGCTGCTCGCCCCGCACGCCGCTGGGACGACGGTGGACTACCTCGGCCCCGGTACCGACGCCTGAACCGCGACCCTCCGGGGTCAGACCGCCGGCTCGGGAAGCTCCCCCGGCTCGACCACGACGACCTCGACCCGGGTACAGCCGACCGCCTCCAGCGCGCGCCGACGCCGCGTGGCCGACCGTTTGTCGTAGCGGCCCGCGGCGGCCTGCGGCGCACCGTCCGGGTCGGTCCACGTCAGGCTGTACCGACGTTTCACAGTCGACATGCAGCCGATCCTCTCTGACGCCACCGGCTCGTGCGGGCGCACCCGACCGGTTCACGGTTCATACGATCCAGCAGCTTCACATGTCAGGGACCGCATCGGAAGGACCAGCGGGTGTGGCGGAGGTCATCGCCGCACGACGTGTACGCAGGGAGCCGCGCTCCACGGGCGCGTTCAGGGACGGTGGTCCTCCCTGCCGGTGAGGAGTCAGGGGGCGATTGCCGTGCCGGCCGGCGCTGGAGAGCCGGGGCGACGGCCGTGGCGGGCCGGTGCCGGAGAGCTGGGTCCACGGTCTGGCCGGGCCGGTGTCGGAGACAGGGTCGTCGGTCGTCCCGGGCCGTGTCGGTGGCAGGGGCTAGGGTGCGTCGCCGTGGACGCTTCCGATCTTGATCACCGGGCCCGGACGCAGTCAGGCTGCGTCCCCCCTCACCTGGTCTCCCGGCTCCTCGAACTCGGCCATGCCGAGGCGGTGGAGCACTGGGCCCGCCGCGGTGAGTGGTTCTGCGCGCGGGAGTGGGCGGGGCTGCTCGGCGAGCAGGGCCGGCAGGCCGAGGCGCTGGAGCTGCTCGCCCCCTACCTCGCCACCGGCTGGTGGACGGCCACCGAGGCCACCGCCGGGCTGCTGGAGCGCTGGGGCCGCGCCGAGGAGGCGATCGAGCTCACCCGGGCCCGGACGGCGAGGGGTCAGCCGAACGCGCTGGAGTCCTACGCGCGGCTCCTCGCCCGCCACGGCCGGAGCGAGGAGGCATTCACCCTGCTGAGGCCGCACATCGACGACTGGTCCCTCGCCAGGGCCATGGTCGATGTCTCGGCCGACGCCGGTCGCGACGACGAGGCCGACCAGCTCCTCGCAGCCAGAATCCCGGCCGAGCACCGGTGCGACTCACCGTGGTGCTGCCGCGGCTTGGACCCCGACATGGCGATCGGCCTGCTCGCCGTGGTCCGCGCGCGCCGCGGCCGCGTCGACGAGGCGATCGCCCTGTTGCGCACCCGCGGCGTCACCGCCCTCAACGGGCGGGACCAACTCGCCCGACTGCTGGCCCGGGAAGGGCGGATCGAGGAGCTGCGGACGTACGCGGCGACCGAGGACCTGGGGTACGCCGCCCACGAGCTGGCACGAGCGCTGGAGGAGCGCGGTGACGTCGAGGGCGCCGTCGCGGTCCACCGGCAAGCGGTCGACGCTTCCGTTCGCCGGGCCACCATGACGGTCCATCTGGCGCATCTCCTGGCGCGCCACGGCCGGGGTGACGAGGCGATCGACGTGATGGGGGCGCTGGCCGACGCGTCGGGAGGCGACGACTGGATCCTCCACATGTTGTGTTCTCTGTACGCCGATGAGGGACGGCCCGAGGACGGGCTGGCGCATCTCGACGCTCTCACCGAACGCCGGGGCGGCGAGGAGGATTGGGACCTGTTCTGGATACGGCTGCCGCTGATGGCAGCCTGCGGTCGCGTCGACGAAGGGGTCGAGCGGGCCCGGGCCCACCCCGAGGGCGACACCTCGTACGCGGCGCCGCACATCGCCGAACTCCTCGCCGGCGCCGGACGCGTCGGGGAAGCCGTCGCCGTTCTCGAACGGCACGCGGGCGCCGACAGCGCCGCGCTGGCCGGTCATCTCATCGACCTCGGTCGCGTCGCCGAAGCGGTGGAGGTCCTTCGGCGAACCGGTTCCCGGCCACCCGTCGAACCGTCGGCCGACCGATGGCGCGACAGCCCGCCGTTCTGAGGTTCCGTCCGACATCCGACACCCACCGTCCGAGGTGGGCAGGAAGCCGGGTGCCGTCGGTTCTCGACGGAACGGAAATCGGTCAACTCTCCACCGGATGGCGATAGATCAGCTCATTCCGGACCCATGAGCCCGGACCACCGCGCCGCCTCCGCACTCCGCGAGTTCACTCCCTCCCCTCCCTCACCCCGAAGGGCACGATCAAGCCATCTTTCCTTCACACGAGCCGCACAACAGGACCTAGAGTGTGCGCGTGACCGAGCAGAACTCCGAACTCATCGCGGGCCGCTACCAGCTGGTGGAACGCATCGGCCAGGGCGGCATGGGCCGGGTCTGGCGCGGCCTGGACCAGCAGCTCTTCGGACGCGAGGTCGCCGTCAAGGAGATCCTCTTCCCGCCGGGGATGGAGGACGGCGACCGCGTCACCCTGCTCGGGCGCTTCGCCGCCGAGGCGCGCGCCGCGGTGACTCTCAGCCACCCCGGAATCATCACGATCCATGACGTCGTGGAGCACCAGGGCGCCCCCGTGATCGTCATGGAGTTCATCCGCGGCCAGTCGCTGGCCGCCGCCATCCGCGGGCAGGGCCGGCTGCCCGTGCGGCGGGTCGCCGAGATCGGCGCCGCCATGCTCGACGCGCTCACCGAGGCGCACGAAGGACGCATCGTCCATCGCGACATCAAGCCCGACAACGTGCTCCTGACCAAGGACCGGGTCGTCCTCACCGACTTCGGCATCGCGCACCTCGCGGACGCCACGACGAAGCTGAGCCACAGCGGGATCGTCATCGGCACGCCGCAGTACATGTCCCCGGAGCAGTTGGAGGGCAAGCGCCCGACCCCCGCCAACGACCTGTGGGCGCTCGGCGCCACGCTCTACCACGCCGTCGAGGGGCAGCCGCCGTTCGAGGCGGAAGGGCTTCACGCCCTGGCCGTGGCCGTGTTCACGCGCCCGCATCGCCCGCCGGTCCACGCCGGACCGCTCGCGCCCGTACTGGAGGCGCTGCTCACGAAGGACCCGGAGCAGCGGGTGGGTGCCACCGAGGCCGCCGGAATGCTGGCGTCGGTGCTGCGTTCCTTCCCGGCGCGGGACGACGCGGCCGCCGAGCGGGAGCCGGGACCGGCGTCCGAGCGTGATCCCGTGCCGGACGCCCCGACGGAGCAGGCACCGCCTTCCGTTCCTCCCAAGCCTCGTACGCCTCCCAAGGCCGGAACGCCGGGGACGCCGCACGAGCCCACGGTGCTGGACTCGGGAGCGTCGGCCCCGGCCGATCCGCGGCGCCCCGCTCCCGGCCAGGACCGGGCCCCGGACGAGGACCCCGTCCAGGACCGGCCGCCCGTTCCGGACCACCCGCCGGTCCCGGACCACACCCCCGTCCCGGACGAGTCCCACGTCCAGGACGAGATCTCCGCTCCGGATACCCCCCGGTCCCCTGTCTCGGACGATCCCCCTGTGTCGGATGAGCCCCCGGTTCGGGACCAGTCCCCCGTCCTGGACCGGCCGACCGACCCGCCGACGGCCCCCGAACCCGTGCCCCCGGTCGAGGACTTGGTCACGCTGGGGACGACGGCCGAGATGGAGACGGGCGAGCGGAAGCCGGTACGGGCGCGCGCCCTAACCCGGCGCTCCGTGGTTCTGGGCGCGGCACTGGCCACGCTCGCGGCCGGTTCCGCCCTGACCTGGACTCTCTCGGGAGACGACAAGAAGCCCGGCGGCGGATCGACCGGCGGCGGCGCCTCGGCTTCGTCCGCCGTGACGGTGGTGATCGGAGTGGACACACCGCTCACCGGTGGCCTGTCCCCGATGGGCCTCGGCGTCCGGAACTCCGCCGAACTCGCGGTCGAGACCGCGAACGAGAAGGGGCTCGTCCCCGGCGTGAAGTTCGAGATCAAGACGCTGGACGACGGGTCCGACCCTGTCAGGGGTCAGCAGAACGCGGCCGGTTTCGTCTCGGACGCGAAGGTGCTGGGCGTCGTCGGGCCGTTGAACTCGAGCGTGGCCCGGACCCTGGTGCCACCGCTGAACCAGGCCGGCCTGGTCAACATCTCACCGGGCAACACGGCTCCCGAGCTGACACTCGGCCCCGACTGGGCCGCGGGCACCAAGTCCCGTCCGTACGACTCGTACTTCCGCACCATCGCCACGGACGTGGACCAGGGCCCGTTCGCCGCCCGTTACCTCTACTCCAAGGCCGGGAAGAGCAAGCTGTACGTCGTCGACGACAAGAGCCCGTACGGCACCGGTCTCACCTCCGGGTTCACAGCCGAGTTCGAGAAACTGGGCGGGACCGTGGTCGGCACGGAGCACGTCGATCCCGACCAGACCGAGTTCTCCGACCTCGCGGCCAAGATCGGGGCCTCGGGTGCCGACGCCGTCTTCGTCGGGGGCTACGACGCCACCGCTGGGCCGCTCTCCGAACAGCTCAAGCAGGACGGGGCCGACATCCCCCTGATGGGCGGCGACGGCATCCTCACCGACGCGTTCATCACGTCCGGCTCGAAGGCCGACGGCGACCTCGCCGTCAACATCGGTGTGGCAGCCGAGGACCTGGCAGGCGGGAAGGACTTCGTCGCCCGCTACGACAAGGCCGGGTACGAGGACACGGCCAACTGGTACGGACCGTACGCCTACGACGCGACCTGGAGCCTGATCGAGGCCGTCAAGTCCCTCGTGAAGGCCAACGGCGGCACGCTCCCCCAGGACGCCCGGTCGAAGATGCGACAGGCCGTGTCCGGGCTCGCCTTCGACGGCGTCACCGGTCGCGTCGCCTTCGACGCGTACGGGGACACGCGCAACCGGGGTCTGACGGTGTGCTCGGTGGCCGGCGGCCGCTGGGCGACCGTCACCAACGGGTCCGCGACCTCCTGACGCCTCCTGTCGACATATCGGTACAGGTACCGGCATCGACGGCACATCCACCGTCCCGGCAGGCCGTGGAGGCGGACCACGTGACGGGAGCCGAAAGCCGGTACGAACGCCAGGGCAACCGCGGCGGGCTTCTGGGTGTCTAGGCAGCGACACACCATCTGGTTCGCCGTGGGGGACGGCGAGTCCCGCAATCCCGAAGGGGGATTCCATGCGCATCCGCCCGGCCACCGCCGCCGCGTTCCTCGCCACCGCCCTTTCCGCATCGGCGGTTCCGGCAGCCGCCCAAGCGGCCGACGCGGCCGTGCCCAGCGACACCACGTTCTCGAACGTCGTCGTGAACGGCGGCAAGGACATCGTGCTCGGTCTGACCACCAAGAAGACCATCACGATCACATGGACGGCGAAGGACCCGGACGGTGTGGCCGCTTCCTGGGCCTACCTGTGGCACGGCCCCAACACCGACGACGCCGACGGCATCCTGCCGGCCTACCCGCCCGCGGGCACGTGCACGGTGTCGCCCGCCGACCCCACCACGTCCACCTGCAAGGTGAGCTTCGGCGTGGACGCCGCACGGGACTTCGACGACATCGGTCTCGCCGGCACCTGGAAGGTGCTCGCCGAAGCACAGGACACCAACGACGACTGGACGGCCGTCGATGTCGCCGGCACGGCCCGGTTCAAGCGGTACGCGAAGGCCACGGTGAACGCGTCGCCCGAGCCGGTGAAGAAGGGCAGGACGGTCACCGTCACGGGCAAGCTGAGCCGCGCGAACTGGGAGACCGGCACCTACACCGGTTACGAGGGCCGTTCGGTCCAGCTCCAGTTCCGCAAGAAGGGCAGCAGCACCTACTCCACGCTGAAGACCATCACCAGCGGCGGCAGCGGAGCGCTGAAGACCACAACGAAGGCCACGGCGGACGGCTACTTCCGCTTCGTCTTCTCCGGCAGCTCCACCACCGGCCCCGCCACGGCGACCGGGGACTTCGTCGACGTCAAGTGAGGACACCCCGGGTGGGCCGGGAGCCGGGAGGCCCACCCTGGGTACGAGGGCGGCTCGTGAAAGCGGTTCGCCCGGCTACTGCTCGCCGCCCCCCGCGAGCCGTTCGGCGACCCGGGTCCTGACCGTCTCGCGCAGTTCGTCCGGCGTGAAGCCGAGGGTGCGCAGGACCTGCGCGGCCGTGCTCTCCCCGGCGCTGACCAGGCCCAACAGCATGTGTTCGGTGCCGACCCAGTCGTGGCCGAGGTCGGCGGACGCGTGGCGCGCCTGCTCGATGGCCTCCTTGCTCTCCGGGCGGAAGGCGATGTGACCCCGCAGCGCCTTCTCCCCGGCCGGCGGCAGCGCTTCCTCGACCGCATCGCGGACGCGCTGCTCCGAGCCGGCCTGCGCCAGCAGCACCTCGTAGGCCAGGCCCTGCGGTTCCCCGAGCAGGCCGAGCAGGAGGTGTCCGGTGCCGATGAAGTCGTGCTTGTGCGTTCGGGCGGCTTCCTGCGCCAGCACGATGCTGTGGCGGTTCAGGTTGGTGAACCGCTCGAACGGCGCGGGCGCGTGACGCTGCTGGGCGGCCTGCTTGGAGACCCCAATGGCGTCACCGATCTGGGTCCAGGACGCGCCGGTCCGCTTGGCCTTGCTGACGTAGTGGTCGATGAGCTGGTCACCGAGATCGGACAGCGTCTGTGCGCGCAGTCGCGCCTCGCTGATGCGGGCCAGTTCGTCTGCTTCGGGAAGTTCCTCGTCGAGTCGAGCGATCAGATCGGCGAGGCTGATGTCGAGTGGACTCATGCGTCAATCTTAAGTTGACGGCATTCAAGCGTCAACCTGAAATTGACGATGACCCCCTCGCCCCTCGGATCGGAAACCACCGTCGAGAGCCTTGAGAAGACTTCTTTGCATAGATATCTTCTCATCATGCCGACCTCGCGACCGCGCGTACTGTCCGACATCGACGCGCTCAAGGCCCTCGCTCACCCCCTGCGGCAGGAGTTGCTGACCCGGCTACGGAGGCAGGGTCCGGCCACGTCCGCCGAGCTGGCCGCCGAGTTCGCGGAGGACCGCGGGGCGACCAGCTATCACCTGCGGCAACTGGCCCGATTCGGGTTCATCGAGGAGGACACAGCCCGGTCCGCCGGGCGCCGCAAGTACTGGCGGGCCGTACCGCAGGACGTACGGCTGCCGCGCCACCCGACGGACCCGGAGACCGCCGCGGCTGCGGAGGCGGTCGGCCGGCAGTGGATGGCGAGCGCCGATCGCGACCTGACCACGTACCTGTCCCACCGGGAGTCGTTCGGCGAGTTCGCCGCCGCAGCCATGCACTCCTTCGGCGGGACCACCCTCACCGCGGAGGAATTGGTCCAGTTCGGCGAGGAGTACATCGCCTTCCTCTCCCGTTGGCACCGCGAGCCGGATCAGGCGTCCCCCGGCAGCCGGCATGTCTCCGTGGTGTTCCACGCTTTCCCCACGCCCGAGGGCGGGGACGCCTCGTGACCGCCGCGCCCGTCCAAGAGGCCACCGAACAGCCTTCGTTATGGCGCAACCGCGAATTCCTCGCTCTGTGGAGCGGTCAGGTCGTCTCGACGCTGGGCGCCCAGACCAGCGGGACCGCGATGCCGCTGCTCGTCCTGGCGACCACCGGGTCGCCCTCCGACGCCGGGATCGTGGGCGCCGCCGGGACACTGCCCTATCTCGTCGCGCACCTGCCCGCCGGACCTCTGGTGGACAGGTGGAACCGCCGCAGAATCCTTCTGGTCAGCGAGATCTGCGGGGCCTTGGCGCTCTGCACCGTCCCGATCGCCATATGGCTGGACAGAGTCACGGTCGTCCATCTCGCCACGGTCGCCTTCGTGCAGGGCCTGTGCTTCGTCTTCTTCGGACTGGCTGAGCGCGCGGCCCTGCCCAAGATCGTTCCGACGACGCAGCTCCCTACCGCAACGGCCCACAACGAGGCCAGAAGTCGCGGTGCGGCCCTGGCCGGCCCTCCCCTGGGCGGCATGCTCTTCGGTATCGACCGCGCGGTGCCGTTCCTGGCCGACGCCGTCTCCTATGCTCTGGCCTGCATAGGACTGCTGTTCATTCGAAGCGATCTGCAGATCCGGAACACGACCGCTTCGGAATCGCTGTGGCGGGCGGCGATCACGGGGCTTCGCTGGGTCTGGCGTCACCCGCTGATCCGTGCCGCCATCCTGCTGATCGCCGCGAGCAACCTGATCTTCCAGGCACTCGTACTCATCCTCGTCGTCCTGGCCCGGCACCACGGCGCCACGGCCGGCACCGTCGGCACCATGCTCGGCATCTACAGCGGTGGCGGCCTGGCCGGAGCACTCGCGGCGAGCAGGCTCCATCGCCACTTCACGCCGAAGACCGTCATTCTCGGAGTCAACTGGATCTGGGCCGCGCTTCTGCCCCTGTTCGCCTTCACGTCCAACCCGCTTCTGATCGGCACCATCGGTGCCGCCTGCGCGTTCGTGGGGCCGCTGTGGAACGTCGTGATCATCAGTTACGCGTCCCTCCTGGTTCCCGACGAGTTGCTCGGGCGTGTCACCAGCGCGGCCATGACCCTGTCGTGGGGAGTCCTGCCCGTCGCCTCTCTCGGCGCCGGCTTCCTGCTCACCTCGCTCGGACCGGTCGGCGCCGTGTACGTGCTGGCCGCGGTGATGCTCGCCACCGCCGTCACCGCCACCGCCAGCCCGGCCGTCCGCAACGCGCCACCGCTCCCCCTGTCAGTGGACGGCACACCGGCGGCACATGAAGAAAGGGCGCCATGACTACTGACTTCGATGTCGCCGTCGCGCCTCCCGCCGACGAATCCGAAGGTGACTCTCGAGCCACACGGTCCGCCGCCGTCACTCGATCCATCGGGCCGCGGCCTCGTAGACCGTGGCCGGGGTGCTGTTGAACGCGATGGCCGCATCGGGCGCGTGGCGCCGGATCAGGTTGACCACCAGCTCCAGGAGTTCGACCTGATCGTCCGAGTGCCGCAGGCCACCGCCGACCGTGACGCACTCCCAGGGACGGGCTCTCAGTGCGTTCCCGACGACCGTCTCCACGTCGTCGGTGCCATCCAGGGCGATCAGGCAGGTTTCCACGCCCACCCCGTGTTCGGTGAACTTGCCCAGCCCCTCCTCGATCGCCTTGACCACCGGCTCGGGATCCCATGGCCCGGGCACCCGATGCGGGTCGAGCCCGATGACGAGGACGCGTGGTGAAGCGGCGGTGTCCATGGCTGGACCCTACGTGTCGAACGGCTCGCCGGACCTCAGCAACAGCGTGCCGTTGAGGTCGTCGGCTCGTCCGGAACATCCTCGGTCGGGCCGGCGCAGCAGGTGCTGCCCGGTTGCTTGGCGAGGTTGTCGGCGTCAGCCTTCACCACGTAGACCTCCCAGGGCTCCCGTCCGGGGCCGTGCACCCAGACCTTGTCCTGGAGGGCGTAACAGCAGGTGGTGTCGCTCTCCTCGGTGGTGGCCAGTCCGGCTTCGGCGAGCCGGACGGTGGCCGCGTGCACCGCCTCGGCCGTCTCGACCTCGACGCCGAGGTGGTCCATGCGGGTCTCCTCCCCCGCGGCGCCCTCGATCAGGACCAGCTTGAGCGGCGGCTCGACGACGGCGAAGTTGGCGTAGCCGTCGCGGACTTTGGCGGGCTCGGTGCCGAACAGTTCGGTGTAGAAGGCGATGGACGCGGCGAGGTCGGGGACACGGAGAGCGAGCTGGACGCGGGACATGGTGAGCCTCCTGCTGGGATACGGGTGGGTGGCGGGTCGGGAACCGGGGCTCAGCAGCCGTCCGACCGGGCCGGAGCGCCGACGCCGATCTGAAGCGTGGTCGGGGCCGCGCAGCAGCCTCCGCCGTCGCCGTCCTGCCGGGCGTCGGGGTCGTCGAAGAGGCCGGCGCCGCCGCAGACTCCGGTTTCCGGGAGGGTCAGTTCGACTCGCTCGGCGGCCTCTTGGTCCCCGGCGAGGGCGGCGGCGATCGAGCGGACCTGCTCGTAGCCGGTCATCGCCAAGAAGGTGGGGGCGCGGCCGTAGGACTTCATGCCGAC
>NZ_JBIASW010000026.1:0-72793 GCF_042891215.1 Streptomyces sp. NPDC001914
AGAGACATCGACAGCCCCCAAGAACTCGCCTGCACCACCATCCATCACCCAGAGAATCGCCTAATAACCAGGCAAGACAGATGAAAACGACCTCTCAGACGGCGTATGCGAAGGAGGAGTGGAACAGCCTCGCCAATCTCGCCTTCGTGACCGGCCAGACGAACAAGATGATCTCTGCCAAGCTGCCTGCCGAATACGCCGTGGGGATCGCGCCGGAGCGCTTGACCGAGCAGTGGATCCCCGACGACCCGGACCTGCGGTCCCTGGACCGATTCCCCGATTTCCTGGCCGCACGCAGGCGCTTGCTGGCCGAAGTGCTCAACCAGATGCTGGGTCTTCCCTCGGGAGTCGGCCAGACCGACGGCCGGGACGTCGACGAGCTGCCGGCCGACGAGGAGGTGATCGCGGAGGACACCTCCGCGCCCACTCTTGTCGGAGCGGAGGCGCAAGAGCTCCGCACGGAAAACGGCGTTGAGGTCCACGCCGTTTACGACGGTCGGCGTGTGGACGGCTACTACGACCCGTCCTCGCGAGGAGTGACCATTCCGTCCGGCCCCGGCCAGGGTGCGTACGAGAGTCCCAGCGGAGCGGCGGTCGCCGTCGTGATGGCCCTCAACCCGCACGTCAGACCGCAGCGCAACGGCTGGTCCTTCTGGTTTGTCACGGCGACGGGGAAGCTCCTACAGAGCATTCGTTAGCGGAGCACCCCTCTGTAGGCAGCGGTTGTTCGCGGTCCGGGTCGGCTCCTCCTTCAGACGGGTGCGTTCCGCCTCGATGAGCGGGCTGGTTGACTACTCTCGCGGGCTGTCAACGGTGAGCCACTGGTCGGACAGTCGTGCGCCGACATCACCGCTGGCGCTCATCGGAGGAAGTGAACGTGGAGCAGTTCGCCGGGGGCAAGGTTCTGCGCGGCAGGTACCGGCTGGACCGGATCCTGGGCAGGGGAGCCATGGGACAGGTCTGGCAGGGGACGGACGTCTATCTGGAGCGTCCTGTCGCGGTCAAGACCGTAGCCGCTGATCTCCTGGCCCTGCCGGACTGGCGCCCCACCGCCCTGGCGCGCTTCGAGAGGGAGGCCAAGGCCGCCGCCGGACTGGACCACGTCAACATCACCACCGTGTACGACGCGGCCGTCACCGAGGACGTCTGCTGCCTGGTGATGCAGCTCGTCGACGGGACGACCCTCGACAACGTGATCGACGCGGCCGACGACGGGCGCCTGCTCGTGCCCGCAGCCGCGGCCGCCGCCGCACAACTGTGCTCGGGGCTGTCCGCCGCACACGCGGTCGGGCTCGTGCACCGGGACCTCAAGCCGCAGAACGTCATGGTGCGTGGCAGCGGTCTGGTGAAGATCCTCGACTTCGGTCTCGTGAAGGTCCTCTCGGACGCCGACCCGCGGCTCACCATGACGGGGGAGACGCTCGGGAACGTCTCCTACGCCTCACCCGAACTGCTGGCCGGTGAGAAGCCGTTGGACGGTCGCAGTGACCTGTACGCGGTGGGATGCCTGCTGCACCACATGCTCACCGGCCGGCCTCCCTTCTCCGGCGAGGGCCCCGCCGAGCTGGTGACCCGGCATCTCACCGCTGCCCCGCCCCGGTTGGCCGACTGCGGCGTCGATGCCCCGGTAGCGCTCCAGGAACTGCTGCACGGATTGCTCGCCAAGCGTCCCGAGGACCGTCCCGGCGACGCGACGGAGGTCTATGCGGCCCTCGCCCCGTTTCTGCCGGCCCCCGATCCGGCACTCGCGACCCGCAGGATGCCGCCAGAGGACCCCCGGCGGCCCTTCATCGTGCCTCAGGGGCCGGTCGTGCCGCGTTAGCCGAGGCGAGCCGCGGCACGATCCCAGCTTCGGTCAGGCCGCGGCCGGCGGCCGCACCCTGATCAGCTCCTGGAGGAACGGGCTCGGCTCCCCGTGCCAGAAGACGTCCAGACTGTCCCGGGCACGAGTGGCCGCCACGAAGAGCAGCGACCGCGCGCGCTGCATCTCCGTCCGGTACCGCGCCGGGTCGGTGGTACGTCGCTGCCGGACACTCGCGCGTGGCACCAGCCCGTCGGTCACCCCGGCGATGATCATGCGCTGGTACTCGAGCCCCTTGAACCGGAACATGGTGCCGATGTGGACGCCGGTGTCGCCGCGGGGGCCGTCCGGGCCGATCTCCATTGCCCGAATGCCATGCTGGGCCAGCGTGTACGCGGTTTCGCTCGCCATGTCGTTGGTCGGAACGGCGATGGCGATCTGCTCGTGCGGCACCTGGCCCCAGGATTCGATCAGCGCGGCGATGGCCTCCCGCTCGTCGGCCCAGTCGCCCAGCCTGTGCAGGTCGGGCACGCCGCCGCTGAGCACGGACCGGTACCCGGCCAGCGTCTCGCTGCCGCCGTCGAGGTCGTCGTACATCTCGTCGCCGAGAACGTTCAGCGCGGTGCGCAGGATCTGCCGGGTGGTGCGATAGCTGAGCGACAGCTTCGACGACCGGCCGCGGATGTTGATGCCGAGGCTGCCGAGCGTCACCTGGTTCTTGTAGATGCGCTGGTGGGTGTCACCGACCAGGAAGAGGTCGTTGCGGTCGGCGGCGGTCATCGCACGCAGCATCTTCCAGTGTGCGGGCCGCAGGTCCTGGGCCTCGTCCACCACGATGTGCCGGTACCGGTAGCGCAGCCAGCCGCCCGAACCGTCGGCCACGTGGATGTTGTCGAGGCCGCCGGCCTCGTCGCGCTGCCGGTCGAGGGCCTGGATACGCCGTGCGCGGTCAGTCTCCAGCTGAGCCGCCCGCTCCGCGATCTGATCCCATGTCTGGACCTCGAGCCGGTCCAGGCGCTGGGCGAACCGCTCGGCGAGCTGCCAGATCTCGGCCCGCTCGGACCGGCTGACCGTGCGCCCGCGACCGGCACGGCGTGCCCGGAAGTAGTCGGTGCGGGAAGTGACGGCCTGACCGAGGATCACCTGGGTCCACTCGTCGTGCAGGAACTCCGCGTCCCAGGCGTCCTCGCCGAGCTCGTCCAGGAGCGAGCGCCATTCGCGGACCGCCTGCGCCTCGTCGATGATCCGCTTGCGATTGCCGGGCTCCGCCTCCCGGACCGTGCGCAGAGCGAGCTGGTCGACGTGACTGATCTCGACCCGCGACAGCAGCGACTCGCCGCCCAGGGCGAGCAGCCGCGACCGCAGGTCCGCCGCGAGGTTCTTGTTGTACGTGGTCAGCAGGACGGGCTTGTTCCGGCCGGCCGGGAGCCGCTCGACCAGGTGCTTGACCCGGTGCAGCGCCACGATCGTCTTGCCGGTGCCGGGCCCGCCGCCCACCCGGGCCGGACCGCTGTAGTCCCGCGAGACGAGCTTGGCCTGCGTAGGGTGCAGGAACACCTTCCAGCGCCCGAAGTCCTCGCCCTCCAGCGCCTCCCGCAGCGCGTCGTCGGTCGTGGTGACGATGGTTGCGGGACGTTCGGCGGCGGCCCGGAAGTCCTCGGGGTCCACGTGATCCGGTGCCGCGACGGGAGCGGTGACCTGCTCCAGGACGTCGTCGTACTCCTTGCCGTCGTACAGCGCCAGCAGCACCTCGCCGGAGAGCTGCGGCGCGTACTCGACGAGGCCGAGGAGCTGGTCCTCGGTGGTCAGCGCGGCGACGACCGGGACGAGGGACGGGGCCACACCCAGATCGGTGAGCTGCTCTTCCGACCACTTCGCGAACAGCGGCCGCGGAGCGGCCGGCTCGGCGGGTGTGGCAGGTACGGCCGGTTCGGCGGTCTGCGGGGCCGGGGGAGTGAGTACCTCCTCCTGCACGACCTGCAGGTCCACGTACTCGATGCCGCCGGTGATGCGGTTGACCGAGTACGTGAGCCGGTCCAGGTGCGCGTACACGTCCTTGCGGTGCTTCACCGAGACGATCAGCCAGTCGTCGTCGGCTAGGCGCAGCAGCAGCGCCCGGTACTCGTCGTTGACGCGCGCCGAGTGCAGCTTGTCGTGCCCCTGCAACTGCTTGAGACGCAGTCCCGCGGAGTCGGGGTTGGTCTTGAACTTGTGCTGGAAGTCGTAGATCGCACCCTTGACCGGCCGGGGGAGCTTGAGGATCTCCCGGTCCGCCTTGTCGAGCAGGCGCAGCGTCACGTTCTTGCCGGTCACGGTTGTCCGTTCTCCCCGTTCTCAGTGATGGTGCCGTCGATCGGGGGACGTCCCCGGTCGCCGGACTGTGGTGCGCTGACGAGGCGATCCGCGATGTCACGGGCGGTCCAGTCGGCGGCGGACCGCACCTCCCAGCCCGCCGCCTCGAACGCCCGGTCGCGGTCGGCTGCCTCCGGATCCTCGTCCTCACCCTCCGGCAGGCGCGGGGCAAGGACGACACCGACGCGTGCGGCGGGCCAGGCGAGCTCGGCCAGCCAGCCGTTGTCGTCCAGCTCGTAGCCGTCCTCGGGAACCGGGGCGCCGAGTGCGGCAAGAGCCTCGGCGAGTGCGAGCAGGCCGGGCTCGTCCGGGTCGAGATATCCGACGACACGGTCCCATGCCGTGTCCCGGGCGCCGGTGGCGGGCTTCTTCGCCGCGGCCGGGACCTGTGGCGGGGGTACGACGGTCTCGGCCCGCGCAGGGGCGGTGTCGGCAGTCGCGGCTTTGGCGAGCGTGGCGCGGACACTGTCCAGGACGCCGCTGCCGCCCGTGACCGCCAGCGTCTCGACAGGGAACCCGTCGAGGAGGGAGGCCGTGAGCTGGACGGCGTCACCTCCGCCGCCGTCCAGGAACTGGAGCAGGTTGGACCAGTACAGCCAGGCCCGCCAGCGGCGCTTGTGAGCTTCCTCCTGGGCATGCACGCCCGGCGTGTCGTCGAGGAGACAGACACCGGTCCACGCGGGGGGCTTCACCCGGCCGTCCGCGGCGAGGACCAGGGGCAGTCCCGAACGGTCGTTGACCGCGAACAGCTGCACGGGGCCACTCGGCCCCGTGGGCTTTCCGCCGCGCAGCGCGAGCGCGATCTGCTCGCCGAGCACCTCCGGCGGCAGCGCGACGGGACGTGTTCCGCCGCCGATGAAGCCGGCCAGGGCCGCCTCCGCCCGCCACTGCCAGCGCTCGGCGTGCGGTCGGCGCAGATACTCCACGAGCTGCACGGCCGGGTTGACCCACACGGTCTCCGAGAGTTCACCGGGCAGCCCGCCCCGCACCCTGGCGTAGTAGTCGCGGGCCTTGCCCCGTGCCTGGTCGCCGTACGGCTCCCACACGGGGTCGGCCGGGCCGGCGCCCGCGTAGCCGGTGTCCCGGACGCGGCGCTGCCATTCCCGCACGTCGCCGTAGGTGAGCTGGAAAACCCTGAGGCCCTCCGCGCGCAGTCGGGTGCGCTTGTCCGCGTCGTCGCCGACCCGGTTGTGCTCCCGGCCGGCGTGGAACTCGTAGCCGTCCAGGTAGAGCGCCACGCGCGGGCCGGGCGCGTCGACCCGTTCGAAGAGGACGTCGGGGCGGGTGCCGTCGAGGACGCGCTGCTGCGACACGCGCCAGCTCAGCGTGGTGCCATCGGCGGCGGTCAGCCGCAGGTCGAGCGCATGGGTACCGGCCGGCGTTATGTACGCGTCGCCGCTCGCGTGGCTCTCCGGGAGCGCGGCCCATTCCCGCAGCGTGTCGATGAAAAGGACTTCGAGGTCGCTCTCGGCCTGCCGGTGCATCGGGATGTGCTGGGTGGTGGCGACGGGCGAGGTGTGCCAGCGCTCACCGTCCGCACCGAGCAGTTCGTCCAGCATCTGCCGGACCTCGTTGCGGCTGACCTTGTCGTAGTCGGCCGGGGGGACGCGGCGCAGCAGGCAGCGGTGGCAGCCGTCGAGCCCCTTCTCCAGACAGCCGCAGCCCTCGATCACCTCACGGGCTTTCAGCAGGACCTCGCGGAAGCCGTCGGAGGTCGCCAGCCGGTGCAGGTACCCGGTGCCGCCGGGCAGCCGGTCGTACACGACGAGGAACCGGCGCGGCCAGTCGCGGTCCTCGCCGTCCGGCATGGACGCGGCGGTGATGTCGATGTGGTCGGGGTCGCCGCCGTACCGGGCCGCGATGCCGGCGAACAACGCGGCGGTGAACGAGGCGAGCCGCTCCTTGGCCCGGGCCACGGAGGCCGGCAGCAGGATGCGCACGGCCTCCGTCGACAGCTCGTGCGCCAGCAGCAGCGGTACGTCCGTACCGGCGCCCTGCTCCTCGCCGCTGCCGCGCAGGCGACGGCGTGGGCACCAGAGCTGGTGGTGGGCGCTCGCGCGGGTGGAGCGGGCGAGCGAGGCGGTGAGCGCGTGCTGCGACTGGTCGACGACCGGCCGCCCGTCGGCCGTCGCCCCACCGCAACTCGTGCACACGTAGAACGGGTTCAGGCGCACATCGTCACCGGCCAGCGGAACGGTGCTGCTGCCGTCCTGCCGGTCGACTCCCAGGTTCAGGGTGCGGACGACTGCCTTGCGCGTGAAGTCGGCGCCGAAGACAGCGGTGTCGTGCCGCCACGAGCCGGCCGCCAGGTGCGCCGGGTCGATGTCGACCGTGGTGAGGACCGCGTACCGCTTCCGGTCCCGCTCGTCACGGTCGTCCCGCACCCGGGCGTCGTCCCGCTTGTCCCGGGACATCACCCGCCGGGGCTCCAGCACGTGGTGCACGCAGCCCGCGTCGGCGATCTCCCGGGAACCGCACCGGGGGCACGGCGAGGTGTCGTTCTTCGGGTCGCCGTGCGTGCGCGCGTATCCGCAGGCCGGGCACAGGCGCCACACCGCCCAGGCGCGCCGCTCCGGGCTGCCGATGTCGAGGGCGCGCACGACGTGCCGGTAGCCGTTGACGTAGAAGCTGTTGCCCGGTGCGAGTTCGGTCAGGGACAGCTTGCGGGAGCGCTCGTAGTCGCGCACCTCGCTGCGGTACACCCACTCCCGGCGCTCGTCGTCGCCCTCCGGGGCCTCCTGGCCCTCGTCGTCCCCGGCGGCCTCCTTCCAGTAGAGGGTGGCCTCCAGCGAGGTCGTCGTGTCGGTGAGGCTGTAGTTGGGCAGCAGACCCAGTTCGACGAGGGTGCCGTGCGCGCTGGTCTGACTCAGCTCGCGCAGCAGCTCGCCCGTGGCACGCCGCTCCGCGAGCAGCTCGCGCCGCTCGGCACCCTGTTCACGGTCCTCGGCGAGCAGCCCGTCCACCGCCGTGTCGATGGCGGCGATGCGACGGCGCAGCTCCTCGCGGCGCACCGTCCACTCCTCCTCGGCCTCCTGGAGGGCGCGCGCGATGCCGCCGGTGGCGTAGGCGCGCAGTTCGTCCGCCGCGTGCGAGGACACCCCCCGGTCGTCGTCCGGGCCGCCGTGCGGCTGCGGGAACAGCGCCAGGAACTCCTCCACCAGCCGCGCCCCATGGGTGAGCGCCGCGTCCGACAGGTCCTGGCACCAGCCGGTCGTGCCGAACAGCGCCGACGACAGGCGCGGCACCGGCATGAGCGGCTCGCCGTCCGCCGTCGTCAGCTCGCCGCGGGCCGCCCGGTCCAGCAAGTGGGCCGTGTACTGGCGGCGCAGGATCTCGACGGCCGACAGGTAGCAGCCCGGCGGCACGATGTCGCCGGCGATCATCTCAGTCGGGTCGTCGAGGTAGTACCGATCGCGGGCTCGGCGTCCGCCGAAGGCGACCACCAGGGCGTTGCCGGTCCTGCGCCCGGCGCGTCCGGCACGCTGCACGTAGTTCGCCGGACCGCCCGGCAGCGAACCGAGCAGCACCGCCGACAGGTCGCCGATGTCGATGCCCAGCTCCAGGGTGGGCGTGCAGGAGAGCACGTTGGGGTCGGTGTAATGGGTGCCCTGCCGGAACGTACGCTCCACGCGCTCCCGTTCGGGCCGGGTCAGCATGCCGGTGTGCTCGGCCGTGACGACCCGGTAGGTGCCGCCGGTCAGGTACAGGCGGCGGTAGTAGTCGGTCCGGTAGTCGCGCTCCAGCTTCCCGCCGAAGCCGCCGCTGCCCGCTCCGGTCGACGACATGCCGTACTGGGGAGGGGTGAGCAGGCCGGTGCAGCGCCAGCGCGGGCAGGGGTGCCCGTACCAGCGGGTGCGCCGCTCGGGCGGCACGACCTGCTGCCACCCGCACTCCTCGCACGACACGAACGCCTTGTTGACCAGGTCGTCCGCCAGCAGCCGTACGTGGATGTGGCCCGGCTGCAACCCGTACACGCGGGTCGTACGGTCCTTGGCGGTCCGCGCCGACAGCACGCCCTCGTCCGCGAGGACGGGCAGCAGCCTGCGCAGGTACTCGGTCGACTGTGCCGCGTCCAGGCCGAGACAGCGCCGCGTCCAGTCCTGGTACCAGGTGCCACGACCGGTGATCGTGTCGAACTTCGACTTCTCCTTGGGGCCCGCGAGCAGAAACCTCGGCGGTGCCACGTACCCCTCGGGGAAGGCGGGCATGCCCTCCGGTCGCTGCCCGGAGATCAGGTACTGGTTGACGCCCGCTTCCCTGATCCAGGTGTCCAGCCATCGGTGCCGCACGCCGCCGCGCAGCCGCACCCGCTCCAGCAGCCCCCGCACGAATGCCAGGTACCGCTCGGACGTGGGCAGGCCGCCGTCCAGCCCCAACTGACCCGGCAGCGTGAGGTGCAGGTCGCGGGCGAGCGCCACGATCCGGTCCGGATCGGCGACCACCACCTCCGCGGCCGTGGTCCGGGTCAGCTCCAGCGTGCGCCCGAGCCGCGAGCGCAACCCGAACTCCATCACGGTCGCGAAGGCGAGCCGTTCACCGATGAGTTTCCAGGTCCGCGCGTCCCCGGTACCGCGTCCCGACAGCAGCCGGTCCACACCCGGTTCGTCGTGCAGGTCCGGCGGGACGACCGCGGCCAGCGTCTGCGGGTCGTCCACGGAGTCCAGGACCTCGCCGATGAGGTCGTTGAGCGGAACCGGCGTACCGGCGTCGTCCAGTTGGTGCGCCAGCAGCGAGCGCAGCGAGAACTTGTACGAGGCGTTGGCGACGTACCCGGCGCGGTGCGCCGCGTCCTGCGTGGAGTCGTTGAACAGCAGCGTCTTGCGCTCCTCCGGCGCCAGCGCGATCTCGTGGCCGCCGGTGAACAGCTGGGTGACGGTGACGGATGCCAGCGCTGCGAGCGCCGTGCCGAGGAACCTGATGCCGTTGTCCGTGTCGCAGGCCGGACAGGTGTCGTCCTTGGCGGCCTGGTCGGCGGTCTTTTTGTCCAGGATCGCCCGCGCGAACCACGCGTCCTGCAGCCCCTCCCCGTCCTCGGCGACCGGCAGGCGGTAGGTGCCCTGCGCCCCGTCCAGCACGACCACGGACTGGGGGTCGACACCACCGGCCTGCTTCGGCGCGGTGCCGGTGAGCGCCGCGAGGGCGTCCCGCGCCTCGGCCGGCGTCGCCGAGATGAAGTACCGCAGCCGCCGCTTGTCCCGCCCGACGGCCGCCGACCAGATCCGCTGCGGGCTCGTCTCGAGCTTCTGCGGATCGGCCTCCGGGGACAGCGCCGCCCAGCCCGAGCGGCCGCACCCGCGGCAATAGACCGCGGGCAGATGGGCCTGGGCCGGCCGCTGCACGGTGTCCGAACCCGGCAGCGCCTGTGGCCGGCGCGAGTCCGCCGTCGGCCACTCGTCACTGTCGGACGGGTCCTCGGAGGCGGATGCCGTGGTGAGAGCGGAGCGCCGCGCGATGGTCCGCTCGTCCTCGTACCAGCGGAACTCCGGCCGTACGCCCACTCCGCCGAGCATCCGGCTCACCGGACGGACCCACAGATGCGCCTCGATGTGCAGCAGCGGACGCGGCCTGCGCTCGTCGGACCAGGGATCCCGCGCGGACGACAGCAGCGCCACGAACCGCGACAGCGCCTCCAGTGCGAGCCGCGGGTTGTCCCGCGCGGTGCGCGCCCACGCGTACCCGAAGCGGGCCATGCGGTCCCGCAGTCCCCACTCGTCGAGCGGCTCGCCGTTCAGCAGCGCGAGCACGCCGTGGGTGAAGTCGTGTTTCTTCAGCAGCCGCCCGATCTGGAAGGCGTCCAGCCCGCGCCGCCCCAGCAGCCGCTCGGCGAGCCCGTCCAGGTCGAGGCGGTCGGGGTCGGACTCGATGTCCGGACCGCCTGAGACGTCGATGACCTCCTTGGGGCTGGGAGGCTCGGGCAGCTCGTAGTCGATGTCGCCGACGAAGTCGTCGGCACTCAGCCGCTCCTCGCCGATCACCGCGTCCGGACCGAACGGCACACCGAACACCTGCTCGGCGACGGTGAGGATGCCGCCGGTGTCGCCGCCGCCCTCGCCGAGGGTCGCCGAGGTCGCCACCGGGCAGATCGAACCGAGCGGCCGCTCCGGCTTCGAGGCGCCCACGGCCGCCGCCAGCCGCCGCAGCAGCATCGCCACGTCGGTGCCCTGCGCGCCGTCGTAGGTGTGGAACTCGTCCAGTACCACGTACGCCGGATCGGCCCCCTCCCACAGCGGCCGGTCCTCGGCCCGCTGCAGCAGCAGGTCCAGCATCTTGTAGTTGGTGATCAATACGTCCGGCGGAGACTGGCGCATCTCCTCGCGCCGGGTCATCACCCGCCGGAAGTCCGTGTCCGGCTTGTCGCCGATGTAGAGACCGGCCGTCACCTGGGCCAGTTCCGGCTGCGCCAGATAGTCGCCGATGCGGCCGGCCTGGTCGGTCGCGAGCGCGTTCATCGGGTACAGCAGCACGGCCTTCACCCCGCGCCGTCCCAGCGCCTTCTGCCGCCGGCAGTGGTCGAGCACGGGGATCAGGAAAGACTCGGTCTTGCCGGACCCGGTGCCGGTCGTCACGAGCGTGGGCTCGGCCGCCCCCCGGTACGTGCTCAGCCGCTGCCACGCCTTCGCCTGGTGCCGCCACGGAATGAACGAGGGCTGCCACTCGAGCGCCGACCGCCATGCGTCGTCGGCGGGGTGGAACGGCGTCCTGATCCGCAGGTACGGCCCCCGGAAGATGCCCGTCTCCGGGTCCCCGAGGAACCGCTCCAGCGCGAGCCGTGTGTCCTCATCGGCCAGCGCGTACGTCGTCGTGAGGTACTGCGTCAGACTGCCGCGGAGCTGCGCGGCGGCCAGGGTGGGCTTCACGAGGACCTTTCGGGCAAGTCGGATTGCATCGACCGCCCGTGCCTGACACCGCGACAGCGGGTGAAGGCGAGTGGCGATCAGCGTCAAAAATAACGCCCACCTCCGACATCGGCACCCACCTGGTCGAATCTCGAACTTCGGCTGCGAACCATGCAAGAGGAATAGGGCACCGGCTCGGTGATGCCGATGGCCTGAAACACATCACCGGATCGCCCGCCCCCTTCTGCGGTGACCCTTCAACCACCAGTCTGTCTCCACCGTGGGGGAGCCGAGGGGGCGTGCGCGTTGGGACTGGGGACCGATTTCGAGCGGGTGGAGGAGAACACCGGCGAACCGGGCAGGAAGTCGAGCGCCCCACCGCCTCCGCGGAGACCGCGATGGACGGCCCTGCGCAAGGAACCGGTCATGCCGCTGCCGGGCGACGACCCGGTGGCGGACCAGCGCGCGGGGAAGAATGCCCCTCGCGAGAAGAAGGAGCCGCGCCGACCGGAGACCTCGGACGTGACCGGCTGGTTCTGCGCCGCCCCGTACCTGCGCGACGACCACGCCGAGAGGCTGGCCCGCTGGGTCTCGCGCCATGCGACCGCCGTGCCGCGCCTGACATGGATCTTCCTCACCCGGCGCGACCGGGAGAAGCGGGAACGAGCGCTGCGGGCCGTCGTCGAGGACCTGCGGCCGGTGGACACCCAATGGCCGGTGTTCCTCGGCCACGACTACGTCCGGTGGGTGCGCCGTCGTGTCTCCCGAGGGCGTCCCGTCCCGCCGCACGGCTTCCACCTCACCCCGGTCCTGCAGAGCGCGGCCACCGCGGAGAGCCTCACCCTCCTCAGGCGGGTGCTGCTCGTCATGGTCCTGGCTGGCGCGGCTGTCACCGGTTGGATCACGGGCTTCGCCCTGGTGCTGCCCGTTCTGGTGGGGGGCGCGTGGGCCGTGTGTTACCTGGACCGCCTTTACGCCTACGCGCGGTTCCGCCGGGCGCGCTGGACAGCCCGGCGCCCTGCCCGGGACCTGCGCTGGTGGATAGGGCCCCGGCGTCGCCGCGTGCTGCGCCGGGAACCGCCCGAGCGCGACGGACTCGTGGTGCCGTACGCGCTGCGTCTGCGGGGCGGCACCGAGCCCCGACACCACCTCGTGGGCGCGGGCACCCTGTGGTCGGACGACGCCATCGGCATCGACGTCATGGCGGCGGACGACCAGAACGGCACGCAGGACGAGACGGAGGAGGAGAAGATCATCCGCCGTACCTTCCGCAGCGTCGAGGAGATCGTGCACGGCAGGAAGGACCGCTCCTTCACCGACTTCACGCCCGACGAACTCCACCGCCATGTCGCAGGCGAACTGACGGAACTGCTCGACAAGCGGCCCGCCTACCACCCGGACAACAGACTCGATGTCTTCGACGTGGCCGCCGTCTCCGCCGAACGCTGGAAGGACATCACCGACTCCGAATGGGAGTCCCTCCTCGTCCTCGCCCGGCACGGCACCGGCGCGGACGGTGCCAACACGGCCCCCAAAGAGGCCCGCCGAATGCTGTGCACCCGGATCGTGTCCTGGGACGGCGAACTCGTCGCAGCGCTGTACGTCAGCTTCGCCTACGAACACCACTTCCTGCGCATCACCCTGCGCTCGCAGGTCATGAACCCGGTCCACCCGACGCTCCGCACCGGTATGAGGACGGCGCGGCGCGGTGGGGGCGCATGGCACGCCCGTACGGTGTTCAACGCGCTGCTGGACGTCTTCACGCTCGTCAACCGCCTGCGCGCGCCGCTGCATTCACGCCGTCCGCCGATGGACCCGGGCGACGGACCGGTGAGCCTGCGCGAGGTGTACTCCTCGCACTTCATGGACGACATGCTCCAGTACGACGACGCCCGCAGGTACGTGGACTGGATGCAGCGCTGCGTCTTCCGAGCGGCCCTCGGGTTCCTCCAGGAGCACAACGCCGACATCAGCGCCTTCGTGCAGCAGGCCACGTACATCCTGCAGAACAGCGGCGTCATCAACTCGGGCGTCATGGGCGACGTGCAGAACCAGCCCGGTGCCCGCAACTCCACGACCACCATGACCCGGACACCGCCGGCCCAAGGAGACACACCGTGAACCTGTTCCGCCGCGATGACGACGCGTCCGACGACGAGGTCGAGAGCGAGCCCGGGAACGCCGAGCAGACCGCCCGCAACTACAACTCCGGTGTCATCAACCACGGTTCCGCCGGCAACATCCAGAATCAGCCGAACGCCAGGAACTCCCACCAGAGCATCGTGACTGCGTCGGAACCCGAGGCTGTCGACCGCTGGGCGCGGACGATGGACGAGCTCGCAGCCGCTCTCACGGCGGAACGGAACAAGGTCACCGACGCCGTGACGTGCGAGGCACTGGTCGGTGTGCTCCGAGACCAGCAGGTCACCCAGGAACCGGACCGCAGCGCGGCGGGCGCGATGCTCAACAAACTGAGGACCTTCTGCGGCGATGCGAACAACGTTCTGACCGTGATCAGCACGGCGCTGGGGCTGCTGGGGCTCGCGGCGGGCTGAGCGCAGAACGTACGAAGGTCAGGTCCAGTCCGACAGGTCTCCGACGAAGTCCTCGTACGAGCGGCTGCATCACGACGCGTCGAGGGCGCGGGAGGACTTCCGGAGCACCTTCTCGGCAGGCACAGCGTTCGGGGGCACTTGAGGAAGATCGACGGTGATGCGTCCCCAGAAGCAGTCGATGCCTTCCGTCGCGACTACGATCTCGCACGTCTCGTCGGCAGCAACGTTCTGTGCCGCGTGCTGTCATGCTTGATCGAGCGCTGCTCTGAGATCGGCCATGAAAGCCTGCCAGGATGTCAACTTGGACACCGGCCCGTAGGGGTCCAGGGCTTCCAGGAGCTTGTGCCGGTGCCTGGGGAAGCGGCTGCGGAACGTGGCCAGACGGCGTCCGGAGACACCACTCGCCGTCGCCAGGGTCTGCTGCAGGAGTTTCTTCGGGTCAGTGATCCGCTCGGCGGCGCTTCCGTTGGGCAAGTCGAGACTCATTCGCCCACGAGGGTTTCCCGCGACCCGGCGGATGGCCGCTTCGTCGAGGAGCAACCAGGCTTCCAGGGCCCGCACCGGTACAACCGCTATGTGAGGGCGGCCAGACCATTCAGAGGTCACGGCCTCGGCCACCTCCTCGTACCGCTTGTGCGGAGATCCCCCGTCGGCGTCCCGGTGCACGATCACCAGGTCGTAGTCATCACCCAGACTCCGTACCGCGCGGAGCTTGTCCGCCACGGCATGACAGTCGGTCAACCCGAGGCGACCGAAGTCAGGAGCGGTCACCACCGCCTGCACACCGACTTCTGCCGCCACCGTCTCGACGTGTGGCACCAACCCGTTGTCACTCGTGCCTTCGCCGGTGAAGAGGATGCGCAGGGTCACGCCGCCCCCATGTCGAGCGTGATCTGAGCCCCAGGCGGAGTGGTGAGGTACGGAAGAATGTCTGCCTTGGTGACGTAGTCGCGTCTTCCGTCCGTGACGCGCCACGTGCCCTCCAGCGGGCGCAGCCGAAGGCCGTGGGTCAGTCTGCCGTCCTCCGTCCGCTGCATGGTCGCATCCGCGAAGAGCAGGTCGTCGGGGGAGACGAGCTGAACGACTCCGGGGGAGTGGGTGTTGATGAGGACCTGCCGAAAGGGATTGTCCGGTCCGGGTTCTTCGCCAGGGTGGACCGCGAGTTCCTGGACCAGTTCCACCATAGGGTTGAGGTTCGCCGGATGGATGCCGTTCTCGGGTTCCTCCATGCAGATCAGACCGCGCACGGTGGGATCTTCGAGCAGCACACACAGCGCGAGGAAGCGAAGTGTGCCCTCGGACAGGCTTCGCGCCGGCAACAGCATCCCGTCCGCCTCCCGGACCTGGACCGTCAGCAACTGGCGTACCTCGTCCTGGTCCACTCCGAGCTCGCGGACCTGTACTCCGGTGAGATCCGACAGCCGACCGGCCACGCGTGCATACACCTGGTCGGGATCTGTCTCGGGCAAGGTGTGCGCGACCCTGTAGAGAGCGGCCGGCAGGTGTGAGCCGTCGACGTCCATGCTCTGGGAGTCCATATATCGGTCAGCGCTGCGCAGGGCGGAGGGCTCGAGCGCGAGCCTGCGCCACGACTCCATCTCCCGCCTTGCCGCGAGGATCGTCGGGTCGTCGCTCGACGTGATGGTCGAGACGACCGTGGCCGGGGCACGTGAAGCCGCTGCGGGCTTGGGCTGACCGCGGCTGCCGCCGTCTTGGTGGATCTTGACGATGGGTTCACCGGACGATGCGTCCGTGTCGGTGGAGATGTAGGGCGCGCCGCTGCGGTGCCCGATGATGACCTCGTTGCGGAAGCGGCCGGCACTGTGGGGGAAGCGGAGATGGTTCTTGGCGGCTCCCTTGGTGATGTGGTGCAGGTTCTCGCGAAGCAGCGTCAACCGGCCGAAGCGGTCGAGCCCGGAGGGCTCCTGATAACCGATCTCCAGCTCGTAACGCAGGAAGGAGGTCGTCGGTTTGGCAACCCGCCCGAAGTCGTCCTCGATCACCGGCGGGACGATCATCTCGGCAGCGAAGCGCATGCGATGCTGCCCGGACTCGTACCCCTTCCAGAACAGGTCTCTCGGATCGCCGTGACGCTCGCCGTGCACCCCTCGGACCTCCTGTGCGGCCTCCATCATGGACCGGTCGGCAAGGAGGGAGAGGAACTGGATAGCGTCGAACACGTTCGATTTACCGGTTCCGTTTTCCCCCGCGATACAGGTGAACGGTCCGAATTCGATGGACAGGTCCAGCAGGTTCTTGAACCCGTCGACCTCCAACCGGGTCAGCATCGGTCCTCCGTGGCGTCTAACTTCCACGCGTGGTCGATTATCGACCACGCGTGGAACATCGTGGCCCAGCGTATCCGGGACGGCCGACATCGGGGCGCGCACTTGGTGCGGTCATTCCGCCGAAGGGCGGGACGCGCTCAGCGACGCCCACACCGTCTTGCCGGGGCCGGAGCGGCGGTCGGTGACGCCCCAGTCGTCGGCTAGGGCGGCGACGAGGAGCAAGCCGTAGCCGGACTCGGACTCGGACCCGGACTTGGCGTCGGGGGCCGTGGGGGTGGTGACGGCGGGCCGGCGTTCCGCGCGGGTGTCGGAGACCTCCAGGCGCAGCCGCCCGCGGTCCGGTTCGGCGGTCAGCCGGACGTGGAAGTCCCGGCCGGGGACGCGTCCGTGTCGTACGGCGTTGGCGCAGAGCTCGGCCGTGATCAGGGTCAGTGTCTCGTTGACGTGGCTGTCGTAGGGGTGCCCCCAGGCGTCCAGGCAGTGCGAGACGAACAGCCGGGCCAGGCGGGCGCCTCGTGGGGTGGAGGTGAAGGCCATGGCGAACTCGGTGGCGCCTGTGGGGCCAGGGGGTGGGGAGAGCGGGGTGTGTATGGGCTCAGCGTCGCGGCCGTGCCGGGCCCGCCACCAGGAGCGACGCTTGTACGGGAGTGTGCTGTACACGAGGCGGCGGGCCGCTGGTGAGGGTGTGGTGTCGACTCGCCGGAGGATGCCGGTTCCGGCTGCGTCGAGTGGTTCCCGTGGCGGACTGCCACCTCGTACCGTGTCCGGTGTCAGACCCGGCAGCAGCGATCCCGAAGCTCGGAGATGACGGCCTTCTCGCGCGAGTTGATGTCACCGTCGACAGCGGCCACCCGGTCGGCCGCGTCGAGGACGTCGCTCAGATCCCCCGGCTCGGCGTCTATGCGCTGCCACACGTCGTCGGGGTCGATGTCGACAAGACGGGCGAGCTGTTCGTCGATCACCTGGTGGTGCTCTCGGACCAACCGCACCAGGTGCCGCATCAACAGCGCCTCGTCGTCGGCTATCTTGCGGTTCGCCCTGATGACGAGCCACGCGACCCACAGCATCAACTGCGGGTGCCGACTCCGCTTGCTCAGGTTCTCGGCGAGTTCGATTATCCGCGCCTCGTTCCGGAAGACGGCCTGCGCGTGCCGGCCGGCGAGAAGCGTGGTGTAGCGGTTCAGCAGGACGGCGAGGGGGACGCCGACCAGGGGAATACCGATCTTGATGACGTTGCGCTGGAGGAGGTGCTTCCCGACGACGGGGAGCGCCCTCCCGGCGGTGATCGCCGATCCTGAGTAGAAGCGCTTGACCAACGGTCGCACCAGGGCCGGAACCGCTTTGACCACCGTCTTGTTGGCCGCTTCCCCGCTCTTGATCGTGAAGGCCACGCGGATGAGCTTCCACAGGTCCTCGGGGTCGTGCACGTCGAGCGGGACCCGGTAGAGCACGGAGATGTCGTAGGCCAGGCGAAGCTGGAGCTGGCTGATGAACGCGACGTCGACCATCATGGTCGCCACGGCCGCGGGGACGGTCGCGGGTGAGGCGCCCCCGAGGCTTCCGATGGTGGCGGCGACGGTCGCCGTGTAGGCGCCGGCGGAGAGCCCGCCTTCGAGCGCGGCGTACCGGGCCGCCATCTTGATCCGCTGGTCGACGATGGCGTCCGGGGGTACGCCCTCGTACCGCTCCTGGAAGTACTGCCAGTCGACCTTCTCGGTGTACGAGTTCATGGCATGGGCGGCGAGCTTGGTGAACCAGTTGCCCGACTTGATGTCGTCCGCGCTCAGACCCTTGATGAACTTCTTGAGCTCGGCCTGCTCCTCCTCGACGACCTTCCGGTCGGCCTCGTCGTCCCTGCCGATTTCGGCAGCGTCCGTCGTAGCTTGGGCCATGGCGAGTTCCCCCCGGGCGGTTCGGCGAATAGCCAGGTCGCGAGGTTCAGATGACCCCGCTGACGTCTCAACACGGTGACTCGGCAAGCGGCACGTCGGCCGACGGATGTCACGTTGAGCTGCACCTTAGCGTGTTGGCATGCCGTTGATGTGGGTGTTTCGACCTTCGTCATGACTGCCTTCGCCGCGGCGAACCGAGTCGCGCCTCAGGCAACTTGGAGTTGGTTCGAGGCCGTGAAGGGCAACGCGTCGGCCGCCTTCACCGCCTCGTCCGTAGCGAGCCCCTCCGCAACTTCCGTCTCCCACCGGGCTTCGAGCAACGACACGGGGTTCCTGGAGTGGTGGTGAGTTGCGCGGGTGCGTGTGTACAGGTGGGTGCTGTACGCCGGGGAGGGGGCCGGTACGCGGTGCGGGGGAAGCGGTGCCGAATCGGGGGACGGATACGGTGCGTGTCCTTATGGTGGGCGGAGGGTGAGGGGTGTGCGCCGTGCAGGAAGCATCTGTACCGGCGTTTCTGGGCGGGCGGGGCGAGAGGGGAAGGAATCGTTGACGGGGAACGGTGAGAGCGAGACGGGCATCATTCGGTGCTTCGGGCAGCAGGTACGGCTGCTGCGGACGAGCCGGGGGCTGACGCGGGTGGAGTTGGGCGCGAAACTCGGGTACAGCGAGGACATGGTTACGTCGGTGGAGTTGGGGCGGCGGATCCCGAAGCCGGATTTCATCGACCGGGCGGATGCTGTGCTGGAGGCCGGCGGTCTGCTGATGGTGATGAAGGAGGAGGTGGGGCGGGCTCGGTATCCGGCGTTCTTCCGGGATGCGGCGAAGTTGGAGGCGGAGGCGGTTGAGCTGCATGTTTATGCCAACCAGGCCGTGCCGGGGTTGTTGCAGGTCGGGGAATACGCACGGGTGGTGTTCGAGATGTGGCGCCCCCTTCTGGACGAAGAGACCGTGAACCAGCGTGTAGCCGCCCGGTTGGCTCGCCAGGAGGTCTTGTCCCGTAGGCATATGCCGACGATCAGCTTCGTCATTGAGGAGAGCACCCTGCGGCGGCCGCTGGGAGGCAGCGCGGTGATGCGGGCTCAGCTGGAGCAGATCCTTCTTTGCGGCCAGCAGCGCAACGTCGAGATCCAGGTCATGCCGACCGACCGGCGCCAACATGCCGGGATGGGAGGTCCGTTCACCTTGATGGAGACGAGCGAGGGCCAGAGGATCGCTTATGTGGAGGTGAACGAGCACAGCCACCTCTACAGTGAACGGCCGGTTGTCCGGGGGTTCGAGGAGCGGTACGGCATCTTGCGAGCGCAAGGCCTCACGCCCTCGGAGTCACTGGCATTCGTCCAAAAGCTGTTGGGAGACCTATGAACACGGAAGACGCGAGCCTCCAGCCTCGCTCGGAACTGCCTTGGCTCACGAGTAGTTACAGCAGTGGCGCGGGCGGCGAGTGCGTTGAAGTTGCTGTGGAGGCTGCCGCCGCTCATGTGCGTGACTCGAAGTGCGTGGCGCAGGGAGGGCCTGTGCTGAGGGTCGGCTCGGTGGCGTGGTCGGCGTTGCTTCAGGCGATGTGAGCGTGTTGGTGTCGTAAGTCAGCCGCCCCATGGCTGGTCGAGCGCAAACGTACAGCCGCTTGCGAGGTGGGCGCTTCTCTCAAGGATGCGCCCACCTGCGCTATCAGGAGCGGCACTCAGGCCTCGCGGCTCCCAGGGGGAGTCCAGCGGCCAGCGGCGATTTCCTTGTCCAATCGAGCTTGGAAGTGCGCGTGTGCGGCACGCATCTCGGCCTCGCGGTCCGCCTTGTAGAACGGAGCAGCGTAGCCAACTGGCGGCGGAGCGGTGGCGGGACTCTCCAAGTGGGCCAGCAGGTCGAGGTAGTCCTGCTTGGTTTGCTCATGGCCGTAAGTGTTGTAATTCGCGGCCAACTTTCTGCCATTCGCGTCGAAGTATGTAGCCGACTCGTAGTCGGAGAGCACCGGGAAGCGAGAATTATACGTTGCCACTAGTTGGTCGGCTGAAATTCCGAGCCAAACCGAAACGAGTGCGTCAATTTCGACGAGAGCCGCGCGACGCTCGTACTCCGTCCGGAGCGGCGTTTCGTATTCCCAAGTGGACTTTAGGTGGCTTGTGAGTGGCGCAAGGTGCGGCCAGTGTGGATTAGCCCAGGCCTCGTACCCGGGCCAGGTGGATTGGAACAGTTCCTCCCAGAGAGGTGCGTAGGCGATGGTTACGGCATTTAGGCGAAGGGTGCGAACAAGGAGAGGTTGTGCTAGTGGGTGGTCGAGCTCTGGGGCGGGCATCTTGGAGGCTTCACCGGTCTGGAGGTCGGACCGCCCAGTAATGCGGAGTAGGTAGTCCAATGCGAGGCTGGCCCAGAAGCCCGTGTTGAGTACAGTGGCGCGGTTATTTGTGAACGCCATGGAGTGTACGGCGTTAATGTGTGTTGGTCCTGGCGGGATCAGAGCGGCGTAGAGACTGCGCTCTGCGCCGGTGAGATCCATTCGACGTCGCCAGGCGAGACGGTAGTGTAGAGGAAATGGCTTACCTTCCCACACTTCCTGTGCTGTGGCTACCTGGAAGCCTTTGGGAGTGGTGGCGTGAATGTAGTTTACGCGTGGCGTGAACTCCGAAGACATTCCGAGAGGAGGAGTCTCCGACCAGTCCAGATGGTTCTTGCATTTTTCGTTAGGTTGTTTCTGGAAAGGAGTGGAGTTTCCGATGTGTGGTCCTTGCAGGATGACTTCCGCGAGGGACGGGGGCGTCTCGGTTTTCCATTTGATTTGCCCGTCACTCTTGGCGGACTTTTCGTGGAATCCCGAGCTGATGTGGTGCGGGACTTCCGAGACTTGTGATCTGAATGAGGCCAGAGCGGAGATGGCTCCTCGTTCGTGGATTGTGACTGGATAGAGGAGTGGTGTCTCGCGTACGGGAGACTTCGAATCTCCCGTTAGCGCTCGCCACTCCTCCAATAGCGTCTCTTTTACGTGAATAAGTCGATCTCTGTGAGGTCTTACATCCCAACTCCCGTTGTGTTTGATTCCGGGAATGTCCAAGCTTTCGGCGCCGGAGAGTGATTGAAGGATCGTGCTAGGGGAGAAAATCCAGCTGGCATGCACAAATTCGGGAGAGCGTGAAGAGCCGTAGATGTGAACGCCGAAGTTTCGAGTTCCTGCCACGTCTTCGAATAGCTGCAAGCGATTGGAGAAGTAGATATGAAATCTTAGGTGCTCGTAGGCTGCTGCCCGAAGGCGCCGCTCCCGACTCCCGGCGAAATGGGTGTCTGGATGGATTAGGCCGCTGATGCCCGAGGTGTTGCAGTTTTTCCAGACCTGGGACATGAAAGCGCGGTAAAGGTCAGGCTGCGTTCCTTCCAGGAGTGGAAATGTTGTTGCGCTGGACAAGAAAGTGACATTGCCGGAATTGGAGGCGAGTTCGCTGATGAAGTAATTTTGTCCGTGAGAGGGGCTGCCGATTAGGGCAGACTTCCGTTCGTGCCATGTGTGAGTGCTAGGCTTATCGGCAAGTTCGAACCAGGGTTCCAGTTCAGCGAGGACGAGGTTTTCCTTCCAGTCAGGCCGAACCCAAGGCGGATTTCCCACCTGTAGATCAAACCCGCCCCGAGCACCGAAAACCTGCCCGAACTCCAACTCCCAGTGGAAGAACCCCTGTCGCTCAGCCACATCCCGAGCAACCCCCGCCCACGGATACCGCGACTCCAGCGAATAGAACCGCTCCATGCCCATCCACTCGGGCAGCTCGTCCTCGTACCGCTCCAGCGCGTCCAGGGTGTCGAACTGGGCCACCAGCGAGTCCGCGGCCACGACCTGCGTGCCCAGCAGCGACTCGGCGAAGTCCAGCCAGTCGTCCAGCGAGGCCAGCGCGATCACCGGGCGGCGCTCGCCCCGGATCTGCTCCTTACGGCTGCCGCCCCTCGCACCCTTGGACTTGACCTCGACGACCTGGACGTCACCGAACAGGTCCTCCGACTCGTACGTCTCCCGCGCCGACGCACTCGACTGGGCCGGGACCGGGGCCGCCGACACGGTCCACCCCGCCGACTGCGAGGCAACCTCCGCCGCCCGCGCGTACGACTCGTGCGAACCGTCCAGCAGCGCAGCGCTCTGCACAGGCCAGAACCACAGTGCGCACCACGCGTCCATCAGCGTCTTCAGGCGCCAGTACGGGGTGTCGACCGCCTCCAGGTCGGCCTTGACCTTCTCCCTCGGGACGGCGACCTCGGGCGAACGCAGCCAACCGTCCTCCGCGCCCCAGACGTCGATCCGCCGCGAGATCTCCCGCTCGGAGATCTCCAGCCGGCGGACGACCAGCCCCCACAGGTACTCCGCCCGCCGGGCAAGGCCTTGCAACCGCTTGGTCTGCGCGGGACTCGGCGACTTGGTGATCGCCTTGCGCCAGGCAGCCAGCGCCTTCGACTCCTCCGGGGCCAGCGCCTTGGCCTCCTTCTCGGCCGCGACCGCGCCCCACTCCTTTGCCGGGAGGAGGAAGTGGTGGACGGAACCTTCCGGCAGCTCGGAGCCCGCCAGGGCTTCCGACAGCGGGAAGCGTTCCGGGGTGGTGCCCAGCCAGCCGCCCTTCTTCAGGCTCTCGGCGGAGTACACCTCCCGCCTCCCGCCGATCAGCGAGTTGCCCCGCCGCAGGTGCAGGCCGAACCACGGGGCCTCCATGCCGGGGTGCATGGTGTTCAGCCAGAGCGAGACCTCCGCCAGCTCCACCGCCGTGTTGTTGAGGTCGACGCCGTAGGAGTTGTGCAGGGCGATGTACGCCTTGGCCTTCTGGAGCTCGACCGCGTACTTCTCCGTGTCGACGGCGACGCCCAGCTCGTCCTGGCGGCGCCGCAGGTACTCCGCCGCGACCTGGTTGATCGCCTCGTTGAGGAACGCGCCCGAGCCGAGCGCCGGCTCGCAGATCTTCCAGTCGAGGAGTTCGCGCGCCTCGGTGACCGTGTCGTCCTGGTCCAGGCGGTGCTGCAGAGCCAGTTGGACCGTCACCCGGGTCAGCGACTCGGGCGTGTAGTAGGAGGCCGACGTCTGGCGGTCGCGCCCGGAGAGGCGGTACACGAACGCGCCCGGCGCGTACCGCACGCGCTCCTCCGCGCCGGTGTCCTCGTCCTTCTGGCGGACGAACACCTCGTCCGGGTACTCGTCGGCCTTCGTCGCCGGGACCAGCCAGGAGCCGTCCTTCGGGTCGCCGTTCTTCGCGACCTCGTACAGCTCCTCGCCCGCGACGAAGCCCGAGTAGGACATCAGGCCCTCGTACACGGCGCCGAGCTGGTTGATGCCGAGCTGGGCGTAGGAGATGAAGCCGCCGCGCTCGCGTTTCTTGCCGCGGGTCAGCATCAGCAGGCGCAGCACCCGGTACAGCGTCTCGTTGCGCAGGCGGGTGTCGACGAAGCGCTCCCCGCCCGGCTCACCCTCGCCGCCGGCGTCCGCCTCCGTGTCGACGCGCGGGTCCGGGACGGTGTCCCGGCCGATCAGCCGGATCGCCTCCGGCTCGAACAGCTTGGAGTGCAGCGGCTCGAAGCGCAGGCCCATGTCCTCCGACGTCTTCGCGGTCACGGCCTCGGCGGACTCCGCGTCCACGCCGTGGGTGCGGCGCGGGCGGTGGCCCTCCTGGACCTTGCGGAAGAGCAGGTCCAGCGACTCGTAGAGGTAGAAGCCCTGGCGGGACTTCTCGTCGACGAGGTCGCGTTCGGCGATCAGCTCGCCGAGGCGACCGAGGCCGTAGCCCATCTGGTACTCGGGGTAGTCCGACGGCAGGATGCCCAGCTCGGGGCGGGCCTCCGCGTAGAGCAGGAACAGGACGCGGTACAGGTAGCGCAGCGACTCGCGGGTCAACTGGCGGCCCAACTCGGGGAGTTCCTTGACCTCGTCCGGGCGGACGCCGGCCTCGCGCAGCCGGTCCAGGACCTCGTTGGCGATCAGTTCGACGCTCAGCCGCAGGCCGTCGCGGAGTTCGCTGGAGACGCCCACCGCGTGCTTGGTCGACTTGTCGAGCAGGGAGGCGAGGGGGTTCTCGCCGCCCTCCTCCGGGGTGCGCAGCGAGTCGGCGCCGAACAGGGCGGCCACCGTGTCGAGTTCGCCGCCCGCCTTGACGTCGTTGCGCTCCAGCGCCGCGTCCAGCGAGACCGCCAGGTAGCGGCCCTCGCCCCACGCGGCCCGGTCGGCGAGCACGACGACGCCGCCGACCAGCAGCAGGACGTAGCGGGGGGCGTCCTCGCAGGCGAACAGGAAGGAGGCGAGCTTGGAGCCGGTGGTGATCGTGTGCTGGCCGTCCAGGCGCAGCTCGTCCAGGAGGTGTCCGGCGCCGTCGGGGTCAAGCGCGTCGTCGGGCTCGGCGGACCAGCCGCAGTCCAGGGCGACGAGGTCCTTCTCCGCGTGCGCGACCTTCACCTCGTGGGACTGGTCGGCGCGGACGACGGTGAGCGTGCCCGGCTTGGCGTCGAAGCCGAGGGCTTGCAGCACCTCCGCGTTGAGCGCGTGGACGCGGTCGCGCCACTCGGGGGCGTCGTACGTCACGGCGTCGTCACCGGTCGCCGCCCGCTCCTCGTCCATCGTGAAGTAGGAGCGGGCCGCGAAGTAGGGGCGGCGCAGCGCCCGCAGGCCCGCGCGCGGGGTGACGGGCAGGGCGCCCTCGGGCCGCTCGGTGCCGGCGGCGTCCTCCTCGCGCTGCTTCCATTCGGCGAGCAGGCCGGACTTGAGGTCCTTGGGGAGGATCTCGGCGAGGTAGTGCGCGGAGAAGTAGTCGCCGCGGTTGACCAGGCTGTCGTACGTCATCTTCGTGTACCTCTGCGGTCGGTCAGGCGGCGTGGGCGGTGGCGGGGGCCAGGACGGCGAGCACCCGCAGCATCGGGCGGCCGGTGGTGAGGAGGGAGTCCGCGAGGGAGGCGAGGCGTTCGCGGGTGCCAGTGGGCGCGGCGGCGTCGTTCGCCAGCGTCGGCTGCTCCCAGGAGCCCAGGCGGGTCTTGTACTCCTCGATGGGGGCCCTGAGCGGTTCGTTCCATGCGGCGCGGTGCCGCTCCAGGAACGCGTCCGCGGTGTCCAGGACGCCGGGGATCGCCTCGGCGAGGTGGGCGGGGTCGTGGGCAAGGCCCGGGTTCGCCATCGTCGGGCCGACCTTCGCGCGGCGCAGCACCGCCACCATGTCGTCGTCGATCTCGCCGGCGGTGGTGACGGCCATCCACTTGACGACGGTCGGGCGGCCGAGCGCGTTGGAGTAGATGCCCTGGACGAGGTACGTGGGCTCCGGCACGTCGGCCGTCAGCACCGGGGCCTCCTGGCGGTCCAGGCGGACCAGGACCTTGTCGGTGAGCCACTCCATGACCGGGTGCAGGTCGGTCAGCAGGGAGATGTCGGGCCAGCTGGAGGTCGCCGAGGCGCGGGCGCGCGTCAGGCTGTGGTCGGCGAGCCGCCGGTTGAAGGTGACCTTCAGACGCTCGCGCAGCCCCTGCTCGCGGATGTAGTCCGGGGGCAGCGCCTTGAGGCGGTGGACCAGGTCGGAGGGCGGGATGAAGGAGAGAAGGCCGGTCTCGGGGTCGGCGGACAGGTCCAGCCGGTCGTGGGCGTCCGGGTAGACCTCGCGCAGCGCCTCGTCGAGGAACTCGCGGGCGGAGGCGAACAGCCGGGGCACGTGCGCCCGGGGCACCGCCCCGGTGCCGTCGCCGCCGTCCGCGCCGGCGGTGGCCGCGTCCTCCTCCGGTTCTTCGTTCACGGCGCCGAAGAAGTCGGCGAGGAAATCGTCCACGCCGTCGTCGGCGCCGTCGCCGGAGGTGCGGTCGGCGTCCAGGGACTCGTCCACGGTGCGGCCCCGCAGCAGGTCCTGGATGAGGGACTTCTCCTCGGCCTCCGCCCGGTACAGGCCGGAGACGGCCTCCGCCGTGCCCAGTGACTGGTGGGCCTGCGCCTCGCGCTCCAGCAGGCGTTCCGCGACGAGCGTGTCGTCCTTGGCGCCGTCGACGGAGCTGGTGAGGATCAGCGCCCTGAACTGCGGCTGGTGCGGCTGCCCGTAGCGGTCGATGCGGCCGTTGCGCTGCTCGATGCGGATGAGCGACCAGGGCACGTCGTAGTGCACGAGCTGGTGGCACTGGCGGTGCAGGTTGACGCCCTCGGAGGCGACGTCGCCGGTGAACAGGATCCGTACGGGCGTGTCCGCGAGGCCGAAGTCCTCCACGCACTGCATCTGCTGCTCATCCGACAGGCCGCCGTGCATGACCCGGGCCGCCTCCTGGGCAGCCTTGCCCTTGAAGCCGAGGGCCCCCGGCACGGTCCGCGCCAGCCACTCCAGGGTCTGCACCCGCTCGGAGAAGACCACGACCCGCTTGTCGGACCTCGGTCCGACCCTGATCTCCCGCAACTGCTCCAGCAGGGCGCCGAACTTGCCCGAGTCCTCCTCCGCCATGCCCGAGGACAGCTCCAGCAGTCGGTGCAGGGCCGCGCGCTCGGCGGCCGTCGACTCCGGGTCGTCCTTCTTCTCCAGCGTCTTGATGCGCGTGCTGACCGTGGACTTCAGCGCCGCGTGGGAGGAGAGGAAGGACTTCAGCAGGGTGTACGGGAACAGGGGGACGTCACTGACCGACTTCGAACCGTCGGACGGCAGCCAGACGGCGGCCAGTTCGTCGAAGACCTTTTCCTCGGCGGGGGTGGCCGTCACCCGGATCGAGCGGGAGGGGCCGCGGTCCGCCCACTGGCCCTTCATCTGCTCGCGCACCTCGGGGCTGACCTTGGTGCGCCGGATGAACAGGTGCTTGATGTCCTCGGCGCGGTAGTGCTCGGGGTCGCGGATCGCGGCCGGGTCGAGCAGGGAGATCAGCTCGGCGAACGAGCGGGCGTCGCCGTTGTGCGGCGTCGCCGAGGCCAGCAGCAGGGCGTCGGTGTGCGGGGCCAGCGTGCGGGCCAGCTGGTTGCGCAGGGAGCCCTTGTTGATGAGGTTGTGCGACTCGTCGATGACGACCGCGTCCCAGGTGATCCGCTCCAGGTGGTGCTTGTACTGGTCGGCGTTCTTCAGGGTGTCGATGGAGACGATGACGCGCTTGAAGTACGTGAAGGGGTTGCGGCCCGCGGGGATCTCCCGCTGGATCCGCTCGATGCCCACCGAGTCCAGACGCACCAGCGGGATCGCGAACCGTGTCCACAGCTCGTGCTGGAATTGCTCCAGGACGTGCTGCGGGGTGACGACGAGGATGCGTTCGCCCCGGCCGCGGCGGATCAGCTCGGCGAGGGTGAGGCCGATCTCCAGGGTCTTGCCGAGGCCGACGACATCGGCGATGAGCACGCGGGGGCGCAGGTTGCGGCCCGACAGGGCGAGTTGGGCGGGGCGCTGCTGGTAGGGGAGGGAGTCCAGGAGGAAGGAGTCCGCGAGCGCGAGGCCGCGCTCGGCCTGCGGCAGCGGCGTCTTGCGCAGGACCGCCTCCAGGAACAGGCGCGAGCGGCGGAAGTTTGGCGAGTCGTCCCGCACCAGACGGGTCCGCCGCGGGTCGAGCAGCTCGATCCGGTCCAGGCCGGTGAAGAACACCGCCTCCTGGTCGCGCACGAAGTCCGAGGCGCCGACGGCCTCGATCCGGGCGCCGTCGTGCTCGGTCCGTGTCGCGTTGCGGACCAGCCACACCTCGTCCCGTACGAGGATCTGGGCGCCCGGCGGGAACTGGGCGTCCTCGCCGCTCGTCGCGGGAGCGGTGCTGAGGTCGGCGGTCACGCGGGTGCCTCCTGGGCGGTCGTATCGGTGGGGTGGGTGCGTTCTGTCACGGATGGTCCGGTGGCGTGACCGTCGAAGCGGCGGGTCGCGCGGACGAGTGGCCGTTGTGTCATGTGCCGTAGGCCGGCTGCGGGTCTCAGAAGGGAGCGCTCGCCGCGTACGCGGCTCTGAGTCGTTCCGCTGTCTTGCGGGCCTGGACGGAGTGCCGCGGCGTGTTCGTCGAATCCCGGGGCCGCCTGGACGCCGTGGGCGGGCGGCCCGGCGCCGGCTGCTCGCGGCGGGAGCCGTCGGAGGGATCCTCCCTGACCGTAGGCGTGGGGGCAGGTGCCTCCTGGGTCGCCGGGTCGGCGAGGTCGGGGACGGTCTCGACCACGGTGGGGGCGGGAACGGGCGAGTCGGGGAGGGGAGAGGCGGGAACGTCCTGGGCGGCGGTGGTGTCCGCGTCCGGGACGGCGCTCGCGGGGGTGGGCCACGGGAGGGTGGGGGAGTGGTCCGCGGACGCGGTCTTGTGCCGTTGCCCTGCGGTGTGCGCGGTGAGCCTGCGACGGGCCTGGGCAATCTTCATGCCCTGGGCCTCGATCACCGAGCGGCACTGCTGCACCACGTCGGTCAGCGAGGGCCGGTCCGCGGCTTCGTGGGCGAGCATGCCGGTCAGCAGCGGCAGCAGTTCGCCGGGCACGCCGGACAGGTCCGGGGCCGTACCCGGGTCGGTGACGAGGTGGAACACCATGTAAGGGGTGGCCGCTTCGTGCGGGTAGTGACCCGTCGCGCCGAAGAGGAGCAACGCGCCCAGCGCGTACACGTCCACGGCCGCCGTCAGGGGCTTCACGCCGGCGGCCTGCTCGGGAGCCATGCAGATGGGAGTGCCGACGACCTGATGGGGAGCGGTGAGGGAGACATGCGACTCGGTGAAGGCGGCCAGGCCGAAGTCGATGATCTTCGGGCCGTTCGGTCCGAGCAGGACGTTGGCGGGCTTGAGGTCGCGGTGGAGCAGGCCCTGCGTGTGGACGGCCGACAGCGCCTCGGCGAGGACCGCACCGAGCGCGGCGGTGAGGACGGACGGGAGCGGTCCGTGCGTCTTGACGTGCCGGGCGAGGTCCGGGCCGTCCACGTACTCGGTGGCCAGCCAGGGCCGGTCCGCCTCCGCGTCGGCCCCCAGGAACGCCGCTATGCGCGGGCCCCAGATCGTCTTGAGCACCTCGATCTCCTGCGCGAACCGCTGACGCGACTCGGAGTCCACGACCGCAGGCTTGATCACCTTCACCGCGGCGGGTTCACCGCCGAGCGACTCCCCCAGGAAGACCTGACCCATGCCCCCCTGGCCGATCCGGCCGAGGAGTTCGAAGTCGCCCAGCGAGGACGGGTCTTCGGGGTTCAAGGGCGTGGTCTGCACGTGAGTCCTCGGAATTCGGTCGTTTCAGGCGTCTGATCAGCCGCGATGCGCGCCTGGAGACACCGTAGTGGATGAGGTCGGGGGCAGGTACATGGATTGTGGAACCGAGGTGTCAACCTTTCCGGGTGGAGAACTCGTGAAGAGTGCAGCCCAGGTGTGGTGGGGTGACTGCGGTTGCGGCGGCGCCGCTCTGACTAGGGGGACGAGTGGTTGCTGCGCGGATGTGGGGCCGCCTCTTGTGACGGCAGCAGCTGCCCGCCGGTCAGCCCGCCGGCCAGCAGCCGTGCCATGTCCTCGGCCAGCCGCGTCGCCCGTCGGGTCTCCGCCCGTAGCGCGTGCACATGCCGGAACGCCTCCCCGTACCGCCGCTGTTCCTCGAGCGGCAGCAGAGGTACGCGCAGCCGGCCCGGGTTGACCATCAGGGCCGTGCTGCCCGTCGAGGCGCCCGCGATGTTCTCCTCCGCGCCCAGGAACCCTGCGAGGAACCAGGGGTCCAGGCGGGCCGGGTCCGGGCGGAAGAGGTGGACGTTGCCGAGCAGTGCTCCGGCGTCATCCTCGCTCGCGACTCGGACCATGGGGCCGTCCCCGCCGACCATCACTCGCACGAGGACGTCCCCGGCGGCGATCACGGGAGCGGTGTTGTCGTACGGTCCCCTCGGGGCTCCCGTGGGGACCGAACCAGACGCGATGTCCGAGCTGGTGAGCACGGGCCGGGTCTCCGGATCCCCGCCCTCGCCGCTCTCTCCCCGCGTGGCCTGTGAGCGGGTGCGCGCGGCTTCCGGCAAGGGGCGCAGCAGGGTGACCGCTCCGCCGCGCGTCAGATCGGACGTCGTCGCCGTCCGCCATTCGCGGGCCGAGGTTCCCGCGGTGCTCCAGCCCTCGTGGCCGACCGTCCGCGTGAGGGACTTCGCGGCCTCGACGAGGTTCCCGCGGGCCGTGTCGACCTGCGCCGACAGTTGCGCCGGATCGATCTCCGCCCGTGAGGCCCGTACGAGTCGCGCAGGGGTCAGGTCCACCACGTCGTCCAGCAGGTCGACGACACTTGCCGCATGCGCGACACCGGGCTCGCCCTCGAACCTGTCCGGGTTCTGCGTGAACGCCTGCCAGGCATCCAGGGCTCGTGCCGTGGTCTCGTCCCAGTCCACGGACGCGGACCGGCTCCCGCCCCGCGTCCGCGCGGTCGTCGCCGTCCGCTCGCTCCCGGCCGGCCTCCGGTTGTCCGTCGTCGTGTCCACGAACAGCACCGACTTGCGTTCCGGACCGCCCGGCTCGGGGCGTTGCAGCACCCAGATCTGGAGACCGACGTGAAGGGGGACCGCCGCGCCGGGCGGTAGCGCGATCACCGCGCGCAGAGCGCCGCTGCGCACCAGCTCCGCTCGGATGCGGCGGCCCGATGCGCGGCCTGCCATGGCGGGCGGCAGGATCAGCGCCGCGTGACCGCCGGGCGCGAGGTGGGCGAGCGCGTGCTGCACCCACGCCAGCTCCGACTCGGCGCGCGGCGGTACGCCGTACGCCCAGCGGGGATCGTAGGCGAGCTCGTCGTGACCCCAGTCGCGGACGCCGAACGGCGGGCTGCACAGCACCGCGTCGACGAGCAGGCCGGGGAAGGCGTCCGAGCGGAGGCTGTCGGCGGCGCGCACGCTGACCGTGGCCTCCGGAGCCTCCAGCATCAGCCCGACGGCGCTGCGCCGGGCCTGCACGGGAAGCATGTCCTGGCCGTACAGCTCGCGCGCGCCCCGGCGGGCGGCGGCCGCCAGGAGGGTGCCGCTGCCGCAGGCCGGGTCGAGTACGCCGGCAGGGAGCCTGGGGAGCAGGCTGGCGAGCAGGTCCGCGAGCGGCTCGGGGGTCAGATATGCGCCGGACGCGGCGCTGTCCTCCAGCTCCCGTTCCGCGAGCACGGCCAGTGCTGCCTGGCCGCCCTCGTCGCGTACGCACGCGTATAGCCCGCGCAGCACCTCCGCGTCAGCGGCCGAGAAGGCCACGGGGTCAGCGGTCGGCACGGCGTCGGCCGCGGCGGACGCCTCACGCTCCGCGCGGGCGACGAGATCCGCGTCCGGCAGATGCGTGGCGGCCGTCAGCTCCTCGGGCGGCAGGGTCGCCGCTGCCAGCACGAGGAGCGGCAGGTCCGACGTGACGCCGTCGCCGCCGTTCTGTCCGTGTAGGCGCAGGAGCGTGCGCAGTTCCTCCGACGGGCTGGCCGCCGTGGCGTGGCCGCGCGAGGCGAGCCAGGCGCGCACCGCCTGAAGGTCGTACAGCGGGCTGCTGTCCGTCCCACCGGAAGGCGAGGGGAAGTCGTCGTGCCGACGGCGCCAGTTGCTGACCGTGGCGCGCGTGACCCCCGCGATGCGGGAGATCTCGGCGGCGGTCACCTGGGCGGATGACTCGGACATGGCTGGAGTCCTGGCTCTCTCGATGACGGACGTCAACAACCTACAGCATTCGTGAAATCTGTATTCCTGTTTGACGCTGCTTTCAGTGTCATGCTTATCTGTGATTGCTTCCACTGGGAAGCGGTCGTCCGTCAGGCTCGCTGCTGAGGCTGCCTGCGTGCCGTATCGGCGCGGAGGGCGACATCGTGCAGCGGGTGCCGTCGTGCCCGCTCGGAACACTCCGGGGGAGTTCCATGCGCCTCACCATGCCGACCGGCGTCATCGAGGGGACCCAGCTCGCCGTCATGCCGTTCCGCGAGGACGCGGTCGTCGGAACGATGTCCGTGCCCACGCTCGTCCAGCTCGTACCGTCGCCGCGCGCCGAGGAGGACCCGAGGAAGCTGAAGGCGGCCTCGGGCCTGGTACGGCGTCACGCGGAGCTGAGGGCGACCGTGCAGCGGACGCTGAAGTCGTCGCAGAAGGGCAGGAACGTCGCGCCCTATGCCGAGTACATCGCCGCCGGTCTGAAGGGCGAGCTGGGGGCCGCCTGGTCCACGCCTCCGGTCACCCTGTGGCACGCCGGACCGCTCGCCGCCATCAGTGACGAGCTCGTGCCGGGCAGCGGCGTGCGCACGCTCACCGTCACCCCGGGCACGATGGTCGTGGCCATCGACGGCGAGACGCAGACCGCCGCCTGGCACGAGCTGTACGACGACCCCGAGACGTACGGTCTGACGTACCCCGAACTCGCCCGTGTGCGCGTCCCGTTCGAGCTCTACGTCGACATCGCCCCGGCGGACGCGCGACAGATCTTCTACGACCGCAACGTTCAGGGCGTGACCGTCGCCAAGAACCTGGCCATGTCCATGGACCAGCGGGACTTCGGCACCCGGCTCGCGCACGTCGTCGCCGACTCCGTGAAGGTCGAGGTCGACGGACAGTGGGTGCCGTTCGGCGGGCTCGTCAACTCCAGCAAGAGGCAGGTCGCCGCCAGTGACCGCGAGGTCGTCACGCTCTCCGCGTTGCGCGCCCTCGTTGTCACCGCCATCTACGGCAAGGGCGGCCTCGCCCGCACCGCCGAGTCGGTGCACGAGGACGAACTGCCCGTCGGTACAAGGGCCGAGGAGGTGGAGGCCGTGGTCGTACCGCTACTGGCGCGGCTGATCTCCGAGCGGTTCCCCGCCTTCGCCGCGCGCAGCGCCCTCACGGCGCCCGCCGTCCTCGCGGGCGTCGGCACCGCGGCCCACCACACCACGCCGTGGAGCGAAGCCGCCTCCCGTATCGGCGCCGACGAACTGGACCGTCTGCTCGACGGCATCCGCTGGGAGCGCGAGGCCGCCTACTGGGACGGCGTCGCCGCCAAGGCCGGCACCTCCGGACGGCTCAACTTCAGCGGTGGCGTCAAGGACTCGGGCGGTCGCGTCGCCGACGCGGTCCTCTACCCGGCCACCGAGGCGGGACGGAAGATCCGCGGCCTCTGAGCCGCATCGCATCCACCGCGCGCGCCACCCGGCATCACGCGCGCCAGACCCGATGACAGCGCACGGTCGCTCAGCACTCGGCGGCCGAACCCACCACGCACAACGGAAACGGAGCACAGCCATGACCTTCCAGACCCCCGCACCCCAGCCCGGCGGCCCCCAGTACGCCTCTGGCCCCGGAACGCCCGCCGATCCCGGACAGCCCGCGCGGCCTCGCAGACGGTGGCTGAAGTACGGGGCGGTCGCTCTCGTGTCGCTGTTCATCGGAGTCGGCATCGGTGCGAGTGACGGCTCGGCTGAGACGGACAAGGGGGCGTCGGCCGGGACGAAGGCGGCTCCCCGCCCCACGGTCACCGTCACCAAGACCGCCGCGGCGGCCGACCCCGAGCCGGCGCCGACCGTCACCAAGACGGTCGCCGCGAAGCCGAAGAAGGCGAAGGAAGCCGGACCCGCGAGCACCTTCTCCGGCGAAGGCGAGTACGTGGTCGGCGAGGACATCAAGGCCGGCACCTACAAGACGTCCGGCCCCGAGGGCGAGTTCGGCTGCTACTGGGAGCGGGCGAAGAACGCCAGCGGAGAGTTCGGCGCGATCATCGCGAACAACAACTTGGAGGGCCCCGGCCGGGTGACGCTCAACGCCGGCGAGTACTTCAAGACCAACCGGTGCCAGGAGTGGAAGAGAGTTGGTTGATCGCACCTGCGACGGGTCGCTATTGTCCGATGAATCGTGACAGCCCGTGAAGTGACGGGCGTCACTACAACCAGAATCGGCCAAGCGGAGTCAAGGAATCAGCCATCCTCCGGCGGCCCCTCCCAAGGCGGTAAGACCACATCCCTGATCTGGAAGGGGCAGTACGGACAGCATGTCGAAGCACGCGCGACGGAGAGACGTCCTTGCCGCTGAGCAGCAGGCCGTCGACCACGCCTATCGCTGCTTGGAGAGCACCCGGCGGGAGGCCGCCGAGCTTAAGAGCGTGGGCGCCGCCGCCAGCGGCAAGGACGCGATCGACGTCAACCGGTCCTGGCAGCAAAAGCTGGACAGCCTCGATCTCGGCGGGAGCTCCCTGGTGTTCCTGCGGGCCGACGTCGACGAGGGGCCCGAGCGCGAGACCTTCTACATCGGGCGCAGGTCGGTCCTCGACGCGAGCGGCGATACCGCAGTCGTCGCCTGGAGCGCCCCGGCGGCCGTCCGATGGCGATTGACGAGCGAGCAGGAGCCCGGAGACGTACGACTGCTGCGTCAGATCGTCTGCGACGGTCAAGTCGTCAAGCGTTACTTCGATCTGCACGGAGCCGAGGCTGCCGACCGGCAGCCCTCGCCCGTGCAGCCCGTCCGGAACGACACGGGGAGCGAACCTCGGCCGCAGCCCGCGACGGGCGGGGGCAGCGACATGGCACCTGCCACCTCGCTCGACGAAGAGGAATGGCGCGACCCCCTTCTCGACGAACTGGATCGTGCTCGCGACGGCGCGATGCACGACATCGTCGAGACCATCCAGCGCGAACAACTCCGCCTCGTCACGGAACAGCCGAAGGGCGTACTGATCGTCCAGGGCGGTCCCGGCACCGGCAAGACCGCGATCGGCATGCACCGGGTCGGCTGGCTGCTCGATAACGAGCACATGGCGGGCGGCGACATGCTGATCGTGGGTCCCAACCGGGGCTTCCTGGACTACGTGGGAGCAACGCTCGTGGAACTGGGCAGCAACGGCGTGACCATGCTCGAACTGCCCGCCCTGTGGTCGGGCGGTGCCGCGCCCCGTGACCCGCACGAGGTCGCCGTCCTCAAGTCCGACGCCCGCATGAGCCGGGTCCTCCAGCGGGCCGTCGACGGCTACACCACGAGCACCGTCGAGCGTCTGGAGACGCTCGTGGGCGGGCCTGTCTTCACGTTCGAGCTCCGTCGGCGCGAAGTGGTGGTGCCGGTCGCCGAGATCGCCGAGATCGCGGCTGCCGCCCTCTCGGGGGACAGTCCCTATCGCGTGCGACAGGAGCGCTGTGCCCAGCGCATCACGCAGCACCTCACTCAGGCCTATACCGGGCTGCTGCCGGGTCCCGCCGACGCCGACTACTTCACCGAGATACGTCAGTTGCGGCCCGTCGTCAGACTGCTGCGCCGCATGGCACCGATCCTGACGGCTCGGGACGTGCTGCGTCGGCTTCTCTCCGGGGGCATTGCCATGACCTCGGCCGCCACAGGGATCCTGACTCCCGCTGAGCAGTCGGTGCTCGTAGAGCACCATGCCGAAGCGGTCCGCGCCCGGACGGTCGACGACCCCAGTCTCGAGGATCTCGTCTGCCTCGACGAACTGGAACACATCCTGTCCGGGCGTCCGGAACGGACATACGGCCATGTCGTCCTGGACGAGGCGCAGGACCTCACTCCGATGCAGGCACGGTCTCTCGCCCGCAGGTGCCCGAACGGTTCCATGACCATCCTCGGAGACCTCGCCCAGGCGACCGGGCCCTTCTCGTACCGTGACTGGGAGGAGGTCGGCACGACCCTGACCGGCAGGGACGGCTGGCGCGTGGCGGAACTGCTGACCGGATTCCGAGTACCGGGCGAGGTTATGGACCTTGCGCGCCCTCTGGGCGCACACTGCGCACCGGGCATCGCGATACCTGATTCCGTGCGGCGCACCGGGGTGAAGGTGACCGTCTCGGACGGGGCCGATCCCGCGAAGCGTGCCGCCCGGCACGCTCGCGAACTGGCCGTGGGTTCCGACGGCCGGTCGGCCAGCCGCACGACAGCGGTGATCGTCCCGGGGGCAGCCCCATGGCAGGAGTCAGTCGCCGCGGAGGTGGAAGCCGTCGACGCGGTGTCGGTGCTCACGGCGGAGCAGGCCAAGGGGCTGGAGTTCGATCACGTCGTCGTGGTCGAACCCTCCGCGATCGCCGCCGACGATCCCGTCGGACTGCGCCGTCTGTACGTGGCGCTCACCAGGTGTACCCAGTCGCTGACGGTGGTCCACCATCGGCCCCTGCCACGGTGGATCGGAGGCCCGGTGAAGCCGATGCCGACCCCTCAGCAGTTCCTGGCCCAGGTCACCGGAAGGAAGACACCGGACGGCGGAACCGGGCTGTGCACCCGCTACCGGGCGGAGGGCACGCGGTGCGACAACGAGACGCGTCAGTCCGACGGCTGGTGCCGGCAGCAAAACTGCGGAGGTTTCCGTACGGCGGAACCGCTGCCCCTCGGAAAGACGAGTTACCTGCGGGTTCCGAGGAACGCCGACGCTGCGTTCCGGCTGGAGCTCGCTCCGGAGAACGTGGCCGACGTGCGCATCAACTCGACGGCTTGTGGCTCGTTCGTGGCCCGGCACCGAGGCGGCCTCGGAGAGGCCGCCGTTGAACTGCACGCGATGCTCGGCCCGTTCCTGGCCGAGGGGCGGCACATGCGCTTCAAGGATGGCTGGTTCCTCGATCTGATGGGTTACCGGCTCGTACTCGACGGTGACGCGCGCACCGTGACCGGTTACTCATCCGTGCACCCCGAGCGCAGCTATGCCCAGGTGGCGGCGGGAGTTCCCTCCCGGGTGGGGCAGGACGCGCGAGCCGAGCGCAGGTCGGCCCTCACCTCGCCCGCCCCCGACCCCGGCCCGGAGCACGTCGACGATTCCGCCCTGCGGAGCCTGGCTCCCGAGGATCTGCACATCACCGCGCGTGCCTGCGTCGGCTACGAGCGGCTCACCGAGTCCCGTGACGTGCCGGACCACGAGTTTCTCAGGCTTCTCAGGGAGGAGCTCGCGGCTGATCTGAGGAACGGGCGTACCGAGTCGGCGCGACGCCGCCTCTTCGTCGACGGCGAACGGTGCCAGTGGTCGATCAGCTCCGACGGCCGGGTCCTGACCGCCGTCCGCAAGACAGGAACCGAGATCCATCGGGGTCCGACCGTCGAGGAGACGGGCATCCCCGAGCACGAAGGGGAGGACATGCCGACGACAGGCACCGAGGTCGAGCCGGTGAATATCGGTGCGGGAACGGCGAACGCCCTTGGCCTGGCCGACGCGGTCGCCGCACGCGAACGCGCGAGGCGGGCGGACCGCGCGCACGAAAGCCTGCGGCATCGGCTGCTCGCCGATCTCTACGAGTTCTCCGTTGAGGCGGGGGACAGCGCCCATGTCGACGCCTGGAGCCTCGCCCCGGACGGTCTGACCCTCTTCGAGGTGGTGGGCGACGAGGCCTGCGGCTACGAGCAGATCAAGGCAGCCGCCGTGCATCTGCTGGAAGCGGCCTTTCTCCATCCACGAGGGCAGGCCGAGTATCTCGTCATCGTGCTCCGTGAACCCCCGTCCGAGCCATGGATCGCGGATGTCGCCCAGCGCGCGTTCAGCGTGGGGCTCGCATGGCGTGACGGCGGCGGCTGGGCCGGCCCCGACGCGGGACGTGTCACCGGTACGTCGCCCGACGGGGACGACTTCCAGTGAGCGGAAGCGGGCGACGAGGCATCTCCGGGACGGGAGCGGTTGGGTCGTCGGACGGCACGGTCGTATGCGAGCAGTGCGAGGACAGATGAAGTACGAGAACGGGACGGTTCCGGGTGAGGGGCCTGAGGCGTCCTCGTCGCGGGCGGAACTGGTCGAGGCCTGGCGCGAACAACGTCGTGCGCGACGGCTTCAGACGGCGAAGACCGGAGCGGACACCGAGAGCGGTCCAGACGGATTCGCCCTGCGCCGTTGGCGAAGGGCCGGAGTGTTCGGTGCCGAAGCCGTGCCCCGAGTGGAACGGCTCCTGAAGGACCTCCTGGATGCCGAACCCGGCGACGGCGCCGCACCTGACTGGGCCGTGCGGACCGTGCGGCAGTGCCTGGACGGCGATCCCGTCGCGCAACTCCCCGCTGCGGTACGCGCCGTGCTCGAAAGGGTCGGGGAAGGTCACACTGTCACCGTGATGGAGGTGATCCACGACGCGGGGCTGCCCTGGCTCACGCCGGTCGGTCAGCAACGCTTGGACCACCTGCTGGGTTCAGGTCCGGAACTCCTGGAGCACGATGCTCTTCCGACCGTGACCGAGGACGTGTCAGGAGCGTTCATGCTTCAGTACGCCATGCGTCATGCGGATCTCGTCACCCTTCCGTCGACTGTTCGTGGCCGGATCCTGCCCTGGGCGCCGCTCGGTACGGTCGACGACCTGCTGGAAGCAGGCTTGGTCACTCCTGACAGCACCCCCTGGAATCTGCGCTCCGACGATTACGACCGTTGCTACCTGCTGGCCCGGCTCGCCCCTGAACAAGTGGAACCGCTCACCGCATCCGCCATCGGCTGGCAACAGCCGGTCCAGAGGCAGCGATTCCTCGAGGGCGAGGACGTCGACTGCGAGGAAGGAAGCACCTACGACCTTCTGCACCGCGCAGCCGAAGGGGACACCGGCGTGCTCAAGGAGCTCGAGCAGCACCTGTCTCGCCCTCTGGTCCTGAGACTGCGGCGCGTTCAGGACGGTGCCCTCACCGGTAACTGGGATCCCGACGTCCTCGAAGACCGGGGCCTGTGGCGGCTGATGGCCACCCTTTGGGAACCCAAAGCGGCGGTCAGTCCCGGCCGAGGTCCCTTCCACGCCCTGATGGCACTGCGTCATGCCTACGACGTGATCTGCGCCGGTGACTTCAAGAAGGCCCGTGCTCAGGTGGCCAAGCTCGCAGCTCACGAGGAGGGTGACCCGCACCATCGCGCAGAGTCACTGAACATGCGAGCGTACCTCGCGTTGCTGGAGGAGGATACGGACAGCGCGTTGATCGCGCTTTCGAGCATCCCCGACCCTCCTCCGCTGGTCGAGGCCAACATGGAACTGGTCAGGCGGCGTCGGGCGACCCCGCGGAACGACCGGCCCCACCCGTCCAACCCCTTCCTCGAACTCGGGCTGCCCAACGGCTCCGAAGTCTGGAAACAGCGTTACCGCGACCTCCGCCGTACATATGTAGACGAACGCGACGAAGCGGCCCGGATCAACCGGGCGATGCGCCGCATCCAGCAGGCCGAACGGGATGAGGACTGGTCCGGCTTTTTCGCTTTGCCCTTGGAGGACCGCTCCTTCGATCTGCCTGACGGCCCACCCCTGACGCTGGTGCCTCCGGTCGCCCCCATGCCCAGGCGGACAGTGCCGGAAAACCCCGCCGACTTCGAGGTCGTTCGCCGCCAGGCCGTCGCCGACCTGCTTCCCACCCTTCTCAATGCGCCCCGGCGCCCGGATCATCAGCACAGGACGTCAGAATGAGCAAGCCCAGGCACTGGTCCAACCAGACCGATTCGCAAGGCTTTCGCCAACGAGGAGCGAAGGGAAGATCCATCACGCCTGAACTTCTTATGTACAGGCCGGAGGAACTGCTGGATCCCGGCGAGCTTCTGAAGCGCTTCAAGGACAGCGCCGGCCGCCTGCTCGACGCTATTCCCGACGAAGACCAACCCAAGCAGTCCGAGGTGTTGGCCGCTCTGAGACAAGGTGTGCTCGAGGCATTCCGCACCCGGGAAGAGCACTTGGCCCGGATGGTGGAGAGCGATCTCGAAGCACGGGGTTCGGGCAATCGGATGAGTACGCTGAAGTGGCAGGTCTCTATCCGGAAAGCCCTCCTCGGGCTCGGCGTGCGCGTCGTCGAGACGCCTGACGAACAGGAGCTGTTCGTGGTCGTCGAGGGCGAAGGCGACGCATTCGAGATTGTTCGCCCGGCCTACCTGGACCAGGCCACGAACAAACTGATTCTGGTCGGACAGCTGCGCCGCGTTGTCGGCTCGACAGACTGCGACAGCACAGCTGAAGGGGAGGCGAAGGCATGACCGCGACGGGCATCGACTTCGGCACCACCAACTCCGTTGTGGCTCAGTGGCAGGCGGACGATGTCGAGGTACTGCCGCTGGACGCGCACCATTTGGACGCGGACTGGCGCCACCCGGGCTTCGAGCTGCTTTTCCCCTCGGTCGTAGGGATGAGTTCCCTGCGTAGAGGGCCGCTCTTCGGCTGGGAGGCGAAGCTGCGCTCGGAGGAGGCCGCCGAGGCTTGCAAGCGTCTGCTCAAGAGTGACGAGTACGTCACTGTGCAAGGAAGGCGTTTCGCCGCCACGACCGTCGCCGCTGGTGTCTTCACAGCTATGAAGGATGGTGCGCGCCACAATCTTACGGACATCGACCGAGCCGTCATCACCGTTCCCGCTAACGCCACCGGCGCGGCTCGCTACCGGACTCGCGCCGCTGCGCGGTTTGCCGGCATCGAGGTGCAGGCCCTGCTCAACGAGCCGACGGCGGCGGCCATTTCGTACGTGCACGACATGCGTGAGGACATGCAGATCCTCGTCTTCGACTGGGGCGGTGGCACGATCGATGTCACGGTCCTGGACTACGAGGACGGATTCTTCGAAGAGCGCGCTTCGCGCGGTGTGACCGAGCTCGGCGGCCTGGAGATCGACCGGCGGCTGCGCAAGCTGGTCCTGGACCGGGCGCCGGCGCGCAAGGAGTGGACCACGGCTCAGGAACGGCAGTTCCGCCTCGATGTGGAGCGTAGCAAGATCCTTCTATCCTCCCAGCCCTCCGTGACGATCAGAACCCCGGACGGTCGGGAAGTGGACATCTTCCAGGGGGAGTTGGAGGAGGCGATTACCGATCTCGTCGATCGTGCTCTGGCCCCTCTCGAGGAGTGTCTCAGAGATCTGCACATGGCGCCGCTGGACGTGGACGACGTCCTCATGATCGGTGGCACGAGCCAGATTCCGAGTGTTCGTGCCGCGGTGGCGGAAGCACTTCAGATGGAACCCGTGCCCGCGCATCTGTGCGACCCGATGACCGCGGTGGCGCGTGGCGCGTCGATCGCGGCAGCCGTTCTGGCCAAAGAGACATCCGGGGTCATTCAGGTCGCCAACAGTCACGCGCTGGGCACGGTGGTCAAGGACACGACGGGCCGCCGGCGGTTCAGTGAGATCATCCCCCGCAACTCACCCCTGCCTTGGAGCGAGCGGAAGAGCTATACCCCCACTCGAGATCACGAGCGGAAGCTCACCGTGGAGATCTGGGAAGGAGACCCCGACAAGGAGCTCTCCGACTCCGATAACGTCCAGCTGACCGAGTTGACCCTGCAATACCCGACACCCCGTGCCCGTGAAGAGTCGCGGTTCGACCTGGAGTACACGTACGACTCGGACGGGCTGCTGCACGTGAAGGCCACCCTGGAGCACACAGGTGAGGTCGTGGTGGACGAGGAGGTGAAGAGCTTCGGTTCCGGCGGGCCGACTCCCGAGGTGCGCAGGGAACTGGACGACCTTCTGGCGACCAATCTCGCTCCGTCCCCTCTGCTCATGTCCAATACGACGAGTGGCGGAGTGCAGTCCACGGTCACTCGTTCTCGCGTCGGTGATTCCGAGCCGGGGGACGACGTGCACACCCTCGTGGTCGATGGATCCAATCTGGCCTGGATCGGGCACTCGCCCAGTCGGCCCGGTGTCTACGAAACGGACGACCGCCCGAGTTACGCACAACTTGTCGAGGCCCGCGAGGCGCTTGCGAAGAAGTATCCGGATGCCGACATCCACCTGGTCGTGGACGCGAGTTTCCGGCACAAGGTCTCGGAGGCGGAGCGGGCGGAGGTGATTTCCGCGCTCAGCAAGGGAGACATCGTTCAGCCCCCGGCCGGAACCGAGGGCAAGGGGGACGCACTGGTGGTCGCCATCGCGGACGAGTCGTCCGCGGTCATCGTCACGAACGACAACTACATCGAATTGCAGCGTCGTTATCCCTGGTTGCGTGAGAGTGGGCGGGTCCTGGGGGCCACGTACACAAAGCGGTCGTGGACCTTCCTTCCGCGGACCTGCGTGGCACCGCGGAGAAAGGGCCGAGTTGCGTGACACCTCGCTTCGGATCCGGCCCTTCTTCGTGGCCGCCTGGAGCCCGTCGCCTTGACGGCGGCCGTTGGCGATACGGGGCGGTGGGGGTGGAGTCGTGAGTCGCTGGTGATCGGGGGCCCGGCGTGGGATCGTTTCGCGGTGACCGACATGGCTTCCGGAACGACCGCGTCGGGGCGGCCCGACGACCGCCTGCCGTCCGTTCTGCGTTTCACGACGGAGATCGTGGCCTGGGTGGCGACCCCCTGGGCGCTGTCCGACCGTTCGTGGCTGCTCGCGGTGGCGTCCGTGGTGCTGCTCATCGGTCTGCCGACGGTCTTCTCGACGCCCGGGGACAAGGCCAACGTCGTCGTTCCGGTGCCCGGTTGGGTGACGGTGCTGCTGGTGCTGCTCCAACTGGTCGCGGCGGTGGTGTTCTCGTGGCTCGCCTGGCCCGCCTGGGCGGCGATCCCGGCCACCGCGCTGGCCGCCGCGACCTGTGTGACGGAGCGGGAGCGCTGGAAGTGGCTGCTGACCCGGCCCAGGAACGGCACAGGAGGCCCGGGAGCCTGAACCCCCGCCCGGACGGCGCCCGTTCCCGACCGAGCGAGGTCAGTCGCTCGCGCCGAAGTGGCTGCCGGTGATCTCGCCGTCGTCCGTCTCCGCCGCGGCGACGCAGCGGAACACCCGTAGTCCCTCGGCCCATTGCGGGGCGGTCGGCGGCAGGACGTCGACGTCCCAGTGGGTGCCGTCGGAACGGCTCGCGGACATGAGGGAGTCCCGCATCACCCGCTGGGAACACAGCGCCCTGACGTCGGGATGCTTGACGAGGTCCCTCGCGTTGTAGGTCATCCCGTCCTTGGGCAGCGGGGCGATGGCGAAGGTCTGCCACACGTGCGAGACATGGCAGTCGGCGCCGCTGACGGTGATCGTCCCCGAGATGTCGGTGATGCCGCTCCAGCACTCGGGGCTCGTGACACAGCGGCCGCCCACGCCCCCGACGCCCGCGGCGGGGCAGTCGCTTCGGGTGGTCCGTACGCCACCGAAGGCCGTACCACCCTGGGGCGAGGCCTTGCCCGAGGTGCCCGGTGCCGGTGAGTCGCCCACGGACGAGCCGGGGCCGTCGGGCGACCCGTACTCGTTGACCACCCAGGTGACGGACACGCTGACCGAGATCATGACGGCCGCCAGCACGCCGATCAGGACCGGACGCCGCCGAGAACCCCCGCGGTTCGCCGGCTCCGTCACCGTGCTCGCCCCTCCACCGCCGGTGGAGGAGCCGTCCGGACGGCCCGGGCCCGGAGACGGTCGGTCCGAGGGTGGTAGGTCCGTAGAAGGCCGGTCGGCAGGCGATGGGTGAACCGTGGCCGGCGGGGTCCAGGAAGGGGGAGGCGCGTCGCCGTGGGCGGGGATGGTGGCGGCCGTCCCCGGCGCCGGCCCGAAGACACTCCGGGCGGCGCTGTCGACGTCGACGGCGGCCAGGGCGTCCCGCAATGCCCGCGCGTCTTGTGTCCGGGAGCCCGGATCCGTCTCCAGGGCCGCCCTCAGTGCTGCGTTGAGGGAGCCCGGCACGCCCGGCAGGTCGGTGTAGGGCCAGGTGTGCCGGACGATGAGCTCCGCGAGACTGAGCTGGGTGCCGTCGTCCGGGTGGTGCGGTGGGCGGCCCCGCAGGAGCGCGTAGAGCGTGGCGGCGAGCGAGTAGACGTCGCCCGTCGTCGTGGGTTCGGCCAGGTGGAAGGCCTCCGGCGGCGCGTACGCCGGAGTCAGCGCCTCGCGCGTCACCGACAGTTCCCGGCCGGGCCTCGGCATGGCGGCCAGTCCGAAGTCGGTGAGGGCGGCCCCGCCGTACCGGTTGACCATGATGTTGCCCGGCTTGATGTCGCGGTGCAGCACCCCGGCGGCGTGCGCCGCGGCCAGCGCGTCGGCGATGCCGAGCCCGATGTCCCGGGCCTCCTTGACGGCGAGCGGGCCGTCGCGGTGCAGGCGGTCGCCGAGCGAGCCGCCCGGACACAGCTCCATGACCATGTACGGGCGGTCGTCGCCGAGGACACCCGCGTCGTACACCGGGACCACGTGCGGATGTCCGGACAACCGGCCCGCGGCCGTGACCTCGCGCAGGAAACGCTGCCGGTCGCGCTCCGTGGCCAGGACCCTGCTGTCGACCTTCAGCGCGACGTCCCGGCCCACCGCCGTCTGACGGGCCCGGTAGACCGTGGCGAACCCGCCTCGGCCGAGGACCTCCTGGATCTCGTACCCGGAGAGTTCCACGTGCTCGTACCGCATGGTGCCGTCATCCCCCAACGCACAGCCCGCCCGCGGCGGAATGTCCGACCGGGGGCCGCGCCGACTCTAGCCCAGTCGTTCGGGTGCTTCCTCTTCGTCGGTGAGTTCGGCGAAGCCGTCGAGCAGGGCCGCCGCCACGGTCACGTCGTCGCTGAGGGGGCGGTCCCTCATGTCCGGGTCGAGTGCCGCCGCCGCGCGCAGGTAGGCCCGGCCCGCCGGGGTGCCGGGCGCGGGCGGCGTGCCGCGCTGCCGCAACGCCCGGACGGCGGCGACGAGTTCGCAGGCCAGGACCAGCCGGTACGCCTTCGCGGCGCGCAGCGTCTTGCGCGCCGCCTGGGTCGCGAAGGTCGCCGCCTCCTCCACGCCCTGGGACAGCACGACATGCCCGAGCGAGGCCGGGGTGGCGCACGCCTGCATCTCGGCGAGGGCGGAGGCGGCGCCGTACTCCAGGATCATCATTCCGGACCCGGCCGAGGAGGCGTCGGCCAAGTAGGAGCGACGGCCGGTCAGTTCGGGTCGCCCGAGGGCGGACAGCCGGGCCGCCGAGAGCCGGGCCGTGCCGAGCGCGGCGAGGCCCAGCCGGTCGAGCGCGAGGGCGAGCGGCGCGGTGAAGAAGCCCCCGTGATGCCGGGCGACCGGAGTGCCCGTGGCCTCGTCCCAGCCGATGAAGGGGTTCTCGGTGGCGGCGTTGAGGTCGATGGACAGCACCCGCTCCAGATCGGACCACGCCTCCATCGCGGGGCCGTGAGCCTGCGGGAAGCACCGGAAGCCGAAGGGGTCCTGTACCCGGGTCGGCACGCCGCCCGACGGCACCGGTACACCTGCGGCCGTTGCTGTCCCCGTGCCCGCTTCCGCACGTGTGCCCGCACCGTCCCCGGCTCCGGCCACCGCGCCGAGCAGCCACCGGACGCGGGCCGCCACCCGGGCGACCCACGGGTGCCCATGGGCCGCGTGGACCTCCGGTGCGTACGGTTCGAGCGAGCCGTCCACGGCGTGCAGGGCGAGCGAGGCCACGACGGGCGCGGCGCGCAGCGGTGTCCCGAGGTCGTGCCAGGCGAGCGCGGATTCTCCGAGGGTGAGGGCGTTGCTGCTCATCAGGGCCAGCGCGTCCCCGCGGCGCAGCGGAAGGGGCTCGGGAAGGGGATGACCGGCCAACGGTCCGTCGAGCAGGGGGCTTTCGGGCAGCCACGTGTCATGGCCGAAGAGCACGAGCCCCAGTCGGGCCAGCGCGGTCAGGTCACCGGTGCCCACGGACCCGTACTCGGGAACCCGGGGATGCGCTCCCGCCCGCAGGGCCCGTGCGAGGGCCGTGGCGATCTCGGGACCCAACCCCGACCCTGCGGCGAGGAGTTGATTGACCCGTACCACCATCATCGCGCGGACGTGGCGGGCGGGCAGCGCCTCGCCCACCCCGCCCGCGTGGCTCAGCAGGAGCCGCAGATCGTGGCCCGCGCCGTCGTGTTCCTCGACGGCCAGACCCCGGTGCGCTCCCACGCCGGTGCTGCGTCCGTAGACACGGGCGCCCTCCGCGGCCAGCCGATGGGCCGCCCGCCGGGTGCGTTCCATCGCCTCGAGCGCGACGGGGCTCAGGGAAGGCGGCGGCGCCCCGTCGGCGACCCGGGCCACCATCGCGGCACCGAGGCCGGTGCCGTCGAGGACGGCACCGGTCGGTGCGCCACCGGTCGGTGCGCCACCGGTCGGTGCGTAACCGATCGGCGCGGTCCCGGCGGGCGGGTTGTCGGGGGCCGGGGCTCCGGGAACCGGGGCGGCCTCGGCCGTGCGCTCGAGCATGACGGACTTCACTCCTCAGCCGTACACCGTGACCGTCGTCGTCGAGGGGCCGGGCCGGGAGGACTGCCTCCCGGCCCGAGGCGCCCGTCGTCCGGCCGCCGGCAGCGGCGTCAGCTCAGTCCCGCGGAGGCCAGCCAGTTCTTGGCGACGTCCAGCGGGTCCTTGTTGCCGTCCTGCACCTCGCTGTTGAGCTTCACCAGGGTTTCGGTGTCGAGCTTCGACGAGACGTCGTTGAGGACGGAGACTCCGGCCGCCGGAAGAGCGCTCTTGTATGTCAGCGGAGTTACATTCTCGAATCCGAAAAGATTCTTGGTGTCCTGTAGCACGACAAACTTGTTCTTGCTGATTCCGGGGTCCGTCGTGAAGATGTCCGCGGCCTGGATGCTGTTCCCCTTCAGGGCCGCCACGGTGAGCGGGCCGCCCGCGTCCAGTGCCTTGAAACTCTTGAAATCGAGACCGTATACGGACTTCAGGCCCTTCAGGCCCTGCTGCCGGGTCTGGAACTCGGGCGAGCCGCCGACGACCAGGTCCTTCGCCGCGTCGGCGAGGTCGCTGATGGACGACTTCTCGGTGAGGTTGTACTTCTTGGCCGTCGCCTCGTTCAGGGCGATCGCGTCCTTGTCCTGGGCCTCGGACGGCTCCAGCAGCGAGAGCTTCGGGTCGAGCTTGGCGGAGATGGCCTGGCTGGTCTCGTCGACGGACGTCGGCGCGGCCTTGGCGTCCAGGTAGGCGAGCAGTGCGCCGTTGTACTCCGGAAGGACCGTGATGGTGCCGTTCTTGATCAGTCCGTACGTGGTCTCGCGGCTGCCGATGTTCAGCTTGTAACTGACCTTGATTCCCTTGGACTTGAGCGCTTCGCCGTAGATGTCGGCGAGCAGGATGCTCTCGGGGAAGTTGTTGGAGCCGACCACGACCGTACCGGCCTTGGCGGCGTCGCCCTTCAACGGGTCCTTGTTGCCCGAGTCGTCGGAGGAACCGCAGCCCGTCAGCGCGGCGGCGGCCACAACCAGCAGGGATACAGCGGAGGTTGCGGAGGTACGAGTGCTTCTGGCGATGGTCACTTGTTCATCCAGACTTGGCAATCGGCGGGGCGTCGGTGGCTGGTGGGCTCGGGTGACGGAACCTGACGATCCAATCGAGCCGCCTCAACTACCGTCAAGACACGAATAGATCACTACTGATGGGGACCGCGCAGCTTCAGCCCGTAGGCGCAACGTGACTGAAACATGAGCGAACCAGGCTTCTTCGCGTGCCACTTTTCGGTTGATCATGGCCGTACTCTGACGGCAGCCGCTAGTGTTGGCCGCGTCGAGGGCCCCCTTCCACTTGTCGGCCCGATCGCGCTGCTCGTGACCATTGATCCACGCAAGCCTGCCATTGGGCTGCCAACGGGGAATGAAGTCAAGGAGGTTGGGTGCCCGCGCACAGAAAGGCCGCCTCGGGGCAGCCGTCCACTGCTCTCGGGACCGGCCGGACACCATCTCTGCTGGACCGCTGGCCTTTCCGCCGCAAACTCAATGTCCTGGTGATCGTGCCGCTGGCCGTCATCTCCGTGATGCTCGCCTATGTCGTCTCCGGAGAAATCGGCAAGGCACGGTCCGCCGCCGACACCGCCCAGCTCGTCCGCGACAGCACGCAGGTGACGAAACTCATCGACGCCGTGCAGACCGAGCACCGGCAGGCACTGCTGGTCTCGCTGCGCTACGAGGCCGCCGGTTCGGGGAAGGGGAAGGACGCCCCGGACACCGCCGCCTATCTGGCGGCCCAGGACAAGGTCGGCGCCCGCATCGCGGCCGTCCGCACCGCCTACGGCGACCGGCTGCCCGAAGGCGAGGCGCAGGCGCTGAAGGAACTCGAGGGCCTGGACAGCCTCCGTACGACCGTCGAAGAGGGCCCCATCCCCGCCGACAACATCGACCCGGCCTACGGATCGGTGATCGAGGGGCTGATCGACGGCCTCGGCCTCGGCCGCTCGGGCAGCGAGTCCTCCGCGTCCGCCGGCAATCTGCTCGACGCCCTGCTGCGCGCCGACACCGCCCACGCCTCCTTCGAGACCAGCGTCTTCGCCGCCCGCACCCGTGACGCCAACGCGCTCATCGAGTTCACCGGCGCCGTCGGCGACTACGACCAGTACACCTACCAGGCCGAGCGGTTCACCCGGTTCGCCGGACCGGAGCAGGGCACCGACCTCGCCGAGATCGAGCACAGCCCGTACCAGAGCGTCATCACCCAGCACTGGGCGGCGCTCCAGGTCGACACCGGAGCGCTGGTCGCCGAGAACGCGACCCAGCTGCGGGCCGCGCTCGACGAGGCACTGCGCGCCGACCCCACCTACGAGCGGCAGGCCGAGAACCGGCTGAAGATCGTCCAGTCGCTGATCGGCGGGATCGCGGAGAAGGCCCAGTCCGCGTCGAACGCCGCCTGGTGGCGGGTGGTCTGGCTGGTCGCCGGCATCCTGGCCGCCTTCACCGCCTGGCTCGCCTTCTCCGTACTCACCCGGCGCTCCGTGGTGCGGACCGTGCGCACGCTCACGGCGGCGGCCCAGCACGTGGCCGGCGCCGCCAAGAGCGAACTCGCCCGGGTCGCGGACGACGACGCCGACGACGCTGGCCCGCCGCGCCTGGAGGCCGTTCCCGTGCCGGTGCGCGACGAGATCGGTGAACTGGCCGAAGCCTTCAACCAGGTTCAGGTCACCGCGAGCGCGCTGCTGGAACGCCAGGTCGTCAGCCGGCGCAACATCGCCGAGATGTTCGGCAACGTCGGCCGCCGGGTCAGCAACCTGACGGCCCGCCAACTCGCCCTGATCGACTCCGTGGAGCGCGGCGAGACCGACCCCGAGGTGCTGGACCGGCTCTACCGCATCGACCACATCGCCGTCCGCCTGCAGCGCAACGCCGACAGCCTCATGCTGCTCGCCGGGATCAGCGAGACCGGCCTGAACACCGAACCGATGCGGCTCAGCAACATCGTGCGCGCCGCGCTCGGCCAGATCGAGGGCTACCAGCGCGTCACCCCGCACGCCGAGGGCGATGTCAACGTCGTCCCCGACATCGTCGGCGACCTGACCCTGATGCTCGCCGAACTCCTGGAGAACGCCGTGATGTTCTCCCCGGCGACCAGCGGCGTCGAGGTCGTCCTGCGGCCCCGTCACCAGGGCGGCGGAGCCCTCGTGGAGATCATCGACCACGGTCTCGGCATGAGCCCCGAGCGGCTGGAGCAGGAGAACGCCCGGCTGATCAGGCGCGAGCGCCTCGACCTGGCGCCGACGGAGGTGCTCGGCCTGTTCGTGGTCGGCGGCCTGTCCCGGCGCTGGGGCATCGAGGTCGCCCTGTCCCGTACCCCCGGCGGCGGTGTCACCGCCACCGTCGCGGTGCCCGCGGCCCACCTCGTGCCCGGCAACCAGATCTCCGCCCCCGCGCGGGCCCCGCGCATGCAGCCGCCGCCGCGCCGTTCCGGCCCCAGCGAGCCGCGTCAGGCGCGGATCGAGGCGCCGACCGGACCCGCCGGCCTGCCGCGCAGGGTCCCCTCCTGGTCCCGGACCGCCGAATCCCCCGGCCACGCACGCCGTTCGGAGGCGACGGACACCGGCACCGAGCGCGCGGCGACGCACGGCGGCGCCCGCCCCGGCAGCGGAGCCGACCCGGCACCCACCGGCCCGGCGCGGGCCGGCGAGGCCGGCCCGCTGCGCCGGCGGGTGCGCGGGGCGACCCTGTCGGCCGGCACCGCGGCGAGCCGGCTGCCCCGGCCCACGGAACCCCCCACCCACCGCAGGCCGCCCTCCTGGCAGCCCACGGACGCCGAGGCAGCGCGCTCCGAACTCGACGAGTTCGAGGCCGCCGTCCTGCGGGCCGAGCGCGAGAGCGCGGCCGAGGACCGAGAGACCGTCGTGACCCGGCCGGGCGGCAGACCCGGCGGCCCGGCCGGGACCGACACCCAGAACAGAAGACCCTCTTCCCCGGAAGGCATGAGCACGTGACCATGTGGACAGGCGGACCCGAGTCCCGGACAGCGGAACCCGCGGCGGACGTGAAGACGGCCGCCGCCGACTTCAACTGGCTGCTCAACCGATTCGCGACCGAGACGGCCGGGGTCGTCGACGTGATCGGTGTCTCCTCCGACGGACTGCTCATCGCGGTCTCCCAACTGCGCGGCCAGGCCGACTCCGAGCGGCTCGCGGCGATCGTCTCCGGCATCACCAGCCTCGCCATGGGGGCCTCCGGCAACTACGGCCTCGGCAGCCTCAACAAGGTCATCATCGACCTGGAGGAAGGGCACGTGCTGGTGTCCTCGCTCGGCGCCGGAGCGGTGCTCGGAGTGGTCACCTCGAAGGAGGCGAAGCTCGGCAACATCGCCTACGAGATGACCCTGTTCGCCAACCGGGCCGGTGCGGTGCTCAGTCCGCAACTGGTGATGGAGCTGAAGAGAACCGTGGGCATCGCACCGGCCGGCTGACCACGGGCGGACCGATGTCCGGCGGCGCGTCACATGACCGGTGACGCGTGTCGAGTTGAAGGGGGAGGACGTGATGACGTCCGGCGAGCCACTGGCCGACGACGACGCCGAACGGGGCGGGGAACGCCCCGCCTCGGTCGTCCGGCCGTTCCTGCTGACCGCGGGACGGATCGCAGGCGGCGACAGTCTCGTACCGCCGATCCCGATCGAGACCCAGGTGGTGGCCACGCATGTGGGGCTGGCGGCACTGGACCGTTTCGTCTTCGACCAGCACCGCGACATCATCACGGTCTGCCGCGAGCCGCAGTCGCTCGCGGAGATCGCGGCGAGACTGAGGATGCATTTGAACGTGGTCCGGGTTCTCGCCGATGATCTGCGCGCCGACGGGCAACTGGTCCTGTACGCGCCGCAGGCCCGTTCCAACCGCGATGTCACTGTTCTGCGAAGGGTGATCGATGGTCTCAGAGCTGTCCCCGACTCCCGGGGCGCGATCCGTGAGGGATGACGACGAGCGTCCCCGGCCGCCGCTGCCGGTGAAGATGGTGATCGCGGGCGGCTTCGGCGTGGGCAAGACCACGACGGTGGGGGCCATTTCGGAGATCGAGCCGCTGACGACCGAGGCGTCCATCACCTCGGTCGCGGCCGGTGTCGACGACCTCACCCACACCCCGGAGAAGGTGACGACGACGGTCGCCATGGACTTCGGCTGCGTCACCCTGGACCCGACGCTGAAGCTCTACCTGTTCGGAACCCCCGGCCAGGAGCGGTTCGGGTTCATGTGGGACGACCTCGTCGAGGGCGCGCTCGGCGGGCTCGTCATCGTCGACACCCGGCGGCTCGACGACTGCTACGCGGCCGTGGACTACTTCGAGCACCGCGAGATCCCCTTCGCGGTGGCCGTCAACGCCTTCGACGGCAAGGTCGAACACGATCTGGACGACGTACGGTGGGCGCTCGACGTCGCCGACCACGTGCCGCTGACCGTGTTCGACGCCCGCGACCGGGGGTCCGTGCGGGACGCGCTGCTCGTCGTCCTCGAACACGCACTCGCCAGGGCCGAGGGCGGGGCGCACGCCCCACGGGAGCGTTCCTGAGGGACGCCACCCGCCCGCGAGCCCGGCCCGCGCGGGGACCGGAACGGGGACGGATACGGATAGGGGGAGGGGGACAGCCCTGGGGCTGTCCCCCTCCCCCTATCCGTCCTGCTACGAGGTCCGGCGTCTGCTGACTCCGGGAGAGACCGCCACCCGGCTCGCGCCCCAGAAGAGCACGAGGACGAACAGCGCGAGAACGGCGGTGACGGCGGCTCCGCCGGCCACCTTCTCGTAGTTGTGCTGGTACATGCCGTCCACGATGTACCGGCCGACCCCGCCGAGGGAGACGTACGCCGCGATCGTGGCCGTGGAGACGATCTGGACCGTCGCCGAGCGCAGCCCGCTGAGGATCAGCGGCAGTGCCGCGGGCACCTCGACCTGGAACAGGATCCGCGATTCCGGCATGCCCATGCCGCGGGCGGCGTCGACGGGGGACGGGTCCACGGTGCGGACCGCCTCGTAGGTGGTGACGAGGACCGGCGGGATCGCCAGCACCACGAGCGGGATCATCACCGGCACGATGCCGAGGCCCAGCCAGATGAACATCAGCACCAGGAGCCCGAAGGTCGGCAGCGCCCGGGCCCCCGCGGACAGGAAGGCCAGCGCGTTGCCGCCGCGCCCCGTGTGCCCGGTGACCAGCCCGATCGGCAGACCGATGGCCGACGCGATCGCGAGGGCCCCGGCCGTGTACTGGACGTGCTCCCACACGCGTTGCGGGATGCCGTCGTAACCGTGCCAGTGGGAGCCGTCGCTGAAGAAGGCCTGCATGAAGTGCAGTACGTTCACGAGGCGCCCTCCGGGACGCGGGCGGCGTCCGCGGTCGTGACCGCGGAGCGCCCGGTGGCGCGGCCGGACGGAGGCTGCCAGGGAGTGAGCAGCCGCCGCAGCAGGACCAGCAGGGCGTCGATCACGATCGCGAGAACGGCCAGGGTGACCACGGCCGTCACGGCGAGCCGGGGGAGGCTGTACAACTGCGCGTACGTCAGCAGGTTTCCGAAGGCGCCCTGGTTGCCGATCAGCGCGCCGACGCTCACCAGGCTGATGCTGGAGGCGACGGCCACCCGCAGTCCGGCCATGATCGCCGGTACGGCGATGGGCAGTTGGACCTGGAAGTAGCGGCGCGCGGGCCCGATGCCCATGGCCGAGGCGGCGGCGTTAGTCTCCTCGGGGACCGACCGGACCCCGTCGACGACCGCCGGGACGAGCACGACCAGGCTGTACAGACACAACGGGATCATCACGGTGAGTTGACTCAGCCCGGTGTAGTCGATGAGCACCACGAAGAAGGCGATCGAGGGGATCGCGTAGAGGACCGTCGAGGTCCACAGCACCGGCGCGTAGAGCCAGTCGAAGTGGACGCAGAGCAGTCCGATCGGCAGGGAGAGCAGCAGGCCGGCCAGCACGGGCAGGAGCGCCTCCTCCATGTGGAGGGCGATCAGGCCGCCGTAGCCGTGCTGGATGGCGCTCGGCATGTCGAAGTACCCGTTCATCGCGCGGCCTTCGCCGTCGGCGCCGCCGGCGGGGAGTCCGCCGCCCGTCGCCGCCGGGCCGACCGGATCGCCGCGGCGATGGTCTCCTGTCCGGCGACCCCGAGGACCTTCCCCGAGCCGTCGAGGGCGACAGCCCGGCCGGTCGGCGACAGCACGGCCCGGTCCAGGGCGACCCGCAGCGAGTCGCGGCCGGCCTCGAAGCCCGGGCCGTACGGTTCGAGGTCCCCGATGTCCCCGCCCCAGCTTCCGGGGTCGGCCCAGCCGAGCGGCCTGCGGTCGGCGTCGGTGACCAGCACGGGCGTCCCTTCGGGTCCGCGTGCGGCGATCTCCCGCCAGTCGGAGCCGACGGGGAAGACCCGGGAGCGGTCGAGTTCGAGATCGTCGGTGCTCAGGAACGACAGACCGCGGATGCCCCGGTCGGAGCCGAGGAACTGCTCGACGAACGGATCGGCCGGCGCCGAGAGGATCTCGTCGGGGGAGGCGAACTGGGCGAGCCTGCCGCCGGTGCGCAGCACCGCGATGCGGTCGCCGATGGTGATCGCCTCGTCCATGTCGTGGGTGACGAACACGATGGCCTTGCCCAGTTCGCTCTGGATGCGCAGCAACTCCTCCTGCAGGCCCCGGCGTACGACCGGGTCGACCGCGGAGAACGGCTCGTCCATGAGCAGGATCGGCGGGTCGGCCGCCAACGCGCGGGCGACGCCGACCCGTTGCTGCTGGCCTCCGGAGAGCTGGTACGGGTAGCGGCGGGCCATGGCCGGGTCGAGGCCGACCCGTTCCATCAGTTCCGTCGCGCGTTCCCGCGCGCGCTGCTTGGACCAGCCCAGCAGCCGGGGCACAGTGGCGATGTTGTCGACGACGGTCCGGTGCTGGAACAGGCCGGCGTTCTGGATGACGTAACCCATCGAACGGCGCAGGGTGTTGACCGGGCGGCTGCGGATGTCCTCGCCGTCGACGCGGATCGTGCCGCTGCTCGGCTCGATCATGCGGTTGATCATGCGGAGCGTGGTGGTCTTGCCGCAGCCCGAAGGTCCGACGAGAACGGTGATGGAGTGGTTCGGTATCTGGAGGGACAGGCGATCGACGGCCACCGTGCCGTCGGCGTATCGCTTGCTGACATCTTCGATGGCTATCAAGCGTCGAGAACCCTTCGGGAACGGACTTGCCCGCGCGTGGCGCGATCACGTGCACGAGGGTGCGTAGTCTAGTCAGACGATGTTCGTTCCCGGTCATGACAGATCGTGAATGTCGTGCGTCCGTACGCCTTTTCCGGGTTTCCGAGATACCCGACGAACCCGTGTGGTTCGGTGATCAGCCCTCGGCACCCATGCGGGCCGGGCCGGCGGTGACCAGTTCCCGCGGGCGCCCGGTCTCCAGGGGCCGGCCGGTCCGCTCCGCGGGCCCGCGGCCGCCCTGCCGCCACAGCCACGCGATGTCGCGGCCGAACGACCACACGAGCAGCGCGAGCGCCGTCAGCACGGCGGCCATCTCCGCTGCGTACGGCAGGAGTCCGGAGCCCGCGACCAGCAGGATGACGCCCTGCAGGGCCGCCACCGTCTTGCGCGCCATGCTCGGCGGCAGCTCGCCGTTCAGCCACGGCAGCACCCGGGCGGCGGCGACGAACGCGTACCGCATCGTCCCGATCAGCAGTACCCACGGGCCGAGCGACATCCCGACGTACACGCTCAGCACGAGGATCAGGAACGCGTCCACCTCCATGTCGAAGCGGGCGCCCAGGGCCGAGGACGTGCCGGTCCGCCGGGCCACCTTGCCGTCGACACCGTCGAGGATCAGCGCGACCGCCGTCAGACCGACGAGCAGGCTCACCGGCGGCGAGCTCTCGAAGGAGTCCGCGACCAGAGCGGTGACACCGCCGACCAGGATCGCGCGGCCGAGCGTCACCCGGTTGGCCGGTCCGAAGGAGCGGGGCTGTGTGCGCCGCAGCGCACGGGTGAGTACAGCCCAGGTGGCGAAGGCGAACACCAGGCCGGTCAGCCAGCCCGCGGGCCCCATCCCGATCGCCGTGCCCAGCAGGGCCAGCACCAGGAGCTGCACGCCGGCTCCCACCATGGTCTCCTGCTGGGGAAGCCTTGCGCCGTACATGTTGTTCAGGGCCACCGCAGATCCTCCGGCCGAATGACAGATTCGATCAACGCCGCGTACCGTGTGCGCGACTTGTCACCGCTCCGTACGTGAAGATCTGCGGAACCGTTCAGAGGGACGCTCATGGAACTCACAGCTCGCGCCTTCTGGCTCGCATCTCCGGGCCACGGCGAGATCCGTGACATCACCCTGAACGAGCCCGCGGAGGACGAGGTACTCGTCCGTACGCTCTACTCAGGAGTCAGCAGGGGCACCGAGACCCTCGTGTTCCGCGGGGGAGTCCCGGAGAATCAGCACGCCTCGATGCGCGCGCCGTTCCAGGACGGGGATTTCCCCGCACCCGTGAAATACGGCTATCTGAGTGTCGGCCGGGTGGAGCAGGGACCCGAGCGGCTGCTCGGGCGGACGGTGTTCTGTCTCTACCCGCATCAGACGCGGTACGTCGTCCCGGTGAGCGCCGTGACCGTCGTACCCGAGTCGGTGCCCGCCTCCCGCGCCATCCTCGCCGGCACCGTCGAGACCGCGGTGAACGCCCTGTGGGACGCCGCCCCGCTCATCGGCGACCGGATCGCCGTGGTCGGCGGCGGCATGGTCGGCTGCTCGGTCGCCGCGCTGCTCGCCCGCTTCCCCGGCGTACGCGTCCAGCTCGTCGACGCCGACCCGGCACGCGGCGCCGTCGCCCGGGCCCTCGGCGTCGACTTCGCGCTCCCCGAGGAGGCCGAGGGCGAACGCGACCTCGTCGTGCACGCCAGCGCCACCGAGGCCGGACTCGACCGCTCCCTTCGCCTGCTCGCCCACGAGGGAACCGTCATCGAGCTGAGCTGGTACGGAGACCGCCGGATCGCCCTGCCGCTCGGCGAGGCCTTCCACTCCCGCCGGCTGACCCTGCGCAGCAGCCAGGTGGGCTCCGTGTCCCCCTCGGCCCGGGCCGACCGGACGTACGCGGACCGGCTCGCGCTCGCTCTCGACCTGCTCGCCGAACCGGCCTTCGACGCCCTGATCACGGGCGAGTGTTCCTTCGGCGAACTCCCCGACGTGATGGGGAAACTGGCCTCCGGATCGATACCCGCCCTGTGCCACCGAGTGGCCTACGACGAGGTTTGAGCCGACGAGAACCGGCCTGACCTCCGCGGACTCCGAGAAAAGGCCGACACGCGGCTGAACAAGGTGAACGGGGCAGCCGTATTACACGACGTGATCCCGGCAGGGGATCAGACGCACCGCACCTGGAGGGTCGTCCGTTGTTCAGCATCACCGTCCGCGATCACCTGATGATCGCCCACAGCTTCCGCGGCGAGGTCTTCGGACCCGCACAGCGCCTCCACGGGGCGACGTTCCTGGTGGACGCCACCTTCCGTCGCCCCGAGCTGGACGACGACAACATCGTCGTCGACATCGGACTGGCCACGCAGGAGCTCGGCGCCGTCGTCAGCGAGTTGAACTACCGCAATCTCGACAGCGAGCCGGACTTCAAGGACACCAACACCTCGACCGAGTTCCTGGCGAAGGTCATCGCCGACCGGCTCGCCGACCGCGTGCACGCCGGAGCCCTGGGCGCGGGCGCCCACGGTCTCACCGGCCTCACCGTCACCCTCCACGAATCGCACATCGCCTGGGCGAGTTACGAGCGTGACCTGTGACCGACGTGACCCTCGACAAGGCGTCCCCGCTGTCCGGCCGCGCCGTGCGGGCCCCCGGACCCGGCGCCCTGAACTACGTGCCCGTGCAGAACGCGGCTCTCCAGAACGCCGAGATCATCCCCATGTCCCTGCGCACCGTGCACTTCGTCATGCCGGGCGGCGTCGACGACCCGGCCACGCCGAGCGGCGGCAACGCCTACGACCGCCGCCTCTGCCTCGACCTGCCCGGCTTCGGCTGGCACGTCCAGCGGCACATCGTCGCGGGCGAGTGGCCCCGCCCCACCGCGGCCGCCCGTACGGAACTCGCCAGGACGCTGGCCGACCTGCCCGACGGCACGGTCGTCCTCCTCGACGGGATCGTCGCCTGCGGAGTCCCCGAGATCGTCGCCCCCGAGGCCGACCGGCTGCGTCTCGTCGTCCTCGTCCACCTGCCGCTCGGCGACGAGACGGGACTCGACCCCGCCGTGGCCGCCGAGCTGGACGCCCTGGAACGTACGACCCTGCGGGCCGTGTCGGCCGTCGTGGCCACCAGCGAATGGGCCGTCCGCCGGCTCGTCGCCCACCACGGCCTCGCCCCCGACCGGGTGCACGCCGCCGCGCCCGGCGCCGACATCGCGCCGCTCGCCTCCGGCACCGACGGTGTCTCGCGGCTGCTGTGCGTCGCCGCGGTCACCCCGCGCAAGGGCCAGCACCGGCTCATCGAAGCCCTCGCCACCGTCACCGACCTGCCCTGGAGCTGCGTCTGCGTCGGCGGGCTCACCCAGGACCCGGCCTACGTCGACCACCTGCGCACCCTGATCGCGCAGCACGGCCTCGGCGACCGGCTGCACCTCGCCGGACCCCGGGCCGGCGCCGAACTCGACGCCAGCTACGCCTCGGCCGACCTCATGGTCCTCACCTCGTACGCCGAGACCTACGGCATGGCCGTCACCGAGGCCCTGGCCCGCGGCATCCCCGTGCTCGCCACGGACGTCGGCGGAGTGCCCGAGGCCGTCGGACGCGCCCCCGACGGCGGAGTGCCCGGCATCCTCGTGCCCCCGGAGGACCCGGCGGCCCTCGCCGCCGAGCTGCGCGGCTGGTTCGGCGAGGCCGACGTACGCCGCCGGCTGAAGGCCGCCGCCCGCGGGCGGCGCGCCGCGCTGGACGGCTGGGCGACCACCGCGCGCAGCCTGGCCGGAGTGCTCGGCCGGCTGCCCCAGGAACCCCGGAGGGTGGCATGAGCACCGCGACCACGCCGGCGAGCGGGCCGGACTCCGGCATCCCCGAGCAGAAGGTGAGGACGGGCGTGCCCGGTCAGCGAGTCGGGGACCCGAACGCCGAAGAGGTGCGTTACGCGCCCCAGTGGCTCCAGCTGCGCGAGCCCGCCGACGCCGCCGCACGGGCGGCCGACCTGCTCGACCCGCTGCGCATCCGGCTGGCCAACCGGCCGGTCCGCGGCGGCGGCCTGGCCATCCACGACCTCGGCTGCGGTACCGGCTCGATGGGCCGCTGGCTCGCGCCCCGGCTCGACGGGGCCCAGCACTGGATCCTGCACGACCGCGACCCGTACCTGCTGCACTTCGCCACGGTCGGGGCGCCCAGGGCGGCGGCCGACGGCAGCCACGTCGAGGTCACCACCCAGCGCGGTGACATCGGACGGCTCACGGCGGACGCCCTGGCCGGCGCCTCCCTGGTGACCGCGTCGGCACTGCTCGACGTGCTCACCGCCGAGGAGATCGACCGTCTCGCGGCCGCCTGCGCCGGAGCGGGCGTGCCCGCCCTGCTGACGCTGTCCGTGGCCGGCCGCGTCGAGCTGACCCCCGCCGACCCGCTGGACGCCGAGATCACCGAGGCGTTCAACGCCCACCAGCGGCGCGGCGACCTGCTCGGCCCGGACGCCGTCACCGCCACCTGCGACGCGTTCGCCCGCCACGGCGCGACCGTACGGGTGCACCCGAGCCCCTGGCGGCTCGGCCGCGACGAGGCCGCCCTCACCGCGGAGTGGCTGCGCGGCTGGGTCGGCGCGGCGGTCGAGGAGCGCCCCGAGCTGGCGGAACGGGCCGAGGCCTACCTGGAGTCCCGGCTGGCGGCGTGCGCCGCGGGCGAGCTGCGCGTGGTCGTCCACCACAGCGACGTGCTGGCCCTGCCCCACCCGACCGGGGGTGCGGCGTGAGCGCGGGCCTGGAGACACTGGGACCCGCCGCGCCGGTGGCCGCGGCCCCGGAGCCCGACGGCCCGCACCTGAACATCCCCGCGGAGTCCGGCGCCCCGTCGGTGCCGGGCCCCGCGGGCGCCGGGTCCGTCCCGGCCGGCGAGGCCGGGAGCCCGACGGCCGTCGCGGCCTCCCCGGCCCGGAGGATCTGGGGCCCCGTGCGCAAGCACGGCGGCACCGCCGCCGGCGTCCTCATCCTCGGTGTGCTGCTCTGGCGGCTGGGTACCGGGGTGTTCGTGGACGGGCTGCGGAAGATCGACGCGACCACCCTGACGGCGGCCGTCGTCATCGGGCTGCTCACCACGGTGTTCAGCGCCTGGCGCTGGTGCCTGGTCGCGCGTGAGCTGCGCATCGAACTCCCGCTGGGCGCGGCCGTCGCGGACTACTACCGCGCGCTGTTCCTGAACGCCGCGCTGCCCGGCGGGGTCCTCGGCGACGTGCACCGGGCCGTACGGCACGGGCAGAGCGCCGGTGACATCGGCCGGGGTGTGCGCGCGGTGGTGCTCGAACGTACGGCCGGACAGGCCGTGCTGGTGGCCGTCGGCGCGGTGGTGCTGCTCACCCAGCCGTCACCGGTGCTCGCGCAGGCCCGCGAGGCCGCGCTGATCCTCGCGCTCGTCGCGGCGGGCGGCGCGGTGGCCCTCGTCGTCGTCCGGGGACGCCGGACCGCTTCCGGCACCGCACGCCAGGGAGCGTTCCGCGGCGCGCTCGTCGAGGCCCGGGGCGCCCTGCTGGCCCGGCGCAGCTGGCCCGGCGTGACGCTCTCGTCGGTCCTGGTGCTCGCCGGCCACCTGGCCATGTTCGTGCTCGCCGCCCGGGCCGCCGGATCCACCGCCTCGATCGCCCGGCTGACGCCGCTGGCCCTGCTGGCCCTGCTGGCCATGGGACTGCCGCTGAACGTCGGCGGCTGGGGTCCCCGCGAGGGCGCCACCGCCTGGGCGTTCGGCGCCGCCGGGCTCGGCGCCGGCATGGGCCTGACCGTCGCGGTGATCTACGGAGTGCTCAGCTTCGCGGCGGCCCTGCCCGGCGCCGCGGTCCTGGTCGTCCGGTGGGGTGCCGAACTCCGGCGCCCCCGCGAGGAGAGCGCGGGAGGGCCCGGTCAGTGCGGCGACTCGGACGTCACCAGCGAGAAATACGCTCCGAAGGCCTCGGCCAGTCCGGCGAGGAGTTCCTTCCCCTTCTCGGCGGCGGCCATCGAGGGACGGCCGATGACCCCGGACTCGGTATAGCCCGCCATGCCGAGAGTGAGCAGATGCCGACGGTCGTCGGCCACGAAATCGGAGGCCTCATAACCGTCTTTGACGCATTCCGGATGGGCATGCAGGAGAATGGACGTCTCGATTTCTCCCGCGTGCATATCGGTGAGCAACGACGTCTGCACGCCGGCCCGTTCACACGCGCCTTCCCAGTCCTCCGCGGCCGGGAAAAGCGCCATGCGTGTACCGGTGCCCGCGGATTCCTGGACCACATTGCCCAGGACGTAATTGCCGCCGTGCCCGTTGACCACGACCAGTGTGTCGACACCCGATCGCCGCAACGAGGCGGCGATGTCACGGACGACGGCGTACAGCGTGACGGAGGAAATGCTGACGGTGCCCGGCCAGTCCGCGTGCTCGTGCGAGCAGGAGATCGTCACCGGAGGAAGAAGATGCACCGGATAGGCGGCCGCGATCTCCCGGGCGATGGCGCACGCCACCAGTGTGTCGGTCGTCAGGGGCAGGTACGCGCCGTGCTGTTCGAGGCTGCCGACGGGAAGGACGGCGACCTGGCGGGCGACACCGGCCCCCCGCTCGCGGACATCCTCCGTGGTGTCCAGTGACAGCACTCCGGACTCCATCACGCGTGTTCCCGAACTACTCATCTTTCACGGCCCTTTCGACTCTGCTTAGGAACCAGATCATGACAGATAACTTTGGCGTACTCGGCGGGAATGCCCACCTCACAGGTGTCGAACGAGTCGTGATTGCCCCGCTGCCCACCGTGTACGGCGATTTCCACGCGGTCGGATACCTCGACCACGACCGCGGCGAGGAACAAGTCGTCCTCGTGTACGGCGACTTGGACACCCTCGGAAAGGGGGACGTCCTGACCCGGCTGCATTCCGAATGCCTCACCGGCGACTCCTTCGGATCGCAGCACTGCGAGTGCGGCCCCCAGCTGACCGCCTCGCTGCAGGCCATCGCCGCAGAGGGCCGCGGCGTCCTGGTCTACCTGCGCGGCCACGAGGGCCGGGGCATCGGCCTGCTCGCCAAGCTCAAGGCGATGAAGCTGCAGGCTGAGGGGCTCGACACCGTCGAGGCGAACGTCGCCCAGGGCCTGCCGGTGGACGCCCGCGACTACCGGGTGGGGGCGGAGATGCTGCACGACCTCGGCGTACGGTCCGTACGGCTGCTGTCGAACAACCCGCGCAAGCGTGAGTCGCTGCTGCGCCACGGCATCAAGGTGGCCGAGCAGGTGCCGCTCCTCATACCGCCGTGCGAGGACAACCTCACCTACCTGCTGACCAAGCGGGAACGCCTCGACCACTACCTGCCCCACCTGGACGGCGAGGAGTGGGCGAAGGCCATCTTCGCCGGCGAGGCGAAGACGGTCGCCACGGAGGAATGACGCGGGCGGCGGGACGCGGGCGGCGGGACGGAAGCGGGACGTCGACCGAAGAGGGATCACGGCCGAGGGGCGACCGGTCCTGGGGCGAGCCGTACGGCGGCCCCGGACCGGACCCGTACGGCCGCCGCGGACCGGACCCGTACGGCCGCCGCGGACCGGACCCGTACAGCCGCCCCGGACCCGTACCGTCGCCGCGCGTCCGGGGGCACCCGAAGAGGCCGGGCGGGCACGTCTCGTGGCGGCCGGGGACCCGGCGCCGCTCAGGCGCGTACGGCCTCGTGCACCAGCCGCTTGAGCTCGGGGAAGACCGAGTGCGAGCCCTTCGGGCGCAGTTGGCTCAGGAACTGCACGGTCAGGTCACGCCGCGGGTCGACCCAGAAGGTCGTGGTGGCCACCCCGCTCCAGCCGAACGCGCCCTCGCTGGACGGTGCCCGGGTGGCGGCCGGGTCCACCACGACCGAGACGCCCAGACCGAAACCGAGACCCGCGTTGCCGGGTTCCTGGTGGACCGGGCTGCCGAAGGCGCGCCGGTCGGCGTTGCCCGGCAGGTGGTTGGCCGCCATCAGGTCCACGGTCCCGGGGCGCAGCAGACGGGTTCCGTCGAGTTCGCCGCGGCGCCGGAGCATCTCCATGAAGCGGTGGTAGTCGCGGGCGGTGGCCACCATCCCCCCGCTGCCGGACAGGAAGCGGGGCCGGCCGCGCAGCGGGAGACCGGCGATCGGGACGAGCTCCCCGTCCTCGTCCTGTCCGTACAACTCGGCCAGTCTTCCCGCCTGTTCGTCCGTGACCTGGAAACCGGCGTCCGTCATCGCGAGCGGCCCGAGGACACGCTGCCGGAGGAAGACGTCGAGGTCCTGGCCGGACACCACCTCGATGACACGGCCGAGGACGTTGGTGGCGACCGAGTAGTTCCACCGGGTGCCCGGCTCGAACTGGAGCGGCAGCCGCGCGTACACCTCGCAGGTTCCGGCCAGATCGGCGCCCGGTGCCACGGAGGACTCCACACCGGCGTCGCGGTAGAGCCCGTCGACGGGATGCGCGTGGTAGAAGCCGAAGGTCAGGCCCGCCGTGTGCGTCAGCAAGTGGCGGATCAGGATGGGTTGTTCGGCCGGCCGGGTCGTCGTGTCCGGCCCCGATCCGCCGACGTACACCCGGGGTTCGGAGAAGGCCGGAAGGAAGTCGGCCACCGGGTCGTCGAGTCCGAGACGGCCCTCCTCGACCAGCATGAGCGCGGCGACCGAGGTGACCGGCTTGGTCATGGAGTAGATCCTCCACACGGTGTCGCTCTCCACCGGGAGTCCCGCGGCACGGTCGCGCCGGCCGTACGTGGTGAGGTGGGCGACCTGCCCGTGCCGGGAGACGGCGACCAGGAAGCCGGGGAGCCGGCCGTCGTCGACCAGGGCCGCGAAGTGCCGGTCGAGCCGGTCCAGTGCCCCGGGGTCGAGGCCGACGGATCCCGGCTCGACTTCCTGTCGCAGATCTCCCATGGTTCTCCTCCGGAGCGCGGCTCGTGTCCCTCATCGTCCCAAACGGGCAGGTGACGCGTCGGCCGGGCCCGGCTCGGCGACGCGTCCGGGGTCCTTGTGCCCCGGAAGCCGCAGCGCGAGCAGGGTTCCCGTCGCGGAGAACGCCGCGAGCACGGCGAGGGGAGGGCCGACGGCGGCGTCGCGCGTCATCGCCATCAGCGTGGCCGCCACCGCGATCCCGAGGACGGGGCCGATGTTCATCGCGGTCTGCTTCAGCCCGCCCACCACACCGGCCGAGGACGGGGACGCGTGCCCTACGACGACGGTCGTCGCGGTCACCATCGTCATGGCGAAACCGGTGCCCAGGAGCAGGAAACCGCAGGCGACGGGCAGGGCCGTCGACGTCCTGTCCGACCCGGCCAGGACCAGGACACCGAGGGTGAGGGCGAGCGACGCGGCCGTGGCGGTCCGCCGCGGTCCGAGCCGGCGCAGCAGGACGGCGCCGACGGGAGCGCCGAGCACCATCATCACGCCGCCGGGCAGCGCCCACAGGCTGGTCTCCAGGGGGTCGAGACCCAGGGTCCGCTGCAGGAACCAGCTCGCGGTGAACAGCGTGCCGAGCATGGCGGCGGACGCGGTCACCAGGATGCCGAGCGCCGCGCCGATGGTCGCCGAGCCGAGCACCTCGGAGGGCACCAGCGGGCTCGGGGCGCGGCGTTCCCGGCGTACGAACGCGACGCCGGAGGCGGCGACCACGACCGCGCCGGCCGCGGTCGCCGTCGTCCAACCGGTGTCGGGCACGGCGGCCAGCGTGTGCACCAGGGCCACGAGGGCGACCGAGAGCAGACAGGTTCCCGGCACGTCGAGGCCGTCGGCCACCGCGGGGCGTGCGATCGGGGTGCCCGGGTCGGACGGCGCCCGGACGGCGAGCGCCGCCGCGCCCATCAGCAGCGCGGGGATCACGTTGAGGAAGAAGACGGACCGCCAGCCGAAATGGCCGACCAGCACGCCTCCGAGCAAAGGCCCCGCGGCCGCGGCGAGACCGATGGCGCTCGTCCGCAGCGCCACGGGCGTCCCGAGCCGGTCGGGCGGGTACGCGGCGCGCAGCATGCCGAGCGTGGCCGGCTGCAGCAGTGCGCCGAAGACACCCTGCGCGACCCGCAGCGCGATCACCCAGCCGATCCCGGGCGCGAGACCGATGCCCGCGGACGCCGCCCCGAAGCCCAGGATGCCGAGGGCGAAGATCCGGCGGTGCCCGTACCGGTCGCCGAGGCGTCCCGCGAACACCAGCAGACCCGCCACCGCGATGAGGTACCCGGTGCTGGTCCACTGGACCTGCGCGAACGAGGCGTCCAGGTCGCTCTGGAGCGTGGGCTGCGCGACGGTGAGGACGGTGCCGTCGAGGGCGACGATCACGGCACCCACGACGCTGCTCGCGAGGGTGATCCGGCGGTGCGCCGCCCCTGGAGCGGCCCGGCGCGCGACCGCGGGGGCCGTCATCGTTCCTCCGGTCCGAGGTGCGCGTCGAGTGCCGCGATCAGCAGCGGGGTGTGGTCGTCGGCGTCCGTGGCGAGCTGCAGGCTTCCCCAGCCCCAGAGTTGGGCGATGCCGTGCAGGTTGGCCCACAGCGCGCCGGCGAGGATCCGGGCGTCGGCCTCGGGGCGCACCCGGCCGACGAGCTCCACCAGCGTCCCGAACAGCGGAAGACTGGTCTCGCGGAGCCCCGACCGGCCGCTTTCCAGCAGGTCGTGACGGAACATCAGCTCGTACATGCCGCGCTGGGACAGTGCGAAGTCCAGGTACACCCCCGCGAGGGCGGTGAGCCGGGCGCGCGGGTCGGAGCCCGTGCCGGAGTCCGCCTTCGCCGCGCGGTCCTGGAGGTCGGCGAAGCCGCGGCGCGCGATGGCGGACAGCAGTTCCAGATGGGTCGGGAACCAGCGGCGCGGGGCGCCGTGCGAGACCCCGGCCCGGCGGGCGATCTCCCGCAGCGTCAGCGCCTGCGCGCCCTCCGCCGTCACGAGTTCGACTCCGGCGTCGATCAGCCGCGCCCTCAGGCCGGTGGTTTCCGTCTCGTCCATAGACAGTGTCTACCAGTCGCGAGTAGACACTGTCTACGGGATGACGTCACGCATCGGCAGCGTTGGTGCGGATATGACCGATGAAGAGACCCAGGACGCACTGCTGAAGCTGCTCTCCGAGTACCAGGGCGGAGTGCTCGTCACCCTCAAGAAGGACGGGCGGCCCCAGCTCTCCAACGTCAGCCACAAGTACTACCCGGACGAACGGATCATCCGGGTGTCGCTCACCGACGACCGCGCCAAGACCCGCAACCTGCGCCGCGACCCGCGGGCCTCGTACCACGTGACCAGCGCGGACCGGTGGGCCTACACGGTCGCCGAGGGCACGGCGGAGCTGACGCCCGTCGCCGGGGACCCGCACGACGAGACCGTGGAGGAGCTGATCCGCGTCTACCGCGACGTCCTCGGCGAACACCCCGACTGGGACGACTACCGCGCGGCGATGGTCCGCGACCGCCGGCTGGTGCTGCGGCTGCACGTGGAGCGGGCGTACGGGATTCCCGCGCGCTGACGCCGTTCTCCGGCCGGCCGGGAGTCCGCGGTCCGGGCATGCCCGAGTCCCCGAGCGGTCCTGCGCGTCGGGGACTTGGGCGGTCCGGGCCGGATAAGCGGTCAGGCGGTCACGGTCTCGCGGCTCACCGGGTCGCCGGCGCCCGGGTCGCCGAGCCGCTCGGTCGGGACCTTGTGCGTCTCCCGGGCGGTGAGCGCGGCCAGCACCGGCGGCACGCACAGGGCCGCCGTGAACAGTGCGACCGAGGACCAGTCGTCGCCGTCGGGACCGGCGATCTGCGCGGCGAAGGTGACGGCGAACCCGGCCACCGCGAAGCCGATCTGGGTGCCGATCGCCGTGCCGGAGAGCCGGACGCGCGTGGAGAACATCTCCCCGTAGAAGGAGGGCCACACACCGTTCGCGGCGCTGTAGACGACACCGAAGGCGAGGATGCCGAAGAGCAGCACCAGGGGGTAGGAGCCGGTGGAGATGGCCCACAGGTAGACGAACATCGCGGCCGCGCTGCCCGCGGCGCCGATCAGGTAGACGGGGCGGCGGCCGATGCGGTCGGAGAGCGTGGCCCAGGCGGGAATCGCGCCGAGGGCGACCAGGTTCGCCAGCGCGCCGACCCACAGCATCTGCGTCCGGGACAGGCCGACCGCGTCGCTCGTGCCGTAGGCCAGCGCCCACACCGTGAAGATCGTGCTGACCGAGGCGATGAGCGCTCCCGCGACCACCCGCAGCACGTCCGCCCAGTGCTCGCGGATCAGGACGACCAGGGGCAGTCCGGCGACTCCCTCGCTCTCGGCCTGCCGGGTGAAGGCCGGGGTCTCCTGGAGGGTGCGGCGGATGACGTAGCCGACCACGGCGACGAGCACGCTCGCCCAGAAGGGCACGCGCCAGCCCCAGGAGAGCAACTGGTCCTCGGGCATCGTGGCGACCGCCAGGAAGACCAGGGTCGCGATGAGCTGACCGCCCTGGGTCCCGCTGAGGGTGAAGCTGGTGAAGAAGCCGCGCCGGCCCGGCGGCGCGTGCTCCAGCGTCATCGAGTTGGCGCCCGCCTGTTCGCCGGCCGCGGAGATGCCCTGCAGGACACGGCACAGGACCAGCAGGACCGGGGCGATGCCGCCGACCTGGGCGCGGGTCGGCAGGCAGCCGATCAGGAACGTCGACAGTCCCATGAGGATCAGCGTGAAGACCATGATCTTCTTGCGGCCGAGCCGGTCGCCGAAGTGGCCGAGGAAGAGCGCGCCGACCGGGCGGGCCGCGTAGGCGACGCCGAACGTGGCGAGCGACAGGAGGGTCGCGGTGGCCGGGTCGGACTCGTCGAAGAAGACCTTCGGGAAGATCAGGGCCGCGGCGCTGCCGTAGATGAAGAAGTCGTAGTACTCCAGGGCGCTGCCGATCCAGGCGGCCATGGCCGCCTTCCTGGGCTGGCCGGGCGGCGCGTCGAGCGGGACGGCGGGGTCGGACACGGCGTGCTCCTTCGGGAAACTCCGGGGACGGGAGTGCGGCGGGCCCGGGATCGGTGCCGGGACCCCGGGGCAGGAGGCCGCGGCGCCACCGCCGTACCGGAGGGAATCCGGAACGGACGGGCGACTCGGCTGCGGCGGCTCCTGGCTTCGCTGCTAATTAACCCACTGGATAGTTAGTAGCGGATGGCTACGGATGGTGCGCCCACGTCACCGGGGTGTCAAGAGGTCGCGCGGAAGGATGTTCTCCCGGCTCAGTCCGCCGTGCGGTCCGCGGTCAGAAAGGCGATGACCATGTCCCCGAGCATCGCGCGGTAGTGCTCCCGCTGGTCGGGGGCGGTCAGGTCGCGGCCGAACAGGGCGCCGAACGTATGGCGGTTGGAGACGCGGAAGAAGCAGAACGCGCTGATCATCGCGTGCAGGTCCACGGCGTCGACGTCCGCGGTGAACAGGCCCGACTTCCTCCCGGTCGCCAGGATCCGGCCGATCACGTCGAGTGCCGGTGAGCCGATCCTGCCCAGCGCCTCGGAGTCCGCGATGTGTTCGGCCTCGTGGATGTTCTCGATGCTCACCAGGCGGATGAAGTCGGGGTGCGCCTCGTGGTGGTCGAAGGTCAGCTCGGCGAGCCGGCGGATGGCCGCGACGGGGTCCAGATGCTCGACGTCCAGATCCTGTTCGGCCTGCCGGATCACCGAGTACGCGCGCTCCAGGACCGCCGTGAAGAGCTGCTCCTTGCCGCCGAAGTAGTAGTAGATCATCCGCTTGGTGGTGCTGGTGCGGGCGGCGATCTCGTCGACCCGGGCCCCCGCGAAACCGGCGCGGGAGAATTCCTGGGTCGCCACGTCGAGAATCTCGGCCCTGGTGCGTGCGGCGTCGCGGATGCGCCCGCCGGGTCGTGCCGGTTCTTCGACGCTGGTCATCGGGTTCCTTCGGGCGAGGCGGTCGGTGTCCGCGATTCTAGAAGCAGGGCGCGCCGGCGCGAGATCGCCCGGGCTGCCTCCGGTGCCCTTCGTCATGGCGGCTCTTCCCTTCGGACGGACGGCTTGATATGACTAACGAACCAGTTCGTACATTAGCGGCGGCCGACCGGAACCTGTCGGCCGCCGAGCCGCCACCGACCCCACGCCTCCGGAGGCCCGCCGTGTCCCAGACCTCGTACCTCGTCGGCCTCATCGGCTCCGGGATCGGTCCCTCGCTCAGCCCGGCCCTGCATCAGCGGGAGGGAGACCGGCAGGGGCTGCGCTGTCTGTACCGGCTGATCGACATCGACACCCTCGGCGTCCCGCCGGAGGCCGTGGGTGAACTCGTACGGGCCGCACGCGACCTCGGCTTCGACGGGCTGAACATCACCCACCCCTGCAAGCAGCTGGTGATCCCGCACCTCGACGGGCTCGCGCCCCAGGCCGCCGCACTCGGCGCGGTCAACACCGTCGTCTTCCGGGACGGCCGCGCGACCGGGCACAACACGGACGTCACCGGCTTCGCGGCCTCCTTCGCGCGCGGACTGCCCGACGTCCCCCTGGAGCGGGTCGTCCAGCTCGGCGCGGGCGGCGCGGGGGCGGCGGTCGCCCACGCCGTCCTCACCCTGGGCGCGGGACACGTCACCGTCGTCGACGCGATGCCCGACCGCGCCGCCTCCCTCGGCGCGGCGCTGAACGGCCACTTCGGAGAGGGCCGGGCGGCCGCGGCGACGCCGGACGCGCTCGCGTCCCTGCTCTCCGGCGCCGACGGCGTCGTGCACGCGACGCCCACCGGCATGGCCGCGCACCCCGGACTCCCCTTCCCGGCCGCGCTGTTGCGACCGGAGCTGTGGGTGGCCGAGGTGGTCTACCGGCCACTGGAGACCGAACTGCTGCGCACCGCCCGCGCGCTCGGCTGCCAGACGCTCGACGGCGGAGGCATGGCCGCCTTCCAGGCCGCGGACGCCTTCCGGCTCTTCACGGGACGCGAGCCCGACACGGCACGGATGCTCGCGGACATCGCCGAGCTGGCCGGCGCCGCGGGTGCCCGGAACTGATCCGAAGCGAGACCCGAGGAGCGTCGTCATGCGTACGTCCATCGCCACCGTGTCCCTCGGCGGCTCCCTGACCGAGAAGCTCACCGCCGCGGCCCGCGCGGGCTTCGACGGAGTGGAGATCTTCGAGAACGACCTGCTCGCGAGCCCCCTCACCCCCGAGGAGATCCGGGCCCGCACCGCCGATCTCGGCCTTCGCATCGACCTCTACCAGCCGATGCGCGACATCGAGGCCGTCCCGGAGGAGGAGTTCGCGCGCAATCTGCGGCGGGCCCGCCACAAGTTCGAGCTCATGCGCCGCCTCGGTGCCGACACCGTGCTGGTGTGCTCCAGCGTCTCCCCGCACGCCGTGGACGACGACGCCCTCGCCGCCGAGCACCTGCGCCGACTGGCCGTCCTCGCCGAGGACTTCGGCATCAGGGTGGCGTACGAGGCGCTCGCCTGGGGCCGGCACGTCAGCACGTACGACCACGCGTGGCGCATCGTCGAGGCGGCCGGCCATCCCGCCCTCGGCACCTGCCTGGACAGCTTCCACATCCTCGCGCGCGGATCCGACCCCAAGGGGATCGAGGACATCCCCGGGGACAGGATCTTCTTCCTGCAACTGGCCGACGCCCCGCCGATGGCGATGGACGTGCTCCAGTGGAGCCGTCACCACCGCTGCTTCCCCGGCCAGGGCGGCTTCGACCTTCCCGGACTGCTCGCGCACGTCCTGCGCGCCGGCTATCGCGGACCGCTGTCCCTCGAAGTCTTCAACGACGTCTTCCGGCAGGCCGACTCCGGTCCGACCGCCGTCGACGCCCGCCGCTCCCTCCTCGTCCTCCAGGAGACCGTGCGGCCCCTGCTGGACGAGGCGGCCGGGCTCGCGGCACCGCCCCCGCCCGTCGTGCCGACCGGTGTCGCGTTCGCCGAACTCGTCACCCCCGACGTCGTGCCCGTCGCCGGGCTGCTCGGCGCCCTCGGTTTCACCCGCACGTCCCGGCACCGCAGCAAGCCCGTCGACCTCTGGGAACAGGGCGAGGCCCGCATCCTCGTCAACACCGGACCGGCCGCCCGGCAGGGCGGCACCGCGCTCGCCGCGATCGGCCTGGAGTCGCCCGACCCCGCCGCCGCGGCCCGGCGCGCCGAATCCCTGCTCGCTCCCGTCCTGCCGCGCCGCCGCGCCCTTCAGGACGCGCCCCTCGACGCGGTCGCCGCGCCCGACGGCACCGAACTCTTCTTCTGCGCCGCTCCGCCGGCCTCGGCGCCACCGGAGGGTGAAGGAGCCCCGGGCCGACCCGGACTCCCTCTCTGGACCGACGACTTCGAGCGGCCGGACCAGCAGGAACAGGACCTCCCGGACGGAGCCGCCGAACGGAGGCCGGCCCGCGGGCGTGTGACCCGGATCGACCATCTGGCGCTCACCCAGCCCTGGCACCAGTTCGAGGAGGCCGCCCTGTTCCATCGTGCCGTCCTCGGGCTGAGCGGCCGGGAGAGCGTCGACGTCGCCGACCCGTACGGACTGCACCGCAGCCGCGCGGTCACCAGTGCCGACGGGAGCGTACGCATCGCGCTGGGCGTCGGCCCCGCGCCCATGGACGACGGCGCCCGCGCGCAGCACATCGCCCTCGCGACCGACGACGTGACCGGGGCCGCGCGGCGCTTTCGCGCGGCGGGCGGCCGGCTCCTGGCGATACCCGCCAACTACTACGACGACCTGGCCGCGCGGTACGGACTCGGCGCGGAGGAACTGGCCACGTACCGCGAGCTCGGCATCCTCTACGACCGTGACGCGGAGGGGGAGTTCCGGCACTGCTACACGCACACCGTCGGCCGGGTCTTCTTCGAACTCGTGCAGCGCGACGGCGGATACCGCGGATACGGAGCGCAGAACGCCCCGGTCCGCCTCGCCGCGCAGCGCGCGCAGGGGCGACCGGGGCGCTGACGGCCCTCGGCCTGTCGGCCGGGACGTCCTACAGGTCGAACTCGTGCGGCGGCAGGTCGAGCGTGAAGCACGCCTCGCGCACGACGGCCTGTTCGGTCTTGTCGAAGTCGCCGTCTGCGCCGCCGATGACGATGCCGATCTGGATGACGGCGCGTGCCTCGGCGGGCTTCTTCTTCGCCTTGGCGATCTCCTGGAGAACGCTGACCTTGCCGAAGGCGAAGTCGGCCGTCAGCTTGTTCAGGTTGTCGTCGAAACGGCGCTGGAGGTCCATGGCGTCGAAGTTCTGCAGGACCTCGTTCGTCGCGATCAGCTGGGCCACGCGCTGCCGCTCGGACGGGTCGATCGTGCCGTCCGCGGCCGCGACCAGGGCGCACATGGCCATGCTCGCGTCGCGGAAGGCACCGCTCTTGAGATCGTTCTTCTTCGCCACGAGCTGGGTCTGCATCGTCGACGCGGACTCCTTGATGCGGTCCCACAGGGCCATGAGAACTCCATATGTGGTCAAGAGCCCGGTCCGCCCGGACGGGCGGACCGGAGTGCTCCTCGGTTTTTACGGCAGCAGTGTGGAAACTAGCCGACCGTGACGGAAGTTCCCGGTTGATTCCACGCGGCGATCACGGGATCGCCATGCTCGGTGGAGAGCCGGCTGACGGTTCCGGTCGAGAGCTGGAACAGCCGCCCCGACTCGGGCGGCAGGCCCAGCCGACGGGCCGTGAGCACCCGCAGGAAGTGCGCGTGCGCCACCAGCACCACGTCACCGGGCCGGTCGCAGAGCGCGGCGTCCACCCGGGAGAGCACGCGGTCGGCGCGCACACCCACTTCGCGCGGTGATTCGCCGGGGTGGCCGTCCGGGCCGGGCGGCACCCCGTCGTCCCACAGCACCCAGTCGGGCCGGGCCCGGTGGATGGCGCGGGTGGTGATCCCCTCGTAGCCGCCGTAGTCCCACTCGTGCAGATCGGGATCGATCCGCGAGCCGGACAGCCCCGCGAGCTCGGCCGTCCGGACCGCGCGGCCCAGGGGACTGGTGAGGACCTGGGCGAAGGAGCGCCCGGCGAAGAACGGCGCGAGGGACTTGGCCTGTTCCTCGCCGTGCCCGGTGAGCGGAAGGTCGGTCCAGCTGGTGTGCTGTCCCGTCAGCGTCCACTCGGTCTCTCCGTGGCGGACCAGGATGAGATCGCCCATGGTCCGTGCCTACTTCGCCGACTCGACGGCGTGACCGCCGAACTGGTTGCGCAGTGCCGCGATCATCTTCATCTGCGGCGAGTCGTCCTGCCGCGAGGCGAAGCGGGCGAAGAGCGACGCGGTGATGGCGGGCAGCGGAACGGCGTTGTCGATGGCCGCCTCGACGGTCCACCGGCCCTCGCCGGAGTCCTCCGCGTAACCGCGCAGCTTGTCCAGGTGCTCGTCGTCGTCCAGGGCGTTGACCGCGAGGTCGAGCAGCCAGGAGCGGATGACCGTGCCCTCCTGCCAGGACCGGAACACCTCGCGCACGTCGGTGACCGAGTCGACCTTCTCCAGGAGCTCCCAGCCCTCGGCGTACGCCTGCATCATGGCGTACTCGATGCCGTTGTGGACCATCTTGGAGAAGTGGCCCGCGCCCACCTTGCCGGCGTGCACGAAGCCGAAGTCGCCCTCCGGCTTCAGCGCGTCGAAGACGGGCCGCACCTTCTCGATGTTCTCGGCGTCGCCGCCGACCATGAGCGCGTAGCCGTTCTCCAGGCCCCACACACCGCCCGAGACACCGGCGTCGACGAAGCCGATGCCCTTGGCCGCCAGCTCCTGCGCGTGCTTCTCGTCGTCCGTCCAGCGGGAGTTGCCGCCGTCCACGACCGTGTCGCCGGCCTCCAGCAGGTCACCGAGTTCGTCGATGACGGTCTGGGTGGCGGCGCCGGCCGGCACCATCACCCAGACCACACGCGGGCCTTCGAGGCTGCTCACGAGTTCGGCGAGGCTGTGCACGTCGGCGAGGTCCGGATTGCGGTCGTAGCCGACGACGGTGTGGCCGGCGCGGCGTATCCGCTCGCGCATGTTGCCGCCCATCTTGCCGAGACCGATGAGTCCGAGCTGCATTGTCAGTTCTCTACTTTCGGAGGTTGCGGTAAGCGGCCACGAGAGCGGCCGTGGAGGGATCGAGACCGGGGACGTCCGTGCCCTCGGTCAGGGCGGGTTCGACGCGCTTGGCGAGGACCTTGCCGAGTTCGACGCCCCACTGGTCGAAGGAGTCGATGTTCCAGAC
>NZ_JBIASW010000027.1:0-63020 GCF_042891215.1 Streptomyces sp. NPDC001914
CTCTCCTGGAAGCACATCGACCACCCCTCCGAGGTTGTCGAGGTCGGCCAGGAAGTCACCGTCGAGGTCCTCGACGTCGACATGGACCGCGAGCGCGTCTCCCTGTCGCTCAAGGCGACGCAGGAAGACCCGTGGCAGCAGTTCGCCCGGACCCACCAGATCGGTCAGGTCGTCCCGGGTAAGGTCACCAAGCTCGTTCCGTTCGGTGCGTTCGTCCGCGTGGACGAGGGCATCGAGGGTCTGGTCCACATCTCCGAGCTGGCCGAGCGCCACGTGGAGATCCCGGAGCAGGTCGTCCAGGTCAACGACGAGATCTTCGTCAAGGTCATCGACATCGACCTCGAGCGTCGTCGCATCAGCCTCTCGCTGAAGCAGGCCAACGAGTCCTTCGGTGCCGACCCGGCCTCGGTCGAGTTCGACCCGACCCTGTACGGCATGGCCGCGTCGTACGACGACCAGGGCAACTACATCTACCCCGAGGGCTTCGACCCCGAGACCAACGACTGGCTCGAGGGCTTCGAATCCCAGCGCGAGGTGTGGGAGAACCAGTACGCCGAGGCGCAGCAGCGCTTCGAGCAGCACCAGGCTCAGGTCATCAAGTCCCGCGAGGCCGACGCGCAGGCCGAGGCCGAGGGTGCCACCTCCACGAGCGCGGCTCCGGCCGCCTCCGGCGGCGGTTCCTACTCCTCGGAGTCGGACGACAACTCCGGCGCCCTGGCGTCGGACGAGGCGCTCGCCGCCCTCCGCGAGAAGCTCGCCGGCGGCCAGAGCTGAAAGCTCACCGCTAGCAAGTAGCTGAGAGAAGTGGGCCCGCACCGATTCGGTGCGGGCCCACTTTGCTGTGTGCGCCCTCGCCCTTCCGCTGTGCCGTCCGGCTTGCTGCGCATGGCCTTCCGCTGTGCCGTCCGGCTGCGCCGAGCACGTCCCTCCGTTGCGCGCGGTTTCCCCGGCCGCGCCCGCTCCCCCTGTGCCGTCCCGGCTTCGCCCGCTCCGCCGCGTGGGCCCGGTTTCGCCGTGCGGTCCCGGCCCGGACGGGAATGTCCGTGCCCCGTGCCATGTTGTGGACTACGAACACGAGGAGGAGCGGTCACAGTGCTTGATCCGCAGGGTTTGTACGCATGGGAGCCGAAGGGCCTGGCCGTGGTCGACACGGCGCTCGCCCAGGAGTCGGCCGGTCTTGTCATGCTCTACCACTTCGACGGATACATCGACGCGGGCGAAACCGGCGAGCAGATCGTGGACCGGGTGCTCGACACACTGCCCCACCAGGTCGTGGCCCGTTTCGACCACGACCGGCTCGTGGACTACCGCGCCCGCCGGCCACTGCTGACGTTCAAGCGCGACCGCTGGGCCGAGTACGAGGAGCCGACCCTCGAGGTCCGGCTCGTGCAGGACGCCACCGGTGCGCCCTTCCTGCTGCTGTCGGGCCCCGAGCCGGACACCGAGTGGGAGCGCTTCGCCGCCGCCGTGCAGCAGATCGTGGAACGGCTCGGGGTCCGCCTCATGGTCAACTTCCACGGCATCCCCATGGGCGTCCCGCACACCCGCCCGGTGGGTCTGACGCCGCACGGCAACCGCACCGACCTGGTGCCCGGCCACCGCAGCCCCTTCGACGAGGCCCAGGTCCCCGGAAGCGCCGAGTCGCTCATCGAGTACCGCCTCATGGAGGCCGGCCACGACGTTCTCGGTGTCGCCGCCCATGTGCCCCACTACATCGCGCGCTCCCCGTACCCGGACGCTGCGCTGACCGTCCTGGAGTCGATCACGGCCGCGACCGGCCTGGTGCTTCCCGGGATAGCGCATGCCCTGCGGACCGAGGCGCACCGCACCCAGACCGAGATCGACCGCCAGATCCAGGAGGGCGACGAGGAACTGGTCGCGCTCGTCCAGGGCCTTGAGCACCAGTACGACGCCGCAGCGGGCGCCGAGACCCGCGGCAACATGCTCGCGGAACCGGTGGAGATCCCCTCGGCCGACGAGATCGGCCAGGAGTTCGAGCGTTTCCTGGCGGAACGCGAAGGCGAAGCCTGACCCTCACCTTCAGGGCTCCCAGGGCTCCCAGGGCTCCCAGGGCTCCCAGGGCTCCCAGGGCTCGCAGTCTTCAGGGCTCGCAGGGCCGCCGGGCTCCCGGGCTTGCAGAGCCCCAGGGCTTCCGGGTTTCAGGGCCCCGGACTTCCGGGCTGGTCCAGGGCTCCCGGAGCAGGGGCTGTCGGTGGCAGGGCCTAAGCTGCCAGGCATGCTGAAGGTGGGCCTGACCGGCGGTATCGGCGCCGGCAAGAGCGAAGTGTCACGGCTGCTCGTCGAGCACGGCGCGGTGCTGATCGACGCCGACAGGATCGCGCGGGAGGTCGTCGCGCCCGGAACTCCCGGGCTGGCGGCGGTCGTCGACGCCTTCGGCGAGAACGTCCTCGCCGCGGACGGCGGCCTGGACCGGCCGAAGCTCGGCTCGATCGTCTTCGCCGACCCGGAGAAGCTCGCCACCCTGAACGCGATCGTGCACCCCTTGGTCGGCGCACGCTCGCGGGCCCTGGAGGAGGCGGCTCCGGCGGACGCCGTCGTCGTCCACGACGTGCCCCTGCTCGCGGAGAACGGTCTGGCCGCGCTGTACGACCTCGTGATCGTCGTCGACGCCCGCGCCGAGACCCAGCTCGACCGGCTCGTCCGCCTGCGCGGCATGACCGAGGAGGACGCCCGGGCGCGCATGGCCGCGCAGGCCTCGCGCGACAAGCGTCTGGCGATCGCGGACATCGTCGTCGACAACGACGTCCCCCTGGACGCACTGGAGCGGCGCGTGGCGGACGTATGGGCCGAGCTCGTGCGCAGAGCCCGCACACCCAAGGAATAGCGCCCCGCCAAAAGGGCGTTGAACCCTTGCAGCGAGGGAAGGACTCTGCCGTGCCCGAGACCAGCGGATCGACCGGACGAACTCCTGAGACGCATGTCATCGACTTCCGCGCCGCCGAGCAGCTGCTCGCCGCGCGCGACCCACGAGGTGCGGTGAAGCTGCTCGACCCCGTCATCGCCGCCCACCCGGAGAACACCGCGGCCCGGCTGCTGCGCGCGCGTGCCTTCTTCGCCGCCGCGCAACTGCGTCCCGCGGAGCTGGAGTTCACGATCGTCCTGGAGCGCGAGCCGGACAACGCGTTCGCGCACTTCGCGCTCGCCCGGACCTACGAGCGCCAGCGCCGCCCCGAGCAGGCGAGGCGGCACTTCAGGCTGGCCGCCGCACTCGACCCGAAGCCGCAGTATCTGCAGGCCGCGCGGTTCGACCTGTAACGCTTCCGTGCGGGGCGCCGTACGAGGTCCTGTGCGCGGCGCTCCGGTCGCACGGCCGCTTCAGGGGTGCGACGGCCTCGACGGCCGGCGGCGCTGCGGCGGACGGCGGTCGCGCCGGTCGTCGACGGGCTCGTAGGGCGGGACGTCACGGCCCGGCTGGTAGTGCGGGCCCTGTCTGATGTGCCGAAGGATCATGGTCATGTCGACCGTGACGATCACCCAGAGCGCGGCGCACGCGGCCGCCCACCCCGGCCGCCCCACCAGGATGAACGCGACCGTCCCGAAGACGGCCCAGATCAGGCCCCAGACGCTCAGCCAGAAGCGCATCCGCAGGGCACTGCGTGCTGTCACCGGTTCACTGCCCGTACGCATCAGGATCACCACTCCTACGACGAAACGTACTCTTCGTGGTGCACGTTCACCAAGGGAGAGCGGCCGGACTCCGGCCGCCGGGGGAGGCGACGGTGCTGCTGACGGCGCTGCGGGCGGACGCGAGGACCGCCGAGTGGCTGAGGGACCTGGAGAGCGAGTGTTCCGTCCCGCGGGATGTGGCGCTCCCGGACGCCGACGCGCTGCCCGACATCCTGCTCGACCTGTCCGTGCCTCACGAACACATCAACGAACTCGTCGCACTGCGCGCCCGGTTGGCGGCCGACCCGGAGGCCATGACCCTCCTCGCGCGCTGCGTCACCCGCTTCGTGCGGGACATGGGGCACATAGGGAAGAGCTGGGAGCCGCCCGCCTTCCCCGAGACGACGGGACTCCTCGGACGCTGCTTCCATCTGTACGTCTTCATCGCCGCGCTTCCGTACGTCCGCGCCCAGCACCGGGAGCGCGGGGTGCCCGAGGACGTCTCGCGGCGCACGCTCGCCGACCTCGGCCGTCATGTGTCCGTGCACCACAGGAGGGTCGGCGGTCCCGGGCTGCTGTTCCCCTGGTGGATCGCCCTGCACTTCCACGGTGAGCTGTTCCAGCTCGGCCGGCTCCAGTTCCAGCGGGCCCTGCTGGGGCGGCGCACGGCCGATGCGGCGCGGGCGGCGGGGCTGGCCCCGGACCCCGGCGCGCCCTGTCTGAGCCTGCACATCACCGACTTCCGCGGCCCGCTCTCCCCGGCCGCGTGCGACCGTTCGCTCGGTCTGGCGCGGGAGTTCTTCGCCCGCCACTACCCCGAGGAGCGCCATGGGATAGCCGTCTGCGACTCCTGGCTGCTCGACCCGCAGCTCAGGCGGTATCTGCCGGCCGACTCCAACATCATTCGCTTCCAGGACCGCTTCCACCCGGTCCACGAGGACAAGACCCCGGACGACACGGTGCCCATCGGCTTCGTCTTCGGTGATCCGGAGCTTCCACTCGGTGAACTGCCCCGGCGCAACAGCGTCGAGCGCGCGGTGGTCGACCACCTGCGGGGAGGCGGGCACTGGTACGGAGGCCGGGGCTGGTTCGCGCTGTAGCCCGGCCCGCCGGGCCGCGGACTCGGACGGATGTCCCTCGAACAAGTCACTCGAACGAGTGACGGGTGAGGGGAACGGGCTTGCGGAAGCCGTCCGTTGGACGGGTATGAGGATCGAAATGCGTCAGGGACACGAGGGCACCGGGCCGGGTGCGATCACACCGGACGGCTGCGCGGTCGAGCTCTACACCCGTCTGCCCGTCGGAGCCGAACCGGACATCATCACCGCCGCCGTGCCCGCCGCCGCGCGGATCCTGGAACTGGGCAGCGGGGTCGGCCGGATGACCCATCCGCTACTGGAACTCGGTTTCGAGGTCACGGCGGTGGACGAGTCCGCCGAGATGCTGGAGCACGTCCGGGGGGCGCGCCGGATACGCGGCTGCATCGAGGACCTCGACCTCGGCGAGACGTTCGACGTCGTCCTGCTGGCGTCGTTCCTCGTGCACGCCGGGGACGTCCGGGTGCGGCGGGCGCTCCTGGACACCTGCGCGCGCCATGTCGCCGACGACGGGTGCGTGTTGATCCAGCGTGAGGGCGAGAACTACCACACCGACGTGCCCCGCGAGCGCTCCGATCCGTCCGGATTCGTCGTGCGCATCCTGTCCGCCGAACCCGTCGGGGACGGGGTCGACTCGGTGCGCGCGGAGTACGCGTTCCCGGACGCCACCTGGACCCAGACGTTTCTGTCCCGCCCTTTGACGAAGGAGGCGTTCGAGGAGGCGCTGGCGGAGTCGGGGCTCAAGGTCGACCGGTATCTGACGGACGACGGGATATGGGTGAGGGCGGTGAAGGGGTGAGCGGGTGAGCGGAGCCCCTGCCGTGGACTGAGAGGCGCGGCGTCCGCGACACATCCCGTCCGGCGCCGATGAGTTCTGCGTGGTCCTCAGGTCTATCTCTGTGAAAGCAACCACCGCTTCCCACAGGAGACCACCGTGTCCGAGACCGCCTTCCCCCTCACCGCCACCCGCGCCGCCGCGACCCCCCGCTCCCGCGCGGCCCGGATCTCCCTGACCGCCCTGCAGATCGTCCTCGGTCTCTTCTTCGCGTTCGCGAGCGCCCTTCCCAAGCTGATCGCCCACCCCTCGGCGACGGAGGCGTTCGACAAGCTGGGCTGGGGCCACGGCGGCATGTACGCCATCGGCGCGCTCGAACTCGCCGGTGGGCTCGCCCTGCTGATCCCGCTGCTGGACTCGGTGGCCGCGGTGGCGCTCAGCGCGCTGATGGTCGGCGCGTTCATCGTCAACGTCACCGTCGTCCACGGTCCGTACGTGGCGACCCCGCTGATCCTGATGCTGCCGCTCGGTCTGATCGCCTGGGCCAGGCGCGGCCACACGACCGAACTGCTCCGTCTGGTCCGTCGCCGGGTGGGACACCGGGTGTGACGGCGGGCAAGGACGCGGGGCTCCTCCGGGACCGGGGGAGCCCTCGATCCGTGCGTCCGGGAGGGGCTCAGTGCCGGGAGGAGCCCTTGGAGCCGGTCGGGCCCGTGGATCCGGTCGAGCCGGCCGGTCCCGCGGAGGGGCCCGTGGTCCGGACGGGGCCGGAGGATCCCGCCTGCATTCCCCGCAGGCGTTCCATGTCGCGGCGGTCCCGCTTGGTCGGACGTCCCGCGCCCCGGTCCCGGACACCCGCGGGAGCCACGGCCTCGCGCGGCGGCGGAGGGGGACTGTTGTCGACATAGCATTCGGCGGCGACGGGTGCGCCGACCCGCTTGCGGATCACGCGCTTCACGACGACGACCCGTTCGCGGCCCTCGTGCCACACGCGCACCTCGTCGCCGACGCGGACCGCGTACGCCGGCTTGACGCGCTCCCCGTTGACCCGGACATGGCCGCCCTTGCAGGCCGTGGCGCCGATCGAGCGGGTCTTGACGAGACGGACGGACCAGATCCAGGCGTCGACCCGCACGCTCTCGCCCCCGGCGGGTCCGGCGGCGACCGCGGCCCTGACGGCGGCGGCGTTCGCGGACGCGGCCGTGGCATCGGTCTCGGGTCCGGTCCCGGAGACTGCGCCGGAGTTGTCCCCGGAGGACGTGGCGGAGTCGGCCCGTGAGGCCGCGGCGGAGTGGTTCCGGGAGGCGGTCCCCGAGGCGTTGCGGGAACCGGTCCTCTGACGGGGCCCGGCGGTGGTCCCGTCGTCCGCGCCGCGCCCGCCCTCGGGCCTCGCGTCCTTCATCTCCCCGTCAGCACCCTGAGAAGCCATGACCCGACTCTAATGCCCCCGGCCCCGGACCCCGCATGCCTTTTCCGTCGCACGGACCACACCGGATGCGTGGTACCCGGGGCGGGCGGAGGCTGTCGGTGAGGCCGTCAGGGGAACAGGAGAGGGGACCGAGGGTGACGACAGCAGCGAAGGTCGACGCGCTGATGGACGGCCTCCGCGCCGATCTGGAACGCCTCGCCGCCATCCCCTCCGTCGCGTTCCCCGGATTCCCGGCCGAGCCGGTGAGAGAGGCCTACGACCTCCTCGTGGGACTGCTGCGGGACGCCGGGGTGGAGCGTGTCGAGAGCATCGACCTTCCCGGCACCGCCCCCGTGATCTTCGGGGAGATCCCGCCGCCGGACCCGGACGCGCCGACGGTTCTGCTGTACTCGCACTACGACGTGCAGCCGCCCGGCGACGAGAAGCTGTGGCTGTCGCCGCCCTTCGAGCCGACGCCCGTCGAGGGCGGTCTGCGGGCCCGGGGGATCGCGGACGACAAGTCGAACGTGATCGCCCACCTGGGGATGCTCCGGGCGTACGAGGGGCGGCCACCGGTCGGGGTGAAGATCGTCTTCGAGGGGCAGGAGGAGTACGGCAGCCCCTTCGACGACTATCCGCCGAGCGATCCCGAGCGGTTCGCCTGCGACGCGATGGTCATCGCCGACCTGGGCAATCTCCGCCCCGGCACCCCCACCCTGACGACCGCGCTGCGTGGCGCGGCCGAGGTCGTGGTCGAGGTGCGCACCCTCGACGAGCCCCGGCACAGCGGGGAGTTCGGCGGTGCCGCGCCGGACGCCCTGATCGTGCTGCTGACCGCCCTGTCCACGCTGCACGATGTGCAGGGCGATGTGGCGGTGGCGGGGCTGCGCCGCGAGGAGTGGCGCGGAACGACGTACACCGAGGAGGAGTTCCGCGAACTCGCCGGTGTCCGCGACGGGATCCCGCTGATCGGCAGCGGGAGTCTCGGCGAACGGCTCTGGAGCGGTCCCGCGATCACGGTGATCGGCCTGGACGCCCCGGGCGTCGAACACGCGGCCTCCGCCGTCGTCCCGTACGCGCGTGCCAAGCTCAACCTCCGCTTCCACCCGCGCCAGGACGCGAAGGAGGCGCAGGCCGCGCTGGTCGACCACCTGAACTCGCTGCGGCCTCTCGGCGTCCCGCTCACTGTCACACCGGGCGACACGGGCCCCGGCTACCGGGCCTCGACCGGCGGCCCCGCCTACCGCGCCGCGCTCACCGCGCTGCGCGAGGCCTGGGGCGAGGAGGCGTCGTACATCGCGACCGGTGGTTCGATTCCGCTGGTCAACGGTCTCGCACGCGCCGCACCCGACGCCGAGGTGCTGCTCTTCGGGGCGCAGGACAGCATGTGCAACCTGCACGCCCCCAACGAGCGCGTCCTCTTCTCCGAGCTGCGCAACACGGTGGTGGCGATGTGTGCCTTCGTACGGGAGTACGCGGCCGGCTTCCGCCCGGGAGCGGGGGAGAGCGCGTGAGCCGGGAAGCAACGGTCCGGTGACCACACCGACCGGCACCGAGACGCCCGGCACCGAAGAGCCGCCGCACCGGCGCAGGTTCACGTTCCCGAGCGCGCTGACCGTCCTCGCGATCGTCACGATCGCCGTGTGGGCACTGGCGTTCCTGATCCCGGCGGGGCAGTACGACCGCACGCCCGAGGGCCGGCCGATCCAGGGCACGTATCACCGCGTCGACTCCGGCCAGAGCTTCGTGGACCGCCTCAACGATCTCTTCCTCTCGCCCGTCAATGGTTTGTACGGAATTCTGGACGAGAAGACCGCGCAGGTCGGGCCGGACTTCGCCGGCGAACTGTACGGAAGCGCGGGCGTGTTCCTCTTCGTGCTCGCCATCGGGGCGTTCATCACCGTGGTGTTCGCGACGGGCGCGCTCGACCGGGGTATCGGTCTCCTCGCCCATCGGCTGAGGACCCGCGGCGCGCTCCTCATCGCGGGCATCATGCTGGTGTTCTCGTTGCTCGGCACGGTGGAGGGCTTCGCCGAGGAGACGTTGGGGTTCTACGGGCTGATCGTGCCGTTGATGCTGGCGCTCGGCTACGACCGGATGGTGGCGGTCGGCACGATCATTCTCGGCGCCGGCATCGGTGTGCTGTGCTCGACGGTGAACCCGTTCGCGACGGGCGTCGCCTCGTCCGCCGCCGGCATCTCGCTCGGCGACGGCATCGTGCTGAGGTTCGTGATGTGGGTCGTGCTGACGGCGGTCACGATCGGCTACGTCATCCGGTACGCCCGCCGGGTGCAGCGGAGCCCCGACCGCTCGATCACCGGGTTCCTGCCGGGGGACCGTGAGCACGCCCAGGAAGCAGCCGGCGAGGTTCCCGAGCTGACCGGTCTGCACAAGGCGGTCCTGGTCACCACGGCGCTGGTCTTCGCCTTCATGATCTTCTCCGTCGTGCCGTGGTCGAGCGCGCTCACCGGCAAGGCGGACGCGCGCCCCTACGGGTTCGAACTCGGCTGGTCCTTCCCGGAGCTGGCGGCGCTGTTCCTGTGCGCGGCGGTGCTGGTCGGGGTGGTGGCGCGGATGGGCGAGCAGAAGCTGAGCGCGACGATCGTCCAGGGAGCCGCGGACTTCATCTCGCCCGCGCTGGTGATCGTGCTGGCCCGCGGAGTCACCGTGATCATGAACAACTCGAAGATCACCGACACGGTCCTGCACTCCATCGAGGGCGTCGTGGAGGGCACCTCGTCCAGTCTCTTCGCGATCATCGTCTTCATCGTGAACCTGCCGCTGGCCTTCCTCATCCCCTCCACCTCGGGCCACGCGACGCTCGCCATGCCGATCCTCGCCCCGCTCGCCGACTTCGCGGGTGTCTCCCGTGCCGTCGTCGTGACCGCCTGGCAGGCCGCCAGCGGCTGGATGAACCTCTGGGTGCCCACCACCGCGGTCACCATCGGAGGCGTCGCCCTCGCCAAGGTCGGCTACGACAAGTACCTCCGCTTCATCTGGCCCCTCCTGGCCATCCTCTTCCTGCTGATCTGCGGGTTCCTGGCGCTGGGGGCGGAGATGACGTGACGCGGGCGGGTGGCCCGGCCGTACGGTGGTGAGGTGCACAGCAGCGCTCCGGCAAAAGGCGCGGCCCGCTCCGCCGATCTCACCGTGCTCGACGGGCGGATCGCCGGCTGCCGGGCCTGCCCGCGGCTCGTCGCCTGGCGCGAGGAGGTGGCGGCCACGAAGCGTGCCGCCTTCGCCGATCAGTCGTACTGGGGGCGACCGGTGCCCGGGTTCGGGCCGCCCGACGCGTCCCTCCTCCTGGTCGGGCTCGCCCCCGCCGCGCACGGCGGCAACCGGACCGGCCGCATGTTCACCGGGGACCGGTCGGGCGACGTGCTGTACGCGGCGCTGCACGACATCGGGCTCGCCTCGCAGGGCACCTCGGTGAGCGCGGACGACGGACTGGAGCTGTACGGGGTCCGCGTCACTTCTCCGGTGCACTGCGCGCCGCCCGCCAACAAGCCGACGCCCGAGGAGCGGGACACCTGCCGGCCCTGGCTCGTCAGGGAGCTGGGACTGCTGCGGCCGACGCTGCGCACGGTCGTCGTCCTCGGGGCCTTCGGCTGGCAGGCCGCGCTGCCGGCCTTCGCGGAGGCGGGGTGGGCGGTGCCCAGGCCGCGTCCGGCGTTCGCGCACGGGGCGCGGGTGACGCTCGTACGGAGGCCGGAACCGGAGGACTCGGGTGCCGGAACGGGTGCCGCGTCCTCGGCACCGTCGGAGCCCGGTTCCGGCCCTGCTGGTTCCGAGCCCGCCTCCGGTCCCGCTGGTTCCGAGCCCGTTTCCGGTCCCGCTTCCGTGGAGCTCTTCGGGTGCTTCCACGTCAGTCAGCGGAACACCTTCACCGGGCGGCTCACCCCGGAGATGCTGAGGAAGGTCCTGGTCAGGGCGGCGGAATCCGCGGGGCTGGCGACGCGCTCCCCGTAGGCGGGCCCCGCAGGGCCGGGGATGCGCTCGCCGCAGGCGTCAGGCGCTCTCGGGCCCGCTCCCGGCCTCCGGTTCGGCCTCCGGGACGACGGCGGTCGCCGTGATCTCCACGAGCTGCCCGGTGTACCCGAGACAGGCCACGCCGAGCAGGGTCGAGGAGTGCGGGCCGATGCTCAGTCCCGAGGCCTCGACGACGTTCCAGACCGCGGAGAGCGCGGCGGGCTGGTCACTGACGACGTACACGTCGGTCGACACGACATGGGCCATGTCGCTCCCCACGGCACGCAGTTGCTCGTCGAGGTTGGCCAGCACCTGCTCGGCCTGACGCACGTGATCGCCCGGGCCGACCAGCTTCCCGTCGGCGTCGAGCGGTACGGACCCGGCGAGGAAGGCCAGTTTCGTCCCCGCCTCGACGACGGACGCGTGCGCGTAGACGGGCGGCGTGAAGAGGCTGGGAACGGTGACGCGCTGGACCATGGGGGCTCCCTGTGGATGGGGTCCGCCGACGGTGACGGACAACCTGCCGATGATGCGGGTCCGGCGCGGGGCCGCGCACCCTCATTACCGTCGACGGCGTGGCGGGTGCGAAAAACTCTTCGAAAGATCCCCGCCATCGCTGCTACGGTCACCGACGTGGCGAAACTCAATCAGATCATCGCAGTCGAGAAGGGCATCAAGTCCAAGTCCCATCAGGACCTGACGGCTGCTCATCATGGCCTGCAGAAGCCGGCGTTGCTCGCCGGCATCTCGCGGACGTACCAGCCGAAGGACGAGGAGGGCGAGCAGCTTCCTCCCGAGTCGACCCGGGTCCAGGTGCAGGCCGAGGACGTGCTGCGGGACACCGCGGCGACCCTGACGCGGCTGTTCGACGTGACCGCCACCAAGGACTGGGCCAACTGCACGGCGCGGGCCGATGTGGTGGTGGACGGCCGCGTGATCGTCGCCGAGGCTCCGGTGTCCTATCTGCTCTTCCTCGAGAAGCAGCTCACCGATCTCAACACCTTCGTCCGGAAGCTGCCCGTTCTCGACGCCTCCGAGTCCTGGGTGCAGGACCCGTCCACCGACGCCTGGAAGACCGAGCCGGTGCGGACCCTTCGTACGAAGAAGGTCCCGCGGAACCACGTCAAGGCCGAGGCCACCGAGAAGCACCCGGCCCAGGTCGAGGTGTACTACGAGGACATCCCCGTCGGCTACTGGACGACCGTCAAGTTCTCCGGAGCCCTGCCCGCGCGGCGCGTGAACGCCCTTCTCGACCGCGTCGAGAAGCTGCAGCAGGCGGTCAAGTTCGCCCGCGAGGAGGCCAACGGCGTGGACGTCACCGACCAGCGCGTCGGCGACGCTGTTTTCGGCTACCTGTTCGCACAGGGGTAGCCTCTGAACTCCCCGGCCACAACGCACCGCGGCCGGGGTGCGCGAGGAGCGCAAGCTGAACCTGAGGCTTGTCGTGAATGCGCGGTTCCAGTGGAGGTTCAAATCCTCCCCGCGGCACCAAAGAGCACTCCCGCCGAGGGAGTGCCGACGCGCCGCGGTAGCCCAAGTCCGGCAGAGGCAGACCGCGATCAATCTCAGACTATTGCTCCAGACTCAGCATTCGCCGCCGATCGCCGGATCGACCGGGCCCAGGCCCCAGTACGTCGAGATGCTGGTTCAAGTCCAGCCCGCGCAGCTCGATGCGTGGTGGTCCAAAGGCAGGACGCGGCGACATAACGACTGACCTGGGTTCTCAAGTGTGCCGGCGTGCGACATGGTGGCATCTCAGGGTCCGGGGGCCGGCTACGCCCTCGGACCCGCTCCTCCTCAACCGGCTCACTTCCGTGAGATGTCACACCGTGGAAATCCGCGCGTTCGTGGTCCGCCGCCGACGCGCACTACCCTGACAGGGACACGAGCCCGGCCGACGTCGCCCGAAGGCACCCGCCCTCGCCCGACTGGAGTCCTGTGCGCCTCGCCCCCCTCGCCGTACCGCCCTGGCTCGCCCACGCCCTGCGCGCCCAGCGGGGACCGGTCCCCTGGAACGCGGTCGTGCGGGGTGCGCTGGCCTCCGGTCCGCTGCTGCTCGCGGCCGTGCTGTACGGCCGTACCTCCCTCGGAGTGATCGCCGCGCTCGGCGCCATGCTGACGGGGATCAACGACCGGCCCGGCAGCCGGCGGGTCGCCGTCGAGCGCCTCGGCGTACCGGCCCTCGCCGGTGCCGCCGGCCTGATCATCGGTTCGTACGCCGGACTGCACACCGGCGCCGTGACGCTCACCCTCGTCCTCACGGGGCTCGGACTGCTCGCCGGAGCCGTCAGCGCCGTCGGACCCGTGGCCTCGGGGGCCGGGACCCAGTTCCTGGTCGCGTCCGCGATCGGGGCGGGGATGCCGTTGCCCGAGCCCGGGTGGATGCGCGCGCTGTTCTTCCTCGGCGGGGCCGGCTGGCTGCTCGCACTGCGGCTGGCGTTGCCGACGACCGCCGTGAACACCGGCGACTACCGCTTCGACGGGGAGCGGGAAGCGGTCGGCGGCGTGTACGACGCCGTCGCACGGTTGCTGCTCGCCGTCGGCGGACCCGAGGCGACCGGGCGGCGCGTCGCCCTGACCGCGGCCCTCGACCACGCGCAGGACGCGCTCGACGGGCCCCGGCTGCGGCGGTACGCCAGTTCGGCGGCCGAGCGGCGCCTGCACGCGCAGTACGCCGCCGCCCTGCCGCTCGCCGAGGCCGCGACCGCGCTCGCCTGGGCCGGCGAGGCCGTGCCCGCGCGGGCCGCGGAGGGCCCCCGACGGCTCGCGGCCGCCGTCCGTACCGGCGCTCCCACCGGACCGCTGCCGGCACCCGCCGTCCCCGGACCCCGGTCGGGCCCGCCGGGGGCCACACCCGTCGTGCCCGCCCTGCGTGCCCTCCACGACGCCCTGTTGCACGCCGCCGACACCTTCGACCGGGGCTCCGGGAACACGCTGCACACCAGGCGGCGTACCGCGGCCTCCCTCGTGCGCACCGCGCTCGGTGCCGCCGGACGGGAGTACGGGCTCCGGGTCGCCCTCTGCTTCGGCGCGAGCGCCGCCGTGGCACAGGCCCTGCACCACGCACGCTGGTACGGCAATCACCCGCACTGGTACTGGCTCCCCGCGACCGCTGTCTTCCTCGTCAAGCCCGATCTGGGACCGCTGGCCTCACGCGTGCTGTGCCGTGCGGCGGGAACCGTTCTCGGCGCGCTCGTCTTCGCGGGGCTCGCCCTGCTGCTGCCGCGGCCGGAGGGGCTCGTCGCCCTCGTCGCGGTCAGCGGTGCCCTCATCCCCGTCGCCACCCGGCACTTCGCCGCGCAGACCGCGGTCGTGACGGTGCTCGTCCTCGCCCTCGTGATGGTCGGAGGCGAACCGCAGGCCTCCTGGAACCGCATCGTGGAGACCCTGCTGGCCTGCGCGATCGTGCTGCTCGTCGGGCATCTGCCGGCCCTCGGTCAGCGGGGCGGGACCGTGCGGGCGAGGCTCACCCGGGCCGGTGAGGCGGCGGACGTCTATCTCGCCCATGTGCTGAGCGACGGCACGGCCCGCGACCGTACGGGCCGCTGGGTCCTGCGCCGGGAGGCGTATCGCGCGCTCGCCGAGGCGCGTGCCGCGATCGATCTCGCCGCCGCCGAACTCCCCGCCCTGGCGCGGCACTCCGAAGGCACCGACGCGGTGGCGGCCACCCTGGAACGGCTCGTCGACACGACCACGGCGTGCGCCGTGCAGCTCGACGACACCGGCAGGCTCACGCCCCGGCACACCGAGCGGATCGCCGAACTCCTCGGCGAACTGGCCGAGCGGCGGGAGCGCGCGGGACTGCGGGAGCCCGCCGTCTGCTGAGACAGACTGTCTGACCGGCCGACTGTCTGGCCGGCATACCGGCATACCGGCATACCGGCATACCGGCAGACCGGCCGAGCGGCAGACCGGCCGAGCGACTGGACGGCTGCTGGACTGGACGGCCGATGGGGCGGACCCGCTGGTCGGCGGCGGATGTGACGAGTACGCGGAACCGTAGGGTCCGGCCCGGTCGTTCCGCCGCCCGGTGTCGACTTCGTCTCAGTACCGTCACTGCCAGAGCCGTTCACCCCATTGCAGGCGTTTAACTCTCCACAGCGGTACGACATGGAGGTTGAACGTGAACGGGCGAAAGGTTCTGGAGCGTTTTCCCGCCGGAGGACCACGCGGGTCGTGGCCCGCGGAGGAGTTCGCGCATGCGCGCCGCCAGGAGGGCCAGGCGGCGGAGGTCGTCATGGATCTCGCCTCCGACGCGTTCCTGGTCGTCGTGGGCGGTGCCGACGGAGTCGAGTGACGGCGGGCGGTTCAGCCGCTCTCGGACACGGGCGGGGGTTCTCCGGTCGCGATACGGGGCTCACGCGCCGATGGGAAGCCGGCTCACGAGCCGGGCTCAGGGACTGACCGGAAGCCGGCTCACGCGCTGATCGGAAGCCGGCTACGCGCTGATCGGGCGCGACCAGGCGGGGGGCGTCCCCGTGACCTGGCACAGGGCCAGATAGAGGGGGATCGGCGGGGTATACGGAAGCGTGCCATCCGGTTTGTGGATGAGCCCGGGAATTCGAGGTGCGTCCGGCACGACCGCACCCGTGACGTAGTGGGCGGGCGTCGGCCACTCCATGGCGACATCGGAGTCGGAAGGAACGATCCACCACCAGTGCGCGCCGTCGGCGTAGATGCAGCCCAGGCGAGGCAGCCGCGACACCAGCAGCGGTCCGAAGTCGGCGGGCACCGACACCGCGTCGCAGCCCAGCGGCACGTTCATGCCCTCGGGGACGGGCAGACGCCTCGGCGGCCCGGACGGTCGCCGGCCGCGGTTCAGGCGGACCAGCGTGTCCAGGCCGAGAACCCGCGCCGCGGGCCCCGCCGCAGACGTACGGCTCACAGGCTCTCCCGATCCCGATCCCGAATGCGTCCCAGTTCCCGGTCCCGTTCCCGGCTCGGACCCCGGTCCACGCTTCCGCCCGGGGCGGAGGGAAGCCGGGGGTTCCCCATGGTTCCCGCCCCCCAGGATCCCTCCGCCCCCGTGCCCCGCCCGTCGTTCGGGGGCTTCTTCGCGCTCCAGCCGAGGTCCGCCCGCGGAGCGGTGTCCGCGTCGTGCGAGCCAGGTTCACGCGGGGTGTTTTCGGCCCGGTCTGCCGAGCGCGCGATCTCCGCCCACACCAGCAGACCGGGCCCGGTGTCCTGGGCCCCCCAGGCCCTGGACACTGCCGCGACGAGAAGCAATCCCCTCCCGTGCTCCTCGTCGGGCCGCTGCGCGGAGGGGTGCGGCTCGCCCCGAGCGCACCCCTCGTCGCACACGGCTATGCGCACCACGTCGCCAGCGTCGTGCAGTTCGCAGACGACGCGTTGTCCGGCGGCATGGACGATCGCGTTGGTGACCAGTTCCGACACCACGAGTGCCGCCGTGTCACAGGTGTCCTCGCCCACCGCCCAGCCGGACAGGCGGGAGCGGCTCAGGCGTCTCGCCTGAGCCACGGAGCCCGGGTGTGCGGCCAACTCGAAGCGGAACCGGCGCTCGGCGGCCGCGCCGGGGCGGTGCCCCATGGCGGCTCGGAGACCGAACCGGTCTTCGCTGGCGTCTGTTCCTAACGGCGCGGACGGAATCACGCTTGCCACTATCGCGTCGCCGCGAACACTTGGCAAGACTCACTCTGAAAAATGCAGAGTGCCGTGTGACGCTGTGGGGGCGCGTGGCACACTGCTGGCAACAGCTAGCCGAGCGGCGCCAGTTGGGATCGTCGAGACGGACGAGGAAGAACCCGGACGGCGCCGAACGGGCTGCCCGGACTCAGTGGAGGTGGGACGTGAGCGAACCGCGGTCCGCGCCGACGGTCGGCCAGGTCGTTCTCGGACGACGACTGCTGGACCTGCGGGAACGCGCGGGTCTCAAGCGCGAGGAGGCCGCGCGGATCCTGCGTGTCGCCCCCGCCACGGTCCGCCGGATGGAGATGGCCGAGGTCTCCCTCAAGATCCCCTACCTCCAGCTCCTGTTGAAGTCGTACGGCGTCGGCGACCAGGAGGCCGAAGCCTTCGTCCAGCTCGCGGAGGACGCCAACAAGCCCGGCTGGTGGCAGCGGTTCCACGACATCCTGCCCGACTGGTTCTCCATGCACGTCAGCCTGGAGGGCGCCGCCTCCCTGCTGCGCTCCTACGAACCGCACTTCGTCCCCGGCCTGTTGCAGACCGAGGACTACGCACGCGGCGTCCTGCGGGCGGGAGCCATCGGGCAGACCAGGCCCGAGGACATCGAGCGCCATGTGGCGCTGCGCATGCAGCGCCAGGACCTGCTCACGCGCGAGGACGCGCCCCGGATCTGGGTGGTGATGGACGAGACGGTGCTGCGCCGCACCATCGGCGGTCCCGAGGTGATGCGCGCTCAGATCGACAAGTTGCTTCAGGCCACGAAGCTGCCCCATGTGACGTTGCAGGTGATCCCGTTCTCCTCGGGTCCGCACCCCGGCACGTACGGGCCCTTCGTGCTGTTCCGATTTGCCATGCCGGAACTCCCGGACATGGTCTACAGCGAGTACCTGACCGGCGCCGTCTACCTGGACGCGCGTTCCGAGGTGGCGACCCACCTGGAGGTCATGGACCGCATGGCGGCCCAAGCCGCCACGGCACATCGCACGAAGGAGATCCTCCGGGATCTCCGCAAGGAGCTGTGAATGGAACGCATCACGCCGGAACGCATCAACCCGCGAATAGGCGACGTGCGCATCTACAACGGAATGCCCGCCCGTGAACTGGGCAGCGAGGGCTGGCACAAACCGTGGAGCGGCGGCAACGGCGGCAACTGCCTGGAAGCGATGAAACTCGCCGACGGCCGCATCGCCGTGCGCCAGTCCGCTGACCCGGACGGCCCCGCCCTCATCTACACGCCCGGCGAGATGACCGCTTTCATCGAGGGTGCGAAAGCGGGGGAGGCGGACTTCCTTCTCTCCTGAACGACTTGTTTGCTCTTTTCCACGACTTCCCTGAATTTGGTTCCGAGTTGATCACTTACCGCGACACTGACCCACGGAGCGCGTCATGAACGGACAGTCGCCGACCCCTACGCGGTCATGGGACGGTCGTACGGTCCGATCGGCGCCGGCAGCCGCGAGCGGGCTGCCCCGCTGAGCACCCGGTCCACCGCCGCGGCGACCGCCCGGCCCTCGGCGATCGCCCACACGATCAGCGACTGCCCGCGCGCCGCGTCCCCGGCGGCGTACACCCCGGGCACGTTCGTACCGAAGTCGGCGCCGCGGGCGAGCGTGCCGCGCGGCTCGAGTTTCAGACCCAGCTGGTCGATCAGCCCGTCGTGCGGGTCCGGGCCGGAGAATCCGAGGGCGAGCAGGACGAGGTCGGCGGGCAGGGTCCGTCCGGAGCCGGGGACCGGACGGCGCCGCTCGTCGACCTCGACGAGATGCAGCGAGCGCACCCGGCCGTCCGCGTCCCCCTCGAACCGGAGCGTGGACGCGGCGAAGAGCCGGGCGTCCGCGTCCGCCGCGGGCGCCGTGCCCAGCGCGCCGGCCTCCTCGTGCGCGGCGGAGAGCCGGTAGATCTTCGGATACGTCGGCCAGGGCTCGGCGTCCTCGTCGCGCTCGGCCTCCGGCTGCGCGTAGATGTCGAGCTGGGTCACGGAGGCGGCGCCCTCGCGCACCGCCGTCCCCAGACAGTCGGCACCGGTGTCGCCGCCGCCCACGATCACCACATGCCGGCCCGCCGCCGACAACGGGGAGACCTCGAGATCTCCCTCGCACACCCGGTCGGCCAGCGGAAGGTACTCCATCGCCTGATGGACTCCGGACAACTGCCGCCCCGGTACGTCCAGTTCACGCCAGGCGGTGGCGCCGAGAGCCAGAATCACGGCGTCGTAGCGGGCTTTGAGCTCCGCCGCCCCTATGTCACTGCCGATCGCCGTCGACGTACGGAACTTGGTTCCCTCCGCGCGCATCTGGGCCAGCCTGCGGTCGAGCTGCCGTTTCTCCATCTTGAACGCCGGGATTCCGTACCGCAGCAGCCCGCCGATCCGGTCCGCCCGTTCGAACACCGCCACCGTATGACCGGCCCGGGTCAACTGCTGCGCCGCGGCGAGCCCGGTGGGCCCCGACCCGACGATCGCGACCGTCCGGCCGGACAGACGGTCCGGCGGACGCGGCGGGGTGAACCCGTCCTCCCAGGCGCGGTCGGCGATGGCGACCTCGACGTTCTTGATGGTGACCGCAGGCTGGTTGATGGCCAGCACACAGCCCGCCTCGCACGGGGCGGGGCACAACCGCCCGGTGAACTCGGGGAAGTTGTTCGTGGCGTGCAGCCGGTCGCTCGCCGCCCGCCAGTCGTCGCGCGAGACGAGGTCGTTCCACTCGGGGATCAGATTGCCCAGGGGACACGCGTCATGACAGAAGGGGATACCGCAGTCCATGCAGCGGTCGGCCTGTTTCTCGATGATCGGCAGCAGGCCTCCGGGAACGTACACCTCGTCCCAGTCCCGCACCCGCTCCCGGACCGGCCGGCGCGGATACTCCTGGCGGGGTGTGTTCATGAAACCCTTGGGATCGGCCATGGCCGTCTCCCTCATGTACGCGTACGAGGGGGGCGCGGCCGCACGGACGTAGGCCCTCGTCGGCCACGGAATCCGGGCAGCACCCCTTTCCCGCCACGATACGTCTCCCGCGCACACGTCGCCGCTCCGGACGACGGCGGACCGGAGACCCGGGTGAGTGCGGCGCCGGTCAGTACTACAGGGCCGGGGACGGGTGTACGGCTCAGGTGAGGGCGAGTGCGTACGACACCGCCGCCGCGGCCGACGCGACGGTGCGGACGTGATTCCACGTCGTCCACTGGCGCACGAATATGGGCCAGTAGGCGGTGGCCTCGGGCGTCCCGGGGTCCAGTTTCAGCAGGGCGTCATTGCGTGGGACGTTCGCCGCGATGGTCACCCCGAACGCCCCGAACAGATACAGCGCGCTGCCCAGCAGGAGCTCCACCGTCCCCTCGTCCGGCAGCAGCACGAACGTCACCACCGCCAGCACCGAGCACAGCACCGCCGACCCGACGAACGCGATCATGAACGGAGGGCGGACCGCGGCGACGTTGATCGCGTTCATCGCGGCGACTCCCTGCGCCGGTGGCAACTGGGCGAGGGCTCTCATCACGAAGGTCGAGAAGCCGAGGAACACTCCGGCCACCAGCCCGCAGCCGAGGACCCCCAGCAGGGTCAGCACGAAGTACGGTCCATCGATCATGTCCACTCCCGTGTCGATCCGGCCGGACCCAAGATCCTGCACAGCGCCGGCCGTCATCTCAAGCGAAATCCCTTACGGCGCCGGCGGCCATGGCCGAGCGACGCACACCCATGCGCGGCCGTCTCGACCCCCGCCGACCACCCCCTCACGCCCCCGCCGACCACTCCCTCATGCCCCCTGCGGGCTCTCCCTCACATCCCTCCGGCCGCGTCCCCCCGCTCACGCCTGCGCGGTGATGCCGTCGCGCCACTCCCAGAGCCTCGTGTCCACCGTGGCCGCGATCCGGCGGCGCGCCTCGTACCGCGGAACGCCGCTCATCAGCAGGTGGTCGTACGGAGTCTCCGTGTGCCGTACCGACGCGCGGACCGCCGCGGTCACCGCCGTCTCGGACAGTGCGCGGCCCGCCGAGCTCCGCCCGACCCGTCCGCTCCCGCGCACCGAGGCATGTGCGGCGATGGCCCGTGCCCGGTCGGCCGGACAGCCCGGATAGAGCCGGGATATCTCCCGTGCGAACGCCTCCGTGAAGCGGACGTCCTCCGCCTCCCGGCGCCGCGCGTCCCGTGCTCGCCTGCGCCGCCGGACCTCCGCGTCCGCCAGGCACCGTTCCTCGGCCAGGGCGAGCGCCGCCTCCTCGACCATGACGCCCTGCCGTTCATAGCGCCCGCGCCGCCGGTTGAACCGCACCACCACGACCGACAGTGTGCTGCCCTCCCGCGATCTGCGCGTCAGCGCGGTGTCGCCGCGCGGCAGGAACACCAGGTGCCCGAGATCCGCGCAGTCCAGGCACCGAGGCGTCCCCTCCTCCAGCACCAGCAGGGGGAGCGGCCCGCCCCGGCACTCGACGCAGTGCCGCTTCCTGAGCGGCTGGACGACGAGCAGTCCGTTCCGGTGCGGGGTGTCAGCGATCGGTGCCATACGCGGTTCCTTCCCCGGACCGGTGCCACATCTACGTCGTCGGCCGATGCCCACGCCGCCCTCTCGCCGACGGCCCGATTCCCCCGGCGCCCGCCCGTCTTCCGACGCGCCGGCCGGGTCTCGTCCGGCGCGCGGCATCATGGGTCCTGTGCGACTCGAAGCGATCACCTGGGAACGGCTCGGCGACCACCTCGCCGACAGCCTGCTCGACCTGAAGCCGCAGGACGGCAGCCCCTGGCCCCGCGTCGCCTTCGACGGAGCGCCGGCCGCCCGCCCCGGCGAACTCGCCCAACGCGTCTTCGAGGCGCTGCGGGTACGAGGCCGCCCCTCGCTGGTCGTCGACGCGCACAGCTTTCTGCGTCCCGCCTCGCTCCGGCTCGAACACGGCCACAGGGACGTCGACGCCTATTACGACGGCTGGTTCGACACCGGCGCGCTGTGGCGCGAGGTCTTCGGTCCCCTCGAACCGGACGGCGACGGCAGGGTCCTTCCCGACCTCCGCGACCCCGCCACCGACCGGGCGACCCGCAGTCCGTACGTCCAACTCCCGCCCGGCGGAGTTCTTTTGCTCCATGGCCCCCTCCTGCTGCGCCACTGGTTCCCGTTCGACCTCAGCGTCCATGTACTGCTGTCTCCAGGCGCCCTCCGTCGCCGTACTCCCGAGGCCGAGCACTGGACCCTTCCCGCGTTCTCCCGCTATGAGAGCGAGGTGGGGCCGGACACCGCCGCCGACCTCCTCGTACGGGCGGACGACCCCCGCCACCCGGCCTGGAACGGCTGACCCAAGGCCCCGGATCCACGGTTCTCCAGGTGCGTGGCCCCTGGGGCGCGGCGAGAATGTAGGGCGCCGGGACTAGCGGTGTGTTCCGCGCCGCGCCGGCCGTCCGGCATCAGGAGGTACTTCATGACCACCGCCGGAGACATCATGCACCGGGGTGCCCAGTGGATCCCCGCCCACGAGACCCTGGACCGCGCCGCCCAGCTCATGCGCGAGCTCAACGTGGGCGCGCTGCCCATCAGCGACCAGGACGAACGCCTCTGCGGCATTCTCACGGACCGAGACATCGTCGTCGGGTGCGTGGCCATGGGGCATGACCCCGCACACATCACGGCGGGTGAGATGGCCCAGGGCACACCGCGCTGGATCGACGCCGGCGCCGATGTCGGCGAAGTGCTCCAGGAGATGAAGGGGCACCAGATCCGCCGGCTTCCGGTGATCGAGGACAAACGACTGGTCGGCATGATCAGCGAGGCGGACCTCGCCCAGCACCTCAGCGACGAACAACTCGCCGCCTGGGTCGAGAGCGTCTACGCGAGGGGCGGCGCGGGCGGCGCGATGCGCTGACCGGCCGCGCGCGACGCCTCAGAGCCAGCCGTTGCGCCGGAAACCTCGGTACAGGATGAGGCAGCCGACGGATATGGCGCTGATGACGATGGGGTACCCGAACCTCCAGTGCAGTTCGGGCATGTTGTCGAAGTTCATGCCGTAGACGCCGCACACCATGGTGGGGACGGCGATGACCGCCGCCCAGGCCGTGATCTTCCGCATGTCCTCGTTCTGCGCCACCGTCACCTGCGCGAGGTGTGCCTGCAGGATCGAGTTGAGCAGTTCGTCGAAGGCGGCTATCTGCTCGGTGACCCGCAGCAGATGGTCGGAGACGTCACGGAAGTACGCCTGTATCTCCGGGGCGATCACGCCGGTCGGGCGGGTCGTCAGTTCCTGGACGGGCCGGGCGAGCGGGATCACGGCCCGCTTCAGTTCGAGGAGTTCCCGCTTGAGCTGGTAGATGCGGCCCGCGTCGGCGCGTGCGCCGTTCTCGGCGAACACGTCGGCCTCGACGTGGTCGATGTCCGCCTGGACCGAGTCCGTGACGCTCACGAACTCGTCGACCACGTGGTCCGCGATCGCGTGCAGGACCGCGGCCGGCCCCTTGGACAACTGCTTCGGGTCGGACTCCAGCTCCTCGCGCAGCGGGCCCAGGGATCCGTGCCGTCCGTGCCGGACGCTGATGACGAAGTCCGGACCGACGAACACCATGATCTCGCCGGTGTTCACCACCTCGCTGTTCGCCGTGAGCTCCGTGTGCTCCACGTAGCAGACCGTTTTGAACACGGCGAACAGCGTGTCGCCGTACCACTCCAGCTTCGGGCGCTGATGCGCCTCGACCGCGTCCTCCACGGCCAGGGGGTGCAGGTCGAAGAGCTCCGCGATCCCCGCGAACTCCACGTCGGTCGGTTCGTGCAGACCGAGCCAGACGAATCCGTCGTCGCGCTTCCGGATCCGCCGCACGGTGTCGACCAGGTCGCTGCCCTCGGGGATCCGCACGCCGTCCCGGTACGCCACGCAGTTCACCACCGAGGAGCCCAGCGGCGAGCGGGCGGGGTGGCTCAGGTCGACACGGCGGTTCCGCCGGGTCAGCCGTGCCACTCTGCGGAGGCCGTCGACCGCGCCGAGAGCCGTCACCTTCCGCAAATTCCCTGCCATGGACATCTGGATCTCCTCGCGTGGATCTCCTCGGGCCGCACTTTGCGCCTGGCGGGCAAGTCTGCCAGGCATCGCCGGACACCGGAAAAGGCTGTGGGAACGGAGCATTCCGTTCCGGCGGATGGTGGCTCGCCGGGACGCGACGGGACGGACCTCTCCCACGACGTCCGTGCCGACGACGGGAGCGTCGTCCATCCGCGATGGGCAGGTCAGCTGGGATGATCTCCCCATGACGCGAGCCGACGGGTATCTCCTCGACAACCAGCAGACGGAGGCGGGCCGGCGCTTCGAGGCCCTCGCCACTCTCTTCGACCCCACGACGTTCCGGCACATGGAGCGCTTCGGCGTCGGGTCCGGCTGGCGCTGCTGGGAGGTCGGGGCGGGCGGCACGTCCGTCGTGTCCTGGCTCGCCAAGAAGGTGGGGCCGACGGGGAAGGTCGTCGCGACCGACATCGACACCTCGTGGGCGGCCTCCGTGGCACGTTCGCCGGTCGAGGTCCGCGTCCACGACGTGGGCGCCGAGGAACCGCCGGGGGAGGGCTTCGACCTCGTGCACGCCCGGCTCGTACTGGTCCATGTGCCGGACCGGGAACGTGCGTTGCAGTCGATGATCAAGGCCCTGCGGCCCGGCGGCAGGCTCCTGGTCGAGGACGCGGACCCGGCCCTGCAGCCGCTGCTCTGCCCCGAGGAGTACGGCCCCGAGCAGCAGCTCGCGAACCGGCTGCGCCAGGGCTTCCGCACACTGCTCGCCGATCGCGGTGCCGACCTCGCCTATGGGCGCAAGCTCCCGCGGCTCCTCCGTGACGCGGGGCTGCGGGGCGTGGAGGCCGACGCGTACTTCCCCGTCACCTCACCCGCGTGCGAGGCCCTGGAGTCCGCCACGGTCCGGCAGATCCGCGACCAGCTCGTCACCGCCGGCCTCGCCACCCAGGACGAGATCGACCAGCACCTCGCGAACGTCGCCGCCGGGTCCATGGACCTGGCGACAGCGCCCATGATCTCGGCCTGGGGGCGCAAGAGCTGACGGGACGTGAGGCGGGGCGTGAGAGGCAGGGGCGGGCCGGTCCCGCACGCGCGACGTCGCACGGCCGACGTGGTCAGCGGGCCCGTCACTTCCCTTCGTCTCGGCGGGTGCCGTTCGTGGGCGGTCTTCCACCGATCCGCTCCACGGCCCTGGCCCCGGCCGCGCATCCCGCCCGCGCCGCCTCTTCGGGGCCGGCGCCCGCGATGAGTGCCGCGAGGAACGCGCCGGTGAACGCGTCACCGGCACCCGTGGTGTCCCGCGGCGTCGCCGGCAGCGCCGGGACATGGGCCCGCACGGCTCCGGAACGGGCGACCAGCGCGCCGTCACTGCCCAGTTTGGCGACGACCAGGGGGAAATGGCGGCTCAGCTTGGCGGCCGCGTCGGCCGGATCGGGCAGCCCGGTCAGCAGACATGCCTCGTCGCGGCTGGGCAGCAGGACGTCCACGCCCGCGCACAGCTCGAGAAAGCGGTCCACGCCCAGCTCGGTGAGGAATCCCGCAGACGCCGGATCGACGCTCACCGGAACACCCCGCGAGCGCGTCGACTCCAGCACCACCGACACCAGCGCCCGACTCGACCCGGAGAAGAACAGATAACCCGACAGGTGTAGCCGCGCGACGCCGTCGAGCAGCGCGGGCGACCAGTCGTCCGGCGCCAGCTGCAGGGACGCCCCGCTGTCCGTGAGGAACGTACGCTCCCCCGACGCGCCGTTGTCCACCAGGCAGATCACCGTCCCGGTCGGCGCCTCCGGATCGGTCACCAGCAGGGGCCGTACGCCGCTCGCCGTGAGTTCGCGTTCGTGCCACGCCGCCGCGTCGCGACCCACCCGGCCGAGCAGCCGTACGTCGGTGCCGCCCTCGTGGACGGCCCAGCAGGCGACATTGGCGCCCGCACCGCCCGGCACGGTCCGGACGGCGGCGACGGTGTCGGTGCCGGCCGCCAGCGGGCCGCGATGCCGGGCGACGACATCCGTGACCACGTCCCCGACGACGAGCAGGGCGCCCCCGGCAGGGCCGCCCCGGCCTGCCGTCCCGGCCCCGCCGGCCCCGGCCGTCCCCGCCCCGCCGGTCTCGGCGTGCCGCTCCGTGTCGCTCACGCCCCGGCCCAGGCCGCCGCGATCCGTCCCGCGAGGCGCACGTTGCCGCGTACCGCCGCCAGATTGGCGGCGAGCGAGGCGCCGTCCGTGTGCCGGACCAGATACGCGAGCAGGAACGGCGTCACCGCCTGTCCGGTCACACCCTCCGCTTCGCAGGCGCGCAGCGCCTCGGCGAGCACGCGCGCGTGCAGCGCGGGGTCGAGCTGCTCCTCCTCGGGGACGGGGTTCGCCACGACGAGCGAAGAGTCGGGGGCGTCGAGAGCGTCCTGGGCGCGCATCACCGCGGCGACCTGCTCGGGGGTGTCGAGGGTCCAGTCCACGGGGTGCCCCGAGTCGGACAGATAGAAGCCGGGGAAGCGGTCCGTGCCGTACCCGGCCACCGCGACGCCCAGCGTCTCCAGACGCTGCAGCGTCGCCGGCACGTCCAGGATCGACTTGACCCCGGCGCACACCACCGTGATCCGGGTACGTGCCAGCAGGCCCAGGTCGGCGGACTCGTCCTGGGTCACCGTCCACTCCCGGTGCACACCGCCGAGCCCTCCCGTCGCGAACACCCGCACTCCGGCGCGGGCGGCCAGCAGCGCGGTCGCGGACACCGTCGTGGCCCCGCTGGCCCCCGAGGCCACCGCGAGCGGCAGGTCACGGTGGCCCAGCTTGCGGATGCCGTCCTCGTTCGCGACCCGTTCGAGTTGGCCCTTGTCCAGGCCCACATGCGGCCGGCCGTCGAGCACGGCGATCGTCGCGGGGACGGCACCCTCCTCGCGGACGACCTCCTCCAGTTCGAGGGCGACCTGAAGATTGCGCGGGCGCGGCAGCCCGTGAGCGATGATCGTGGACTCCAGGGCCACCACCGGCCGACGCGCGTCGAGCGCCTCCCGCACCTCTTCGGACGTCACGATCACGCGCCTGCCTCCTGTCGTCGGTCGACGTTCCCGTCCCTGGATCTCTGGCGAGCGGCGCGCCCGGCCAAACCCTCGCCACCTGCGGCGTGCGCCACGGCCCGGTGGGCAGGACGGACAACTCGCCACGAGAAGGGGCACTCCCCGCGCGCGCGGGAAGGCCCCGTCGACGGGCCGGCCGGACGGGGCGGACATGCAGACCCTCGGTGCCCCGGCTGCGGGACGAGCCCTTAAGGTGTCCGCTCATGACCATGAACTCCCAGGCCACGCCGTCCTTCGCCGTCCACATTCCCGACGCCGAGCTCGATCCCGAGCCGCTGGACCCTGCCCAGATCGTCTCCGGCGATCCCGTGGTGACGGGCAAGGTGCTGTGGGAGTCCGCCGACGGCAAGCAGCTGCGGGGCATCTGGCAGATCACGCCCGGCGTGGTGACCGACACCGAGGCCAACGAACTCTTCGTCGTCGTGAGCGGGCGCGCCACCGTCGAGGTGGAGGACGGCGACGCCATCGAGCTGGGCCCCGGTGACGCGGCGTTCCTTCGTGAGGGCGACCGCACGACGTGGACCGTTCACGAGACGCTGCGCAAGGCGTACCACATCAGTCTCTGAGGACCGATCTCGGAGGATCGGGGGACCGGTCCGGCCGCGGCTCCCACTGCCGCCGGCTCCGGCGCGACCTCAGAAGAGCGGCTCCGGGAGGACACCTTCGAGGGCCAGCAGCTTGCGCTTGGTCTCCAGGCCGCCCCCGAAACCGCCGATGCCGCCGTCGCTCTCGACCACCCGGTGGCAGGGCACCACGACCGGCAGCGGGTTCGAGCCCATGGCCACGCCCACGGCCTGGGCCGCCCCGGGCGCGCCGACCCGCCCGGCCAGGTCGCCGTAGGCCACCACGGAACCGAACGGGACGCCCGAGTTCAGCTCGCGCAGAACTTGGCGGTTGAACCCCGAGATCAGCGACCAGTCGAGCGGCAGGTCGAAATCCTGCCGCTCGCCCGCGAAGTACGCCGAGACCTGGCGTATCGCCTCGGCCAGCAGCGGGGAGCCGGGCGCCTCGACCGGCTCGCCGCCCAGACGGGACGCGAGCCGGCCGAGCGCTCTGTCGCGCACGGTGTCCGAGGCGTGGAAGACGACGTTGACCAGGCCGTGGGGCGTCGCGGCGAGGAGCAGCGGACCGATGTCCGTGCCCACGACGGACCACACGATCTGCTGCTCGTACCGCCCGTGGCTGTCCATGCGATCTACCGTACGGCCCGGCACTGACAACGCCCGGGGTGCGCACGTGGAACCGTCCGCGCCCCGGGCGAAGGCCGCTAGGGCAGAGCCGCGCGGATCACGTCGGGCGTGTTCGTGATGACGCCGTCCGTGCCGATGTACGCCAGCTTCCGCGCGGTGGCCGCGTCGTCCACGGTCCAGGCGAAGACCTTCATCGGTCCGTGCGGGCCGTGGAGCGCGTGAACCGCCGCGACGTAGTCGGGCGACAGCGACCGGTGATCGGAGTTGATCTGGTCGGTGAACCGCGCGTACCAGGGCAGCCGCGCGACCGGCGGTGTCCCCAGGAAGGCCGTCGTGATGCCGGGCCGCATCCGGTGCACGGTCCGCACGCTGTCCGCGCTGAAGCTCTGGACGATCAGCCTGTCCCGCAGGTGCACCGGATCGAGCCAGCCCTGGTTGTTCAGGAGCCTGAGCGTCTGCCGCTCGATGCCCGGATACAGCTCGGGATTCTTGATCTCCAGGACGAGTTTCTGGTGATTTCGTGAGACGCGTTCCATGTACTCCCGCAGCGTCGGAACCTTCGCGCCCGCGAACCGCGGGCCGAACCAGCTCCCGGCATCCAGACGGGCGATCTCCGCGGCGGTGAAGTCCTTGACGTCCCACGGGCTTCGCCCGGGGTAGACCGTCCTGGCGTCGGTCGTACGGGCCAGCGAGGCGTCGTGGAGGACCATCAACTGGCCGTCGCGGCTGCGCTGGACGTCGTTCTCGACCCATTCGAAGCCCAGCTCGGCCGCCCGGTCGACGGCGGCCAGGGTGTTCTCCGGAGCGTATGCCGAGGCACCGCGGTGGGCGACGACCAGCGGTGCCGTGATCCGGCCGCCGGCCTTGGCGTGCGGGCCGGGCAGTATCAGAACGGCTCCCCCAAGAAGCGCGGCGGTCGTGGCGGCGGCAACGCGCGCGTGCATGCGTTCTCCTCGCGTCGGACGATCACGGACAGCACAAGATTGACAGCAGAGGGTCGACGGAGGGGGGAAGGGAGATGGCCGCGGATTGAATGGAGTTGTCCAAGTCCGCCTGCTGCCACCGCACAACTGGGGAGAGGTCGTGATTGTTTGCAGGATTATCGTTCGACCATTCCGGTGGGGTCGTACTCTCTGCCTCAGCCAGGTCCGCTCCGGCGGTCCGGGCCGCGGGGGTGTTTCTGACGGTTCCAGGCGTAACAGGGCGGGAAAGGCAGCCGCGCATGCAAGGCACGGTCGACGGCTTCACCTACGGACTCGTCACACCGCTGGTGGCGTATTTCATGGCCTGCCTGGGCGGTGCTCTGGGCCTTCGCTGCACCGCCAGATCCATGCTCGTCGGCGGCTCCTGGCGGGCCGGCTGGCTCGCCCTCGGCTCGGTCGCGATCGCGTCCGGCATCTGGACGATGCACTTCATCGCGATGATGGGCTTCACGGTCGAGGAGAGCCCCGTCCACTACGACCGGCCCACGACGTTCGCGAGCCTGGGCGTCGCCGTCCTGATGGTCGGCGCCGGGATCTTCATCGTCGGCTACCAGGGAGCCACCGGGACGGCGCTGTTCACCGGAGGGACCGTCACCGGCCTGGGCATCGCCTCGATGCACTACCTGGGCATGGCCGGGATGCGGCTCAACGGGAAGCTCACCTACAACACTCTGACCGTCTCCGCCTCGGTCCTCATCGCCGTCGTGGCCGCCATCGCCGCCCTCTGGGCCGCCGGGCAGGTACGCGGATTCCTCTGGAGCGTGGGCGCGAGCCTCGTCATGGGCCTGGCCGTCAGCGGCATGCACTACACGGGCATGGCGGCACTCAGCGTCCATCTGCACGGCCCGGCCGACGGCAACCCCGCCGGGGACTCGGCAGCCGCACTGCTCGCGCCCATGATGATCGGCCCGCTGGCCCTGCTCTGTCTGGCGGGCGTCGTCGTCATGTTCGATCCGCAGATGGTCGTGGGCAAGCCCGACCGGCGCCCCGCGGAGATCAGGCGGCCGGGCGTCCCCGCCCATCCCGTCTCCGCGCACGACGGCCGCCGACCGGCCGGCCACCCCGTGCGGGAACGGGCCTACCGCCGCTCGCGGACCCCGCAGAGCAGGTGATCCGGCCCGGTTGTCAGTGCGGGGTCGTACGGTGGATCCATGCGGCCCGTATCCAAGATCGAACGTTCGGTGGCGCCCTTCGAGGTCGTCAGCCACTTCCAGCCGAGCGGTGACCAGCCCACGGCCATCGCCGACCTGGAGAAGCGCATCCGCGCAGGTGAAAAGGATGTCGTCCTGCTGGGCGCGACCGGAACAGGCAAGTCCGCCACCACCGCGTGGATGATCGAGAAGCTCCAGCGCCCCACGCTCGTCATGGCCCCGAACAAGACGCTGGCCGCCCAGCTCGCCAACGAGTTCCGTGAGCTGCTGCCGAACAACGCGGTCGAGTACTTCGTGTCGTACTACGACTACTACCAGCCCGAGGCCTACGTCCCGCAGTCGGACACCTACATCGAGAAGGACTCCTCCATCAACGAGGAGGTGGAGCGCCTGCGCCACTCGGCGACCAACTCCCTGCTGACCCGCCGGGACGTCGTCGTGGTCGCGTCGGTGTCCTGCATCTACGGCCTCGGCACTCCGCAGGAGTACGTGGACCGCATGGTCAGCCTCAAGGTCGGCGACGAGATCGACCGTGACGACCTGCTGCGCCGCTTCGTCGACATCCAGTACACCCGCAACGACGTCGCCTTCGCCCGCGGTACGTTCCGGGTCCGCGGCGACACCATCGAGATCTTCCCGGTCTACGAGGAGCTCGCGGTCCGCATCGAGATGTTCGGCGACGAGATCGAGGCCCTGTCCACACTGCACCCGCTCACGGGCGAGGTCATCAGCGACGACAACCAGGTCTACGTCTTCCCCGCCTCCCACTACGTGGCGGGGCCCGAGCGCATGGAACGCGCGGTCAACGACATCGAGAAGGAACTGGGGGAGCGTCTCGCCGAGCTGGAGAAGCAGAGCAAGCTCCTGGAGGCCCAGCGCCTGCGCATGCGGACGACGTACGACATCGAGATGCTCCGCCAGATCGGCTCCTGCTCCGGGGTCGAGAACTACTCGATGCACTTCGACGGCCGTGAACCCGGCTCCCCGCCCAACACGCTGATCGACTACTTCCCGGACGACTTCCTGCTCGTCATCGACGAGTCGCACGTCACCGTTCCGCAGATCGGCGCGATGTACGAGGGCGACGCCTCCCGCAAGCGCACCCTCGTCGACCACGGCTTCCGACTGCCCTCCGCCCTGGACAACCGGCCCTTGAAGTGGGAGGAGTTCCAGCAGCGCATCGGCCAGACCGTCTACCTCTCGGCGACCCCGGGGAACTACGAGCTGTCCCGCTCGGACGGCTTCGTCGAACAGATCATCCGCCCCACCGGCCTGATCGACCCCCAGGTGGTCGTCAAGTCCACCGAGGGTCAGATCGACGACCTGGTCCACGAGATCCGGCAGCGCACCGAGAAGGACGAGCGCGTCCTGGTCACCACGCTCACCAAGAAGATGGCCGAGGACCTCACGGACTACTTCCTGGAGCTGGGCATCCAGGTGCGCTACCTGCACAGCGACGTCGACACCCTGCGCCGCGTCGAGCTGCTGCGCGAACTGCGCGCCGGCGAGTTCGACGTCCTGGTCGGCATCAACCTGCTGCGCGAGGGCCTCGACCTTCCCGAGGTCTCCCTGGTGGCGATCCTCGACGCCGACAAGGAGGGCTTCCTGCGCTCGGGAACCTCACTGATCCAGACCATCGGCCGCGCGGCACGCAATGTCTCCGGCCAGGTCCACATGTATGCGGACAGGATCACCCCGGCGATGGAGAAGGCCATCGAGGAGACCAACCGCCGCCGCGAGAAGCAGATCGCGTACAACAAGGAGCGGGGCATCGACCCGCAGCCCCTCCGCAAGAAGATCAACGACATCGTCGCGCAGATCGCCCGCGAGGACATCGACACCGAGGAGCTGCTCGGCTCCGGGTACCGCAAGACGAAGGACGGCAAGGGAGCCAAGGCCCCCGTGCCCTCGCTCGGCGCCAAGGCGACCCGCGCCGCCAAGTCCGCCAAGGCCAAGGACACCGTGCCGACCGACCGCCCCGCGGCCGAACTCGCCCAGCAGATCGAGGACCTGACGGAACGGATGCGTGCCGCAGCGGCCGACCTCCAGTTCGAGATCGCGGCACGGCTGCGCGACGAGGTGTCCGAGATGAAGAAGGAGCTCCGGCAGATGAAGGAGGCGGGAATCGCCTGACGGTCCCTTTGAGAGCGCCGGACCCCGGTACGACGCGCGGTGTGTTGCAAGACCGACACAAAGTCCGCCCCAGGGTTCGGCGCTGTCAGTGCCGCTGCGTAGGGTTCTGTTCATCCGCGGACTCCGCGGCAACAGGGGACAGTTCGAGAGGGGAACAGCGCGTGACGGTCAACATGACCAAGGGCCAGGCCATCAGTCTTCAGAAGAACGACGGGGGCACGCTGACCGCGGTCCGTATGGGACTCGGTTGGCAGGCGGCTCCCCGGCGCGGCCTGTTCGGCTCGCGCACCCGGGAGATCGACCTCGACGCGTCCGCCGTGCTCTTCGCGGACAAGCAGCCCGTCGACGTGGTGTTCTTCCGCCACCTCGTCAGCGATGACGGCTCCGTGCGGCACACCGGCGACAACCTCGTCGGCGGAGCGGGCCAGGGCGGCGACGACGAGTCCATCCTCGTCGACCTGCAGCGCGTCCCGGTCCACATCGACCAGATCATCTTCACCGTGAACTCCTTCACGGGCCAGACCTTCCAGGAAGTGCAGAACGCGTTCTGCCGTCTGGTCGACGAGACCAACGGACAGGAACTCGCGCGCTACACCCTGGCCGGCGGCGGCCAGTACACGGCCCAGATCATGGCCAAGGTGCACCGCGCCGGATCCGGCTGGCAGATGACGGCCCTCGGCACGCCGGCCAACGGCCGCACGTTCCAGGACCTGATGCCCGCCATCCTGCCGCACCTCTGAGCGGCCGACGCACACCGCACACAGCGACATAGGGGGACAAGACGATGACGGCCGAGCTGGTCAGGGGGCAGAACCACCCGCTCCCTCAGGTCCGTCTCGAGGTCCGTGTCTCGGCCGGGAAGCCGATCGTGGCCGGTGCCACGCTCAGCGACGAACAGGGCAGAGTCCAGGGCGTCGAGTGGGTGGCCCACCCGGGCGCGCCCACGCTGCCCGGGCTCGAGGTGTCCAAGCAGGCGGCGGCCGACCACCGGCTCGCCTTCGACCTGGACGCCCTGCCCCAGGCCGTGCACCGGGTCAGCGTGCTGCTCGCGCTGCCCACCGGAGTCGGCGGACCTGTCCGGTTCGGCGCCGTCGCCGCCCCCTTCGTCGCGGTCACCGGCCTCGACGGTCACGAGGTCGCCAGCTACACCGTCACCGGACTGGACACCGAGTCCGCCGTCGTGGCCCTGGAGCTCTACCGCCGGCAGGGCGCCTGGAAGGTGCGCGCGGTCGGCCAGGGCTACGCGGGCGGACTCGCCGAACTCCTCACCGACCAGGGCCTGCCGGAGGCCCTTCAGCTCGCGGGCAGCATCAACGAAGCGGTGGCCCAGGGCCTGGCGCGGTCGGTCGCCGCACCCCCGCCCCGCACCCCGGAGGCGGACCGGTCGCGACAGGCCGCCACGTCGGCTCCGGGACCGGACCAGCCCTACGCCTCTCCCGGCCCCCAGGGCACCTCCGGGGCCGTGCCGCCCCAGCAGAGCCCGTACACGCCCGGTCCGCAGGGAGCCACGGCTCCGGGGACCGGTCGTCCGGGAGGACCCGCACAGCCCGACCCCTCTCCGGTCACCCAGTCACCGTCGCCCGGCGCCGGTGGCCCGGTCGACTACAGCCACCCCCGGCGGCAGACCTCCGCCCCGCCGCCGCCCCCGCCCACCGCTCCGCCGGCCGAGCCGGGGCAGCCCCAGCAGCCCGTCGCGGGGGACGCGACCGGCTGGTCCATGGAGGAACGGCTGTACAACCAGGTCTGGGGGATGTTCGAGGACCTGGCCCGGACCGTCGCCGCGTACCGCAGCGCCGTCGACTTCGCCGACTCCCGCATGGAGAAGGAGCTCGACCAGGTCCTCTCCGACCCGCGCAGCCGGATCGGGGGGCAGGGCGACGCCGCCCGGGAGACCGCCCGCGCCAAGCACACACAGCTCGTCGATCAGGCCCGTGCCGCTCTCGACCGAGACCTCGCCCAGCTCACCGCCGAGGCCGAGGTCGTGGAGCCCGCGCTGCCGATGGCCTACGCCCGCTGGGACAACCCGGTCTGGCACGGCTACCGCGCCCCCATGGAGATACCCATGGCGCTGCGGCTCGGCGACCTCCGTCTGCCCGAGACGGAGAACCTGAGCATCCCCATGCTGGTGCGCCTGCCGCTGGAGCGCGGCCTGTGGATCGACAGCGGCCGCACCTCCCTGGAGGGCACGCTCGCCGACTCCGACCAGGTGCGCCGCCTCGCGGTGGACACCGCCGTGGCGCACGCGGCCCGGCTGCTCTCCGTGTACCCCCCGGGCGAGTTCGCCGTGCACGTCATCGACCCGGCCGGCACCGGAGCCTCGTCCCTGGCACCGCTCACACAGTCCGGGGTGCTCGCCACCCCTCCGGCCGCGGGCGCGGCCGGTGTGGCGGACGTGCTGCAGCGTCTCACCCAGCGCGTCGACCTGGTGCAGATGGCGTTGCGCGGGGGAGCGGCCGACTCGCTGCCGCCGGGTCTCGACACCGCCGAACAGCTCCTGATCGTCAACGACTTCCCGCACGGCTTCGACGACCGCGCCGTCACCCAGCTCCGCTACCTCGCGGACGAGGGGCCGGCCGTCGGTGTCCACCTCATGATGGTCGCCGACCGGGAGGACGCGCAGGCGTACGGACCGCTGCTCGACCCGCTGTGGCGGTCGCTGCTGCGGATCACGCCGGTGCCCGACGACCATCTCGCCGATCCGTGGGTCGGGCACGCGTGGACGTACGAGCCCTCGCTCGTCCCCGCGAACAGCCAAATCCTCCACCAGGTCCTCGCGGCGGTGGCGGCGGCCCGCCGGTCGTGGAACCGCTGACCCGACCCTGACGCCTCGGCCCCTGCGGACCTGTCGGACCGCAGGGGCCGAACAGCTTTACCAAGCAACCGTAAAGCGCTCTGACCTGCGCACTTGGATCTTCTTTTACTTTCCCCTTTACCTTTCCTTGGTGATTCGGGTACTCTTTTTCCATTCGGAGGGGAGTACTCCCTATCTGCTGCGACGCACCCGTCAGTACGGATCGAGTCAGATCCCGGGACGTCGGCCCGCTGACTCGGGGCGCATCCAGCGCCCATCGGTCCCGGGTGGAAGAGACCTCCGGTGGCGAACGACTGAAACCTGCCGTTACGTACTGCCGGAGGCGCAGTGGATGTTTCCCTGACCCTGTGGGTCCTGACCATCGTGGGGCTGGCCGCACTGATCGCGGTCGACTTCTTCATCGGCCGCAAGCCGCACGACGTATCGATCAAGGAAGCCGGAATCTGGACCGTCGTCTGGATCGCCCTCGCCGGGCTGTTCGGCCTCGGACTCCTCCTCTTCGCCGGCGGACAGCCGGCCGGAGAGTTCTTCGCCGGCTTCATCACCGAGAAGTCGCTGAGCGTCGACAACCTCTTCGTCTTCGTCCTGATCATGGCGAAGTTCGCGGTGCCGACGAAGTACCAGCAGCGCGTGCTCCTCGTGGGTGTCCTGATTGCCCTCGTCCTGCGCGCGGTGTTCATCGCCGCCGGCGCCGCGATCATCGCGAACTTCGCCTGGGTCTTCTACATCTTCGGCGCGTTCCTCATCTACACCGCCTGGAAGCTGATCCAGGAGGCGAGGGCCGACGAGGACGAGGAGGAGTTCGAGGAGAACCGGCTGCTCAAGGCCGCCGAGCGCCGGTTCGGCGTCGCCGACCGCTATCACGGCACCAAGCTGTGGATCCGCCGGAACGGCAAGCGCGTCATGACGCCGATGCTGGTCGTGATGCTGGCGATCGGCACCACCGACGTCCTCTTCGCCCTCGACTCGATCCCCGCGATCTTCGGCCTGACCCAGGACCCGTACATCGTCTTCACGGCCAACGCCTTCGCGCTGATGGGTCTGCGGCAGCTGTACTTCCTCATAGGCGGGCTGCTCAAGAAGCTGGTCCACCTCAGCTACGGCCTGTCGGTCATCCTCGGATTCATCGGCGTCAAGCTCGTCCTGCACGCGCTTCACGAGTCCGGCGTCCATGTTCCCGAGATATCCATCCCGGTCTCGCTCGGCGTGATCTGCGCCGTCCTCGTGGTCACCACGATCACCAGCCTGATCGCCACCAGGAGGCAGGCGGCACGTGAGGAGACCGAGAACGCTTCGAAGGAGAGCGTTGACGCCTGACCAGGTCGGGCGCGGCGAGGGCCACCTCCCGGAGCGGCGCGCGGCACACCGGCCGCCGCCGCTCCCGGCTCCCTCGCCGGCCCGCCCGCCGCGGTTCGGGAGCGCGCCCCGCGACGGGAGCGCGTCCCGCGCCGCCGGAGTGCGGGGCACGCCTTCGACTGCGACGATCGCGGCATGATCGTTCGGCTCAGGTCACTCGTGACGGGGTGGACCGTCGTGGTGCCCGTGATCGCGGTGGTGCTGCTGGCCTTCACCTGGGGGCGCGACCTGCCGGGCGCGGTCGTCGCGCTGGTCACCCTGGTCCTCGCCGGTTCCGTGCTCTCCGCGGTCCATCACGCCGAGGTGGTGGCCCACCGGGTGGGGGAACCCTTCGGATCCCTCGTCCTCGCCGTCGCCGTCACGATCATCGAAGTCGCCCTCATCGTCACCCTCATGGCGGACGGCGGCGCCAAAAGCTCGACACTGGCCCGCGACACGGTGTTCGCGGCCGTGATGATCACCTGCAACGGGATCGTCGGCGTCTGCCTGCTCGTCGCGTCACTGCGCCACGGGCTCGCCGTGTTCAACGCCGAAGGAACCGGAGCCGCCCTGGCGACCGTCGCGACGCTCGCCACGCTCAGCCTCGTCTTCCCGACCTTCACCACCAGCAAGCCGGGCCCGGAGTTCTCCGCCGCGCAACTCACCTTCGCCGCGGTCGCCTCCCTGGTGCTGTACGGCCTGTTCGTGGCGACCCAGACCGTCCGGCACCGCGACTACTTCCTGCCCATCACGAAGCAGGGCAAGGTCATCGACGTGGACGACCACGCCGACGCACCGTCCGCCCGCGAGGCCGGGATCAGCCTGGGGCTCCTCGGTCTTGCCCTGGTCGGCGTCGTCGGCCTCGCCAAGGGGGTCTCGCCGACCATCGAGTCGGGGGTCGAGGCGGCCGGCATGCCGCACTCCGTGGTCGGTGTGATCATCGCGCTGCTCGTGCTGCTCCCCGAGACCATCGCGGCGCTGCGCTCCGCACGCCGGGACCGGGTGCAGACGAGCCTGAACCTCGCCCTCGGCTCGGCGATGGCCAGCATCGGACTGACCATCCCCGCCGTCGCCCTGGCCTCGGTCTGGCTGTCCGGACCACTCGTCCTCGGCCTCGGCCCGACCGAGATGGTGCTGCTCGCGCTGACCGTCGCCGTGAGCTCCCTGACCGTCGTTCCCGGGCGGGCCACCCCGCTCCAGGGCGGCGTTCACCTGGTCGTGTTCGCCGCCTACCTGGAACTGGCCATCAACCCCTGACCGGCCCCGACTCCGCGGCGGGTAGGACCGCCGGCCTCGGCACCGGCCGCGTCTCCGGCAGCAGGGCGAAGCACCCGAGACTCAGCGATGCGATCCCCGTCAGATAGGCGGCCACGCCCCAGGGCACGCGTTCCCCGCTCGCCACGGCCGTCGCCACGAGCGGGGTGAGCGCGCCCCCGAGGACGCCGCCCAGGTTGTAGCCGACGGCCGCGCCCGTGCAGCGCACCCGCGGCTCGTACAACTCCGGCAGATATGCGGCGATCACCGCGAACATGGTGACGAAGGCGATCAGCGCCACCAGGAAGCCGAGGAACATCAGCAGGGGTTCGCCGGTCGACAGCAGCCCGATCATCGGGAACATCCACAGTGCCGCGCCCGCGCAGCCCGCCATGCACAGCGGCCGCCGTCCGTAGCGATCCCCCAGCAGCGCCACCAGCGGCGTCAGAGCACCCTTCACCACCACCGCGGCCATGATGCAGACCAGCATGACCGTGCGGCTCACGCCGAGCCGGTCCACGCCGTAGGCGAGCGCCCAGGTCGTCACGGTGTAGAAGACGGCGTATCCGACGGCGAGTCCGCCGGCCGTCAGCAGGACGAGCCGCCAGTGGTCGCGCACCACCTCGGCGAGCGGCACACGCGCGCGGTCGCTCATGTCGAGGAAGCCCGGAGTCTCCTCGACGCAGCGGCGCAGCCACAGCCCCGCCACCGCGAGCACCCCCGCCGCCCAGAACGGCACCCGCCAGCCCCACTGCGCGAACTGCGCGTCGGACAGCGTCGTCGACAGCGCCAGCATCACGCCGTTGGCCAGCACGAACCCGAGGGAGGGCCCCATCTGCGGGAAGCTCGACCACAGCCCGCGCCGCCCGGCGGGCGCGTGCTCGGCCGTCAGCAGCACCGCCCCGCCCCACTCGCCGCCGAGCCCGAGCCCCTGCAGGAAACGCAGCACCAGCAGCAGCACGGGGGCCGCCGCACCGATGCGGTCGTACGTCGGGACACAGCCGACGGCGACGGTCGCCGCGCCCGTCAGCAGCAGCGAGGCCAGCAGCACCGGCCGCCGCCCGTGCCGGTCTCCGATGTGCCCGAACAGCACCGAGCCCAGCGGACGGGCGACGAACCCCACGCCGAACGTCGCGAAGGCCGCCAGCGTCCCCGCGAGCGGCGAGAACGTCGGGAAGAAGAGGGGGCCGAGAACCAGCGCCGCCGCGGTGCCGTAGACGAAGAAGTCGTAGAACTCGATGGCCGTCCCGGTGAGGGAGGCGGCGGCGAGCCGCGGCATGGAGGGCGCCCTTACGGTGCGTACGTCGTGCATGCCGGATGAACTACCCAGAGTGATCATCGGTTACGGGGGCGTGCGGGAGCGCGGCGTGCGTCAGTAGGTGACGGTGATGCGCCGGGCCGGGCCGTCGACGCGGACCGTCCCTCCGTAGGGGATGACGAGCTGCGGATCGGTGTGACCGAGGTCCACGTCGAAGACGACCATCATGTCCGGGGCATAGGCGTCGACGGCCCGGAGGACCGCTTCGCGCTGCTCCTGGGCGTAACGGGCCCTGGCCTCCGGTTCGAGGGGCCGCTCGAACGACCACGCCTTCGGGCGGCCCATGAGGAGTGCCGGGAACTGCCGCAGCAGGCCACGTTCGCCCATGGAGCGCAGGATCCAGAAGACGTCTCCGGCCCGGGGCATGTCCTCCGAGGTCTCCAGGAACAGCACGTGTCCGTCGTACACGGAAGCGTCGCGGGCGATCTCGCGGTCGGCCATCAGCAGCCACGACAGGATCTCGATGTTGCCGCCCCAGGAGCGGCCCTCGACCACCCGGTCCGGGCGGATCCAGGTCCAGCCCGTGCCCGGCTCCGTCCCCGGTTCGGCGAGGAAGCTCTCCGGCAGTTCCCAGGGCGCGTCGATCTGCCGGAAGCGGTCGGCGGGACGCAGTTCGTAGGGTCCGGACGTGAACAGGGCGGCCCGCAGCGACTCCGCGGTCAGCGGGTCCATGGCTCCCGGCCGGCCGAGCTCGCACATCACCGTCGCGCCGTGATAGCCGACGATCCCGGCGTTCCACAGGTGGGCGAGGAGGTTCGTGTTGTCGCTGTATCCGAAGAACGGCTTCGGATGCGCCCGGATCAACTCGCGGTCCAGCAGCGGCAGCACGGTGATCTGGTCGTCCCCGCCGATGGACGCGATGACCGCCTTGACGGTCGGATCGGCGAACGCCGCGTGGATGTCGTCGGCCCGTTCCCGCGGGGTCGACCCCATGCGCCGGGTCGCCGGGTACTCGACCGGTTCCAGGCCGAACTCCTTGCGGAGCCGCTCCAGGCCCAGTTCGTACGGGAGGGGCAGGAGGCCGGGCAGTCCGCTGGACGGCGAGATCACGGCTATCCGGTCACCGGGTACGGGCTTGGGCGGGTACGCGGGTGTCGTCATGGCGAGAGCGTACGAGCGGTCCCTCGTTCGGCGCACCGTGATAAACCGGTTCCGAGCAGCGGTCCTTGACGGACCGGCAGACCCGATGGACCGGAGGAAACGTGCCCCGCACCCTCGCCGACGCCCCGATCATGGTTCTCAACGGCCCCAACCTGAACCTCCTCGGGCAGCGGCAGCCGGAGATCTACGGCTCCGACACCCTGGCGGACGTCGAGGCGCTGTGCGTCAAGGCGGCGGCCGCGCACGGCGGCACGGTGGACTTCCGGCAGTCCAACCACGAGGGCGAGCTGGTGGACTGGATCCACGAGGCCCGGCTGAACCACGCGGGGATCGTGATCAATCCGGCCGCGTACTCGCACACCTCCGTCGCCATCCTGGATGCGCTCAACACCTGCGACGGACTGCCTGTGGTGGAGGTCCACATCTCCAACATCCACCAGCGCGAGGAGTTCCGGCACCACTCGTACGTCTCGCTGCGGGCCGACGGGGTCATCGCGGGCTGTGGCGTGCAGGGATACGCGTTCGCGGTGGAGCGGGTGGCGGCGCTCGCGGGAACGGGGCGGGCGGACACCTGACGGCCGGCCGGGGCCGCCGGCCGAGGGCGGGAATCGGGGGCCGGCGGCCCTGCCGCCCAGGAGCCGTCATCCTGCGCGGGGCCGCCTCCAGTGGACTGCACCGGTGAAGGGCGGGGGAGCGTACGTAGGGCACCAGCCTGTGCGCTCGGTTCACACGGGGCGCACGCGGGGCCTCGTGCCCCGCGTGCCGCCCGTGTCCGTGTTCACCACCCGCGCGCGTGCCACTCCGGCAGATGCGGGCGCTCGGCGCCCAGCGTCGTGTCGTTGCCGTGGCCGGGGTACACCCAGGTCTCGTCCGGCAGCACGTCGAAGATCCTCGTCTCCACGTCGTGGATGAGCTGAGCGAAGGCCTTCGGGTCCTTGCGCGTGTTGCCCACGCCGCCGGGGAACAGGCAGTCGCCCGTGAACACGTGCGGGTGGCCGTGCGGGTCGTCGTAGACGAGGGCGATCGAGCCCGGTGTGTGCCCGACCAGGTGGCGCGCGGTGAGTTCCACGTTGCCCACCCTGACCGTGTCGCCGTCCTGGAGGGGGACCTCGGTCGGGACCGGGATGCCTTCGGCGTCGTCCCGGCCCGCGTAGGTGCGCGCCCCGGTCGCGGCCACGACCTCGGCGAGCGCCTGCCAGTGGTCGCCGTGCTGATGGGTGGTGACGACGGACGCGATGCCGTCGTCACCGATCAGGGTCAGCAGCGTCGAGGCGTCGTTCGCCGCGTCGATCAGAAGCTGCTCGTCGGTGGCCCGGCAGCGCAGCAGATACGCGTTGTTGTCCATGGGGCCGACCGCGACCTTGGAGATCATCAGGTCCTGCAGCTCGTGCACGTCGGCCGGACCGCCGACCGTCACCGCTCCGCTGTACGTCATGACGGCAGCCTATAGCGGAGGCAGCGCCGGAAGACGGCCGCCGCGAACCGTCAGGGCGGAGCCGTCACGGCGCCCGCAGAGCCAGCCGAGCAGATCGGCCGCCGGGCCCTCGACCTCGACCGGTCCGCCCCCGGCGCCGCCGCCCGTGGTCCACGACCGACCGTCGCCGCAGCCGAGCGCGGTGGAGGGCACGTCCTTGTGACCGGCGAACCGCTCCGCGAGGAAGTCGATCTCGCGGGCCACGAACTCCTCCGGCAGGTCCTCCAGCTCGTAGCCGATGCCCAGATCCACGTGGTGCAGGTCGACCTCGACCCAGCGCCGGAACGGCACCCGGGCCGCGGAGTCGGTGACGCCGTTGCGCAGCGCGACGGTGCGGGACCAGTCCGCGGGAGCGGCTCCCGTCCCGTCGAAGCGGGCCGCGCTCTCCCGCAGGTCCGTGAGCTGTGTCTCCAGGGGGCGCGGCGCGTCCCGCTCGATGTCGGCGTCCCGGGTGCTCGCGGAGGCGTACATGGGCCGCCCCTCCAGGACGTTCACCAAGGCGTCCGCGTTGCGGGACAGGTGGGCGAGCACATGCCCACGGCTCCAGCCGGGAAGCCGTGACGGCTCGGCCACGGCGGCGTTGTCCAGTTTGGTGACCGCGGTGAGGAGTCGTTCCGTCGCGTCACGTACAGACGCCAGGTCGCGCACATGATCCATCATGAGGTCGACCCTAGCCCCGCCACACGTTCGGGTGAAGCTGGTCGGCCGACCCCGTAAATCGAATGCGCGTGCTATAAGGTCGGCGGTGGCGTCGGGCATGCTGGATGGCCCGGGATTGTTGTGAACCAGCGAAAGCAACCGGCGCTGTCAGTGGCTCGCCCTAGTCTGGAATGACGGGGGCCCGCGGCCCCTGTCACTTCTCTCAAGAAAGGTGCGGACCGGCGTGGCCGACCGTCTCATCGTCCGTGGAGCGCGCGAGCACAATCTCAAGAATGTCTCGCTCGACCTCCCGCGCGACTCGCTCATCGTCTTCACGGGCCTGTCGGGGTCGGGCAAGTCCTCCCTCGCCTTCGACACGATCTTCGCCGAGGGCCAGCGGCGCTACGTGGAGTCCCTGTCCTCGTACGCCCGGCAGTTCCTCGGTCAGATGGACAAGCCGGACGTGGACTTCATCGAGGGTCTCTCCCCGGCCGTCTCCATCGACCAGAAGTCGACCTCGCGCAACCCGCGCTCGACGGTCGGCACCATCACGGAGGTCTACGACTACCTCCGGCTGCTCTTCGCGCGCATCGGCAAGCCGCACTGCCCCGAGTGCCGCCGTCCCATCTCGCGCCAGTCGCCGCAGGCCATCGTCGACAAGGTCCTGGAGCTCCCGGAGGGGAGCCGCTTCCAGGTCCTGTCGCCGCTGGTGCGCGAGCGCAAGGGCGAGTTCGTCGACCTGTTCGCCGACCTCCAGACCAAGGGGTACAGCCGTGCCCGGGTCGACGGCGAGACGATCCAGCTCAGCGAGCCGCCGGCCCTGAAGAAGCAGGAGAAGCACACCATCGAGGTGGTCATCGACCGTCTCACGGTGAAGGACTCCGCCAAGCGCCGTCTCACCGACTCCGTGGAGACCGCCCTCGGACTGTCCGGCGGCATGGTCGTGCTCGACTTCGTCGACCTCCCCGAGGACGACCCCGAGCGCGAGCGCATGTACTCGGAGCACCTGTACTGCCCGTACGACGACCTGTCCTTCGAGGAACTGGAGCCCCGCTCCTTCTCCTTCAACTCGCCGTTCGGCGCCTGCCCCGAGTGCACCGGCATCGGCACGCGGATGGAGGTCGACCCCGAGCTGATCGTCCCGGACGAGGACAAGTCCCTGGACGAGGGCGCCATCCACGCCTGGTCGCACGGACACACCAAGGACTACTTCGGCCGGCTGATCGGCGCGCTCGCGGACGCGCTGGGCTTCCGGACCGACATCCCCTTCGCCGGGCTGCCGCAGCGCGCCAAGAAGGCCCTGCTGTACGGCCACAAGACGCAGATCGAGGTCCGCTACCGCAACCGGTACGGACGCGAGCGCGTGTACACCACGCCCTTCGAAGGGGCCGTCCCCTTCGTCAAGCGGCGCCACAGTGAGTCCGAGAGCGACGCCAGCCGCGAGCGCTTCGAGGGCTACATGCGCGAGGTGCCCTGCCCGACCTGCCAGGGCACGCGTCTGAAGCCGCTGGTCCTCGCGGTCACGGTCATGGAGAAGTCCATCGCCGAGGTCGCCGCCATGTCGATCAGCGACTGTGCGGAGTTCCTGGGCGAGCTGAAGCTCAACGCCCGCGACAAGAAGATCGCCGAGCGCGTCCTGAAGGAGGTCAACGAACGGCTGCGCTTCCTGGTCGACGTCGGCCTCGACTACCTCTCGCTGAACCGCGCGGCCGGCACCCTCTCCGGCGGCGAGGCCCAGCGCATCCGCCTGGCCACCCAGATCGGTTCCGGACTCGTCGGCGTCCTGTACGTCCTCGACGAGCCGTCCATCGGTCTGCACCAGCGCGACAACCACCGGCTGATCGAGACCCTCGTCCGTCTGCGCGACATGGGCAACACGCTCATCGTCGTCGAGCACGACGAGGACACCATCAAGGTCGCCGACTGGGTCGTCGACATCGGTCCCGGCGCGGGCGAGCACGGCGGCAAGGTCGTGCACAGCGGCCCGTTGAAGGAGCTCCTCGCCAACACCGAGTCGATGACCGGCCAGTACCTCTCGCGCAAGCGGGAGATTCCCACCCCGGACGTGCGGCGCCCCGCCGACCCGGGCCGCAGGCTCACGGTCCACGGCGCCCGCGAGAACAACCTCCGGGACATCGACGTGTCCTTCCCGCTGGGCGTCCTCACCGCCGTCACCGGCGTATCGGGCTCCGGCAAGTCGACCCTGGTCAACGACATCCTGTACACGCACCTGGCCCGTGAGCTGAACGGCGCGAGGAACGTACCCGGGCGCCACACGCGCGTGGACGGCGACGACCTCGTCGACAAGGTCGTGCACGTCGACCAGTCGCCGATCGGCCGTACGCCGCGCTCCAACCCGGCGACGTACACCGGAGTCTTCGACCACGTCCGCAAGCTGTTCGCGGAGACCACCGAGGCGAAGGTGCGGGGTTATCTGCCCGGCCGCTTCTCCTTCAACGTCAAGGGCGGCCGCTGCGAGAACTGCTCCGGCGACGGCACGATCAAGATCGAGATGAACTTCCTTCCGGACGTGTACGTCCCCTGCGAGGTCTGCCACGGGGCGCGCTACAACCGGGAGACCCTGGAGGTCCACTACAAGGGCAAGTCCATCTCCGAGGTCCTGGACATGCCCATCGAGGAGGCGCTCGGCTTCTTCGAGGCGGTGCCGGCGATCGCCCGTCACCTCAGGACGCTCAACGACGTCGGCCTCGGCTACGTCCGGCTCGGCCAGTCCGCGCCGACGCTGTCCGGCGGTGAGGCACAGCGCGTCAAGCTCGCCAGCGAGCTCCAGAAGCGTTCCACCGGCCGCACCGTGTACGTCCTGGACGAGCCGACCACCGGTCTGCACTTCGAGGACATCAGCAAGCTCATCACGGTGCTGTCCGGCCTGGTCGACAAGGGCAACACGGTCATCGTCATCGAGCACAACCTCGATGTCATCAAGACCGCGGACTGGGTCATCGACATGGGACCCGAGGGCGGCAACGGCGGTGGTCTCGTGATCGCCGAGGGCACCCCCGAGGAGGTCGCCGGTGTCCCCGCCAGCCACACCGGCAAGTTCCTGCGCGAGATCCTCGGCGCCGACCGGATCAGCGACGCCGCTCCCGTGAAGGCACCGCGCAAGGCGGCCGCCAAGAAGACGGTCGCCGCCGGGACGACGGCGCGGAAGACGGCCACCAAGACCGTCAACAACACGGCCACCAAGAAGGCGGCCGCGGCGAAGAAGACCGCCACCACGGCGGCCAAGAAGGCGGCACCCGCGAAGAAGACCACGCGGGCCCGGAAGGTCTGACCCGGTCGGTCCGGCGCACCGGACCGGTCCGGCCCTTCACACCGGCGGCGCCCCACGGGAACTCCCCGTGGGGCGCCGCCGGTTGAGGCTCCGGCGCCGTTCGCGGTGTGAGAACCCAGGGCCGGGAGCGGCGGCAGTCCGGTGTCGCTACACGTCGCCGAGTTCGCGGGCGTACGGCGGTTCCGCTCCGGCGCGGGAGCAGGTGACGGCCGCAGCGCGGGCCGCGAAGCGCAGAAGTCCGGTCCAGTCCTCGGGGCCCAGTTCCGCCGACGCGGCCGGGGACAGGGCGTCCCGGGCGGCCAGGCCGTGCAGCAGCGCCGCGTTCACGGTGTCACCGGCACCGATGGTGTCCACCACGTCCACCCGCTCGCCGGGCACGGAATGCACCGCGCCGTCCCGGGTGAACGCGGTGAGACCGTCGCCGCCCCGGGTGATCACCACCGCCGAGGGACCGGCGGCCAGCCACTCGCGCGGGGTGCCGCCGAGCCACCGGGCGTCCTCCTCGGACAGCTTGAGCAGGGACACCGACGGCAGCCAGCCCTTGAACCGGGCACGGTAGGCGTCCGGGTCGGAGATCAGACCGGCGCGGATGTTCGGGTCGAGCGCCGTGAACACGCCCTGCGCGGCGGCCGTCCGCATCAGCTCCTCGTACGCGCTCGCGCCCGGTTCCAGGACGAGCGAACAGGTCCCGAAGGACACCGCCCTCACCCCGTCGGGGAGTTGGTCCGGGGCCGCGAAGAGACGGTCCGCCGTGCCCTCGACGTAGAACGAGTACGCGGCCGAGCCGTCCGTCCCGATGGTGGCGGCCGCCAGCGTCGTCGGCTCGGGGCCGCGCTGCACCAAGGACACGTCGACGCCCGCGTTCACGAGCCCGTCCAGAAGGGCCTCGCCGAACGCGTCGCGGGAGACGCGTGAGCAGAAGGCCGTGGGGGAGCCGAGGCGGCCGAGCGCCACCGCCGTGTTGTAGGGACCGCCGCCCAGGCGGGGCAGCAGTCCAGCCAGGGCGCCGGAGCCCTGCGGCACCAGATCGATCAGGGCCTCACCGGCGACGACGATCACGACTCGGGTCCTTTCCTCGGTGTCTCGGTCTCGGGGCCCTCGGCGCGTACGGCGCTCGGTGGGCAGCCGCACGAGGTGCGGTGGACGAAGGAGCAGGGAAGCCGGACGGTGCGGCTCTCCAGATGCGGGGACGCCAGCCGTTCCAGGAGCAGCCGGACGGCCGTGGCCCCGATCTCCTTGCTCGGCTGGGCGATCGCGGTGAGGCTCGGCGTGAACAGATCCGCCCAGGAGAAGTCGTCGAAGCAGCACAGCGCCAGATCGCCGGGCACGGACAGGCCCCGGTCCCGCAGGGCGCGCAGCGCGCCGACGGTCATCGCGTTGTTGGCGGTGACGATCGCGTCCGGCGGCGCGCCCGGCGACAGCAGCCGGTGGGTGGCCTCCTCGGCCGCCTCCGCCCGGGAGTCGCCGTGCGCCACGAGCCGTTCGTCGTAGGGGAGTCCGGCCTGCGCGAGACCGTGCCTGTAGCCGGTGATCCGCTCCGCCGTGGTGCTGAGTCCGGGCAGGCCCGCGACCAGACCGATCCGCCGGTGCCCCCGCCCGGCGAGGTGGGTCACCAGGCTCGCCATGGGAGCGGTGTTCTCGGCGCAGACCTGGTCGTGGCGGAAGCCGCTTCCGGCGGGAGCGTCCACGAGCCGGTCCAGGAAGACGGTGGGCACGTCGTGCCGCCCGAGATAGCGCAGGAGCGCGTCCGGAGCCGCCGAGGGCGCGATGATCATCCCGTCCACGCGCCGTTCGTGGAGCAGTTGGACGGCCTTGCGCTCGTGCCCGGGGTCGTCGTGCGGATCGGCGATCAGCAGGCCGTAGCCGTGCTCGAGCGCTCCGGCCTCGACGCCCTGGAGGATCTCGGTGAAGTAGGGGTTGCTGATCGCCGACACCGCGAGCCCGATGGACCGGGTGCGGGAGGTGACGAGCGAGCGGGCGAGGGTGTTGGGCGTGTAGCCCAGCTCGTCGATCGCGTCGAGAACGGCCTGACGCGTTCCGGGGAGCACCGGACGGGTGCTGTTGAGGACGTGCGAGACGGTGGCGATGGACACGCCCGCCCGCCGGGCCACGTCGGCCATCGTCGTCATGGCGCTCCCTTCCCGGGTGGTGGGGGTGGGTGGGCCCGGTCGCCCGCCGGGTGAACGTATCCCATCCGACGGCCGGCGTAAACGCTTACGCATACGTTTGCGCAAGCGTTTACGTCCCGCGTCGCACGGACCGGCCCCGCAGCGAGCGGAATGATCTGTGCCGGTATGGTCGGTGTGCGGCGCCCTCGCCGCGTTCAGCCCTGTCGCTCTCGGCGGAGTGTCCGCCGGCGCCCTCGACCAGTGGAGATGCCATGTCCGGCCGTCCGTCCGCGAGCCGCCGTACCGTCCTGCGGGGAGCGGCGCTCACCCCGGTCGCCGGGCTCGGGCTCGCCGCCTGCTCCGGGGGCGGGGGCGGCGGGACCCCCGCCACACCGACCGCCCCGGTCGTCCTCGGCGCGGCGAGCGAGGTCTCCAAGGGAGGCGCCGAACTGTACGAGGACCACAACGTCGTGGTCAGCCGCGCCGGGGACGGTTCGCTCAAGGCGTTCAGCTCGATCTGCACGCACGCCGGGTGCGCCATCAACAAGCTGCAGGGCACGACCCTCGTGTGCCCTTGTCACGGCAGCGAGTTCGACGCCGAGACCGGCAAGGTGCTGCGGGCGCCGGCCACCGTCCCGCTCCACGCGCTGTCCGTCGAGGAGCAGAACGGGAACATCGTCGCGGGGCCGGGAGCCTGATCCCGCGTGCGGTCCCGGCCCGCTGAGGACCCTGCGCGGCTGAGACCTTGCGCGGCTGAGGATCCTGCGTGGCCGAAGATCCTTCGCGGCCGAGGACCCTGCGCGGCCGAGGGCACTCCTGCCGGAGGCACACCCGGAGGGGCGGGGACCGCACCCCGCCCGGCGGTCACTCCCAGTCCCAGCCGATCCCGACGATCCCCGACCGCACGCGCGGCTCGACCAGATGCACCGAGCGGTGGTGGCCGCTCAATGGCAGTTCCTGCCGGCCGCTGCGGGGCGCGGCGGCCGAGTGCTGGGTGAAACGGTGGCAGCGCACGGGCAGCGCGTCCTCGGCGAAGTGGACCTGGAGCGCGTACTGCCCGCCCGAGAAGCCGAACCCGCGGACGTACTCGCTGGACGCCCCGGCCGTGCCGTCCTCGAAGGCGTAGCGGAAGAGGAACGTCTCGCCCGCCCGCAGCCGGGTGTCGAAGAGCAGTTCCGCGACGAGCACGCCGGTGTCGCGGTGCCAGCGCACCCGTCCCGTACGGCAGTTCTCCAGCGCCCGGACCGTCGTCCGCTCCGGTGCGCAGCCGGGGTCGCCGTGATGGATGGCGACGTAGCGGTCCACACCGTCCTTGTGCGCGCGCACGATGTGGTGCGACTCGCGGCCCAGCAGTTCGCGGCCGGCGCCTATGCGCACGCGTTCGTGATGGCCGAGGGTGTGCAGACCGCCGTCGAGGGGGGACTCCAGTTCGGCCAGCAGCCGTTCCAGGACGCCGGAGGCCTCCATGAGGGAGCGGTAGGAACGCCCCGTGGGCCGTTCCGGATCGGAGCGCTCCTCGGCCTCGGCCAGCAGCCTGATCAGCGACTCGTCGGGTAGCTGGAGTATCTCCTCCAGGGCCCGGACGGCTCTCAGCGACTCGGGGCGCTGGGGGCGGCGGGCGCCCTGCTGCCAGTAGCTCAGGCTCGTCACGCCGACTCTGACGCCGTACCGGGACAGATGGTGCTGCACGCGCTGCAGCGGCAGCCCGCGGGCGGTGATCGCCGCGCGCAGTGCGACATGGAAGGGGCCGCCCCGCAGGGCCGTTTCCAGTTCCGCCGTGGCGACGTCCGCGTGCTGTGTGCCGGTCCGCATGCAGGGGCCTTTCTGTGGATGTTCTTTACGGCTGGTCAGGCCGTGAGAGCGGTTCATCGGCGCCGCCCGGTGGGCGCGCGGGGGCTGTACACGCGCGGGTTTCGCCGTTCACGCCCCGAGTTCCCCCGCATTGAAGCGTGTTGACCAAGCCCCGACAACACCTGCCGCTCAACATGGCTCACCGCAGCCCCCCGGACGCGCTCCGTCCCTCCTTCGCCCCACGCGCCGCCCCGGCGGCACCCGGCGCGGGTGGCCGGAAACGAAGCGTCCCGGGAGGTTTTCCACAGGCAGGCCGGGAGCCGACCGCGTTGTCGGCCCGCGCCAGTAGGGTGTGTGACATGGCCGACCCCTCCAGTTACCGCCCCAAGCCGGGACAGATCCCGGACTCGCCAGGGGTGTACAAATTCCGCGACGAGCACCGCCGGGTGATCTACGTCGGAAAGGCGAAGAGCCTGCGTCAGCGCCTGGCGAGCTACTTCCAGGACCTGGCGAATCTCCACCCGCGCACCCGCACGATGGTCACCACGGCCGCGTCGGTGGAGTGGACCGTCGTGTCCACGGAGGTCGAGGCCCTTCAGCTGGAGTACTCCTGGATCAAGGAGTACGACCCCCGGTTCAACGTCAAGTACCGCGACGACAAGAGCTACCCCCACCTCGCCGTGACGATGAACGAGGAGTTCCCGCGCGTGCAGGTGATGCGCGGGGCGAAGAAGAAGGGTGTCCGCTACTTCGGTCCCTACGGGCACGCGTGGGCGATCCGCGACACCGTCGACCTGCTGCTGCGCGTCTTCCCGGTCCGCACCTGCTCCGCCGGCGTCTTCAAGAACGCCTCCCGCACTGGCAGGCCCTGCCTCCTCGGCTACATCGGCAAGTGCTCCGCCCCCTGCGTCGGCCGGGTCTCGCCCGAGGAGCACCGCGAGCTGGCGGAGGAGTTCTGCGACTTCATGGCGGGCCGTACGGGGACGTACATCCGCCGGCAGGAACAGCAGATGGCGGAAGCCGCCGAGGAGATGGAGTACGAGCGGGCGGCCCGGCTGCGCGACGACATCGAGGCGCTGCGGAAGGCCATGGAGAAGAGCGCGGTCGTCCTCGCGGACGCGACCGACGCCGACCTCATCGCCCTCGCCGAGGACGAGCTGGAAGCCGCGGTGCAGATCTTCCACGTGCGCGGCGGACGCGTGCGCGGCCAGCGCGGCTGGGTCACGGACAAGGTGGAGGCGGTCACCACGGGTGACCTCGTCGAGCACGCGCTCCAGCAGCTCTACGGCGAGGAGACGGGCGACTCCGTCCCCAAGGAGGTGCTGGTCCCGGCGCTGCCCGAACCGGTGGAACCGGTTCAGGAATGGCTCACCGCCCGCCGCGGATCGAACGTGTCGCTGCGCATACCGCAGCGCGGCGACAAGAAGGCGCTCATGGAGACCGTGCAGCGCAACGCCCTCCAGGCGCTCGCCCTGCACAAGACCCGGCGGGCCTCCGACCTGACCACGCGCTCGCGCGCCCTGGAGGAGATCGCCGAGGCGCTCGACCTGGACAGCGCGCCGCTGCGCATCGAGTGCTACGACATCTCGCACCTCCAGGGCGACGACGTGGTGGCCTCCATGGTCGTCTTCGAGGACGGGCTCCAGCGCAAGGGCGAGTACCGGCGCTTCCAGATCAAGGGCTTCGCCGGCCAGGACGACGTCCGCTCCATGCACGAGGTGATCACCCGCCGCTTCAAGCGCTACCTCGTCGAGAAGGAGAAGACGGGGGAGTGGACGGACGGCGGGGACGCCGCGACGGGAGCCGCGGAGACCTTGGCCGACGGCGTCCCGCTCTCCGGGAGCACCCTCGCGGAGGACGACGGCCGGCCCAAGCGCTTCGCCTACCCGCCGCAGCTCGTCGTCGTGGACGGCGGCCGGCCGCAGGTCGCCGCCGCCCAGCGGGCCCTGGACGAGCTCGGCATCGACGACATCGCCGTCTGCGGGCTCGCCAAGCGCCTGGAGGAGGTGTGGCTGCCGGGCGAGGACGACCCCGTGGTCCTGCCGCGCAGCAGCGAGGGCCTGTATCTGCTGCAGCGGGTGCGGGACGAGGCCCACCGCTTCGCGATCACCTATCAGCGCGCCAAGCGGGCCAAACGCTTCAGGTCGGGCCCGCTGGACGACGTCCCGGGCCTGGGCGAGTCCCGCAAGCAGGCGCTGATCAAACACTTCGGCTCCGTGAAGAAGCTCCGGTCCGCGACGATCGACCAGATCTGCGAGGTCCCCGGCGTGGGGCGCAAGACGGCGGAGACCATCGCCGTGGCCCTCGCCCAGGCGGCTCCCGCGGCGCCCGCCGTGAACACGGCCACCGGAGAGATCATGGAAGACGACGAAGACGCGGCGCCCGATACGACGGCGGGCCCCGCGGAGGAGCCCGTGACCGCGGGCGCCTTTGACGAGCGACGGGGGCAGGAGACATGACCGAGAACGACGCGCGTGAAGAGGAACGTCCGGCGCAGGGCCGGGAGGCACACGGCGAAGCGGGCGAGCAGCACGCGGAGCCAGGAGCACCGAAGGAAGACGGAGCACAGGTGGGTACGGGCATCGAGACGGCCGGGGCGGGAGCCCCGGATGCCGTCATTCCCGAGCTGGTGATCATCTCCGGCATGTCCGGAGCCGGCCGGTCCACGGCCGCCAAGTGTCTGGAGGACCTCGGCTGGTTCGTCGTCGACAACCTGCCGCCCGCCCTGATCCCCACCATGGTGGAGCTCGGCGCCCGGTCCCAGGGCAACGTGGCGCGGATCGCCGTCGTCGTCGACGTACGCGGCCGGCGGTTCTTCGACAATCTCCGTGAGTCGCTCGCCGACCTGGAGTCCCGCAGCGTCACCCGGCGGATCGTCTTCCTGGAGTCCTCCGACGAGGCCCTGGTGCGCCGCTTCGAGTCGGTGCGCAGGCCGCACCCCCTCCAGGGCGACGGCCGCATCGTGGACGGGATCGACGCCGAGCGGGAGCTGCTGCGCGAGCTGCGCGGCGACGCCGACCTGGTCATCGACACCTCCAGCCTGAACGTGCACGAGCTGCGCGCCAAGATGGACGCCCAGTTCGCGGGCGAGGAGGAGCCCGAGCTGCGGGCCACCGTCATGTCCTTCGGCTTCAAGTACGGCCTCCCGGTCGACGCCGACCTGGTCGTGGACATGCGCTTCCTGCCCAACCCGCACTGGGTCCCCGAGCTGCGCCCCTTCACCGGCCTGAACGAAGAGGTCTCGGCCTACGTCTTCAACCAGCCCGGCGCCAAGGAGTTCCTCGACCGCTACGCCGAGCTCCTCCAGCTCATCGCCGCCGGATACCGGCGCGAGGGCAAGCGCTATGTGACCATCGCCGTCGGCTGCACCGGCGGCAAGCACCGCTCGGTGGCGACCGCCGAGAAGCTCGCCGCCCGCCTCGCCTCCCAGGGCGTGGAGACCGTGCTCGTCCACCGGGACATGGGGCGCGAGTGACCGGACGTACCGCCCTGCGGCTGGGCCGGCTGCGCCGGGAGACCCCCGGGGACCGAGCCGGCCGGCCGAACGCGGCGCGCGGCGCCAAGCCGCGCCGCCGCGGCGCACAGCCCAAGGTCGTCGCCCTCGGCGGCGGCATGGGGCTGTCCGCCTCGCTCGCCGCGCTGCGCCGGATCACCGGCGACCTCACCGCCGTCGTCACCGTGGCCGACGACGGCGGATCCAGCGGCCGTCTGCGCGACGAGCTGGGTGTGCTGCCGCCCGGGGACCTGCGCAAGGCGCTGGCGGCGCTGTGCGGCGACGACGACTGGGGCCAGACCTGGGCCCGCGTCATCCAGCACCGCTTCCAGTCCAAGGGGGACCTGCACGAACACGCGGTCGGCAATCTGCTGATCGTCGCCCTGTGGGAGCAGCTCGGCGACCATGTCCAGGCGCTCGACCTGGTCGGCAGGCTGCTGGGCGCGCACGGCAGGGTGCTGCCCATGTCCGCCGTGCCCCTGGAGCTCCAGGCCCTGGTCAAGGGGCACGACCTCGACCGGCCGGAGGAGGTCGGCACCGTCCGGGGCCAGGCGAACGTGGCGCTCACCCCCGGCGAGGTCCAGTCCGTGCACGTCGTACCGCACGATCCGCCGGCCGTGCCCGAGGCCGTGGCCGCGGTCCTGGATGCGGACTGGGTGGTTCTCGGTCCCGGCTCCTGGTTCTCCTCGGTCATACCCCACCTTCTGGTGCCCGAACTGCTGGACGCCCTGAGCCAGACCAGGGCGCGCCGGGTACTCTCCCTGAACCTCGCACCGCAGCCCGGAGAAACCGAAGGCTTCTCCCCGCAGCGTCATTTGGAGGTTTTGGGACGACACGCCCCTAAACTCGCCCTGGACGTGGTGCTGGCCGACGAGGCTGCCGTGCCCGACCGCGAATCTCTCGCCGACGCCGCCAAGCGGTTCGGTGCCGCGGTCGAGCTGGCGCCGGTGGCCAGGACCGACGGATCTCCGCGGCACGATCCGGAGCTGTTGGCCGCCGCGTACGACCGTATTTTTCGGATGCATGGAAGGATCGGCCCATGGCGATGACGGCAGCGGTGAAGGACGAGATCTCCCGGCTCCCCGTCACCCGGACCTGCTGCAGGAAGGCGGAGGTCTCCGCCATCCTGCGGTTCGCCGGCGGCCTTCACCTGGTGAGCGGCCGGATCGTGATCGAGGCGGAGCTCGACACCGCGATGGCGGCGCGCCGCCTGAAGCGCGACATTCTGGAGATCTTCGGACACAGTTCCGAACTGATCGTGATGGCGCCCGGCGGGCTGCGCCGCGGTTCGCGCTATGTGGTGCGGGTCGTCGCGGGCGGTGACCAGCTCGCCCGCCAGACAGGGCTCGTGGACGGGCGGGGACGCCCGATCCGTGGACTGCCGCCGCAGGTGGTCTCGGGGGCCACCTGCGACGCCGAGGCCGCCTGGCGCGGCGCCTTCCTGGCGCACGGCTCGCTCACCGAGCCCGGCCGTTCCTCGTCCCTCGAGGTGACCTGCCCGGGGCCGGAGGCCGCGCTCGCGCTCGTCGGCGCCGCCCGCCGGCTCTCGATCGCGGCGAAGGCCCGTGAGGTGCGCGGTGTGGACCGGGTGGTCGTCCGCGACGGCGACGCGATCGGCGCGCTGCTGACCCGCCTGGGCGCGCACGAGTCGGTCCTGGCCTGGGAGGAGCGGCGGATGCGCCGCGAGGTCCGCGCCACGGCGAACCGGCTGGCCAACTTCGACGACGCGAACCTGCGCCGCTCGGCGCGCGCCGCCGTCGCCGCCGGGGCCCGTGTCCAGCGCGCCCTGGAGATCCTCGCGGACGAGGTGCCCGAGCACCTGGCCGCCGCCGGACGGCTGCGCATGGAGCACAAGCAGGCCTCCCTGGAGGAGCTGGGCGCGCTCGCCGACCCGCCGCTGACCAAGGACGCCGTCGCGGGCCGTATCCGCCGGCTGCTGGCGATGGCCGACAAGCGGGCGCAGGACCTCGGTATCCCGGGGACGGAGTCGAGCCTGTCCGAGGAGATGGCGGACAACCTCGCGGGCTGACCCGGATCCGCGGGGCGGTGGGAGAGACGTGCGCGGGTTCCGGACGTGCGCGGGTGGCGCGATCTGGCCGCCGGATGATCTGACGCAAGCTCAATATGCCGGTGCCGATGCCCACTTGGGAGATCGGCACCGGCTCGTGTCGGCCCGCGAGGCACCCTTGACTTGACCTTGAAGTGTCATGAGCCTGGCATCCGTTCGCCACTGTGGCGGACCAGTGCAAGGGGGACTCATGAGACGAAGAGCGAGCGCGATCCTCGCTACCGGCGCGCTCCTGCTGGGCGGTGCGGCGGTGGCGCCGGTCGCCCGGGCGCAGGAGGGCAGTTCACCCAAGCCCGACGCGAACGCCGTGAAGGTGTTCCGCGCGGAGGTCACGAAGCAGCAGGTACCCCTGCTGCTCGCGGCCGGTCAGGACAGTCACGAACTCGGCGACGCGACCTGGAAGAACGGCAGGAGCACGGTCGAGGTCTACGTCACCGACCAGCAGGCGAAGAAGCTGGAGAAGCAGGGCGTCGACCTCACCGAGCACACCCTCACCGCCAAGGCGGAGAACCGGGTCGCGGGAGCGGCCGAGGGGGTGTTCCGCCCGTACAGCGGGAAGGGCAACCTCCAGGAGGAGATCGTCGCGACGGGCCGGGCGAACCCCGGTCTGACCAAGGTCGTCTCCATCGGCAAGACCCTGAACGGCCAGGACATCCTGGCGCTCAAGCTGACCAAGGGCGCCCGGAAGACGAAGGACGGCTCCAAGCCGTCGGTGCTGTACATGTCCAACCAGCACGCGCGCGAGTGGATCACGCCCGAGATGACACGGCGTCTGATGCACTACTACCTGGACAACTACTCCACGGACAAACGCGTCAAGAAGATCGTCGACTCCACCGAGCTGTGGTTCGTCCTGTCGGCCAACCCCGACGGCTACGACTACACCTTCAAGGACGCCGAAACCCGCCAGTGGCGCAAGAACCTGCGGGACGTGAACGGTGACGGCGTCATCTCCACCGGTGACGGCGTCGACCTCAACCGCAACTTCGCCTACAAGTGGGGCTACGACGACGAGGGTTCGTCGCCCAACCCCACCAGCGAGACCTACCGCGGAGCGAGCGCCGGGTCCGAGCCCGAGACGAAGGCGATCGACGCCTTCGAGAAGCGCATCCGCTTCACGTACGGGATCAACTACCACTCCGCCGCCCAGCTGCTGCTCTACGGAGTGGGCTGGCAGGTGGCGACACCGACGCCGGACGACGTGCTCTACAAGTCGCTCGCCGGAACCCCCGAGAACTCCGCGATCCCGGGCTACCACCCGCAGGTCTCCTCGGAGCTGTACACCACCAACGGCGAGGCGGACGGCCACGCGGGCAACGTCAACGGCACGGCGATGTTCACCCCCGAGATGTCGACCTGCGAGACCGCCTCGGACCTCGACCCGAACGACGCCTGGAACGCCGCGGACTGCGCCTCGGTCTTCACCTTCCCGGACGACGAGAAGCTGATCGAGCAGGAATTCGAGAAGAACGTCCCGTTCGCGCTCTCCGTCGCCGAGACCGCCGCGCACCCCGACCGGCCCTCCTCCTCGGTCGGCATCGACGCGCCCGACTTCACCCCGGCGGCCTTCACGACGTCGTACTCCCGTGGCGCGGACCAGGAAGTCTCCGTCGTCGTGCGGAAGTCCGTACGCGACAAGGAGCTCAAGTACCGCGTCAACGGCGGCCGTACGCACACTGCGGCGCTCCGCGCCTGGCGGGGCGGCGAGACCTACGGCGGCACGGACAACCTCTACTTCGACGAGTACCGCGCCAAGGTCCGCGACGGCGACCCCGGCGACACGGTCGAGGTCTGGTTCACCGGCGGGACCAGGAGCGGGAAGCCCACCTCCAGCACCCGCTTCACGTACACCGTGGCCCAGCGGCCGCGCGCCGACGTGCTCGTGGTCGCCGAGGAGGGCGCGGCCGCCACGCAGGCGCAGACGTACGTCGACGCGCTGAAGGCCGACGGGAAGAAGGCTCTCGTCTGGGACGTCGCCGGCCAGGGCGCGCCGGACGCGCTCGGCGTGCTCGGCCACTTCGGCACGGTCGTCCACTACACCGGCGCCCTGCGGCCCGGCAACGCGACCCAGCTCCGGCTGCGGGCCTACCTCAACGAGGGCGGCAAGCTGGTGGAGGCGGGCGAACTGGCCGGCGGCAGCGTCGACCTCGGCGGCGGCACGCTCTCGAACGACTTCAGCCAGTACTACCTGGGCGCCTACTCCCGTACGTCCACACCCGGCGCCAAGGGCTTCACCGGCTCCGGCGGACTCGACGGCGCCACCGCAACCCTCGGGGACGCGCCCGGCAACCCGCTGAACGCGGCGGGCACCTACGGCGTCACCTCGGACTCGCTCTCCGCGGCGCAGTACCCGCGGTTCGCCTCCAGCGCGGGAGCGGGCCGGTTCAGCGGGACCGTGAATCCGTACGGGCCCTACGAGGGCGCGTACATGGCCGCCGCGGTGCACACCGACGACGCCTACAAGCGGCTGACCCGCACCATCGACCTCACCGGAGTCGACGCCGCCGCCAAGCCCACGCTGCGCTCCCAGATGCTGTGGGACACCGAGCCCGGCTACGACCACGCGGTCGTCGAGGTCCACACGACCGGCGCCGACGACTGGACCACGCTCCCCGAGGCGGGCGGCGCGAGTTCGGCCGCGGTCCCGGCCGAGTGCGAGGCCGGCTTCTACGCCAGGGAACACCCCTGGATCAAGCACTACCTGACCGTGAGCGCGTCCGGCTGCACGGCCACGGGCTCCAGTGGTCAGTGGAACAGCCTGACCGGCGCGTCCAGCGGCTGGCAGCCGGTCGCCTTCGACCTGAGCGCGTACGCGGGCAGGTCGATCGAGGTGTCGATCAGCTACATCACCGACCCGAGCTCGGGCGGCCACGGCGTCCTCGTCGACAACACCGACCTCGTGGTCGGCGGCACCGGTACCGGCGCCGAGGGCTTCGAGACCTCCCTCGGTCCCTGGAGCGCCGCCGGTCCGCCCGCGGGCAGCCCGGCCGTCCTGCGGAACTGGGCGCGCAGCGGCGAACTCTTCAGGACATACGGGGCGGTCACCACGGACGACACCGTGCTGCTGGGCTTCGGCCTGGAGCACGTCGGCACGGCGGCCGACCGCGCGGCCCTCATCGGAAAGGCACTCTCGGCGCTCGACAACTGACGGTCCGTGACGATGACGTGATCGACAAGGGTGATCCGTACCCCTACTGACGGGTACGGATCACCCTGCCGTGTATGGCCGTGGTCGATGTCACTCAGGGGCCTTGGGGGAGGTAGGGTCGGAGGCGGTCGGGGACATCCCATACAAACTCGCCGACACTTGAGTCGGCGTACCTAACGAGGAGATCGGTTCGTGACGATCCGCGTAGGCATCAACGGCTTTGGCCGCATCGGTCGTAACTACTTCCGCGCGCTGCTGGAGCAGGGTGCTGACATCGAGATCGTGGCTGTCAACGACCTGGGTGACACCGCGACCACCGCCCACCTGCTGAAGTACGACACCATTCTGGGCCGCCTCAAGGCCGAGGTGTCGCACACCGCCGACACGATCACCGTCGACGGACACACCATCAAGGTCCTGTCCGAGCGCAACCCCGCCGACATCCCGTGGGGCGAGCTGGGCGTCGACATCGTCATCGAGTCGACCGGCATCTTCACGAAGAAGGCCGACGCCGAGAAGCACATCGCCGGCGGCGCCAAGAAGGTCCTCATCTCGGCTCCGGCCAAGGACGAGGACATCACCATCGTGATGGGTGTCAACCAGGACCAGTACGACCCGGCGAACCACAACATCATCTCCAACGCCTCCTGCACCACCAACTGTGTGGCGCCGATGGCCAAGGTTCTCGACGAGAACTTCGGCATCGTCAAGGGCCTGATGACGACGGTTCACGCGTACACCAACGACCAGCGCATCCTGGACTTCCCGCACTCGGACCTGCGCCGCGCCCGCGCCGCCGCCGAGAACATCATCCCGACCACGACCGGTGCCGCGAAGGCCACCGCCCTGGTCCTCCCGCAGCTCAAGGGCAAGCTGGACGGCATCGCCATGCGCGTCCCGGTCCCGACCGGCTCGGCCACCGACCTGGTCGTCACCCTCCAGCGCGAGGTCACCAAGGACGAGGTCAACGCCGCGTTCAAGAAGGCCGCCGACGACGGCGACCTGAAGGGCTTCCTGGCGTACACCGAGGACCCGATCGTCTCCTCGGACATCGTCGGCGACCCGGCCTCCTGCACCTTCGACTCCTCCCTGACCATGGTCCAGGAGGGCAACACGGTGAAGATCCTCGGCTGGTACGACAACGAGTGGGGCTACTCCAACCGCCTCGTCGACCTCACGGTCTTCGTCGGCGGCCAGCTCTGATCCCCAGAGCAGGCACCTCGATGTGAGCCAGGGCTCGGGCAGCGCGACGCCGCGCTGTCCGGGCCCTGCGCCACGTAGTGACCGGCCGTCCCGGACCGGTCACCCCTCGCGGATCCGAAGAGCCTTTTCCAGGAGTCCCTTTATGAAGACGATCGACGAGCTTCTCGCCGAAGGAGTGGCCGGCAAGCGGGTATTCGTCCGCGCCGACCTCAACGTGCCGCTGGCGAACGGCCTCATCACCGACGACGGCCGCATCCGCGCCGTCCTGCCCACCGTCAAGGCGCTGGCCGACGCGGGCGCCAAGGTCATCGTCGCCTCGCACCTGGGCCGCCCCAAGGGCGCCCCGGACCCGGCGTTCTCCCTCCTCCAGCCCGCCGAGCGCCTCGGTGAACTGCTCGGCGCGCCGGTCGCGTTCGCGCAGGACACCGTCGGCCCCGCCGCCCACGAGGCGGTGGACGGCCTGGAGCCCGGCCAGGTGGCCGTCATCGAGAACCTCCGCTTCAACGCCGGCGAGACGTCCAAGGACGACGCCGAGCGCGGCGAGTTCGCCGACCGGCTCGCCGCCCTGGCGGACGTCTACGTGGGCGACGGCTTCGGCGCCGTGCACCGGGGGCACGCCTCCGTGTACGACCTCCCGGCCCGGCTGCCGCACTACGCCGGCTACCTCATCGCCACCGAGGTCGGCGTCCTGAAGAAGCTCACCGAGGACGTCGAGCGGCCCTACGTCGTCGCGCTCGGCGGCTCCAAGGTCTCCGACAAGCTCGCCGTCATCGACCAGCTCCTCGGCAAGGCCGACCGCATCCTGATCGGCGGCGGCATGGCCTTCACCTTCCTCAAGGCCAAGGGCTACGAGGTCGGCACCTCCCTGCTGCAGGAGGACCAGATCCCGGCCGTCACCGAGTACATGGAGCGCGCCGAGAAGCTGGGCGTCGAGCTGGTGCTCCCCGTCGACGTCGTGGTCGCCCCCGGATTCCCGGACCTCAAGGCCAAGGCGCCCACCGAGCACACCGCCGTCGACGCAGACAAGATGCCCGAGGGACAGCTCGGCCTGGACATCGGCCCGAAGACCGGCGCCCTCTACGCAGCCAAGCTCGCCGACGCCAGGACCGTGTTCTGGAACGGCCCCATGGGCGTCTTCGAGCACCCCGACTACGCCGAGGGCACCAAGGCGGTCGCCCAGGCCCTCGTCGACTCCAAGGGCTTCACCGTCGTCGGCGGCGGAGACTCCGCCGCCGCGGTGCGCACCCTCGGTTTCGACGAGAACGCATTCGGCCACATCTCGACCGGTGGCGGCGCCTCCCTCGAATACCTCGAGGGCAAGACGCTCCCCGGCCTCGCCGCACTGGAGGACTGACCTAGATGAGCACGCGCACGCCGCTGATGGCGGGCAACTGGAAGATGAACCTCAACCACCTCGAGGCCATCGCGCACGTCCAGAAGCTCGCCTTCGCCCTGGCCGACAAGGACTACGAGGCCTGCGAGGTCGCCGTCCTGCCGCCCTTCACCGACCTGCGCTCCGTGCAGACCCTGGTCGACGGCGACAAGCTCAAGATCAAGTACGGGGCCCAGGACCTGTCCGCGCAGGACTCCGGCGCCTACACCGGTGAGATCTCCGGCTCGATGCTGGCCAAGCTGAAGTGCACGTACGTGGCCGTCGGCCACTCCGAGCGCCGCCAGTACCACAACGAGACCGACGAGATCGTGAACGCCAAGGTCAAGGCCGCCTACAAGCACGGCCTCACCCCGATCCTGTGCGTCGGCGAGGAGCTGGACGTCCGCGAGGCGGGCAACCACGTCTCCCACACGCTCGCCCAGGTCGAGGGTGGTCTGAAGGACCTTCCCGCCGAGCAGGCGGAGTCCGTCGTGATCGCCTACGAGCCCGTGTGGGCCATCGGCACCGGCAAGGTCTGCGGCGCCGACGACGCGCAGGAGGTCTGCGCCGCGATCCGCGCCAAGCTCGCCGAGCTGTACTCCCAGGAGCTGGCCGACAAGGTCCGCATCCAGTACGGCGGCTCGGTGAAGTCCGGCAACGTCGCCGAGATCATGGCGAAGGCGGACATCGACGGCGCTCTGGTCGGCGGCGCCTCGCTCGACGCCGACGAGTTCGTCAAGATCGTCCGGTTCCGCGACCAGTAAGTATGCGGTAGCGGCGATTCGTCGTACCCTTGCGGGGGTCTGGTGCGCCAGCGCCGGACCCCCGTCGTCCATCCAGTTCCGAGGAAGTTGGTCCAGCCGTGGTTTTGGGGTTCTCGATCGCCCTGATCGTCTTCAGCCTGCTGCTGATGCTGCTGGTGCTGATGCACAAGGGGAAGGGCGGCGGCCTGTCCGACATGTTCGGTGGCGGCATGCAGTCGTCCGTCGGCGGCTCCTCGGTCGCCGAGCGCAACCTCGACCGCATCACCCTGATGATCGGTCTGCTCTGGTTCGCGTGCATTGTCGTGCTCGGTATTCTGATGAAGATCAACAACTGATCGTCGATCGACATCGGTACGACCGCACAACTGCACATCACGCAAGCACATTCCGCACGTAAGGCCCCATGTCCGGTACGCGCCTCCAGGCGCCGCCTATCATGGGGCTTGCGTCTAGGGGTGGGGATGTAACTCCAATCACTGGACGCGCGTTGGGCCTTACGTAGACTGAGGCGCCCGCAACGAAGCGACACGCCGACTCGCTTCGCGGCACCATCACGCAGGGAGTTACACCGTGGCAAGTGGCAACGCGATCCGAGGAAGCCGGGTCGGGGCGGGGCCGATGGGCGAGGCCGAGCGCGGCGAGTCCGCGCCGCGGCTCCGCATCTCCTTCTGGTGCTCCAACGGGCACGAGACGCAGCCCAGCTTCGCCAGCGACGCGCAGGTTCCCGACACCTGGGACTGCCCGCGCTGCGGCTTCCCCGCCGGACAGGACCGGGACAACCCGCCGGACCCGCCGCGCACCGAGCCCTACAAGACGCACCTCGCGTACGTGCGGGAGCGGCGCAGCGACGCGGACGGCGAGGCGATCCTCGCCGAGGCGCTCGCCAAACTGCGGGGCGAGATCTAGGAGTTGAGAGCCGGCCGGGCACCCCATGGGTGCCTGGCCGGAACGGTTTCACGGCGACGCCGGTGCCGGATCCGCCCGTCGCGGGGTCCGCCGTGTCCGGACGCCCGCGCCGCGGGCGCACTCACCCTGCGGGGCTTCTTCTCCGGGGCTTCATGCCTCGTTCGCACGCCGGTGCCGGTGCCTGTGCCCGTGCCGTGCGTGGCCGCGCCGTGCGGGGGACCGCCCAAGCGGTGGAGCGGTGGGCGGGTCACGCCGATGCAGCAGTGCGGGCCGGAATTCGTGCCGGGCACGTCGGCCTCGCGCCGCTCACTTTCCCCGCCCCGGAGCCACCCCCGGCTCGCGGACGCAGTCCTGTTTGTGCCCCTTTCCGCAGTCCTGCCTGCGCCCCTTCCCGAAGCCCTGCGTGCGTTTCCTCCTGCGGCCGTGCCTGCGCCCCTCTCGCCGTCATCCCGCTGACACCTGCGGGCCGGCGGGACGTATCTGTTGTTGAGCCGGTGGACGCGCTACGACAGCTCGTGTCCAGCCCTGATCAATTAGGTTGGGACCGGCAGCGGGGCAAGGTACGCAGCAGCACAGGCAGGAAAGAAGGCGGAAGTCCGAGATGAACGCAGAAAGCCGTACCAGGCTCAACCAGACACCCGAGTGGACCGCTCTGGCCAAGCACCGCGAGGAGCTCGCCGGCACCCATCTGCGCGACCTGTTCGCGGCCGACCCCGGACGTGGCTCCGGCTACTCGCTCCAGGTCGGCGATCTGCACGTCGACTACTCCAAGCACCTCGTCAACGACGAGACGCTCCGGTTGCTGCGCGAGCTGGCCGCCGCGACGGACGTGTCCGGGCTGCGGGACGCGATGTTCCGCGGCGAGAGGATCAATACGACCGAGGACCGTGCGGTGCTGCACACCGCGCTGCGGGCGCC
>NZ_JBIASW010000028.1:0-59514 GCF_042891215.1 Streptomyces sp. NPDC001914
GATCTGGACGCCGGTCTGCGCGACCCGGATCTCCTGCATCAGTTCGTTCCACCGCCGGTCGGCCCGCTCGGCCTCGGACTCCTCCCGCTGCGCCTGTGCGGCACCCTCCGCCGGTCTTGCTTGTGCGACCCCGCTGTCCGCCACGATCCCTCCCGTGTGCTCGTCCGTATGGGCGAGCGGATACCCCCGTTCGCCGCCTCCGTGCACCCCGAATTGGGTTTTCCTTGACCTTGCATTGGGCGGCGCTATGCAAGGAACTGGGCCTCGCGGCGCGCCCCCGATAGTCAACTTGATCCGGCGCTGAAGCACCGGGCTTCATCGCTGAGCTGAGGGGCGCGGCCAAGTGAAGCCGGAGTGGCGGAAGTTCGGTGATATGGGCAGGGCTGGGAAACAGGGCCGAGCGGGACGGGCGTCTGTCCACCAGTGCGGGGGCTCCTCGATGTTCGACCGTGGGGACATGTCCTTGTGTGCGTCTGCATCAGGCTCGCGGCGCTGCCCTCGGCGGAGGCGCTGGACGGAGATGACACATCGTGCCTGCCGAGCCCCCGGGTGAGCGGTTGAATACCGGTGTGGCACGGAAAGTTCTGGGATTCGGCGAGGACGATCTGCGGGCACTGGCGGGGGCTCGGTCCTTCGAGCGAGGGCTGGGGTATCTGGGCGCGGTGAGCGGTGTGGAGGTGGGGGACGGCTCGGTCACCGCGGTCGTGCACGGGACGGATGCTTACGACGTGGAGCTCACCCTGGGCGGGGATGCCGGCGTCTCCGGGTGGTGCGACTGCCCGTACGGGCAAGAGGGCAACTTCTGCAAGCACTGCGTGGCGCTGGGGTTGACCGTGCTGGGGCAGGCGGAGACGATCCCGCGTCAGCGGGCCGCTGCCCGGGCACGGGCCTCAGGTCTGGAGACGTGGCTCACGGCTCTGTCCCGTGACGAACTGCTCACGCTGGTACGGGAACAGATCGGTGAAGACCGAGAGCTGCGTCGGCGTCTGGAGCTGCGGGCCGCTGCCGCGCGCTCCGACACGGGCGCGGTCCGGGACCGGATCCTGGCGTTGATCGATCCGCGGTCCTTCGCCCGGTACGGGTACGTCGAGTACGCGGACGTACCCGGGTACGCCCGGCAGGTCGCGGAGGCGGCGGATGCGCTGCGCACCCTGGTTTCCGGAGGCCTGGGGGACCAGGCGGTCGGCCTGGCCGAGGAGGCGATCCGGGCGCTGGGGGAGGCGTACGGAGAGATCGACGACTCGGACGGCGTGGTCGGGCAGGCGGTCGCCGCGGTGGCCGAGGCCCATCTGGAGGCGTGCGATGTCGGGCGCCCGGATCCGGAGCGGCTGGCCGAGTGGTTGGTCGGGCAGGTGCTCGGCGACGAGAACGACGCCACGGACCTCGATCCGCTCGATTATGCCCACATCCTGGGGCCTACCGGACTGGTCCGTATGCGGCAGTTGGCGGAGGAGGCACGGCGGCGCAGCCCGCGCGGCTGGGCGGAGCGGTATCTGATGGAGCGTCTGGTCAAGGCGGAGGGCGACGCGGACGCGCTGGTCGCCCTGTACGCGAAGGATTTGGTCCCGTCCGGTGCCACGCATCTGCGCATCGCCGAGGAGCTTGATACGGCGGGCCGCGCGGATGAGGCGCTGGCGTGGGCCGAGCGCGGGCTGCGGGATACCGTCACCGAGGTCCATGTCGACGGCCGCCTGGTCGACTACGTATGTAACCGCTATACGCGGGCGGGTCGTGTGGCCGAGACGGTCGCGGTCCGCCGGGACCGGTTTCGGGCAGAGCGGTCCCTTGCCGCTTACCAGCAGTTGCGTGTCGCCGCCTGGGCTGCGGATTGTTGGGGGGCCGAGCGGAAGACGGCACTTGCGGCCCTGCGGGACGACGTCGGCCGGGAGCATGGCGGTTCGTACGGCGGGCCGACACTGATCGACGCGCTGCTCGACGACGGTGACCTGGACACCGCCTGGCGGGAGGCGGCCGACCGCGCTGACGACCGGCAGTGGCAGCGGCTCGCCGACCTCTCGCGCGAGGTGCGCCCGGCCGACGCGCTCGCGGTGTACCTGCGGCTGGTTGAGCCCCTCAAGGAGCAGACCGGGGATGGCGTCTACGAGCGCATGGCGCAGCTTCTGCTGGTCGCCCGCGACTGTCACCGGGCGTTGGGCACCGAGGGCGAGTTCACTGCGTATGTCGTCGCTCTGCGGGCGGAACTGAGGCGCCGGCGCAAGCTGATGACGATCCTCGACCGGCACGGGCTGTGAGTTGTCGGGAACCACGGAGGGGGCGGGCGGGCGATGCGTCCGCCGGAGGAGAGGCTGGACCGTCGGCACGGGGGCGGGCCCGTCGAAGGCGAGGCGATCTGCCACGGAGACCTCGGCCCGTGGAACGTCGCGTGGCAGGGCCACTGGCCCGTGAGGATCATCGATTGGGAATTCGCACGCCCGGCTCCGTGATTGCACGATGTGGCCTACACGTTCGAGTGCGTTGCCCCCTTCCGCAGTGACACCGAGTGCCTGAAATGGCTGCGCTTCCCGGAACCGCCCGACCGCTGCAGGCCCCAGGAACTGTTCTGCACCGTCTACGGCCTCCCCACGGCGTCCGGCATGGTGGGGAAGTCCGCGCTGCGCGATGCTCCCTCGAAGGCCCTTAGTTCTGCCGCAATGTCCGTCAGTTGCCCCTGAACGGCTTCATAGCCGTCGGCGCCCAGGACGATACGCCGGGGCGGGGTGGCGCTGTTCATGGCGTCCAGGACAGCACGTACTCCGCGGTGGGGGTCTCCGGGCTGCCGACCGTCCTGTTCGATCATGGTGGAGCGGACGGACTCGATCAGGGGCAGGTAGGCGTCGACCGTCTCGTTCACGCTTTCGTCGGCGAACGACGCGTAGGCCTGTGTCCGGAAAGCGCCTGGTTCCACGGCCAGGACCTTGATGCCGAACGGGGCAACTTCGTGCCGCAGCGCGTCGGTGAGCCCTTCGATGGCGTACTTGGCGGCGCTGTAGTAGCCGAAGCCGGGCACGCTCCGCAGGCCGGCGACGGAGGACATGTTGATGATCCATCCGCTGCCGCGCTTTCGCATACCCGGCAGGACGGCGCGCAGCATCTGCGTGACAGAGAAGAAGTTCAGCTCGAAGGAGGCCCTGGCTTCGCTGTCGGGCGTGCCCTCTACTGAGCCGTACCATCCCCGACCGGCGTTGTTGACCAGGACGTCGATGCCGCCGAAACGCTCTTCGGCGGTCCGGACAGCCTCGTCGACCTGCCGGGTGTCGGTGACGTCCAGGGGGTGGACGAGCGCCCGGTCGCCGTGACGTGCGGCCCAGTCGTCGAGCAGGTGGGGGCGGCGGGCGGTCAGGACGACGTTGTCCCCCAGCGCCAGGGCGGCGTCGGCATAGGCCATGCCGAATCCGCCGGGGGTGCCGCCGGTGATGAACCAGGTCCTCATGTTGTTTGGTGCTTTCTGCCGGGGCGGGCGGGCCAGTGTGTGTGGGCGGTCAGGGGGCGATGTTCAGTTCGCTGATCAGTCCGTGGGTCAGAGCGAATCGGCAGCGCAGGTCGACCTTCCCGCCGGGGAAGTCCCCTTCCAGGTGCTGGTGGACGGTGTATCGGTCGGCTGCGTCGCGTTCGGCACCAGTCAGCGTGGTCGTGTATGTGAACTCGGTGTCGGTCTGTCCGAGCCATCCCTTGATGGCCTCGGCGCCCTCGTAGGTCTGCCCGTCGTCCGTCACGGTGGCGTGCGGCGCGAAGGCCGTCGCGGCGGCGGAGACATCCTTGGCGGCGCGGCCCGCCAGGTAGCGGGCGATCGCCTCGGGCAGGTCGGCTGGGTCGATCTTCGTCGGGTTCTGAGTCACGGGCTCTTCCTCTGCGCGGCGGGTCCATGCGTCACGGGTACCGAACCTCGGTTAGTGCTAAAATAGAAGTCGGTTACTTCGACATTAGCAGCAACTCTTGGAGGTCGCATGCCGGGCCGTATACGGCTGGAGGACCGGGAGTGCCCGCTGTCGACGACGGCGCAGCACGTCGGCGAGTGGTGGACCTTGCTGATCTTGCATGACGCCTTCGACGGCTACACACGCTTTGACCAGTTCCAGCAGAACCTGGGCATCTCCACCAGCATGCTCACTGCGCGCCTGAAGACACTGGTCGCGGAGGGCCTGCTCGAACGGCGGCCGTACCAGGACAAGCCTGCACGTTACGAGTACGTCCTCACTGAGCGCGGCCGGTCCCTGAGGCCGGTGATCGTGGCTCTCGCCGCCTGGGGGAACCGACATCTGGCGCCGCACGAGCGATCCATGATCTTGGTGGACGCTGCCAGCGGCGAGGAGGTTGAGCCGGTCCTGGTCGACGCCCGTACAGGAAGACGCCTCGACGACAGCGCGGCGTTCGTCTTTGCCGCTGGTCCGGCCGCTAGCACTGCCATGCGCTTGCGGTACACCGAACATGCTCATCGTGCCGACCCAGGGAGGCTGGGCGCGGACACTTAAGCGAGTTCAGTGAAGGTAGCCGTGTCGCTTGGGATCGAGCGCCTGAGGTGGCACTCTGCCGTCCAGAGTGCAGCAGGCGGTGCCCTGGGTGCGGTATGGCGTCGGCTCGCTGTCCAGCTACTGACCTTTTCGGATTGCCTTCGGGCGGTGACGTTCGGTGATCCCTGCGGTATGCCGGTGTTGTGCGGTACGCGGATGGTGGGGGCCTGACTGCTGAGCGGCGGGCTGCGCGAGAAGGGATCCGGCTCCAGGCCGGGCAGAGGTTCGCACGAGGCGACCGAACTTCGGACATCGCCAAGGACCTGCGGGTGAGCGAGCGTTCGGTGGAACAGTGGCGCCGCAACTGGCGTGAAGGCGGCATGGAGGGGCTGAGGTCGAAGGGACCCGCGAAGCTGCCGAAGCTGTCGGACGAACGGTTCGCCCTGCTGGAAGTGGAGCTGGCCAAAGGACCGGCCGTGCATGGCTGGGAAGATCAGTGGTGGACGCTGGAGCGTGTCCGAACCCTGATCGGCGGCCAGTTCCAGGTCAGTTGCTCGATTGCGGGAGTGTGGTGGCTGCTGCACCGCCACGGCTGGTCGTGGCAGCGTCCGGCCCGTCGTGCGCTGGAGCGTGACGAGCATGCGGTCGGGCTCTGGAAGAAGGACGTGTGGCCGCAGGTGGAAGCACCGTGGCGGCGCTCGGGGCCTTCATCGTCTTCGAGGACGAGGCCGGGTTCGCGATGACGCCGCCTCGCGCCCGCACCTGAGGCCGGCGCGGGCAGACTCCCGTGGTCCGGGTGCGGGGACGCTCCCGGCGCCGGATCTCGGTCGCCGCACTGTGCTGCTACCGGCCCGGCGCAAGGTCCCGGCTGATCTACCGGCCCCGCTTCCATTCGCTCCTCCAAGGAGCACGCAAGAGTTTCGCCTGGCAGGACTACCGCGACCTTCTGGTCCGGGCACACCTGCAACTCGCCGCCCCGATCGTTGTCGTCTGGGACAACTTGAACACCCATCGTGCCGCCGGGATGAAGAAGTACGCAGCCGACCACGACTGGCTCACCATCGTCCAGCTACCTTCCTGCAGCCCGGACTTGAACCCCGTCGAAGGCATCTGGTCCCTGCTGCAGCGCGGATGGATGGCCAACACCGCCTTCACCGACCCCGACCACCTCACCCAGACCCTCCGCCGAGGCCTCGCCCACATCCAGCGGCATCCCGTACTCATCGACGACTGTCTCACCGGGACCGGCCTCGCCCTCAATCCCCGAAGCTAATCCGGCAAGGTCAGTAGCCACCACAACTGGAACCTGAGAGGTGGGGCAGGTCAACCTGTCACCCGAACCTGCACCAGACCCCATTCCTTGAGCTGGGGTGTTGCGACGACCACTAGAACGGAAGTTGCACGGGGCGGGCCGTTTGTGGCTCGCAGCGGCTGCGCGACAGCCTCGAGCGCTCCGCAGCCCGCCGCCTGTGCACGGTCGATCGATCACGCGTGCCCCTCGGTACCGGGGTTCAGCGTCCGCTGGAGCGGTGCTCGGCCAGGAGCAGGGCCAGTGGTCCCGCAGGCAGGAGAAAACGTCCCTCGCGCACCGCGTGAAGCACGTCCTGCATCGGCCACCACATCAGCTGGAAGTCCTGTTCCGTCACGGTCAGTTCCTCGGCTCGCAGGGTCAGGTGGCGGGCTTCGAAGAGGTGGACGCGTGCGGGGGACTGCAGGGTGATCGCGTGCGAGCCCAGCGGTGCTCGGCGCTCACGCCGGTTTCCTCGCGCAGCTCGCGGCGGGCGCACTCCAGTGGACTCTCGCCGTCTTCGCGGCGGCCTCCGGGAGGGAACAGATACGGGCCTGCGTGGGTGGGGAAGTCGGCGCTCAGCAGCGCGACGAGATCGTTGTTGTCGCGCGCTACGACCACCGAGGCATCGCGCAGGGATCCAATGCTCATGCCGGCTCTCCTGGGCGGGGCAGTGGTCGGCGACCGATGGCGGGCATGACACGCGCGTTGGACAGCAGGCCGTGAACGGGACAGGCCCACAAGAAGAGAGTGTGGCCCGGCCCTGCCAGAGCGCGGGCACGGGCCGGGCCACGGCTGAGAACCCTGGACCGGGCAGCGGCACCCAGGGCCCTCAGGCGTTCGCGCATCAGGTCCACTCCCACGTACGCGACCTCTGGTCCAACGATCCGTGAGCTGCCCGGACACGGCGCTCCGAGCGGTGAAGATCCACTGCCGCATCACTTCTGGGTCCCGTTGACCCGTCTCACCGAAGTCTGACCGGCTCAGGGAGGTCGCATACCTGGCAGCTTCACATCTCGAGAATCCCTGCTCGTTGTGCTTGCAGTTCGGAGCGGACGAGTTCAAAGCCCCGCCCGGACCTCGCCGCACGCCTCGAGCGCGAGGTGAAAGCCCGCTGGCAGCCGCAGATCCGCGCCAGGGCCCGCAAGAAGGCAGCAACCACTGGCGGCATCGTCATCGACACCCGAGCCCGCCTCGGCTACACCGCCCCGATCGGGTCGACGGACCAGGACCGCATCCGCCACCTGACCGTCGCCCTGCCACCGCAGTACGCCGCCCGCCTCTTCGACGCCCAGCAGGCCGGCGCCGGCGACCAGGAACTCCAGGAGATTGCTGCCGAAGCGCTCAAGGAGGTCTACTTCCAGGACGGAGGCCGCCGCGCCGGCAGCCTGGAAGAAGTCCGGTTCATGGACGTCGAGCACCTCGAGTTCGATCTGTAGCCGAGTCCCGAACAGCCTGCGAGCCCGGACCGGTGAGACTGAGCACGCGGAGTGCGGCCATTCCGACACTCAGAGTCGGTCCCTGTTGCTCCGTCGTAGGAATCCGCCGCACGGGACTCCTACTCGCTGGCCGCGTCGGCCGACCCTTCCCCCACAGCAATTCGCTGAACAAGTTCATCGAGCTGACCGGCAATGATCATCCTGCGGCGCTCCAGTAGATTCCTGTAGACGGTCAGAGGTACGGGCTCGCCACTGGATGCCGCCTGTGTCAGCGCGAAGCGGGCCTCCACTTCCAATGCCAGGTAGGCCCTGCGGCGTGCGTGAGCCGCGCGCTGATGTACCTCCGGCTTCAAAAAGGCGATAGCAGCGCTGAGGCCCGCGCTGACGAGCGCCAGAACGGCCGCCGGGATACGGGCATCTGCTGACGAGAGCCCCGCTGCGCCCGAGATCCCGGCCAGTACGGCAGCGGGCAGCCCAAGCGCGGCATGGGTGAACCGCCAGAACTGCCGACGGAAGCGGTTCGTCCGGGCTTGTTCTTCGCACTCGGTCCGAAGGTCGGCGACCTGACCCCCCACGACGTCATCTGCCATGGAGCGAGCCTGCCAGCCGGGACTCTTATCTGGACGGTGTATGCCTGTTCTGATCGCCGCTCCGGCCAACCGTGTGCTCAGAGTGGCCAACTGGCGTTGTAGGTCACAACGGTTGGCAGGTCTGTTGTCGCCAGGATCGCAGCGCGTGCACGCGGCCGGCACCGCGCAGTTGTGCACCCTCGCCAGCGAGGGACATATGCGGCCGTGCTCCAACAGACGACCGACGGGCATCACCCAGGCGGTCCAGGCTCGAAAATCCCGCACGGATGTCAGTGGCGTTGGCGACACTTGATCCATGACGCTCGACCGTGCCGATGCGGTACCACCACCGCTGATCCCCTCCGGATCGGCGTTGAACCCGATGGTGCTGGACCGGCGGATGCTGCTGCCCGTCCTCGACACCAACGCGCTGCTGGTCGAAGCCTGCGCCCTGGCCAAGCACGGCGGCCGGCAGGACAGAGTCACCGCGCTGGCCGTCACCGGCCGTGCCACCCCGTACATTGCCGCGCACGTCCCCGGCGAAGCCGACGAACATCTGGCCAAAGTGGCCGCCGACCTTAACGCGTCGGAAGGTCAGGCGCGCCGCGTACTCAATGAGCAGATCCTGCCCGCCCTTAGAGTGGTCGACCTCGAGATCCGCGACCACCTGGCCCCGCAGACCCGGCACATCCTGCGGGTCGACCCCAAGATGCCGCGCAGGTATCGGGGCGACCCGGACGACGCGCCCACCATGGCGCTCGCGGAGTTTTTGGGGCCGTGCGTCATCGTCTCCAAGGACAGTGTCTTCTCCCGCTTCGGGTACGCCGTCATCGACTGGATCCCTGTCGCAGAGAGCGTGCTGCGCCTGGCCGGCCTGGAAGCCACCGCTGCGAACGCGCTGGTACTCATCGATATTGTGTTCCAGCTGTTCGGTGCAGGTGTTAACCGACTGGCGGTCCTTGCCGCGCACAACCCGCTGGCCGCGACGGCCGCCGTGAGCGGGCTGCTGTGGTGGTGCCACCGCCACGGCTACCTGACCCGCGACAGCTGGAGACGCCGCCTGTCGCAGGCAGGGGGTGTGGCAAAGCCGATGCTGGAGCTGGCGCAAGCCGGGATGGCCGAGCACCGGGCGCTCAGCAACTCGCTCCTGGTGGTGGAGCCTCCGGCCTACCCCACCAGCGAGCAGCTCGCGGCCCGGTACCTCGCGCGCTGCGGCCAGCCCCTGACGCCCGGCGAACTGCGTGACGCGCTCGCCCGGCGCGGCCACACCGTCTCCGCCGCGCAGCTGAAGCGGGACATGCAGACCCACGGTGCGTTCGTCCGTGCCCCCGGCGACCTGTGGACTGTCGGACGCCAGGTGCGGAAGCGGATCTGACCTTGAGAACGTCCGATACGCAGCCACATTCACGGCGCGCCTGGCAGGACGGCTCCCGAAATTGTCGTGCCACCAGTCCTGAGGGGATCGCTATTAGAGGTGCCGCAGGTTCTGTGCCCGCCACTGGACGAGGCGCTCGTAGGCCGCTTGCGCCCGTCCGACGTCGCCCCCGAACGCGCCTGCTCGTAGCAGTGGCCAGCTGGGTGTCAGTTCGGCCTTGATCGTGTTGGCGATGCTGGTGTCGTACTCCCAGTGCAGGTCGCTGATGAATTGGCCGATCCATGGGAAGGCAGAGTTTTGCGTGTCGTTGTCCATGGAGATGAGGGAGGCGAGGAACTCGAAGCGGGTGCAGGCGGTCTCGTATGCCGTGTTGTCGGGTTCGATGCTCTTCAGCGGCTCGCGTGCTTCCTGCCGAAGGAAGGTGCTCTGCGGGAAACGCCATTTCCGCCCGTCCGGTGGGGGCATCACGGAGCTGAGGTCGGCAGGCAAAACGCGGACGGGGTTGAGGTAGACGGTTGGCGGCTGGGTCTGGGTCCTGCCCGACAGGGTGGTCCAGGTGGGCTGGGCCATGATGGTTGCCAGGAACTCCTCGCGTCGGCTGATGACGGCGGTGACTCCCATGGTCCAGGTGGCCAAGAGCGCCGGGTAGTGCCGCAGTTCCTCCAACACGGAATTGAAAGAGCCGGGGAGCGTGCTGCGCATACGGGTGAGCCGTTCGACTGCGCGCAGCCACAGGGCGTCGTGTGTGCCGTCGTCGTTGAAGACGCCGTGGGCCAGGAGATGAACCAGGACGTCACAGTCGGTCCGGTAGCCGCGCAGGCTCTCGGCCAGTACGGGGCCGTTCAGAGGACGCGCCGCTGCCGCCGTTCTGTCGAGGATGTCGCTGACGGTCTGGTGGACGAGGTCGGAGGCCTCGATCCTGCGCACCGGGTCGGGCAGGGCCCGCTTGAGACGGGCGACGGCCATGTCGCGGGTGAGGGGCGGGGCCGCCATCCGGTCCAGGGCCTCGACGCGCTGTCGGAGGTCGGTGAAGAGTTCGTCCGCCGTCATGCCTTGGATGACGGCTACGTCGTGCTGGGCGGTCAGGCGCTTCGCGGCTTCTCCGAGCGTGCTGAAGGACGACCAGAACAACGGATATCGGCGGGGACGCACGGCTTCCAGGGCCCGTACGAGTGCCGTGTCCCAGTCTGCGGACCAGCCGCAGATGATCAGCCCGTACTCGTCCAGGACCCGCTTGAGCAAGTCCTGTTGCAGGGAGTCGTAGGTCTCCAGTTCGTCCACTGTGTTGAGCTGGTCCAGGTCGGCGTAGTCGCCGTGGAGCTTGATCACTGTCACCGGGGCGTGGGGGAGGGGCATCATCCCCGCGATCTGGCTCGGCCGGCTGATGACCTGGGGCGAGATACCTGCTTCTTCCAGGGCCCGCTCGGTGAGCCGGTCGAAGTTGGTGGTGAGGATGACGCGGATACTTCCCCGCTTCACAAGCTGGGCGATCGCGTGGTGGGCGGGTGTGGGACCCTTCGCGCCGGGTTCATCGTCTTCCTGGGGCTGGAAGTACCGGGCGAGCTGTGCCTGGCGAGCGGCTGCCGTGGGGGCCACCGCGCCCAGAAGGCCGGAGTACCCGAGGGCGTCGTCGTAGTACTGCGCCCACCAGCCGGCCGGGTCGGCCACCGCCTTCTCCGCGGCGTCAGGGGCGTCGGGCTCCTGCATTGCGGCGACGCGGCTGACCAAGTCCTCGACGATGCCCCACCCGGTCTTCACGCCGGACGTCAGCGAGATTCCGGACCCGAGCAGGAGCGCGTATACCCCCGGGCTGGCGTGAACGTTCAGGGCGAGCGCAGTCTTGGCGTCCAGGATGCGGCCGGGAGGTACCGCAAGAGGCGCCTGTGCGAGGGGCTCTGGCGCCGTGCCGTCAGTTTCCATAGGGGTGCTCCTTTCACAGGCGACGCTAGGAATGTGCCGTATCGCCCGTCCGCGGAACACCCTACCATTCATTATCGTCTATGTGACGATAATGAATGGTGGTTCGTCGCGCCATGCGCTCGACGGGGAAAACTGCTGCCGCCGAGACCAGTTGACCTGCCACCATCAGGCAAGCGAACAATCAGGCGAGGAACGATGGCCAACTTCCGATTCGGCTCGAACGACTACACCGTCAACATCCGGGCGCAGCAGCACGTCAACTTCTTCCAGGGCTGGGACGTCCACCGTTTCGCCCTGACCTTTGAGGTGACTGCCCACGGCGACTACACCGTGGACGCACCGTTCCTTGTTTCCGGCGCCCTCTGGATGCACGAGGCACCAGGCCCCGCGAGCTGGATCGGCGCCCTTCACACGTCGCGACCGGTCGGGCTGAAGTCCTTCGCCACGAATCTCACGCTCGAGACGAGCGTGACCGACCAGCAGCTGCGCGGACTGGAAAAGACGCGGGCGGGCAACGACCTGGCTTTGCGCGCCGAACTGTCCCTGACCGCCCTGGCAGAGACGAAGCACTGGCCCGTTGCCGACGATCAGGAGATCATCCGCATCCCGCACGCGACGTGGAGCAACGCCCTCACCCAGCTCGATGCTGGCGCGTTCGTCGACGTCCTCATCCCGGTCACCACTGTGGAGGCCCGGGCCACCGGCGCGCGACGGATCCGTGAGGCGAAGACCGCGATCCGTGACGGACGGTACGAGCACGCCGTTGCCCTCGCCCGAGCGGCCCTCGATCCCGTACGCGAGGCCTGCAACACCCGGAGGGTCCACGACCAGGCGGTGCAGAAGAAGGCCGGGGAACGGGACCAGGAGGAACGCTGGGCGATGCTCACCCAGAGCGTCTACGCGCTCTTTAGCGGCGCACCGCACGACGACTCCGGCACCACCGAGAACTTCACCTGGACCCGCGCCGAGGCCATCGCGGCCGTCGCCACCGCCGCCAGCCTGCTCGCCCGGCTGGAAGACCTGCTGTAATGCCCCAGGGACGCACGAGGCTCCAGCCGGCTCCGCTTGGCTGGTCCAATGCCGCCAGCGCGGCGGCGGCCCCAGCTAGCCGATACCGACAGCACCCGCTCCCCCCACTCTTGCCTGACTGGCGTGTTGGAGGCCGATGATGACCCGAAGCCTGTTCGACCTCGCCCGGAAGATGACGCCGGAAAAGGTCAGCCGCGAGTTCCGCGACTTCAGCGGAGCCCACGCGTACACTGCCGCGCGCCGCCTCATGGACGAGACTTTTGCCGACTTTCCCGACGTCGACCACAGCTTCGTCCGCGAGTTCCAGACCGCAGGTTTTTCCGCTCGCGTCTTCGAGCTTGCCCTCTTCGCCGCCTTGCGTGAACAGGGCAAGGAACTGGACCGCTCCAGCCCCGCACCGGACTTCCTGACGACCGGCGACACCCCTGTGGCCATCGAAGCGACGACTACCAACCCGCCCCAGGGTGAGACGACCGACGACGAAGACATTGCCGCTGCAGTACGCCGGCTCATCCCCGACGACATGGAGGAATCACAGGCGGAGTTCACCATGCAGATCGGCAAAGCCCTGCGCCGCAAACTCGAACACCGCGATGCGCAGGGCCACGCCTACTGGGAGAAGCCGCACATCGACGGCGTCCCCTTCGTGATCGCCGTGCAGTCCTTCCATAACCCCAGTGCTCTGATCCATACCGTCAGCTCCCTGGCGACCTACCTCTATGGGATCCGGGACATCCCCACTCGCGACAGCCGCGGCTCGCTCGTGCTGAACTCCCAAGTCGTCATAGAACACCGGTACAAGCACAAGAGCATCCCGAGCGGCCTGTTCGCCCAGCCCGAAGCCGAGCACCTGGCCGCCGTGATCTTCACCAACAGCGCCACCGTGTCGAAGTTCTCCCGCATGGGAACCGAACGCGGCTACGGGCCGGAAGACGTGGCCATGGCCCGCGTCGGTCTTGCGTACGACCCTGACCCGAATGCGTCCGTGGCCGTGCCTTTCGGCTATGTCATCGGTGACTACGGGCCACAGGACCACGAGACTTTCAGTGAGGGCTTCCACATACTGCATAATCCGTGGACCCGCACACCCGTCGCAGCCGGTGCCCTGGATGGCTTCACCGAGCATCGTCTTCAGCCAGACGGCAGGACGCTCACCACCATCCGCCATCCCGACTACTACCTCTCCCGGACTTGGATCTTGCAAGGCGAAGACGGCGGAAACCCAGTGCAGACAGCCCACCGCCGTGTCCAGCAGTACTTGGAAGGCGCTCCATAGGAGAGAAGCTGGCGAGGAGCCTGTCCCAACCTGCCGCGCGTGGGAGGCTGCTAGACATGCCCGACCTGCCTTCGCCTGAAGATATCGAAGCCGCCCGCACGCCCGCCGGCGGTTGGAAGCGCGACCAGCTCGCCGCCTGGGGCGTCCCGTGGCCCCCGCCCAAAGGGTGGAAGGAGGAGCTGACCGAGCGCTGGCAGGCCGCACGTCAGGACGGGCCACTACCGTCCCCGCCCCGCCCGGTCCCGGCCGACTTCGCACAGGAGGCGCTCAACTTCGACTGACCGACGACAGCGAGGCTCGACAGGATCACCCTGCCCGTCCCCGCTGTCCGCTGTCAGCGCGACTGGATCCAGAGGCCGCCGTACGCGACGACTAGGCGCTACGCCTTGCCTGCGGCTTTGAAGCGGAAGCCGAAGAGGCCGCCCTCGTCGTCGTCGGTGAGGCGGGGGCTGCGGATGTGTCGTTCGGGGTTGAATCCCCGTTGGGCTGCGGTGCTGAGGGTGTCGGTGTTGAGGGTGACGATGTACTGCATGCGCTCTTCGTCTGTTACTTCGGCTGCGAGCGCGAGGGCTCGTGCGACTTGTCGTTCGTCGACGCCGTCGTAGAGGTGGCTGTCGTGGATGAGGAAGTCAGGGCCGCGGCCGTGGCGGTGTGCGAGGACGGCCAGGGTGAGGTCGAAGCAGAAGATGACCATGTTGTTGATGCCGCGGCTGTCGTCTGCGTCGATCCGGGGCGTGATGCTCAGGCTGCTTCGGCCGGCCTCGATCGCGAGGTAGGCTTCGCGGCCCTCGCCGTACAGGCGCTGGGCGTACTGGGAGAACAGCAGGATCGCTTCGTCTGTCTGCTGCCGGCGCTCTCGAAGGTCGAGATCGACGGCCTGCTGCAGTTCCACGCTCTTGGCGGTGATCTGCCGGGCGCTGGCTTCAAGGGCCTGCGCTGCGTCGAAGCGGTGGCGAAGGGCACCGAGAGCGGCCTCCTCCCGTCCCAGGGCTGTCTGCAGGGCGGTCAGCGCCTCCAGCGCTCCACCATCCGCCAGCTCGCGCAGGAGGCGGGCCTGGTCCTCGCCCAGGTCTGCACGTTCCTGACGCCGGGCGGCCAGACGTTCGGTGAGTTCCTGGATCTCCTCCTCCAGGAACCTGCGCCGGTTGCGTACGACGGAGTGGTGGAACGCCTTGACGTCCTCGAAGCGACGCCGGACCTGGTCATTGAGGATGACCCCGAGCTCGCGGTAGGCCGGCTCGAGGTAGGACACCTCGACGTCGGTGGTCTCGGTGACCGCGCCCCGGAGTTCTTCAAGGTTGTGCTGGTCGATCACGTCTTCCTGGGCGAGCTGCTTGATCCGGCGGCTTACCTGGTCTGCGCGCTCTTTGAGGCGCTCGTACTCAGGCACCACCTGGAAGGCAGCGACCTGCGCCCGTAGCCGTTCGACCTGTGCCTCGGCGAGAGTGATCTGGCCCCGCAGATCGGCCGTAGAGCCCACGATCCGTCCCCATACGGGATCGTTGACGGCCTTCCTCAGCTGGTCTCTGGTCGCCTTGCGGGCATTGAGCTCGCGGTACCCGTTGACCAGTTGCCAGTCCAGCCCCAGGAGGTAGGCCAGGTTCGACGACGCCTCCGCAGCGGGCTGCCGGGAGAACGTCCGGGTCGGCTCGTTGAAGCCGTGAGCGGAGACCCGGCGGATGAGGAACGACAGGAGCGTCCGACCGCTCACCCCGGGATGGTCGCCCTGCAGCCCGAAGAGTTCCCGCTCGATGACGCGATTCCACTGATCAACAGACAGCTCGACGTCCTGGTCGTCGAAGAAGAGAGTGTCGGCCGCCACGCCGGATACATCCCGGCTCAGCGACACGACCTTGGGACTGTCTCCGCGCCGTCGTACCTCAAGCGGACTGTCCTGTCCTGGCCAGTCCATAGCGAGGCTGAAGGTGATGTGGCGCAGGGCCCTGTTCGTGGCCAGCGACTTGGAGGATTGGCCTCCCAGCAGGAAGTGAACGAGTTCGATCACGCTCGACTTGCCGGCACTGTTCCGGCTGTCGGTTTCGGCCGACGACGAGGTGGTGTCCGCGACCAGCAGGTTCAGTCCCGGCGAGAACTCCACCGTTTTGAACCGCGCGTCGTCAGCGCTCAGACGGCGCAGCATCCCTACTCCTTGCGATGAGAACGTCCTGGGCCAGCTCCACCGCACCCATGGCGAAGAGGATGTCCAGGGCCAGAACGAACCACTCGAACGATACCGGCGAGGTATGAGCATGATCAGCGCGCCAGCTCTTCAGCCTCGCCCACGCCTGACTGACGGTCCGCGGTTCATCGAGCTGGAGGAGAACCTGCGCGCCGACAGCGAGCAGGCAGCGGTCAGGAGCGAGCCCCTTCGTCGGAGTGATCATGCGGTCAACCCGATGCCCGGCTGCCAGCCGGCGGGCGGCGTCTCGAAGATGTCGCATCGCTCGAAGAAGTGCGCCAGGACAACAAGGGCGGCGCGCAGCACCTTCGGTCGCGGCTGGGCGTTCCCCAGGAAGTACATCTTGAGCTGCCAAAGGACGTCGTCGGCGTCGCTGTAGTCGCGACGCACCTGCTGGTAGTACAGGCGGAAGCCCTCCGCCACCTCGTCGTGCTCCAGCTCGCTTCTGGTGCCGGCGTAGAACGCGTCTATTAGGTAGCTCTGACGCATGCCCCGCAGGAGGTCCTCCCGGTCTCCTCCTTCGATCCGGTTGAAGTCCAGCTTCTCCACCGGCACGTCAGGCAGGGACATCAGAGGGTTGGACTCGGTGCGGATGTCCTGCAGCTGCTTCAGCAACGGGGCCAGGTCCTCCATCCCGATGCCGAAAGTCGTGTCCTTGATGGGGATCTCACAGCGGAGGACGTCCTCGGCCGCCATCTGATCAAGCTGCATGCACTCGTGCCACAGTCGCCGGGTGCCCATCTGCTCGAATCGCAGCGAAGGCATGCTGTCCCGCGCGCTTGCCAACAGAGATGTCACTTCCGGATGCACACCCCGCCTGTCGTTGTGAACGAAGACAAAGATGTCGAATTCGCCATTTCGCTTGGCGACCGCTCCTGCTAGGTCTCCGCCGAACTTCTTGCGGATCTTGTCCGGCTTCACGGTCTGGGGTGCGTAGCAGGCGTACAGCTTTCGCGAATGCAGGCTGAGGCCATCGGCCGACCTGTCACCCAGACTGCCAGCCGTGCGCACGTCGAGGAAGTCTGGATAGCGCAAACACATCAGCCGATGGAAGAAGTCCTCGAACTCGTTCTCGTAGAGCTCCGCCATCAACTCGAGGAACTTGACGTGTGCATACATCCGCTGCTCAAACAGCATGAACCCCCCTCGCGCACAGAGCTGCCAGCGTAGCTGTGTGTAACTAGGCCCAACACCCTTTGATCAGATCCTGTGGTTGCTCACGCCCAGTCCGCGCCCAACTCCCCGAGGATCGGGTGAGCTTGTCGCGCTGGCTCTTCGTGTCGGAGACCCACTCGCGGACGAGGGACTGGAACCGGGCTCCGGCCACGCCCCTCGTCTGGCAGGACGTTCTCGTGTTGTCGGGGTGGGCGAGGCGTTTGCCGGTCGGTGGGGCGTGGAGTAAGCCGCTCGGCGTCTACGACCAGGCGGCTACTTTCTCGATGGTGTCCGCGATCAAGGACGGGTAGGTGTTCCATGGCCCGTTCCAGAATCTTCTCGATGGGTACGGCCTTGGAGCACAGCGGTACAGCGGTTAACGCTAAGCCGGTGATCATGGGGTCGGGGTAGGCCGTGGGCTGACATGGTTGAGACGACAGCCCCGGGCAGAACTCCGGCCAGCTCGCGGTGTCGCTGTAGGCGGGCATTGTCGGGAAACCTGATGCCCACCCGGGCGTCCGCCGCCTATACATAGGGGGACGAGAACTCCGCGCCCGGCCGGCCGCCGGGCCTGCCCGCACCGCGCGGGCCCCGACGGAACGGCGAGCACCTGGTGCTGAACCTGGAAGAGCGCATCACCCGAGTCTGGCACCAGGAGGTCCGGCCGCTGGTCGCGGACGCTTATCGCTGCCACAGCACTGGCACCCCCCGGGCCGCCATCGTGGCCACCTGGACTGCGGTCTGCGCCGACATCATCCACAAGCTCTACCAGCTCGCCGAGGACGGCGACGGCAAGGCCGCCGACGTCGTCAAAAGGATCGAGGCCGCCCGTAGCACGGCCGACGCCGAAGCGGTCAAGACGATGCAGCAGGTCGAGAGCAAGCTCCTGCAGAACGCGCTCGACCTGGAACTCATCGACTTCATCGAGCACCGGCAGCTGGAACGCCTCCAGCAGGACCGCCACCTGTGCGCGCACCCTTCCCTACGCCCCCTCGGGGACGTGTTCACCCCGAGCGGCGAGTACGCGCGGGCCCACCTCGTGGCAGCACTGGACGCGCTGCTGGTGCACCCGCCCACCCAGGGCCGCAAGGCATTCGCCCGGTACACGGCTCACGTGAGCGACCCCTCCTTCGTCGGCCATGCCGACTACCTGGTGCAGATGTTCGCCCAGCGTGTGAAGTCCAGCGCTTGGAAGCAGATCCTGGGCATCGCGGCCAAGCACGCCATGCTCGAACTTGAGGTGCCCGAGGACGTCGGCATCACCGCGAGCGTGGCTGCCGACCGGCACGCGCTCTGCCTGATCGCCTTCGCCCAGCACGACCGGGACGCCGTTCGGGAGGCCGTTACCAAGGCGATGATCACGTTCAACGGGCTGCCCATCGAACAGCAGCTGAAGACGATCGCACGCCTGGGCGCGTTCGACGTGTTCGTGGACGCCTTGGATGAGACGGTGTGCCAACAGATCGGCACCTACGTCGAGCGCAGGCCAGCCGTCGTCAACACCTCCTCTGGGACGGTCGTGGTGGCCTCCACCCTTGCCCTGACCGGGCTTGACGCCGTTCGCGACCGCATCCCTGCCTTGGGCAGCAAGTTTGCAGGGCTGTCGCCGGCCCAGCAGGCCGTCGTCATCGAGCGGCAGCCCTCCGCCTACTTCACCGACTTCCTGGCGCCCATCCTGGTCTCGGCTGGCGGCTGGCGCACCGCAGAGCGCTTCACCGAGATGACGGTCATACCGTGCGCACGCCTGATCCAGCCCGAGCAGCTGGACGGCATTCTGACCGCATGGGCCGAGAACCCGCAGTGCCGAGAGGCATCAGGTATGACTGACCTCGCGGTCACCTTCTGGAAGCACGCCACTCAGCTCCAGTCTCATCCGGCATGGACAGCGTTCGTCAAGCGCGTGCGAGAGCTCGCGGCCGATCCGCAGTGGTTCCAGTACGAGGAGCTGGCTGCCGTCATCGACTACAAGGACGGCACCAACGCCGTGTAGTGGTGTGCGGCCTTGGGGAACCCGGTACAGCCGCTGGCGCTTAGAACGATCACAGGATCTAGCTGCAGGTCTCGGCGTTCGGGTGGGGCTGGGCCTGGAGCCGTTCGCGGAGGTCGATCTCCTCGGGGGTGAGCGGGTCCTCGGGCCGGCGGATGCGTACGGGCGTGGGCCGCAGCGGCAGGCCGTCGTCGGCCGCGGCTTCCTCGGATTCCGCGAGCGCCCGGTACAGCGAGGCGACCGACGGGGACTTGCCCGCGTTCTTCCCGGTCTTGATGGTCAGCTTCTTCGCGATCTCGGGGACGGGGACGCCCTTGTCCTTGAGCGCGACGGCGAAGGTGAGCATGTCGTCGTCGATGACCTTCGGGCGTCCGCCGTGGTTGCCCTTGGACGCGGCGATGACCTGGCCTTCGAGGGTCTTCTCCCGGATGTAGTTGCGCTCGATCTGCCCGGCCACGGCCAGGACGGCGAAGAACATGGCGCCCATGCCGTTGGGGACGTAGATCCCGGTGAGGAGTTCGAGCTGAATGCCGCCGGCCTGGAGCTCGGCGGACAGCGTCATCAGCTCGGCCGCGTTCCTGGCGAGGCGCTTGAGCTCGTGGACGGTGAGGATGACGGGCGTCCCGGGGGCGGCCTCCTTGAACTGGTGGGCCAGCGCGAGCGCCTTCTCCAGCTCGGGCCGGATCTTCACCCGGGTGCTGATCTGCTCCTGGAAGACCTTGTGGCACTCCGCCCGGTGCAGGGCTTCGAGCTGGCTCGCCAGCTCCTGCCGCGCGGTCGACGTCCTGGCGTACCCGATGCGGACCGGGCGCTCGGTGCGGGGCGCGGGCACGACGGCGAGCGCCGGGCCTTGCTTCCACGCGCGGCCGGGGTGGCGGTCGGCGGGGACGAGGACTTCGAGTTCCTCGCGGAGAGCGGGGACGAGTACGAAGCGGGGGGTGTGGTACTTGGCGGTCGAGTAGGAGCGATGCAGCGAGTGCGGTTTGGTGTCACATGATTTGACGCTGGGTGGAGGCGGGTTGTGATCGTCACGGTTTCGGGTTTGACCGTTCGTTCTGGGGCGCGTCTCGGCCGGGTGGGGTGCGGGTACGGTCTGACGTGCTGTCACTGTGGACTGAGGGGGCTGGATGACGGGCGTAGAGATCGCGGCCGGGTACGTGTTCGCGTGGCTGGTGCGCAAGGCCCGGCGAGTGGCGGGGCGAGCGGACACTGAGGTCGACCGCGGGCTGGACGCCGGGATGGACCGGCTGCACGATCTGATCAGCTCCAGGCTGGGGCAGGACCCGGTTCTGGAGCGGGCGCTGGAGCGGGCGCAAGAGGAGGCCGCGGCCGGCGGTGAGGAGCCGACCGAACGGACGCGGCGGCGGCTGACCGACGCGCTGCAGGACGCGGCCGAGGACGACAGCAGCTTTGCCGACGCCATGGAGCGTGCGGTGAAGGACCTGAAGGCCGCAGAGGCTCGCACGGGCGCCGTGTCGGCGTCCGGCGACGGGCAGGCCATCGGCGGGAACGTGGACATCCGTGCCGACCACGGATCGGCGGCCGCACTGAGGATGGGGAACGTGTCCCTCGGAACCCCTTCGGTGCCGGGCCCGGAGAAGGGCTGACCGTACCCGGCACCACCACAAGCAGCCCAGCTGACGGCCCGGCCCCCACCACGAGCGGCAAGAGCATCACCGCGAGAGACCGCAGCGTCGCGGCCGAGATCATCGGGGAGGTTCACCAGCACCATGCCGCGCCGCGCCCGCCGGCATCGTGGCCGCACCAGGTCGGCGTGATCCCCTCACGGGCGCGGTGCTTCCAGAACCGGGCGGAGGGCACACGGCTGCGGGAAGCGCTGGACCGCGGACACACCGCGGTACTGATGGGAGAGCAGCCTGCGGCAGGACAGGTGCTGGCCGGAATGGGAGGCGTGGGCAAGACCCAGCTCGCCGCCGACTACGCCCGCACCGCCTGGCAGAACGGCGAGGTGGACGTGCTGGTGTGGACCACCGCCGACAACGCCACCGCGGTCGCGTCGGGGTACGCGCAGGCCGGCATGGAGGTGCTGGGCGCGGGCCCATCAGATCCGCAGCAGGCGGCGCGGTCCTTCCTGTCCTGGCTGGAACCCAAATCGCAGGAACGGCCCTGCCGGTGGCTCGTGGTCCTGGACGACGTCACCGACCCGACGGATCTAAAAGGACTGTGGCCGCCTACCAGCCCGCACGGCCGCACCCTGGTCACCACGCGCCGCCGGGACGACGCCCTCACCGAAAGCGGAAGACAGCTGATCGAGGTCGGTCTGTTCACCGAGGCCGAATCCCTGGCCTACCTCACTGCCAAACTGGCCGCCCGCCACCGCCACGAGCCTGCCGAACAGCTCGCCGCCCTCGCCGCAGACCTGGGCCACCTGCCGCTGGCTCTCTCCCAGGCAGCCGCCTACCTCATCGACTCCGGCGAGAATGCGGCCACCTACCAGGAACTGCTGGCCGACCGCACCACGACACTCGCCGATGCCGCCCCCGACGCCCTGCCTGGCGACCAGACCACCACCGTCGCTGCAGCCTGGTCCCTGTGCATCGACCGCGCCGACACCCTGCGCCCCGCCGGCCTGGCCCGCCCCATGCTCCAGCTCACCGCCATGCTCGACGCGAACGGCATCCCCCAGGACGTCCTGACCAGCAGCCCCGCCCTGGCCTACCTCACCGCACACCGCACGCGCACCGGCCCGGCACCCGCCGGAGAACCGGCCCCGGTCTCCGTACGGGACGCAAGAAGGGCCCTGCGGGCCCTGCACCGGCTCAGCCTCATCGATCACACCCCCAACACCCCTGGCTCCCACGACGGAACCGTCCGCGTGCACCAGCTCATCCAGCGCGCCGTCCGTGACACCTTTGCTGCCCACCATCACCACCAGAGCGCGCGTACCGCCGGCGACGCCCTCCTCGCGGTCTGGCCCGATATCGAACGCAACACCGCCCTCGCCCAGGCCCTGCGCGCCAACGCACAAGCGCTGGCCCACCACGCAGACCCAGCCCTGTACAAACCGGACGCCCATCCGGTGCTGTACCGCATGGGCGCCAGCCTCGGCGAGACGGGGCAGACCACCGCAGCCCGCGACCACTACCAGGACATCGCCGAAACTATCGGCCAACACCTCGGTACTGACCACCCCGACGCCCTCGCCGCCCGGCACGGGCTTATCCACTGGCAGGGTGAGTCAGGGGATGCTGCCGACGCTGCAGCCGCTTACGAGGAGCTTGTGGAGCACATGGTGCGGGTGCTAGGAGAGAACCACCCCTACACCCTCGCCACCTGGCACAACCTCGCCTGCCAGTGGGGGCGGACAGGCGACGTGGCCGGAGCCGTGGCCGTCTTCGAGGAGCTCGTGAAGCACATGGTGCTAGTGCTGGGAGAGAACCACCCTCACACCTCGACCGCTCGCCACAACTTCGCCTACTGGCGAGGAGAGATGGGGGATTCAACTGCCCTGGAGGAGCTGCTCGCCGATCGCCGACGGGTGCTGGGTAAAGAGGACCTCCGTACCCTTCGCGCCTGGGAGAACTTCGCCCGTTGGGGGGGAGAGGCCGGGGATCCGGTGGGGGCTGCGGCAGCCTTCGCTGAACTGCTAGAGGACACGGTGCGAGTGCTCGGTGAAGATCACCCTCGTACTCTCGCCGCCCGGGGGAACCTCGCCTGTTGGCGGGGAGAGGCAGGGGATCCGGTGGGGGCTGCGGCAGCCTTCGCTGAACTGCTAGAGGACACGGTGCGAGTGCTCGGTGAAGATCACCCTCTCACCAGGACTGCCCGGCGCACTCTCGCCCATTGGAAGGAGAAGGACGGCGCTTGTTCGCCCGGAAGTAACGGGCATACCTGACCCGTAGCACGGCCTCGCGACTGGTAGGCCCGCATGTTGAGGTGGTACCTATTCCTCGGTGAGGCCGATCTTGATGTCACTGTGCGTGGTCGCCGGGGCGAGTAATAGTCAAGACTGTGGTCTGGGTGGCTTGTGTTCCTGGGCTCGCGGAGGCGATGACGGGTTCCATCTGGTGTCTGTAGCATCACGGGCGTGCCCGGCATATGGATCGGTCTCGACGCCGCTGCCCGGCGGATGAATTGGTGGTGGACCGGGTACTTGACGCTGGTCTGCGTCGGCGCGGCGGTGGCGGTGGCACTGTCTGAGCGGGCGGCGGATCGATGGTGGTGGGTTGGCGGCGTCGGCGGGTTCTGGCTGGTCGGGTTCTTCTACATGATCAACCGTGGATACGGTCGGACGCACCTCACGCCGAATGGGATGGAGTTCCGCACCTTCGTCAGTCGCAGATCGGTCCCGTGGTCCGAGATCGCCCGGATTGAGAAGCGGCGCCACCAAGGCCGCAGTGCTGAGTGGTGGGACGTGTGCGCCGTGCGGGTCCATGGACGGGCACTCACGGTTCCCGGCGTCTTCACCAGCAGGTGGTGGGATGCCGACTTCGAGGAGAAGTTGGCGGTCATCCGCGAGTACTGGTCCCGCGCAATCGTCGACTGTGGAGGCCGCGGAAACGCCTCAACTCCAGCCAGCGATGCGGGTCCAGAACCACTGTCAGCCGCCTCTCTGCCACCCCGAAGACACAGGAGCAGACTGTCGAGGCGCCGACCTCACCGCATCAAGTATTGAGCACGTTCATCCGTACGCGGCTGTGTACGTTCACGTGTACGCCGACACCACCCCGCGGGCGTAGAGGTGGGAGGCACAGAAGTTCCGGAGCGGGTGCGGGGTCAGCCGTCCCTGCCAGGCCGGCAGCCACTGGGTGACCGCCTGGGCCCAATTCGGCTCTGGCGACGATCACGTGACGTGGTCAAGGTGTCAGCAGTATTCGTAATCTGAGAAGGTCGAAGTTCGCTCGCCCGTAGCACTGGCGTTTGAGGGCCTTGATGCGTGTCACGGCGCCCTCGACTGCTCCTGAGTTGTGTTCCAAGGTCAGTCCGTTGATGACGGCGTCCAGGTCTCGGCGCAAGCCGGTGGCGAGCGTGCGCAGTGCCGGGAGGGCGTCGGCGTCCACGGTGTCCAGCCAGCCTGGGAGATCGGCGCCACGTCGCTGCGTCATGATGGCAGCGAAGGTGCGGATGTGGTCGTGCAGGCGTTCGAGATGCTCGCAGCTGGATACTGCGGTCTTCAGCCCGAGCGCGTCGTCCTGGTCGAGGTGGTCGGGGGTGGGTGAGCATCCATCGGCTGACCTGGCGTGGTTTGGGGATCGCCTGGGTGGTCGACGCGGACTCTCCGGGGCCGCGTTTGCGTCCGTCGCCGTGCGGACGCAGCGGCCGTAGGTAGCGGCGGACGATCTGGACGCTGCCGGTGAAGCCCAGGACGCGGAGTTCGGCGGTGATGTCCTGGGCGTTGGTGACTCCGGCGTTCCAGCGCTGGTTGACCACGTCGCGCCACGGGTCCAGTCGACTGGCCCGGTTCTCGGCCTTGGCCAGCAGTTCCTCGACGGTGGTGGCGTCGGCGAAGCGGCGCACGGTCTGGATGTCGAGGTTCAGCTCGCGGCCGACTGCCGCCCTGGACAAGCCGCGGGCCAGGCATTCCTGTACGTCGGCGTGGCGTTGTCGGGTCCGGGCGGCCAGCGGGTAGTCCCGGCTCGGCGGGCCGGGGATCTCCGGCGGGGGCGCGTGCTCCTCGGGTTGGACCTCGGCCTCGGCGCGAACTGTCTGACGTAGGCAGCCGTGGTGTGCCACGACCGTCTTCTGCGCCGCTTCGCAGAGGTTCTTCCACAGGTGAAAGCGATCCGCGACCTGCAGAGCGTCCGGCGCGCCGGCTCGCACGCCCTCGGCGTAGGCACCGCCACGGTCTCGGCACACGATCTTGACGCCGGGATGCCTGGTCAACCAATCGGCCAGCGTCTGGGCCTCACGGTCCGGCAGCACGTCGATCGGCCGGTGCGTTTCCATGTCGATCAGGATGGTGTTGTAGGAGTGCCGGCGCCGGATTGTGAAGTCGTCGACGCCGAGCACGGTCACCGCCGGGACCTCGGGCACAGGCTGTTCGCGGATCAGTTTGATGAGCAGATCGCGGCCGCAGGGCATGCCCAGCTGAGTGGCGAGCCGGGATCCGGCACGGCCGGCCAGCGCCAGCGCGATCGACACCAGCGCCTTGGTCAGCGTCGGCGTCCGCCGGGAGAACGGCATGGTGAGGCCCGGGATTTGCTCACTGAACGTTGTCTGGGAGCACGCATGGTTGACGCATTTGAAGCGGCGCACCGTCACCACGAGCTTCGCCCCGCGCCCGGCAACCGGCGAGTCCGCCAGCGAACGACGGTAGCGACCGTGGACTCGCGAGGACTTCGATCCGCAGCCGGAACACGCCACGACCGACGCGGAAGACCGCACGGACAACGTTACTGACACCCCGTCGGACTTCATCCGATCGACGGCAACAGCGTTCAGATGCGGAAACAGGTCGTCAACACACCGCGATAAGCACGCCGGTCATCCTCCCCGATCACACAGGGCCCTGCGTGCCACGAGGCATCGACCTGGGCACGTCACGTGATCGTCGCCAGAGCCGAATTACGTGATCGTCGACACGGAGCGTCTTGCCGGTACCGGTCACCATGATCACCTGAGTCCGGAGCCCTCGCTCGGGTGGACAGTTCGATGGCCCGGAGGCTCGCGTCGACGGCTTCTCACTGGTGAGGTCGTACCTCCACGCCAGCTCTTCCTGTTGGTCTGGGGCTGCGGACTCTCTGCGTTCAGGTGGCGTTGTAGGCGAGCTCGGCCAGTTGAAGGGCGTCGGCTAGGCTTGTCTCGTCGGTGAGGTCGACGCTGACGCGGTATTCCCGGTGCCCGGTGGTGAGGGTCCGGGCGGACTTGATGCCGAGCTCGTCGAGCTGTTGCTGGCTGTAGTTGAGCCGGAGATTGATGGTGCTGTACTCCGCGTAGACGTAGGCGAAGCCGCCGAACTGGGATCCCTGCCGGCGCAGGCGCAGGTAGCGGCTGTAGTCCAGAGGAGCGTCGGGCAGTGCGTTCTTGCGCTTGATGCCGTAGACACCGACGTTGTCCCACCGGGTCGTCTCTTCGAGAAACCGGACGAACAGGCCGGGAGCCGGGCTGCGGCCCAGCAGCTGACGCACCGTTTCCTGTCCCTCGTCGGCTACTCCCGGAATCCGGGCCGGCAGCATCCCACCGTCCGTGCCGTCTTCGGTGGCCACCGAAACGGGGCCACGGTATGGGACTGCCAGCTCCTTCAATACCTGCGAGGCGTCCAGTTCCTCAGGAGTTCCCTCGAACTGGAACACGGTCACCTTCATCAGATCCCCCTCACGTCGGTGCCCACGACACTACCGTCAGTTATGCATAGTTGGTGACCTTCTTCGTGTAGCTGCTCTGGGTGTTCCCTAGGCGAGCGCGTGACCTGGCGGCTGGGACGGTGGCGGTGGAGTTTGCCTTCGCCGGGGACTGTCTGCGGATCGCCAACGGTCTCGACGAGAACCGCATCGAGGTGGGTGAGGCCCCAGCTGGACTATGTTCGGCACGGGCGTTGAGGGCTATGGCCCTGCCGGCCTCCGGTTAGTCTCAATGATCGGCAGCAGGCTGACCTGAGGGCCTTTTGGCGGTTCACCGAGTGGACCGAGGCCAGGGTATGGGCCAAGCTCCACCGCCTGGTCCTGGACGAACTCGGCGCCTTGGGCGAGCTGGACTGGTCGCGGTGCGCGATCGACTCCGTCAGCGTCCGGGCCCTCAAAGGGGGCAACCGACAGGACCGAATCCGACCGACCGCGGCAAGAAGGGATTGAAAATCGACCTCATCGTCGACTGCCAGGGCCTGCACCTGTCGATCGGCATCTCCGCCGCCAACCTCCACGACAGCCAGGCCCTCCTCCCGCTGGCACGTGGCATCCCACCCATCCGTTCCCGTCGCGGCCCGCGATATTGACGGCCCGCCAAGCTGCACGGCGACAAGGGCTACGACTACCGCCACCTGCGGCGATGGCTCGCTTCTCGAGGCATCCGGCACCGTCTCGCCCGCAAAGGCATCGAGTCGTCCCGTCGCCTGGGCCGGCACCGCCGGTCGTGGAACGGACTGTGTCCTGGCTGTCCGGCTGCCGCCTCCACGGTTTGCGAAGGGCGCCGTGCTGATCGTGGACGGCACCCTGGTGTCCACCCACGACGACACGATGGCCGAGTGTTCGAGCGTGCTCACATTGCCATTCGTCACAGTCTCGTTCTTCAGACGCCTCAGGGTGGCGAGGTTTGCGTGGAGTCGTGGCTCCACACGGTGAGCGTGTCGGGGTGGTCGGGGCCGAGTACCTGCACCATGTCGCTCAGCAGGGTTCCGGCGGCGGTTTGGTCACCCGGGTAGTTGCTCCAGTAGGCGATCTGACGGCGGTTGGCACGTGTGTGCGGGTGGTCGGGGCCGAGCACCCGCAGCCGGTCGGCTAGGAGTGCCTTGAAGGCCGTGATCCCAGCGTCCGGGTCACCTGCCATCGCTGTCCAGTAGGCGAGGCTGCCTCGTGTGATCATTGTGTGGGGGTGGTCGGGGCCGAGCACTCGCAACCGGTCGAGGTAGACCTCCTCCAGGGCGGCCAGTGCGCCGTTGGGATCCCCGGCTGCGCCCTGCCACCAGGCGAGGTTGTTGCGGGTGGTCAGGGTGCGTGGATGGTCGGGGCCCAGCACTCGCACGAGGTCGGGGAGGAGGGCCCTGAACGCGTCGACGGCGGCATTGGGGTTACCGGCGAGCCCTTGCCACCAGGCCAGGTCGTTCCTGGTGATCATCGAGTGCGGATGGTCGGGCCCCAGTACCCGCTGCCGGTCACCGAGCAGCGCTTGCAGCGCCGCGGCCGCCTCAGCCGGTTTACCTGCCTTTCCCCGCCACCAGGCCAGGTCGTTGCGGGTGGTAAGCGTGTCGGGGTGATCGGGGCCCAGCAGCCGCACCATGTCGTTCAGCAGAGCATCGAACGCGGTCGCCGCCCCTGCGGGATCACCGGACTCACCCTGCCAGTAGGCCAGGTTGTGCCGGGTGGTGAGGGTGTCGAGGTGGTCGGGCCCCAGTACCCGCAGTCGGTCCGCCAGCAGGGCTTCGGTGGCGGCTAAGGCGCCCGAGGCGTCCCCGGCCTCGCCCTGCCAGCGTGCGTGGCCGGCGCGGGCGGCGAGGGTGTGAGGGTGTTCGGGGCCAAGCCGCTGTGCTGCCGTGGAGCCCAAGTCGCTGTAGTGGGCGGCGGCCGCCGAGACCAGGCCAGACTCGCCCAGACTGGTGCCGGCTGTGAACAGGACGCGGTGGGCACCTGTTGTGGTGTTCCACAGGGCCGGCTCTGCGGCGGCGCGCAGGGCCGCCGTGTTGGCTCGTAGCATTTGCCCGTGGGAAGGGTCGCACTCGATGTCTGGCCAGAGTGATACCAGGGCGTCGGCCAAGGTCGTGGCCAACAAGTTGGCGTGCTCCGGGTGCGCAGACTCGCGGACCGCACGCTGGATCAGGGCGTGCACCCGGATTGTCGGGCCGACCGGATTGAGCGTGAGCAGACTGAGGCGGTGCAGGCCGTGCAGCACGTCGCGCACATCGTGGGCTTCGACGGGCTCCTGAGAACTGCGCCGGCTGCGGAGGTAAGCGGTGACCACGCTCGTGGTGAGTATCTCGGCTGGGATCGAGTTGGGGTCGAGCAGTGCTGCCAGCTCCAGGACGGGGCGGCCCAGCCCTGGCGGGGTCAAGGTGTCGGCGTGGTCGATGGACAGTGACCACGTGGCCGCGACGGTGGCCCGGTGCTCATCCGGCAGAGCTTCGGGTTCGGGAGCTAGGTCCGTCAGGCGCCTGCGGACGTCGCGCAGGCGGCGCCGGTACTCGGCACAGGACAAGCCCCGATCGAGGATGTAGGCGGCTGCTTGGGCCAATGCCAGCGGCAGGTGCCCGAGATCCTCGGCCAGCCTGTCGTGATCGGAGGGCAGATCGCTGTTGGCGCTCAGCCGGACGCCCAGGTAGGCCGCTGACTGCCCCGGCGTGAACAGGCCCACCTCCACGACGTACCGCCCACTCAACAAGGCAGCATCCCGGCGACGGGTGGTGACCACCGTCCGGCCCGAAGGGCCAGCGGGAGGCCACAGCCCGTTGAGGTCCCCAGGATTCTGCAGATCGTCCAGCACGATCAGCCACCGTCTGTGATGCGGCTCTGACAGCCAGGCCAGGAAGCGAGCCGCCCCCTGCTCAGGGTCGTCGTCCTGCAGTCCAGTGATGTCGGCAGCGGCCTGAGCGTAGGCGATGACCACCGCGTCGCGGGACGCAGCGGTCACCCACATCAGCAAGTCGACTTCCCCTGCCTGCCACGTGCGGTGAGCAAGAGCTGCGGCAAGTTGCGTCTTGCCGACGCCACCCATCCCCGACAAAACCTGCCACACCACGGCCGTTCCCCTGCCGGAAGCCATGAACGCGTCGAGGTCGCGGTCAGCGGGACGCTCCTGCCGACAGTTCGCCAGCACAGGTAGCACTCCCACCCGGTGTGGCCACAACTGCGAACGATTTGGTGCGCCGGCGGTGACCTCAACCCGCTGCAGCGCGGCCGAGGTACGGGGTGTGCGCCCGGAGCACTCCCCGATCGGACTCGTCAGCCCGCGTCTTGCCGTCTCGGCCGCGGCCCGCTGCAGCTCCAGCAAGTCGGCTGCTGGCAGCTTCAGCGCGCAAGCCAGGGCCGCCACGGTCTCCGCGGAAGGCACCGGCTTGCCCACCGAGAGCGCCTCCCACACGGTGGTACGCCCCAAGTGCGCCCGGGCGGCGAGCTGCGTCTGGCTCAGCCGGGCCAGGGCCAGCCCGTCGGCGAGCCTCCTGCGCAGCTCGGTCAGTGCCGCAGCCGGATCGTCGCCGTCCTGTCCGTCGTGCACGTCCTGCCCCCCGCCCCCGAGGTGTGTTCACCGGTGTTCATCTTTGTCCGGGCGAACCACGACGCACACCGATTAGGCGACCTTCAACGACATCAACAGCCCATCGTGTATAGGGAGCCTTCCGTGGTCGTCGCCATTGTTCTGCTGACCATCGCCCTTGTGATCGTCGTCGCGCTGCTGGCCGCGGCCGGCGCGGGCAAACTCGCCCGTCTGGACGGCGCCACCTACCCCACCGCGATCATCCGCGCCGCCACGGCGTTTGCCGCAGTCATCACCCTCGCGGCCACAGTGACCGAGGTCCTCGCCGCCCTGTTCACCTGAGCCGATTCTCGATCGGCTCGGTGGCACAGCGTTGTCCTGCTGGGTCACAGTGCGCGGACTGCCGTGCACGCGATCCAAAGCGCACCCCACACGTGGTCGACCATGAGCGGCGTCATCCGGCGGGCGTCGGCGACGAACCCCTCGAGCTGCTCGGGGCGCGGGTGCCAGTAGCGGAGATACAGCATCGCGAGATCGACAGCTCTCCCGTTCGCGGCGAGGCGAGCCTTGGCATCCGCGGGATCGAGCTCCTCGCCTTCGTCGGCCTTCACGCTCACGTACCGGCGGTCGTCGCACGCTTCGACGAGCGCTGGCACGTCTGGCACACCCTCGCTCGTGCGCCACTCGGCCGGACACTCCGCGTCGAGGATCTCCGCGAACGCCTGGGCCAGGAGCAGGTTCGCCTGGGCCTTGCCCTCACGCCTTTGGTCCGGCAGGTCGCCCACTGGTTCACCACTCGCCTGCACGGCCGAACCGAGCCGCCCCGCTGCCTGGCTGGCTCCCCGGCCACCATGCGCCACCACCTGCAGTTCGCCCTGCCCGTCCTCACCCGCCTCGCCGCGGCAGGCCTGGACGACCTCACCCACGTCACTGCCGCCGAGCTCCGCCAGAACCTGGACGCCTGCCGCCTGAGGGGCAACGACTACACCGACACCGCTTCCGCCCTGCGCACCGTCTTCACCTTTCTGCACACCCACCACGGCGCACCCCGCAATCCCGCGGTGCATCTGCGGGTTGGCACCCTCCACCGCAGCATCCCGCTGCCCGCCGACCCCGACCCGATCCGCGCAGCCCTGACCTCACCCGACCCGGCCCGCGCCGCCGTCACCGCCCTGCTCGCCTTCCACGCCCTGCGCACCACCGAGATCCGCACCCTCACCCTCGACAGCCTGCGCGACCTCGACCAGAGCCGGCTCCATCTGCCGGATCGCACCGTCCTGCTCGCCGACCCGGTCACAGCCCGCCTGCACGCCTATCTCGCCCACCGCGCCGCGACCTGGCCGTACACCGCCAACCCTCACCTGTTCCTCACCCGCAAGACCGCGGTCTCCACCACGCCGGTCAGCCTTCCCTGGCTCTACCGCCGCTACCCCTCCTCCAGTCACCTCCTGCGCGCCGACCGCCTCGTCGACGAAGCCAAGGCCGCGGGGGACGCCCGCATGATCTGCGAACTGTTCGGCCTCACCTTCAACACCGCCACCCGCTACACCCGCTCTTACCAGGACATCGCTGCGCTCCACTCGGTGCCACCCCGCTTTCACTTACAGATGTAGGCTCGAGTGACGGCGTCCTGTCAGGACGGGGGAGCCAGGTGATGGTTTGCAGACGCCGCCCTCGCACCCCTGCGCGTACGCGTGCTCTTCGGGGCCAGCGCCGGTTGATTGGCGCGGAACGCTGGTGGGGGTTCGTGTGGTCTATGCGGAACGGGACGGCGGTGCCTGGTCCGGGTTGCCGCCAGCCCAGTACAGGGCGGTGTCGATGTCGCGTGCAGTCCATCCGGTGGCGCGTGCTCCGCCGTGCTGGAGGAGGTCGTCAAGGAGTTGCATGTAGCGGCCGTAGCGTCCCGGTGCGCGGGTGAGGGTCAGGCCGAGACCGTCCAGGGCGTGCTGGACGCGGCGGTCGTAGACGGCCATCCGCGTGGGCGCTGCTGCCGTCAGGACGGCGGATGCGAGGGCGTCGCCGGTACGGAAGCCGGGCAGTTCCCATATGATGGCGCGCCCTGTTCGGGCTGCTTCACCACGGGGCGCCGTGTCGCGGACTGCGGCGACTGCTCGTTTGGTGACTGAGCGGACGTGGGTATCGGGCAGGGACAGCAGGGCCGACACCCACGGGGTCTGTGCGGAGAGGCGTTTCCATACCACCAGTGCCGCGATGTCCATCTTGCCGAGGCTGCCGGCGAGCTGTGCCCGGTGGGCGACTTCCAGGAAGATTTCGTCGTAGTGCGGTGAGATGCTGGCCAGGTAGTCGGCTCGGGCGGGGATGAGGGTGTCCCACACACGTTCGTAGCGGGCGGGGAGTTCTTCCTCGGTTGCGAGGTTCGTGGTGTTCTCCATGTAAGTGGCTACTGCTCGTTGGAGGTGGTCGGCTCGCGGAGGTTGTCGAGGACGAGGAGCTTCATGTTGTGCTCGGTGCATTGCGCTTCGGCGAGTTCTCGGCTTGTTTCGCTGATGGGATGGATGGCTGCCATCAGGTGGATGTCGGCTCCGATGCTCGCGCTGGTGGCGATGTCGTGGGCGATCTGTTCTGCAGTGAAGTCGCCGGGACTGGTCTTGACTTCTCCGGCCAGGATGCGGCCGTCGAGGGTGCCGATGATGTCGACCTCGCGTTGAGGATGTCCCTTGACCCACAGGTTGGCCCCGGGGAGGAAGGAGGAGTGCGGTTTCGCGCGGTGGAGAGTGCCGATGGCCATGAGGTGAGGAAGGACGCCTTGGTCGGCTGCCTGGTCCACGAAGGTGTCGAGCCGGTAGTGGGTGAGAGGGCCGTTCTTGTCTGCCGTGTAGCGGGCTGGCGTTGCACAGCCCGGGCAGGAAGCGTCGGGTGTGGATGACAAGAGAGGGACGAAGGACTTTTCGCCGCATCGGGCGCAGACGGTTTCCAGCCCTCGCTCAGCCCAGCCCAGCGCACAGAGCCTCTCGCTCAGCTCGGCCGCCGGGAGGCCGGGCAGATTGATGTCGGCGACTTTGCGATAGCGCCGACGTGCACGCCCACCCCAGGACCGGGCGAGTTCCAGCACGGCAGCTTCGTCACTGCCGCTGGCGATAGCCCGCTTCAATTCCTTCGCCAGCTCTTTGCTGCGCGGGGTGAACAGCTGCATCACCACGTCGTACAGGCCCGGTTCCAGAAGAGCTGCCGGGGCTTCCTGCGCTTGCATGGCTGCGCCCAGCCGCCCCTTGTCGGACAGCTCCCACTTCTCCGTGAGGCTGTTCAGCAAGCGCATCGTGGCGTCTTCGAGGGAGGGGATGTTCAGTTCGAGAACGACGTCGTTGTCCGTGACGACGCCGATCTCGAGCTCAGCGCCGTGCCAACGCGCCTGTGGGTGGATGCTGCTGGCCGTCTGCGGGTGGCGCGGTAGGCCGTCCAGGGCCTCTCCTGCCAGCCGTACCAGCACCTGGGCCGGCTGTGACAGGCTGACAGGGGAGCGAAAGCGGACCCCCGTGGGGCGGTCCAGGAAGACGTGTACGTCCAGGTCTTGCTGGCGTCCCCACTGCCGCCGCGCCGCCAGCCATGGAGAGGGATCCGTACCGATCCGGTAGGTGAACGGGGCGCTACGCGTTGCACCGCCGGCCCAGGGAGCGGGAAGACCGAAGCTGATGGAATCGCCCGGCAGTTCTTCCAACCCCCAGGAGGACGCGATGCGGTGGATCTCAGGCTCGGGCACGCTGTGGCTTCGCAGCACCACGTCCACGCTGCGGTCGCCGGGGCGACCCAAGAGCCCCCGCACATGCTGGTCGTACGCATGCCAGGCCTCGACCTCGGGATAGGGGATCAGCAAGACCGGGATGCGGGTCGCACGCGCGCGTGGACTGAGGGCCCGCAGGTTCCAGAACTCAATGCAGTCGGGGACCGGATGGGTCTCGCTCACCAGCCAAATAACGGCGGAGGTGTTCTCGATGCTGTCGGTCGCGTGTTCCTCGAACTGCCAGGAGCCGTCCTCGAGAAGCGTCTGGTGAGGTCTGTCCTGGGCGAATCCGATCTCGGAGCCGTCGCGGGGGCGCCGCACCCAGGGGCGAAAGGACCGTTGATCGGTGACGTCGCCCGCGGCGGCCACCTGCCAGATCGGGCCGTTCTCCTGGGCGACGAGCAGCGGGTCGCCGCCCGCGACAGCTGTGAGCGGGTAGCTGTAGGCAGTTCGAGGATCGGTCTCGATGTCTTCGAGGTCGATCAGGGGCAGATTGAGGTATTCCGCCGCTGCGACGGCGGACTCGACTGCGACGTCGACGCGTACAGCAGCCTCCAGGCTGGCGCGGCCAGCGAGGTCGTGAGCTGCTGCTGACACACCCGAGAGAGGATCGACCTCGATGATCAGCTCGCAGACCCCGCCCCAGCGGGCCGACGATGTCTGCACGGCAGTGCGGAAGCCATCGGCGCTTCCGGACTCAATCAGGTATGCGACGCGTGACGGCAGGACCGTGCCCCACATGACGCTGCGGCCCTGATAGGCCTGATCCCGGTTCATCCGATCACCCTGCCAGAACCAGGGGCGAGCACGTCAGAAATCCGGCAGAAGCACTGTGAGACCAGCCATTGCCCTCGCCTCACGTCCAAGCCCGGTAGGCCCATTTGGAGTTCGGCTGTGGACTCTAGGGGCGGCAAATGCACGAGCACAGCTCGGCAGTGGGAGTCCTCGAGGTACGAGCGACCGGCACCATGGCGTTCGGTTCGCCGGCGCGCTTCAACAGCCGACGACGGGACCAACCCGGTCTCGCTGCACAGGAACCGGCCGATCACCTGGGCGTGGGAGCCGGTCACCCTCGAAAGCACCCTGAATCAATCCTGCGAGCATCTGCTCACCATGCTTGGCCTCGGGATGGTCTACCCCGAACGGGCCGCTGAGTTCGCCCGTCTCCCCGCCCCGCAGATCACTTTCCGCATGTAGCCGTCTTACCGGCACCGCCCTCGAGCTTGGCCTGGCAGACCACCGGTGAGGCCCGGATCTCTGTCTCCCACCGCCACCACGCTCTCAGGTTGCTGACCTGTGGCCCGTAGGCGTCGCGGTGTAGAAGCGGCCCCGTTGTCTCACCGGCCAGCGGCACCACCAGCAACACCGCCACCATGCCCGCCGTCCGTTCGCAGGCCCCAGCGCGGGCTCGTCTGGCGGCGGCACGTCGAGCACCCTGAGGCCGTTCAGTTGCCGTTGCCATGCGCGGGGCTTGAGGGCGGGAGCAAGCTGCGCCGGCCGGGGAAACCGCGTGTGCCGGGTAGCCCGGCCCCTGCCAGAGCGGTTACAGGGACCGGGCTATGGCTGAGGACTCTGGACCGGGCGCGGAAGCAGAGTCCTCAGCGCTCGCGCATCAGGTTCGGGCCCGTGTACGCGACCTCTGGTGAACGATCTCCAGCGTCGGCAGACACGGTTCCCGAACGGACGAAGGCCGGAGGGAATGCAGCGCATCGACCGCTCTCGGATGTGGCCGCACCGGCGGGCGGGAGGCGTCAGGCCGGCTGGCTGGTGGTGGTGGGGCGGTCGTCGAGAACGATGGTGGTGACCTGGGCCCCGTCGGGCCGGGTGTGCGTGGTGTCGGTGACGGCGAGCCGGGTGCGCTGGTAGACCGCGCAGGCCAGGGCCCAGGTAGCCATGTCTTCGTCGGCTGCGGCGTGGTCGTCGCTGACTGTGCGCATGGTGACCAGGACGGCCAGGACGGAGCGGCCGGACAAGGATGTTTCGATCATTCCGTCGTCGAGGTCGGTGATGCGATCGGGGAGCCGGAAGTGGGGGTGCTGGGAGGTCTGCTCGATCAGGAACGACCACGTGTCCCGATGACAGACCACGCGGGCCGAGGCGATGCCCGCAGCCCGCAGCACACTCTCCAGGTGCTGCGTGCGGTCCTGCTTGCGCTGCTGTCCGCCATCCCCCGAGGCCGGAGCAGCTGAGCCTGCCGAAGGCCCCGCCGGGCCGGCATCGTCCACCGCAGAGACCTGCGGGGTCGATGCCGGCACCGTGACAGCCTCCGGCAGCCCGTCCCGGGCCGGCTGTTCTTCCTCACGCTCACCGACTGGGCCGGAGATCTCGTTCACTGCCTCTTCCCTCCACCCGTCACCCGTGTCGACGTCCGCCACCTCCAGCGGCCGCGGTTCGCGCTCCACCAGCTCCAAGGACGACCCGTGCTCTGTTGCACGCGCCGGGTCCGGCGCACCGACGATGTGTGAGAAGGCCTGCGCGAGTTCCCGCCGCAGCGCCTCGACCCCGGTACGGGTATCCGCCAGGTCGGTGAGCATCTTCTCCTGGCGGCGCCGCAGCTCCCGGTTCTCCTCACGCAGCCCTGCGGTGCCCTGCTGGACGGTTTCCAGTACCTTGCGGCGCAGGTCTTCCTGGTCCTTGCGCAGCGCGGTGAGTCCGGTGGAAGAGTCGTGCACCGCCTGTCGTATGTCGCCGAGTTCGCCCAGGATCTTCTCGAAGTCCCGCCGTGCCACGCAGCCCCCTCGCAGTTGACCGGTCAACCAGCCCATCCCTCCCCGTGCAGGCTTCGGCTGACGCGGCGCTTTCCGGCCCTTTCGCGGAGCTTGTACACAAAGGCATCGGTGGGGCGGCAGGGCGGCAAGTGGTTCGTGCGACCGTCCCGGGGCGGTGCGTGCAGGAGCCTCGACACGGCAGAGCAGCCTGCGTCGGCCAGTGCTTCGACCGCCCATCACGATGACCGCACGCCTGAGGATTGCGTTCAGCGCGCTGCTGCTTGTCACCGTCCCGGTGGCCGCGCCCTCGAATGGATCAATCACTGGTGCGGGAGCCTCCCAGAGGTAGAAGAGGATCGTGTCTGATCGTTTCTACTGGGACGGAACTCCGAAGGTCGATGACCAGCGTGGAGTGGCCGTCGGCCGGTCGATGTGGCTGCACCGTTCGAATTTCTCGACCACTCTTCGCCAGGACGCCGTGGCGAAGTGCCGCTACTGCGGCTTGTCGATGATGTACTTCGACCGGGACAACCGCACACGCATTCCCATGGTGCCGAAGCAGGTGCCGTCTGCCTTGGTCCCTCCTCGGATGAGGTGGCACGTCAGCGGCGGTGTCGCGTTCCACGGTGACTCGGGGGAGGCCACGTGCTGGGTCCCGCATCCGGCCTTCTGCCCCCAGGTGACGCACGATGACGAGGTCCCGGGGCCGATTGCCGACGTTCGGGCCAGGTTCCGCAAGAGGTCGGATGAACTCATCGCCTCCGGCAAGTTCATTCCGGATCTGCTGCCGCCTCGCTGTGAGGAGGACGTTGCCGACCAGCATGTTCAAGAGGTTGAGGACGTTCGTCACGTGGTCGCGTACAACAGCATGCTGTGGCTGGGAGCCGGCCGGGTCGAGGCGCTGCAGTGCGTCGCGCGAGCAGACAGCACAGGGCAACGCTGCCAGGACCTCGTGTCGCAGGGGGAGGGCCGCTGGGAAGAGGTAGAGATCCCCTACCTGCCGGGAAGGGCCGGACAAGACGTGCTGTGGGCGGGCACGACGATGTGGGTCTACGGGCTCCACGCCCTGTTTCCCGACGAGTACAACCGATGGATGAAGCAGCGCTGCCCCTACCACGCATCCGGATACGCGGCCGATGCCGTACCGGCGCAATGGGTTGCTTTCAGTCCGCTGCGCCACGAGGAGCACATCGTGCGCCAGCGGCCGGCGATGGCCGCGGAGGAGCGGAAACAGGACGCACAGGAGAGGGCGGCCAGAATTCCCCGGCGGCCGCAGCGTACGGCGTGCGCTGCAGCCGGTTGCACCAATGCCAGTGCCGCGCCGGTGCCGGAGGGTTGGCTGTGTTGGACGTGCGAACCGGTTCGCGCACGCCGTGAGCGCGTTCATATCAAGTGGCAGGCATCCGCAGAGGAAGGCCCCGCGTGAGCAATCGCTGGGGCCGACCAGACAAGATCATCGGCGGTGGACCGTCACTGTGTCTGCGGACCCCGCGGTCGGTCGTTACGGAGGCGGCTGCGCCGCAGTTCGGGCAAGGAGACGCGGGCGCCCATGGCGTCCAGGGACAATGCAGCTCCGCTGCGCTCGCTCACACAAAGAGGACGATCAGCCTATGCGACGAGGGCGTGGAGGGTAGCGACGCTCTGACGGCGACAGCCTACTCACCGAATTCCTTGAGGAGTTGGGCTGTACCAGTGCCGACCGACGACCCCGCGCGCTTTACTCCCGTCCCTCGGGACCAGGAGTACTGGAACGATCCAGCGCGCGGCGAAGGCGGCGACGCATGCGGACGGCCAGCGGCGGTCGCTCGGCAGGAGGGGAGTCGGTGCGTCCGGTGCGTGCGCGTGTGGCGGCGATCTGCGCCGGAGTGAAGCGGCTGGCCCAGGAGACGGTGTTGCGACGGATCCAGTAGTGGGATTGGCAGGGGTAGCTCCAGTTGCCGACGGAGGGGGAGAGGCTGACGGTTGTCCCGTCGAACGTGAGGGACCAGTCGGTGGGGCTGAGCGGGGTGACGACGGTGCTGCCGCATCCGCAGGCGCACAGATGGACCGCTGTTGTGAACGTCAGTGACACGTACAGAACGCCGCGTTCCAGGTGCTCGGGGATGTAGTCGACGAAGCGGTGGGTGAGGCGGACCGGTTTCACGGGGTGTCCTCGTTGGTGAGCACGTTGCCGTCGATCTGATAGACGCTGTGCATCTCCTCCTCCAGGTCCAGGTAGAAGCCCTGGAGCTTCTTCCACTTGATGACTGCGAGGACGGCGTTGAGCGCGTTGAGGTCGACGATCTGGATGTTGCGGTCGTAGGCGTTGGGACCGGATCCGTCGGCGAGCGGGATGCGCTGGTTGCGGTGGACGTGCTCCCGCCGGGACGGAGTGCTGGCAGTGACTCGGACCAAGCCTGAGAGCCGGCCGTCGTCCGTCTCGTACACGCCCATCCCGACGTCGATGAACCCGACCTGGTCCTGTTCGAGGCGCTCGACGATCAGCTGGCGCGCGCCGTTGTCGTCCACGCAGACGAAGACGAAATCCGAAGAACGCAGTTCACCGACATTCGTGTCGCCCACACGGACCGGATGGGCTACGACACCGTCCCGCATGCGGGAGTAGAGAGCCGTGTAATGCTCGGCCTTGTTGGGGGAGCCGGCCAGGTCCTCGGGAGCCGTGGCGCCGGGGGAGCGGAAGGGGTTGTGCTGCAGAAAGACGTCGCCGTCATAGAGGTGGATCTCGGCGACGTGCGTCTTGGCGACGAGGTCGAGGACGTGGCTCCCGGTGCCGCCCAGACCCACGATGGCGATGCGATGTCCTGCCAGGCGTGCCGCGGCCGTGCCGATGCCGGCCCGGCTGGTGGCGGTGTCGGCGTAGCGGAAGACGGACCTTTCCCCGGTGACGCCAGGGACGGAGAAGGTCGTCGCGCTCGCCTCTGGGTCCAACTGCTGGGCAGGGGAGGCCAGGATGGCGATGTAGGTGGTCATCTTCGCGTGGTAGTCCGGGTATCCAGCGGCTGGCTTGCTGGAGAAGACGAAGTCGATCTCGACATCCAGTGCAGGCGTCTGCCGGCCCCGGCTGTTGATGAGAGCTTCCAGGGGCTGCCCGAGACCGTCGCACGGTTCGAGGCCGGTGAACATGGCCACGTGAGTGTTGGGCGCCACAGTCACGTCATTGGACAGGGACAGCTCCGACACCAGGGTCCCGTACCGCACGGTGCGATCGCGGTCCAGGTAGGGGACATGGTGCACCAGCAGCATCCCGGAGCGGATCTCTACCTCGTACCCCTCGTCCGCCAAGCGCTTCAGATCGGGGCTACGACTTGTCAGTTGCGGTGACACTGAGCACCGTTCCGTTCTTGACGTGCACGCCGGCACCTGCGGTGAGGGTGCCCTCGGCGGGCTTCTGGTGGGCATGCCGATAGCTGACCGTGATCAGTACGTTGGGGCCGGTGGGCACCTGGGCGAAGGCGAGGGAGACCGCCTGCTCGAAGGTGACCACCTCAGTGGTGACCGTCCGCTTGCTGCCGTTGACGACGATCTCGTACGTGCGGGGGTGGCCGGTGGTGTCCGAGCCGGTGGTGTCCTGCATGATGTCTCCGTTCGGTTTCATTGACGTCAGTGAAACCGTAGCACGCGTGAGGCGGGTGCTGCACGGACACGTCCGAACGGATGAACCCCCTCCGCAGCCGAACGCCTGGCATGCTGGTCAGCTGTGCAACTGGAACTCGCCGGACGACACCCTCTGCTCCGGGACAACCTCGCCGTCGCCCGAGCCGAGGACCCGAGCCGCTTCGTCCTGGACGCCCGCCGCCTGCTATTTGCCGGGCCCCTCGACCTGACCGCCGTGGCCGCCTCGACCCACGCCCACGCCGCCAGGGGAACCGACACCGCACTGCTGCTGCCCGCGTCCCCCGACGTGACTGCCTACATCCAGCGCATGGACCTGCTCGCCGTACTGCCGCACGCCACCCGGGTCGAAGGAGGCACCCCGGACGAGACCCGCTATGACCGATCCACCACCCTGCTGGAAGTAACTCCCCTGCAGCCGGAGACCGCCGACACCGTCGGCGAGAGGCTCGGGCGGATCGCCATCCACCACCTCGGCGCCCGCGACGGCCGAAAAGTCTTCAAAGGCGTCGGTGAGCTGATCGACAATGCCGTCAGTCACGGAGCCGGCCCATGCGGAGCCTTCATTGCCGCCCAGGCCTACAGCGGCAAAACCACCGGCCACCGCCGCCTGGAGATAGCCGTCTGCGACACCGGCATAGGAGTCCTCAGCCATCTCCTCGGAAACCCCGACAATGCCCACATCGACACCAGCCATCAAGCCCTCGAGCACGCACTGCGCCGCGGCGTCAGCGGCACCCGCGAACCGCGCGGCAACGGCCTGCCCGACCTGCTGTCCGACACCAGCGACACTGCCGCCACCCGTCTCGTCCTGCGCAGCGGCGACGGCCTGCTGCGCGCCGGCCGACATGCCGACGCCGCCTCTGTCACGCGCACTACCCCCACCAGCGTCCCTGTGCGGGGGACCTGGTCGTGGCTGAGAGTGTCGTACCGACCCTGAACCAACTGTGCTTCAATGAATTAAATGAAACCGCAGAAACGTGAAACGTTGCTCACCTACCCGGTGAAAGAGCACGGCCCGTTTCTCGCCACCAGGACCGCCGGCGACCGAGCGCGCCGGTACCTGGAAGAGCGACTGACCGCCGCCGCTCCAGTCGCCATGCTCACCATCGACTTCGGCGGCGTCGAAGCCATGACCAACAGCTTCATCGATGAATTCCTCGGCAAGCTCTACCTCCACTTGGCCGCAGGGGACATCCCTGCCGATGGCGTCCAACTGACTGGACTGGACGAAGAGACCCGCGAAGGGGTCACTGTCTGCCTCGAGCGCCGCAAGCAGATCGCTGTCGACGGCGACACACACGAACTCCTCGGCGACGCCGCCGTCCTCGCCGACACCTACGCCCAGACACGCCAGCTCGGCGAGTTCCGGACAGCCCAACTTGCGGAGACGCTTGGCATCTCGCTGCCCAACGCCAACAATCGGCTCAAGAGACTTGTTGAAGCTGGAGCCCTCCATCGTCAACGTGGAAGCGGACCCGATCGAGGTGGCAAGGAATTCACCTACAGCCTCTCCCGGCCAACACGCACCAACTGATCTGCTCTCGTATATAGAGACCAGACGGGTTGATGGACATCACGACCCGGCCCCGGTCCGGACAAGCGAAGCGCCGGGGTCATGGTTTCGGGGCTTCGTGCTGCTCCTTGATCCTCAACGCGGCCAGGCGGCGGGTGTGTCCGGGGGGAGCGGGATCTCGTCCAGCCGCAGCCACTGCTCCTGGCCGCTCTGATCCGACAGACAGAACCGCACGTCCTGCGCCTCGTCCGACTCGTAGGGGGCGTCTCCGATGGCCTGCAGCAGAGCGTGCAGCCTCGGGTGGGGTGCCTGCATCGCCCGGTCGCGTACGCCCTCGGTGCGCAGGGCAGCCAGTGTGAGGGAGGCGGTGTTCACCCCTGTCCGCCGGTGGCCGTCGGCGTGGGTGATCGCCTGCGGGTGTTCCACGATGGAGGCCAGGGCCTGGGGAGCGGCGACGGTGTACGTCAGCACCAGGTCGCCACGCTGCAGCATCACCTGCGTCCCCGGCTCCACCAGCGAGTCGGGGCGGCTCGACATGGCCACCTTGCCGACCATCGGGCCCATACCGATCTTCCGGACCTCGTCGAACTGCTCGATCGTCGGGTCGACGAACCGCTCGGAGTCGGGGAGTACCAGGGCGCAGTGTCCGTTCCACGATGTTCCCGTCCAGCTCGGTGTGAGGGAGCCGTACACGGTTCCGGTGCCGTTCTTCTTGCGGATGGCCACGGTGACCGGCAGCAGTTCGGCCCGTACTCCCAGCTGGCCGTAGGCGTTGCGCAGGGTCAGGCAGGCATCGATGCAGATGTTCGCCGGAGCGCGGCCGTCGGAGAGGGCCACCCACAGGAAGGGCAGCACCAGTTCCACGAGCTGGTCCGGCTTGGCGTGTTCCAGCATCCGCGCCATGTGATCCATGCTCCCCGGCAGTGCCGGAGCCGCTCTGCGCGGACGCGGTACGGAGGGACGGGGGACCCGCTTTTGCGGTGTCCGGTGCTTCTTGCCCCGCTGCTGCTTCGACATGGAAAGAGCCTAGATATCCCAACCGGCCTTCCGACAGACCGCGTTGACCGGCCTGACGCTGGCGACGCCGCATGCTGTCTGGTTCCTGGCGTTGCCGTCGGGGTTCACCGGTCGCTGGGGGTGAGCGGGCTGGTGACCTCGGCGACCGCGGGCCGTGTGGCAGGAGAGGCAACTGAGGACGGGTGATCGGGCATTAGCACAGGGGAAGGTAGGAGCGCCACAACAGCAAAGTGGCAGCGGCGAGTTGTGCTACGTTCCCAGCAATCTCAGCCCGAGCGGAAGCTCGGACTGTCCGCTCCCTGGGCGGCCCGACGTCATGTCTGGGGTGCCAGGAAGACCATTGCGAAGCCGGTATAGCCCCCGACACAGGGTGACCGGGGGAGCGGTGGTAAACCCGCAGGACCTAGTCCTGCACGCTGTACCGCAGTGAGCCAGCTCGGGGCTTTGCCGAGCCCTGAATTCTTGGTGTCGGCAGGGAGTCAGTTCTGTCCACGTTTCGTGGTCGAACTGCACTTGCCGTGCGCATCGGTTTGACCACCACTAAGGAAAGGTCATGACCGGTGGGCGACGCCGCCGTTCTCACCGTCCTCGCCGGCGCAGGCGTGGTATCGGTGCTGCTCTTCGCAGTCAAAGGCATCCTCGATCAGCTGCCAGAAGTCTTCCGCTCCTTGCATCGCGCACGGAAAGCCTGGCGAGAAGACCCTCCCAGCGAGGACTAGACCCCCCCGACCCGCACTGTCACCGTGACTGTCCCTGCCGCGTCCGGCGGTCAAGATGAGCGGCCAGCCGTACACGCTGTCCGAGGACGCCGTCGAACGGGCAGAGTCCTCAAGGCGCTGCGGAGCGCCGCCGGTGCCGGACAGATCTATTCGGTCCGCGAGCAGATGGCATGGATGTGCGACCGGACCGCGCAGAGGTGAGGGTCCTGCTCCTGCTATCGCCGGCAGGAGCAGGACCCTCCAGGGGGCGCACGGGGCGGGGGTCCCCTGTACGCGCTGCACCGTTCAACGACATCCCCCGGCTCCCGGATACGAAGCCCGTTCCCGTTCTCGGAGTGCTGGGCCTCGCGTGCGGCGGTCCGATCGCGAAGCCGAGACGGGTGACGATGGTGATCACAGCGGCCCGCGTGGCGGTGGCGTCGCGCTCCGCCCCTCCTCCGTATGCCCCGAGGTCGGCCGGTACGGGGAAGTGCACGGGACGTGGCTGCCCGCCGATCCTGATCGAGCGGTGCTTCCCGGATCCTTCGGCCAGCGGGTTGCAGGTTGTGGAGGGCAGAACGCGCGTCGGGGTTCTGCGCGGCCGCCTGTGCGAGGCTCTGCGCGTGGCGTCGCACTCTCGGGGCCTGGGTCGGGCATCCATGAGAACGGGCGGTGTCAGGCGTACCGCAGGGCCTCCGGCTTGTGTGATCGCTGTTCAGTGCGGGGTGAAGGGCTCGACGGTGACCGTGCCGTCGTCGTTCATGCGGGCCCTGTCGGCGAGCTGGGACAGGACCTGCTCGGGGATCAGGCCGGCTCCGTCAGCAATGGCCCCGAGCCTGCGGCTGGTGTCCGCGGTCAGCCACAACTCGACGTGCAGCTCATCCAGTTGCTCACGTCGCTGCACCAGCCACCCCTCGTGCCGCTCAAGCGCACCCAGCCGGCGTCTCTCACGCTCCCGCGCCCACCCCGTCCCCTCACGGTCCAGTTCCGGGTCATACGTGTTCTGGCCGCTGTCCTCTACCAGCGCGACGATGCGCTTCCATTCCACGTGCCGGGCGGCCCATATCTGCGCCAGCTCCTGCGGATCACGGCCGAACACGCCCAGATCGCCGGAGGAAGCGGCCTGCTCACGGAACTTGCCCGCCCGCACGACAGCCTCCGCGACCTTGTCCTGCAACGCGCTGATGCTCAGCCCGCGCCCCTGACGACGCACCACATCGCGGGCTCTGTCCTCACTGCTCCACATCCCAAACCCTCCTCAGACCACCACCGACGCGACCCAGCCCCACACCAACCCGCACCCCACGGCACGCCGCCCGGGCCCGAGCGGGCACACCCACCCCGCCCCTCGGACCAACCGCAACCCCGACGCCGTCAGTTCAGCTTTCCGCTGTTCACTCAGCTTCCCGGCCCTTGGCCGGGCGTTATCCAAAAACGACTCCACCCGCACATCGGTATCGCCCGCCCGTTCGACGCGAGATCGGGCAGGCCGCAGATGGTCCTCACGCGCAACTGCCGGGCCGCGGCCAGGTTGAGAGCCCAACGCTCGTCGTGCGACCGCACTGCCGGCCGCACTATCCCCCCGCTCTCGGCGGGATCGCTCCAACCGTCTCGGACAAGGCCGTCGCGAGCAGATACTGCTGCGCCGGGCCGGTGTCCGGCTCCCGCAGAAAAAGTTTCTGGCCGCCGGGTGTAACGAAGGGCGGGTGGCGGGCGACTGTTTCGGATCGGGGCGCCATGGCGCCCGCGGCACGCGCGACGGGAAGACCATGACGACCGGTGAACACGGCGGGCGCCCATGACCGGCCACCACCGCAGACAGCAGGAATTCGAGGCGTTCTATCGGCAGTGGTACCTCAACGGGGTGCGATACGGCCGGAATCATCACCGTTACCGGCTGCTGCAGTGGGAGGCGGAGGCCGCCACTCAGGAAGCGATGGCGCAGATGTGGGTGAAATGGGAGCCACTGCAAGAGTTAGATCAAGAAAACCGCGTGAGGTACTTCCTGCGCATTCTGCAGAGGCGGTGCGTGGACATCATCAGGAACAACGTGCACCGCCGCACGGCCGAGGACCTCGCCCATGACCGGAGAAACGGCGATGTTCTCGCCCATAGCCGCGGCCGCGAGCCGGAGGTCACCGACGCCGAGGCCCTCCCGGAGAACGCCTATGAGATCACCGAGCTCAAAGAGGTGATGGCCAAGCTGCCCGAACAACAGCGCCTGAGCGTCCAGCTCGAGTACGACGGCTACCCGGCAGCCGAACGCGCCCTGATCAAGGGCATCAGCGAGAACCTCGAACGCCAGCACCTGGCGCGCGGGCGCGCGAAGGCCAAGAAGATGCGAGACGAAGGGACAGGCGAGTGAACGACGAACGCGACGACATCCAGGCCGCTCCCGCGCCGACGTACCCGCCGCTGCCACTCGCCGGCGAGGAGCTGTTCGCGGAGCCCGACGCGCAGTTCGAGGCCGACTTCGCGGAGTTCTTCGCCGAGCCCCTCCACGACCCGGCAAGCGAGGAGACGAAAGCCGCCCGCCTCGACGCGATCCTCCAGCGCGGCGAGGAGCTCCTCCTGTTCGAGGCGAAGAACACCGCACCGCAGAACACCGAAGCGAACAAGACGAACACGAGCCCCGCTTCAGCAACTGCTGCGCGGCCGAACCAGCCGCAGCCCAAGACGGCTCCCCGCTGGACCAGGCGCATGATCGCCAAGCCGCCCACGCGGCGCCCCGGCAGCACCCCGAGAAGGCGTGAGAAGCGATCCCGTATCAGCCCCGGCCGCGCCCTTCCCCGGGCAGGAATGCTGGCCGGCCTGGCCAGCATCTGCGCCGCGACGACCATGGCGATCTGGTCCCAGAACCTCGCCTTCCTGCACCTGATCACTCCCGTTCTTGCGGTTGCGGTGTCCCAGTACTCGAGCCACCTCCACATGGGCACGAAGAACGACACCGAACCTGAGGGCAGGCCCAGGACCGCCACGCGGTTCCACTCCTACAGAAGGATCCACGAACGCGTGCGAGGCCAGCGGCACAGAAGGAACAGGGACCGCGTGTAACGGATGAAGCCTGTGGCCCGACTGGGAAGCAACCCCGGTCGGGCCACAGGCATTTCGGCCCCGGCCACGTGCATAGGAGGAAAGCGCGATGTCATCCCCCAACCCTTCGCCCGGCGGCCCGACGCCCGAGGGAAGGCCGCCCGGCGAGCGGAACTTCCTCGAGGAGCTTCTCGCCGAGGCCGAGCTGGACCTGGCCGGCCGCCGCGGCGAGGCGGGCGCGGCCGAGGCCGCCCTCGACTTCAAGCGGTACCAGATCACGGTGATCGAGGCCGACCTCCACCGCCGCCGGCAGATCGCGGTGATCGAGGCGGACGTACGCGTGCTGCAGCGACACCAGCGCGCCCGCCGGCGCAGTCGCTCCCGCCGCGCCCGGCGCCGCCGTGCCCTGCGCGTTGCCCGGACGTGCACGCGGATCGCACTGACGGCTTTTGGCTGCTTCTCATTCGCCGTTGCGACCTACCTCTTCATCCAAGGACTGCCGGGCAGTACCGAGATGTTCGGTGCGGCCGCCACCGCCTGGGCGGCAGCCATCGCGTTTCCGCCCGTCCCGTAGGAACCCCGCGAACACCTCGGCCCGGACTCACCAGTCCGGGCCGACGCGCACGGACACGGACTCCAACGGTCGCAGCCGTTGGCCTCTCGGCGCCGATCCCGGTCCGGGTATCACTGGCCGGCGCGGTTACCGCGATCGTCCACTGTCGCAGGGCACTCTCGGGGCCATTCTTGGCCTTCGGACGCACTTCGTCCGCAACTCGTACGGTCAATATACGCCGTCTGTACGGTCTTCGGGGGTAGGGTGATGTTCTGGAGGTGCTGCATGTCTGAGTTGTTCGATGCGGTTGATGCGTTGGTCGCGTCCCGGTCGCCGTTGCCGCCTGCGGTGGAGCGCAAGCGGCTGCGTACCGCGCACGGCCTGACTCTGGATGAGGTCGCGGCCGCCCTGGACGTGCGGCGGGCGACCGTCAGCGGCTGGGAGTCCGGCAAGACCGAGCCGCGCGGTCCGGAACGTGAGGCGTACGCACGGCTGCTGCGGCAGCTCGCGGAGCTCTACCCCGCCCCGGACGAGCCGGCTGCTCCGGCGGCATCCGCGCCCGCCCCGGCGCAGGCGCGTCCTGTGTCCACCGGTCCGGCGTCCGAGACTGTGGCTGGGACCGTAACCGAGCACCCCCAGCCCCCTGTTGCCCCCGCCGCCCCGGCTTCCGAGGCTGCGCCGCGTTCGTCGCGTACCGCCCGGCCGTCGTCGACGTCGCGTCGTCCGGGCGCACAGAAGCCGGCCCCGGCCGGCAGTCCGGCTGACGTTGCCGATCCGCGGTTTGTGAACGGGCCGCTGGCGGTCGTCGACGTCGAGGACGGTCAGGTGCTGGCGTACTGCACCGGCGGCCTGATCCTGGACGTGCCCGCCAAGTCTCTGCCGTCCCTGGTGGACTGGACGCTCAAGGAGGCGAAGCTCGGTCAGCCGCGGCTGTCCGGGCCGGGCAAGGACGGTGACCCGCTGCTGGTCCTGACCGAGGCTGCGCTGGAGCGTTACGGCCTGCCCGTCACCCTCGCCGACGACGAGCGTCTCGCCGGACGGATTCCGGAGAGCCACAAGGTTGTCAGGCAACTGGTGCGCGCGGAGTGGAAGCTGACCAAGCGCGGGCTCGGGCCGTGGGCGCGGATCTACCGCCCCGCGCAGGGCTCGGACCGCCAGTGCGTGCAGCTGTGCATTCCGTCCTGGCACGCGCTGGGCACCCGGCACTGGGGTGAGGTGGGGCAGCTGGCGCCATCCGAACTCGCCCGCGTCCTGGGCGTGTTCGCGTCCCGGGTGATGACGCCCCGCGGGTCGACGGCGGTGACCGGCTTGGAGCTGATGACCGCGCTGCACCCGCCGACCAGGGCCTCCGAGCCGGATGCCGACGGCAAGCGGCACTCCGAGCACAATCCCGGCAGTCTGGGCAGGGATCCGGTCGACCCGGCGCCGTGTGAGGCCCCCGACGGGCACCCCCTCCTCAAGGACCTGCCACGCTTCTACGTCCGCGGTCCTGCGGAGAAGCTGTTCGAGGAGGCGTACGACTGGGCGCGGCCGATGACCGATGCCGAGTGCACCCTGCGGCATCTGGTCGGCATCGACGTGAACATGGCCTTCGCCGCCGGCGCCAACGGCCTGACCGTCGGCCTCGGCGCACCCACGCACGTCAAGGCACCCGTGTTCGATCCGAAGCTGCCTGGCTCCTGGCTGGTCGACCTCTCCCACGTGGACCTGTCGCGGGTGAAGGTCGGCAAGGACAAGTGGGCAGACCTGGACGCAGCGTTGCTGCCCAGCCCGTTCACGCCGAAGGGCGACCGGCCTAAGGGCCCGGCCTGGTACGCGACCCCGACTGTCGCCTACGCGGCGGAGCTCGGCTACGAGGTCACGCCGGTCGAGGCCTACGTGCGGTACGAGAACGGCCGCTACCTGGACGGCTGGTACAACCGGCTGCGTGACGCCTACCTCGTCACGATGGCCGACCTCGGCGTCCACGCCGACCTGTCGCCGGAGGATTTCCTGGCGGCGATGGACGGCTACAAGGACCGGGACCCGGAGCTGGCGATCGTCGTCTCGGCCATCAAGGCGACGGTGAAGGGCGGCCTGGGCAAGCTGCGCGAGCGGCCCCGGGGTGAGGGCTGGCGGCCGGGCGAGCCGTGGCGGGCGCTGTCGCGTCCCACCTGGCGGCCGGACATCCGTGCGGCGGTCATCTCCCGTACCCGGATCAACCTGCACCGCAAGATCGTCAAGCATGCGGCGTTCACCGGGCAGTACCCGGTCGCGGTCCTGTCCGACTGCGTCGTCTACGCAGCCAACGGTGAGAGCCCGCTGGACTTCCTGCCCTACCGGGACGGCAAGCCGCTGCCGGGCGGCTTCAAGCTCGGCATCAACCCCGGCCTGGTCAAGCACGAGGGCACCCAGAGCGTGCTGTGGGGCGAGGAGGTCCGCGAGCGGTTCACCGCACCGGAGCTCAACCTCGCCCGGTACATCAAGGACGGCACCGTCACCGACGCCGACAACGGCGAATAGGGGAGTGGGCAGGCGATGAGCATGTTCGGGGACGGCCTGGACGCTGCGGTGCAGAAGGCGTTCACCCGCCCGGCGCCCAAGAGCGCGCCCGCGCAGATGCGCTACCTGGTCAAGCAGTTGGGGGGCACCAAGGCGGTCGCCCAGATGCTGCGGATCTCCCAGCGCACCGTCGAACGGTACGTGAAAGACCAGATCAAAAAGCCCCGCCCGGACCTCGCCACACGCATGGAACGCGAGGTGAAAGCCCGCTGGCAGCCACAGATCCGGGCCAGGGCCCGCAAGAAGGCGGCGACCACCAGCGGCATCGTCATCGACACCCGCGCCCGCCTCGGCTACACCGCCCCCATCGGGTCGACCGACCAGGACCGCATCCGCCACCTCACCGTCGCCCTGCCACCGCAGTACGCCGCCCGACTCTTCGACGCCCAAGAAGCCGGCGCCGGCGACCACGAGCTCCAGGAGATCGCGGCCGAAGCGCTCAAGGAGGTCTACTTCCAGGACAGCGGCCGCCGCGCCGGAAGCCTCGAAGAAGTCCGCTTCACGGACGTGGAACACCTGGAGTTCGATCTGTAGAAGGCCTGCGTGCCCAGACCAGTTGGTCCGGGGCCCAGACACACCTGCTACCGCGGAGAACGCAGCGGGGTGGTTGTTGGTGGTCGCGGCGGAGCCTGCGCTCGGGCATAAAAGCCACGCTGTTGGGCGCGGGTTCGGCTCCGGCCGCAGAGGAGTAAGAAATGCGATTGACATCACAGCAGCGAATCGGCGACGAAGATGACCGAGACGTCACTGCTGACGAAGTCGCCGCCGACTCCGGCATCAGCCGCACCATCCTCTACCAGGAACTGTCTGAAGCGAAGGAGTCAGCGTGAGCCAATCCATCCCACCGGAACTGGCAGTACGTATGCCGCATGGGAAGTTGATCACAGTGGATGATCTGGTCGCATACGGTTGGTCCACTCGGATGATCAACAGCTTGGGTGAGCCGAACCGCATGGAGATCACCTCGCAGGGCCTCGAACAGCCCCAATTCTCAAGGGTCCAAGTTTTGTCCCGGTGGAAAAAACCGGGTGCCAAAAGAGAGGTAGAGGCAGCCCAAGCGCGATACCGCTTCTTGCGGAACCTGATCGACCAGATGGACGCCCCGGACGCAACCATCATGGTCTCTGCGCGAACGGTCGTGGTGCAGGAGTTCACGTATGGAGACCTACGCATCCGTATTGGCGACCCTCCGCCTCATGAGCACAGCCGCCGAATCAGCGTGTTGCTTCAGATAGATGGTGAATCTCCACAGCGCACCGATGCCCTCTTCGAATCTGTCAGCCAGAAGCTGCGCCAGACCCGCGCACCTGCAGCTGGTACGACGAGGGCCTACCACGTCCACCACCCAAGGCAGCCTGGCGAACGGTCCGCCGAGGTGGAAACAACACTGGATCGACCGTACGGCGCGGATGCACAGGCCGGGGCCCCATGGAAACCTCACGGCCGAGACCTGCCATGGGTCGTGACTGCCGCGAACATGTTTCGTAGCGATCTAGCTCCGCTTCTCCAAGGTGTGCGGGGTCAGAACGCTACGAGCAGTACAGCCATACACCCGTCCCATCAGGTGGAAACAGACTCCCGAGACTCCCGACTTGGCGCGAACGCCGGTGCGATACCGAAGCCTGCGAACGCCACAGGCTCAGCCGGGCAGCGACGCTGCCCGGTGTGCGGAAACGCGGGGCTTGCGGACGGCCGGTCCAGACATTTGAAGTGCGAAGGGAGTCGTGTCCCTGCCGTTGTGCCAGCTGCGGTGGTCGCCTCAGACGTCGACGCTGCACCAGACAGCCGGGACATTGCCCGATACCGGGAACTCGTCTCCTCCGTCGAGCGGCGTGAAGCGGCAACACGCGGCCGTCGAGTCGAGCGCGTAAACCACGAAATAGTTCGACTTGATCTAGCCAGGAAAGCAGTCCTCCTTAGATGTGGAGGCCGTTGCGAGAACCCGGCATGCGGTGGCCAACCAGCCGACGTTAAGGACGACGGACGGCCGATCCTAGAAGTTGACCACGTTAAAAGGATCTCCGAAGGCGGGCGGGACCATCCAGTACAAATGGTCGCTCTATGCCCGAACTGCCATGCCATGAAAGAGCACGGCAGGCAGCGGGACGTTCTCAGCGCCACCCTCCTGAAGGTGGCAGAGCAAGCACATGCCCGGTGGTGACCAGCCATCTACCTCTGCTGCAGTAGCCCTCGGTTGCAGCCCCTCTGACTGGGCCCGCTCGACCAGCATCGCGATCAGTTGCTCGTTGGATCCGGCGCGGGCGGCCCAGGCTGGGCTCTCTCGACAGGGTTCCGCGTTGCACACACTCAAGACATGACGATGAACTGATCACCTACGCGCGCCAGCGGTCGAGTTCGTTCACTAGTCGTGCGGCCTAGTACCGGGCCCCAGCACAGGACCGGCGCCAACACCAGGTGAGTCGCGTACCCGTAGCTCTCGGCTGCGGCCTCGAGGTCGGCCAGTCCTGGGGAGCATCGGAGGAGAGGGGCGGGTCGATGTCGCTCCGGGTGGCGGCTAGGGCAGGCGCGGTGAGGCTGGCGGCCAGCGCACCACGCAGCAGTTTGCGGCGCTGCATCGGATCGTCTCCATGGTCGGACTCTGTGCTGAGAACGGCGGTGTCCTTCCAGGGTTGTGCAGCAAGCCCGGGCACCGGGCATGCAGTCCGCCGGCGATTCGCTCGACAGTCGTGAGGGCGGGGACAGGTGAGTGCCCTTGTCGCTGATTGTCATGCGTATTGCCACACTCTGTTACTCGGTGGTGTACTTGGCCGCCTCGGATGATCTAGGGGGTGTGGGTGCGAGCCTCAGGGGCGTTGGCCAGTTCTGTGTCGCCTTACGGGCGCGTGACGCATCGGGGTGCGGATGTCTGCAGCGCCGGCTGACGGCGGACGTCGAAGTCGGCGTGGCTTCGCTTACCAGGACGCGGTGACGCTTCTGGACTGCCTCGACATGCATGAGGGCTTGTGGACTCAGGTCTCCTGGGAGGACCTGGAAGACATCGTCTGTCGTAATGGTCACGCGCCCTCATACCGCCAGGTGAAAACCATCGAAGAAGCTGGCAAGCGGCACAGTGTCGCCAACGTGTGTGCACCCGACATTCCGAAGAAGCCGGAGACGAGCTACTTGGGAAAGCTGTTCCTTGGGAAACCGCTTCCAGCAGAGACTCGGTTCACCTTCATCGTCAATGAGAGTCCGCACGTCGATTTTCACGCGTTCGTCGTCGATCGCGGACAGCAACGTGGTTCTGTCCCGTCGAAGATTCGTGATGACATCATTGTTCGGCTCAAGGGCGTGGATCTTCCCGAAGAGCGCGACATCGGCTGGTGCGTCGACCGTCTAGAGGTCCTGGTTGAGGGCCGCACGATCGAGCAGGTTGAGGACAGGGCTCTACGTCGGCTCGGACCGATCGTGACCAAGGTCTTGGGGCATCCGCCCATGACTACTGACATCGAAGACGTCCTGGTGTGGTTGGGGGTTCGCATCGCACGCGACGCGCTTGCTCCAGTGCCACGCACAGTGGGCACCCACGACTTCCAAGACATGCTCCATGATGCGATCGCACGGGCCACTGGGCGAAGACCAGACGGAAGCACTGCCCCTCTCACGAAACTCACTGACAAGCTCGCGGTCGCCGGAGTCCCGGCAGACGAAGCGGCAGGGCATCTGGATAACGCGCTGAAATACCGTCATGCCTGGCGTGCCAGCCTAGGTCCAGCCCGCGAGGCGATGGATGCCTTCGCCGACGACGTCCACGCCATCTGCACACGCGTCATGGCTGAGCGACGCGCCGGACGCATCCCCGCCGGCTCAGAGGCATACGTCGAGACCCTCACCCGTATCGAAAGCCTGCCTGCGGTGAGCAGCGGCACCGTGACCCTCGCGCGAGCTCACGCCGTACTCGCGGACATCACCGCTCGCTGCCAGAACCGGTACGCCGATGCGTCATAGCATCGGTGCAAACGCCGTCCCACCGCCCCACCGGCCGTGGGACCCTGACGACTCGCCCGACTTCCACGCCTCGCGGCTACTCCTCCTGGTTGCCGAGTGCGGCAGCGACCCCGGTCCTCATATTGCTGGCCGAACCAAGCTCGCAAAGCTCGACTTCTTCCTGCGCTACCCGGCCTTCCTCGAGCGCGCACACGCTGAACTCGCCAGCAGCCTGAGCAGCCAGGAGGCCTTTCGAGCATCGATGCCCGAGGAAGTAGAGGCCCCGATGATCCGGTACCGGTTCGGTCCCTGGGACCCCCGCTACAGACAGTTCCTGGCCTTCCTCATGGCCCGCGGTCTCATCACCATCACCACCAGCCACAGACCAGAGCGCGTCCGCTTGACGTCGGGAGGAAAGCGAGCGGCCGCAGCGCTGGCGGACATGGACGAGTTCCATCCCATCGTCACTCGTTGCCGTGCCATGAGGGACAACTTGGCGCAGTGGTCCGGGACCGATCTAAAGAACCTTGTCTACCAACTCTTCCCCGAGGAAGTGGCGGACCTTGCCTACAACCAGGAGATCAGGCCATGACGACGCCTACGACACCCTTCCGTAAAGGACTGCGAGTCGAGTCGGTCACGCTGGTCCACACGTCAGGCGAGATGGACACGTACACCTTCAACACCGCTGGTCTCAGCATTCTGTCTGGTGTCAGGAACAGCTCGAAGACCACCACGCTCAAGGCTATCGACTACTGTCTCGGCAACCGGGACAGCCCAACTGAGGCCCTGAAAGCGGCTGTCGCCGACGAGTACGTAGAGGTCAGCGTCGAACTGACCCTGGACGGCACTCCGACGGAAATCCGGCGTAGCCTCCAGTACGGGCGCCAGAACAAGGTCGTACTGAACGGCGATGAATTCCCCGTCGGAGAGTTCTCCGACCGCATTCTGCACAAGCTCGACTGGCCGATCCTCAGCATTCCCAAAGGTATCCAGGCCACCACCGCCACCGAGCTCACACCTCTGACGTTCCGCAGTCTGCTACGCCACGTCTACCGCAATGAGGACTCGTGGACTCAATTCGCCGACAAGGAACAAGAGTTCCTGAGGCGAGCCGTCATCAGCTACCTCTTGGGTTTCGCCCCGACCAGGTACAGCAACCACGACTTCGAGCTTGCGGCAGCACAACGCCGACTCGCGCAGGCGCAGGCGGCCGAACGAGAGGTGCATGACAGCGCAGACCGAGCCGTCGCAGCCGTCTGCGAGAACCTGCAGCTCCCGACCCCCAGGAGCGAGCAGCAGGTCAACTCCATCAGAACCGACTTGCGGGCCGATCTCGACGCGGTTGTCAGGCAACGTTCCCAGCTGACCCGCGAAGTGGAGCAGGTTGTTGCTGGAGGAGGCCAAGAAGGCGATGCCGAGGCAGTGAGCCATGGCTACGACGCCACTCTGTCGCAGCAGTACGAGCACGCGACCCGGAGCCTCACAAGCACCGCCGAAGCCGTCGCCGGCCTCGAGCAGGTCCTGACTGCCCACATGCAGTCTCACAACACGGTTCGGGCAGAGATCGCCCGCATGGAACGCCTTCTAGCCTCCGTCGACATCTTCGACAGCCTTCCGGTGCGCCTGTGTCCTGCCTGCGAGCAGAAGATCGACATCCATCGCGATCACCCAGAGGGCACTTGCTACGTCTGCACCCAGCCAGTGACCGAGGACCAGCGCAGACGACGCGGAGAACTGGAGAAGCGGTCCCTGGCCGCAGAGGCCGACGACCTCCAGGAAGTCATCGCCCGAACCAGCCGCGACCTCGACCGAGCAAAAGCCGACCACCGGCACGCCCAAAGCACCCATCAAGACATTGCCAGGCAGCTGAACGTCGACCGGGCCGCCCGCCTCGCACCGTTCATGGCCAGACTCGAAGAGATGGCTGCCCAGACCGCCACTCTGGAGCAAAAACTCATGGCGCTGCCCGCCATCGAGCAGATGCTCACCCGCAAGACTGTCGCCACGCAGACGAGCCAGGCGGCCCAAGACAGGCTGAACCGACTGAAGCAGCAACTCGATGAAACCCCCATCACAGGGCGAACGCCCATCGACCGCTGCGCCCTGTTCGCTGATCGGATGAACGAATTCCTCAACCGCCACCGCGATGATGTCTGGGTAGCAGGGAATGTGGCGATCAGCGCGGACGACCTGACCTTCTACGTCGGGACCCGCCCCTGGAACCAAGTTCTCGGAGCCGAAGCGCGAGTGTTGTTCTTCCTTGCCTACAGCAGGGCCCTACTATTCCTGGCCAGGGACCTGGGAGGCGACTGCCCGTACCCGGGACTTCTCATGCTCGACAACCCCTTCCAGCAGGGAATCGCAAGCGACGTCGTTCACGAAGTTCTCCGTGACATTGCCGATGCCGCCCAAGCCACCGGCGCACAGGTGATTTCTACGCAGGCCGTACCAGTACCACTTCTCTCCCCTGACATCGAACAGATCATTATGCCGAACACCTACATCGGCGAACCCGAGAGCTGAGCCACATCTGGACAAGGAGGGGCAGGTCGCCTGGCGCTCCCCGACCGGCTGCCTCCTGTCCTGTCTTACGCCCATTCGACGCCCAACTTCCGGAGCGAGAACAGCTGTTCTTCGGTGAGCTTGTCCCGCCTGGCCTTGGTGTTGCTGTACCAGATGCCGAGCTTGGTTTCTGTCCCGTCGGGCAAGGTCTCCACTGCCTTCCGGGGTACCGGGCGGTGGCCTTCCCGCTCGATCCACTGCGCGAGGGCCGCGAGGCCGCGCTGGAACGCCTGCTGCGCCTTACCCGGGCCCTTCGTCGTACGAGTGGCCGCCGGGGCGGGAGACGGGGCCTCAGAGGGCTGCACGCCCAACGCGGCCAGCCGCTCCTGCTGCTCGGTCGACAGCTGCGTCCAGGTGCCCGGATTCTTCTGCCGCTCCAGCCACTTGCCCAGGTCATCGCCCTCGAACAGCACCCCGGGTTCGATGGCCGGCAGGACACCGTCGGCGTCGACCAGGTCCGCGAGGACGCGGTAGTGCCGCTGCCAGTCCAGCGGCCACGGGCAGTCCCAGTCCGGGTCGACCGCGGTCAGCTGCTTCGCCCGCTCCACCGCCCGCTCCGCGTCCTTCCCCAGACCGCCCTTCCGGCGCAGATTCGCCAGATGCTGCCCAACGGGCACCATCGTCTCACCCTCGCCCCAGACCGCGTCCTGACGCGGTGCGAGGTGCCCGGTGGCCCGCCGGAACGACCGCAGGGCGGCTAGCTTGGCCTCCCAGGCTTCCTCGCCCGGCTCCCAGAGCATCCCGGCCTCCGGGGCGTCCAGCAGCGTCCTGCGTCGGTCCTCCAGTTCCCCGGCGCGCAGGGCTTTGCGCTGCTGGTGCACCCAGCGTCCGAGGGGGAAGTCCTTGGTGACGCCGACCTCGGTCTCCACGTCGTACGGGACGGCGTAGACGCCGGTGATCTCGTTCTCCGCCCGCCAGCGCAGTAGGGCCTGGTAGCCCTCCAGCCACACCAGCGACTCCGGCCTGTACACCCGGGTGCGCAGGAACGCTGCGATGGTCGCCGCGTCCCGGGGAGAGGAGAAGTGCAGCAGCGCGGACTCGGCAGCGGCGTCGGTGTCGTCTTGGTCCTCGCCGTCGCTCTCGCCGCCGGCACCGACAATCCGTCCGTCCTCGTCACGCTGGACGTGGACCTTGCGCTTGCCGCTGGTGAGGGCGCGGGAGGCGAGCTGCTCGACCAGGCGTTCATCATGCGAGCGCAGGCCCTGGAGCACGGCCACCAGCGGCTTGAAACTCGCGGAGGCGACCATGTCGGTCGGGTCCTCGCCGGGCTCCAGGAACACTGGCACGATGATCCGCGCGACCTTCGTGCTGCCGTCCTTGTTGAGGCGCAGCGCGCGGCCGATGTTCTGCACGATCTCCACCTGGGAGCCGCGGGTGTCCGCGAAGCAGACGGCTTCCACTCCCCGCTCGCCGGTGATATCCACGCCCTCGCCGAGGACGCGAACGCTGGCGAGGAAGGCGCGATGGACCCGGCGTCCGGCGGCGTCGATGCCGCCTGCGAACTGGCGCAGGACCTCCCGGCGTTCGGATACGAGGTGGTCGCCGCACAGCCACGCCGACCACACCCGGTCCGGTGGGACATGACGGCCGGCTTCGAGTTCGTAGAACTCAGCGTCGATGGAGGACCTCGGCAGCTTGTCCGCGGCCGCCAGGTCCTCGTCCGAGGCGTCGCTGGCGTACAGCTCGGCTGCGGTCTCGGGGAGCTTGTCCGCGAACGCGGCGGCTTCCTCGACCTTCTGGTGGAAGGTCATGACCGTACGGAGGTTGTACGCCGCCGCGTGCTCCAAAAGTGCGGTCTGCAGCAGCGCCAGGCGCCGGCCACGCCGCGCCTCTTCCGACTCCCCGAGGACGGGGGAGGGGTCGCGGATCTCCAGGACGTCGATCTCGAATCCGGCGAGGACCTCACGCTCGATCGCTTCGGAGAGCCCGAGCTCGGCGAGCCACGCGCCGTACGTGCCGTTCGGGTCATCGGCCATGCTCGCGATCTCCAGCTCCTCGCCGTCCGCGTCCTTCTGCGGCCGGGGCGCGGCGAGGATGCGCGGGGTCGCGGTCAGGTAGAGCCGGAAGTCCGCCGGGATCCGCTGGTTGTCGTGGATTGCTGCCCACGGCCGCCCAAGATCACCGGCGGTGCCGTGCGCCTCATCCATGATCGCGAGGTCGAAGCCCGCCATCTGCTGGCCATACAGCCGCTCCCCGCCCGCCAGCGCGGCCTCCAACGGCCCGCGGACCTTCCGCTGGCCCTCGGGTGCGTCGATGTCCTCACGGTCCACCAGGGAGGCGTACGTGGCGAACACGACGACTGGCCCGGACCCGGCCCACAGGGCGAGCTGGATCGGGTTGGTGGTGGTGCGTACCCCCAGCTCGTTCAGGACGGCGTCGTTCTCCAGTGAGCACACCGCGAACATCGGCGCCCGATGGCCCACCAGGCGCCACGCCTGGACGGTCTGCGCGAGCAGGTCCAGGGTCGGCACGGTCACGAGAATCCGGCCGTCCGCGAACGACTCCAGCGCGCACGCGGCGGCCGTGATCGTTTTGCCCGATCCGGTCGCAGACACGATCGTGCCCCGTGCCCCCTCAGGGGGCACAGATGATCTTGCAGGAAAGCCGACCCATTTCCGGAAACTCGACTTCTGGGCCACCTGATGTTCTCGGAGCTGGATCAAAAGAGCTCTCCGGATTCGGGAAGGGCTTGTTCGACGGAGGTGATCCGATATCCGCCGCGCTGGTAGAGGCCGCCGTCTCGGCCGTGGACGGTCCAGGCCTTCTCGGCCGCGCGGTCAGGTGTTGCCTCCATCAGATGGAGTGTGAGAACAGGCGCCTGCACAGATGAGTCGACAGCAGGCCGGGCATCGATCCGGTAGACCCGGTGCCGCTCGATCTCCACAGTGCCGGCCCCCAACCGCTCTGCCTCCGCCACGTCCTTCACCAGCCTTTGCAGCCGCTGCCGTTCGTAGCGGCCGCCACGCGCATCGCGAGCGAGCTCGTACACGGCCATCCCCTCCTTGTTCATGAGACTCGCGATCCGCTCCCACTGACGACATCGCAACTCTGCGATGAGCAGCTCGTTCAGATTGTGAGGCTCGCAAGGGGTCAGCCGCGCACTCCCGAGGCGCTCCTGAGCCAGACGTATCTGTGCGGCCACCGCATTGGGACCGAGCCCGACTGCTGTCGAGACCACCCCCAGCTGGATGAACTCATAGGGAAGATACTCATAGATCAACACGCTGTCCTCCTCACTCCGCAACGCGGTCCTGATGCGCCATGGGAGGTCCCTCATTTCTGCCAACTCTACATGCTGCATCAAATTGAGAAGCCTCCGAAGAAGTCCGGAGGAAAGCTATGATTCGATCATGACCGATGAGTGGTACGTCCTCATTGAAGAGGACACCAGAGAGACCGAACGCGCCGACGACGTGGAACTGAAACTGCACCGATGGATGCTGGTAGGCACTCACCACATCAACGGCGACCAGGAGCAAGCCACCGCCGTAGCCAAGGATGCGGCCCTGCACTACCTGCCGGGAGTCCTCGCCCGGCACGCCAAGCCCGGAGACGAGCCGGCACGGCATGCTTTCCTCACCCCGGACGGGGCCTGGGTGGTGCTCCTCAAGCAGCGGAACCGTGAGTGTCATATACGGGTGACAGTAGCCCGGTTGATGCACTCGCAAGAGGAGAAGCAGGCCCCACCGAAAACGCTGAAAGAGATGCTCCGCAGCGTTGTGCAGGCCCCGGAGCCCTCCCTGAAACCGTGGATGCCCACCGGGAAACCATCAGAGTGAAGGAACGGGACATCCCTGGCCACGAAAGCCCCAGAAGCTGACGGCCAATCACCCCGGACCACCTCTCGCTGCCAGCTCGAGCCGCGCGGAGCGCGGCTCACCGCCTCGCGCGCAGTGCGAGGCTTGCGGTCCGTAGCGCAGCGGAGGACCGCACACCCCGGACGCAGGCCGGGCCCAGGCTGCGCAGCAGCCTCACCCCCGAAGCGCAGCGCAGGGGGTGCCAACCCGATGGCGCAGCCATCGGGTTGAGCGGTGAGCGCAGCGAACCGCCAGCGCGCCCGCGGAGCGGGAGCGCAACCCCCGCGCGCAGCGCGGGGGTTCGCTTGCACATCGCGCAGCGATGTGGTACCCGCTCCGCGGG
>NZ_JBIASW010000029.1:0-57173 GCF_042891215.1 Streptomyces sp. NPDC001914
GGACCTCGTCCCGGTCGACCTTCACGATGACGCCGTCGACGATGTCGCCGTCGTTGAAGTACTTGATCGTCTCGTCGATCGCGGCGAGGAAGGCTCGCTCACCGCCTACGTCGTTGACCGCAACCGAAGGAGTCAGCTCGGGGTCCTGCACCTGTGTCACGGCGTACACAGCCGACGTGGTGCCCTGCGTGGGCGACGGGGTGACCGACCGGAGCGTGGGAGGGGACACGATGTACGCCCCGCGCGTGGGGTGCGCGGGTCCGGCCGCAGGGTGGGGAGCGAAGGGCGGAAGGCCTGTGACGGTCCGGGGTGCCAGCGTCCGGCAGGCTTCGTACGACGCCTGGACGAGTTGCACCACCGGGTGGTCGTGTCCCGCCAGTGCCGCCAGGCTGCGCCATTGAAGGTACAGGTCCTGGAGGATGTCCTCGGCCTGCGTCGGGCTCTGGTCGGCGCGCGCACACTCGAGACGGGCGACGGCGAGGTTGCCGGCCGCGGCGAGTGCCTGGGGGTGGCAGGCCCCGACATAGCGGTTGAGGCGAGTGCTGATGAAGGCGAGGTTGGCGGTCGCCTTGTGCAGGCGTTGGGCCGACCGAGCCGTCCGGGCGCACTCGATGTGGACTGCAGCCAGCTTGCCCTGCACGACCAGGGCGCGCGGGTGGTTGGCGCCGAGCAGGGCGGACAGCCGTTGGCTGGCCGCTTCGAGGACGCCCGCCGCGTGTTCGAAGCGGTCGTCCGCCTGGGTGTCTCGGGCGTCCTCGGCGGCGGCCAGCGCGAGCTGGGCCACGATCAGATAGCCCCGCGGGTCGCGGGAGTCCAGTGCCGCGATGGCCGCCAGCGAGGCACGGTTGAACGCGGCCATGGCCGCGTCCCGCGGTGCCCCGGGCGGCTTGCCGCGGGTGAGCACGACACGCACTCCGGCCAGGAGCTGGACGATCTCGACAGGCGGTGGGTCCGTGGTGGCGCTCAGCAGCCGGTCGGCCTCGGCCAGCCAGCGCGCCGCCTGCCCGGCCTGCTCCGTGCCGGCACTGATGGCGGCGAGGTTGGCCACGGCCCGCACAGCGGCCCAGTCGGGGCGCCCCGAACGCCATGGGTCCTCGGACGCGTCCTCCGTGCCCCGTCGTTTCGCACGAGCCCCCTCGGCGAGGGAGTGATCTCCCGGCTTCCGGCGGGCCGCGTCGGTCTTGTGCCGACCCGTCAGCAGACGCCGCGCCTCGTCCGGGTGGCCGAGACAGGTGAGCAGCACCGCGCAGCGGTTCGGGTCACCACCTGGTGGATAGCCCTGAGGGGGATCGGAGACCAGACGCCGCACCAGGGAGTGCGAGGCGGTGTGCAGCCCCATCTGGTACAGAAGCCAGGCCAGCTTCAGGACGGAGCCGAGGTCGGTTGCGGAGACGGGTACTTCGCCGGCGACGCACCGGTCGGTGAAGGTCTTCAACGAATCGGGCACGATGGTGCGCCGGGTCTCGCGCAGGGCCTCTTCGGCGTGTGCCACGGCGTCTTCGTAGGAATTGATCATGCTTCACCTCCCTCGTCGCCGGCGGGCAGTTGAAGTGTGCGCAGTGCGTCGGTGAGATCGCTCACCGACCGTACGCGAAATGCGGCCAGGTCAAGTGATTCGATCAGTTCAGCGTCACCCAGGTGGTCAAGAAAGCGCAGATAGTCCTCGGTTCGGGTGCACAGCGCGTTCAGCACCGGATCTTTGATTTCCTCCGGTGACCACGAGGTGAGTTCTTCCGTGGGTGATATGTCCAGCAGAGGCGTCTCGGAATCCCCTTCGCCGAGTTCGGGCGGAGGCGGAATACGCATACCGGCGTGCGCGGCGTTCTCGTGCGCCGTTTCCTCCTGAGCCAGCTCCGGTACGACCGTACTGTGCGCGGGCACCAGAGCCGTGTCCGGCGGGCAGGACGGTGGCTCGCCGGCGATCAGGCTGGTGGCCAGGCCCAGGGCCGACAGGCCCGGGAAGGTCTCCATCGCGCTGTCGATCGATGTGGCGATCAGGCCGTGGGGCGGATTGTGCGAGAACCGTGGCGAGGCGGGCGACATCAGTACGCCGACCAGTGGAGAGCGTTCCGTCTCGTCGGTGGTGCGTTCGACCGGTCCACCGCCGAAGGCGGCATGGTCGCGCACGGGGGTGTCCGTGGCCAGGTGGATCGCCGTGCGGCACGGACCGTCCTGCGGATGGTCGTGCACGATGTCGTCGACGGTGCCCTGCAGAAGTCGGCGCACGCGCGGGGGAGTATAGGGAGCGTGCCAGTCGTCGCCCTTGGTCGCGTGGTCCATGCGCGGACTGGGAAGATGCCGGCTGGGATGGGCGATGACAGAGATCAGCGCCAAGCCGACCTCCGGCCGCAGGTCGACGATCTCGCCGCGGACTTCGTCCCCGGACTGGTCGACCATGCGCAACACAAGGCGGGCGCCGACGTCGAGCGAGGCGATGCAGTCGGTGAGCGTCATCGCGTAGTAGCGCGTGAACAGGAAGGCGCCCCCCAGCACGTCGTCGTCCTGGACCAGGTCCACCCAGTACTCGTCGTCGCTCTCGTTCATCCGTACCTCTGGTTGGTTCGGGTGCCGACTACAGCCCACAACGCTCAACTGCTCGTCCACCAGCTTTCCTCGACACCCCGTGGAACTCACAACGCTGCCGTGCCCCGCGCCGGTTTCACTCGGCGGAAAAAAGAATAGTGACGGCGCGCAGGATTGGAAAAGGCGCACAACGGCGCACGGGGTTGCCGATGCACGCGCCCCCTATGTACCGCGACTCAACATGCGACTCGCACCCGAGACGACAGCCGTGGCGAGCACCCATCCCGAAACGATCAAAAAAACGGCTACGGCCTTGTCCCAGCCGACGGGGTCGAATGCGGAGCGATACCCCAGAGAAACCACCGGAATCAACAGGTCCATGCAGTACAGCACCGGATCGAAATCCCGCTGCCCTGAACCGCCCACAGGGGCGGGCGTGTGCACAGAGAACCAGGCCGAGCCGGCCGCGACCAGGGCCACCAGCCACAGCAACGCCCGCCGCGGGGCGTACCCGTAGCCGAACAGCACATCCTGTAGGGCGCCCCACATGCGACCGGTGAGCCGGTCGCCGCGCCGCAGATGCCGTTCACGCGCGTGCCGTACCGTGCGAGCCGCCCGTTCGTCGCCTGCGGCCTGGTAGGAGGCGGCCAACTGCTCGAAGACACCCACCCCGGCTTCCCGGTCCAGAGCGAGCCAGGTCAGCCGGTCCTTGACCGACAGCGGTGTGGCCGAGCCCAGTCGCTTGTACACCAAGCCCTCAATGTCCAGCTGTCCTTCCGTCGGCCACGAGGCGGTGTCGTCGACCAGTGCTCCCACTTGGGCGTCCCGCAGCACGATGCGCCCCGCCGGTGCGGCCCGCAAGCCGAGGCGCAGCCGTGACGTCCTCAGCCGGCTGAGGATCAGCTCGCCGTGCGGTCCGTTCAGGGTGGCGTCATGGAAGGTCACCACCGATTCGACTGCCGCCCCACGCAGCAGAATCTGCCCGCGGGAGTGGAATCCCCAGTCCGCGTAGAACCCGCGTCCGCAGGACAGGCCGGTGGCATCGATCCCTCCTACGCTCGCCCCGTCGAAGCGCACCGCGTGTGCCACCCGGGCATCACGCAGATACACCGCCCCGGAAGCCTCTAGCCCACGCCCCTGCACCGCACCGTCGACCTGCAGGCGCGGCGCGAACACGGACCACAACCCCGTCGAATGCAGCCGCAGTTCCTCGGCCGTCAGACTTCCCGCGATCCGTGCGTCGGCCAGCCTCAGCGGAGCCTCGGCGGACGGCTCCGTGACCCGGTGCGGTCCCCGGACACCGTCGCGCACGACAGTGGCCTCGGTGCCGAGCTCCCTTGGCTCACCCGGCGTCGCGCCGACAACGCAGCCCGACAGCCGGACGTCCCCGTCCACCACGAGTCCGTCCGCCAGCAACGCGGGAATGGAGGAGTCGCTAAGGTCGAGCGAGGCTGCGGAAAGACCCCGCAGATCGACCGGGCCCAGGAACCGGCACCGCACGAACTCCACCCCGAACTCCAGCTGCCGGTGCGCGAGATCCACCGGTCCGGCGACACGTGTGTCGTGCACGCGGCAGGGCCCCGTGCTCGGATCGTGCTCGGTCACCGCCTGCGCGAGAAGGCTCCCGCTGACAGGTCTGCCCCGCGCCGCGGCGCGCCGCACGCGCCGCATTGCCGTCCCGGCCATCCCGGTTCCCCCGATCCTCGTCCTTCGCAGGGGCATAGCACCACAACTGGCACCGGAATGAACCCGGTTCAGACAGACTTGGGGCATGAGCGGGTTGACATACTTCGGCTCCGAAGCCGCCAAAGAGCTCGAGAACTGGCAGAACCGGCGGCGCAGGATCACCTTCGCCAAGGCCGTTCCCGGTGGCGGCAGCGGGGCACTCCTAGCTTTCGTCTTCCACCGGGGCGACGCCGAGCACCCACAGCAGAAGCTTCTCCTCAAGCTTTGTGCCGAGGACGAGGGAGCCGTCAACGAACCCCGCGACCTGGAGGAGGCATGGCACTCACACCCGGACTTCGACCCCAACGCGCGCCCCTTCGACTTTCCCGAACGCCGTCTGATCCGCCAGGTGTACCCGCCTCTCAGAGTCGGCGGCACCTGGCTCATGTTCCTCAAGGTCGCTCTCGATGAGCGGGCCCGGCACCCCCTGAGCCCGCTCACTGTCGTCGGATCACTCGGCAGACAGGCCCAGGTGGCCGCCAGTGTTATCGACTCGGTCCTCACCGAGTGGAATCCCGACCCGGACGCCGACCACGACATGACGGCGCAGACCTTCCTCCACCAGGCCCTGGGACACCGGGCCGCTCCCGACAGCAGGCTGGCCCAGGTCAGCGCACGACTCCTCGGGGCTCAGCTGCACAACTCCCGCGTGAGGCTGCCCGGATGGCCCGGTGCCCTGTCCAACCCCACCCCGTTCGCAGACCCCCCGCCCCTGGCCGGCCTCAAACCGCCCACGGTGGCCCTGGGGCGCGCCCACTACGACCTTCACCCCGGCAACATCATGGTGGCCACGCAGCCGGACGTCCTGCCCAACTCGTTCCGTCTCGTCGATCTCTCCCGCTTCCAGGAGCAAGGCCTTCTCCTGCGTGACCCGGTACATCTGATGCTGTGCCTGGTCGGCGACCACCTTCCCGACCTGAACGAGCAAGCGCGCGACGAACTGGCCGGCCTCCTGCTGGACCAGGACCCGGACAGCGCGGACCCCTCCGAGAGCCGTCTGCCCGCAGGCCTGCTGAACGCCCTTCAACTGCTGCGGGCCGCGCCGGACCTGTGGCGCATGGCCCGTGACTACGCGCATGCCGACTGGCACCCTCAGTACCTCCTGGCCCTGCAGGCCTGCGCTCTGATGTTCCTCACCCGCCGCACGGAGGAGGACGAACAACTGTGGTTCCTGCGCCTGGCAGCCAGTGCCTGCGAAGCCTTCCAGGATCTCGCGGAACCGGTCACCTGCCACGACCCGGGACCCATGCCCCCGGACCAGGGGACGGTCCGACCCTCGGTCCCCGACGAAGGGGCCCGAGGTCTCCCCCCGGCCTTGCACGCCGAATTGACCCGCCACCACCAGCAACTGGAGCACCTGCGTACGCGCTGCGCCGACGCGCGCTTCGACGCCATGCTGGCCGAAAACCTGTACATCGTCATCAACCGGTGCACCAGAATCGCCGACCTGGCGCGCGACGGCATCGGTGCGGAGGCCGTGCTGGCCCTTCACGACCAGTGCACTCGGGTGCTCGAGACCGCTCGAGCACTGCAAGCGGTGCACGACCGGCCCGGCCGGACGAGGGAGAAGGAGACGGCGCGTGTCTCGTTCGTCACGGCGTTGGCTCGCCTCCTGGACTCGCCGGGAGACCGATCAGGTCCTTCGGAGGGGGAGCTGCGGCCAGGCGGCCACGAGCCGACTGTCGAGCCGGGGCCAACGCTTCCGGTGGCAGCGCCCCCCGAACCCGGCGACGCCGGCGGCTTGGACCCGACGGCGGCGAGCTTCCTTCCAGCCTTGGCGCCCTTGCCCGAGATCCCCACGGCCTCCGGTGGCGAGAACACGGTGGCCGAACACATCCGGATCGGGCTGTGGGGTGGGGAATGCTCCGGGAAGACGACCTACCTCGCGGCTCTGCCCGTCGCGGCGATGCAGTCCGGGCGGCAGGGGGAGGAAAGCTGGACGATCAATGGGATGACCTCGGAGGCCAACGCGTATCTCGTCCAGGGCACCGCCATGCTTGCCGTCGAGCGGGCCTTCCCTCCCGCCACGTCCACTGTCAGAGCCCTGAACTGGTTGCTACGAGGAACGGTGCCCCCCAGGCTCATGAGGCCCAAGCGGCTCCGAGAAGTCGAAGTGACTCTGGATATCAAAGACATTCCAGGCATCGCTTTCGATGAGACGCACCCCCTGCACGACGAAGTGATCGACGAACTGGCCCGCGCTCAGGGACTGATCTACCTCTTCGACCCCCTCGCCGGTGCCCAGGAGGCGGCGCACAGCGTGTCCACGTTCCTCTCCACCCTGAACGGACTCGCCAAACGAGTCCGCGATTCCGGAGGCATCCTTCGGGGGCGGCTGCCGCACCAGGTCTCGGTCTGCGTCGCCAAGTTCGACGCCCCCGAGGTCTTCCGGCCGGCTGTGGAGGCGGGATGGGTCACGCAGGACAGTCACGGCCCCCGGCTCCCCCGTGTCCCCGGACACATTGCCCGGCAGTACTTCGAGTGGCTCTGCGACAACGCTCCGCACGCCCACCTGGTGCGCGACGGCCTGACGACCCATTTCCATCCCGAACGCGTCGCCTACTACGCGACCTCCGCCATCGGGTTTCGGATGAACCAGCATCACCACTTCGACTACCGCGACTTCGCCAATCTGGTGGAGACGGAGGGCCCGCCGCGGATCCGCTCCGCGCCCGAGCCCATCAACGTACTGGAGCCGTTGACCGACCTGGCCCACAGGATCCGCATGTCGAAGGGCGGAAAGCGATAGCGCTCCCAGGTCTCGATGTATCGCGGGTGTATCGAAAACCGCATACGCCCGCGCAACCTCCGACCAACTTCACTGGGAGCGTGAGCCACAAGACATCCCCGCCGGCCCTGTCCCGCCGCACGCTCAGGTTCGTGCTTCTCGGGCTCGTCGTACTCACCCTGGTGAGCGGTCTGTTCGCCATCCGGCGGATGCTATTGATGTCGGCCCCGCGGTGCATGACCGGGCACTGGCACGGCTGCTACGACACCTTCAACGGTGTGGTGTTGATGACGCTGGTCGCGCTTCCGCTCGCCGCGCTGGTGGTGTGGGCCCTCGCTCACCGGCGGCAGGCCGCGGGCCTCGGTTCGGTCTGGGCGTGGCGCAAGTCGCTGGCCGAGGTGGGCATGGTCCACGGGACGGTGCCGTTCCTGTGGCTGACGATGATGCCGGGCCTCGCTCCGGGCGTCGCTCCCCGCCGGGTGAGCCTGGTACCGCTGCGGGACCTGGTCACGATGGGGACGGGCGGGATCATCGGCAATCTGCTCGTCTTCGCGGCACTGGGGTTCTTCGCCCCCATGCGATTCGCGGCGCTCGCGTCCGTGCCGCGGATCCTGGACCTCGGCGCGGGCTGCTCGGTCCTCGTCGAGATCGCCCAGTACGTCCTGTGGCTGGACCGGGTGTCCTCCGTGGACGACGTACTGGTCAACGCCACCGGCGCCCTGCTGGCGGGGCTGGCCTCGCGCCGCTGGTGGCGCTCGATGGCGCAGGCCCCGTCCGACCGGTCCCGCCCCGCCCCGGCTCCCGTGCCCTGAAGTGCCTCTTCGCTGCGCGTCCGCCGCGCGATACGTCCGCGATACGGTCCGCTGCTTAGGCTTCGGACATGCGTGTACTGATCGTGGAGGACGAGCCCTACCTGGCCGAGGCCGTCCGTGACGGTCTGCGGCTGGAGGCGATCGCGGCCGACATCGCCGCCGACGGTGACTCCGCCCTGGAACTGCTGGGCGTCAACTCATACGACCTAGCGGTCCTCGACCGTGACATCCCCGGCCCCTCCGGCGACGAGGTCGCCCGGCGGATCGTCGCCTCCGGCAGCGGCATCCCGATCCTCATGCTCACCGCCGCCGACCGGATCGAGGACAAGGCCTCCGGGTTCGAGCTCGACGCGGACGACTACCTCACCAAACCGTTCGAGCTGCGGGAACTCGTGATGCGGCTGCGAGCCCTCGACCGCAGGCGCGCCTACGCCCGGCCGCCGGTCCGCGAGATCGCGGGCCTCAGGCTGGACCCGTTCCGCAGAGAGGTCTTCCGCGACGGACGCCATGTCGCGCTCACCCGCAAGCAGTTCGCCGTGCTGGACGTCCTCGTCGCCGCGGAGGGCGGGGTCATCAGCTCCGAGGAGCTGTTGGAGCGGGCCTGGGACGAGAACGCCAACCCGTTCACCAACGCCGTCCGCATCACCGTCTCGGCGCTGCGCAAACGACTCGGCGAACCGTGGATCATCGCCACCGTGCCCGGGGTCGGCTACCGGATCGACACCGGCGCGGACACCGGCAGCGACGACCCGCACTCCGGCGACCCGCATGGATAGACCCCCAGGGCGCAGCGCCCGGCTGAAGCTCACCCTCAGCTATGCCGGATTCCTCTTCGTCGCCGGCGCGCTCCTGCTGGTCGTGATGTGGGTGTTCGTGCTGCGCTGGCTGCCGACCAACGACCCCCGGCTCATCCAGAGGACGTACGGCGCCGTGATCATCGTCGGGCCCAGCCGCTCCGACCTCCTGCGCGGCTTCGCCCCCGCCGCGGCCGTCTCACTCGGCTTCCTGCTGGTGTTCGGCCTCCTCGGGGGCTGGGTCCTGGCCGGCCGGATGCTCTCCCCCCTCACCCGGATCACGGACGCGGTGCGCGTGGCCGGGAGCGGTTCACTGTCCCACCGGATCCGCATGAAGGGCCGCCAGGACGAATTCCGCGAACTCTCCGACGCCTTCGACTCGATGCTCGAACGACTCGAGTCCAAGGCCGCAGAGGAGCAACGGTTCGCCGCGAACGCCTCCCACGAACTGCGTACCCCGCTGGCGATCACACGGACACTCCTGGACGTCGCCAGAAGGGACCCCGCGCGGGACCCGGACGAACTCATCGAACGCCTGGACGCCGTCAACACGAGGGCGATCGACCTCACCGAGGCCCTTCTGCTCCTCAGCCGCAGCGACCGCGGGAACCTCCCCCGCGAGAACGTCGACCTCTCCCTCGTCGCCGAGGAAGCCGCCGAAACGCTGCTCCCCTTCGCCGAACAGCGCCGGATCACGCTCGACGTCACCGGTGGGGTGGCCCGTACCGGCGGTTCCGCGGAACTCCTGCTGCGGATGGTCATGAACCTCGTCCAGAACGCCGTCGTCCACAATCTCCCCGACGGCGGCACCGTGACGGTCCACACCGGCACGGAGGGCGACACCAGTGTGCTGCGGGTCGAGAACACCGGCCGCCCGCTCCCGCCGGAACTGGTGTCGACCCTCACCGAACCGTTCCGGCGCGGATCGGAACGCGTACGCACCGACGAGCACGCGGGCGTCGGTCTGGGCCTGGCCATCGTGGCCGGTGTCGTCCGGGCCCATGGCGGAAGCCTCGAACTCGTTCCCCGCCCCGGCGGTGGCCTCGTCGTCACGGTCCGGCTGCCCGGCGCTCCGTAGGAGGCGTCCCCGCGAGCGGGCTCATCGTTGAGTGAAGACCCTTCAGTCGGTGGTTCCGTAGGCGGCCATGAACATGTCCACGAGGCCGTCGACCGCGGCGGCGTCGATGGGGCGGTTCGACAGCAGGCTGCGGTAGTACAGGGCACCGCACAACACCTCGGCCGCGAACTCCAGGTTCGCGTCGGCCTTCAGTTCGCCGGCGGCCTGGGCACGGGTGATCCGGTCGAGGGTGCGCCGCTCGACGGTGGCCAGGAAGCGTTCGTGCAGTGCCGCCCGGAGCGCGGAATCGCCTTGTGCCTCGGCGATGACCGCGCGGTAGACCGGGCCGATCGGCGGGCTGGAGAGGGCCGTGCCGGAACGGACGAACTGCTCACGCAGATCCTCGCGGACGTTCCCCGTGTCGCGGTAGTCCAGGTCGCTGGTCCACACACGGCTGAGCGCGTCGAGCAGCAGCGCCGCCTTGGAGGGCCAGCGCCGGTAGATCGTGTGCTTTCCGACTCCGGCCCGGCGGCCGACCGCCTCGATGCTCAGACCCGCGTACCCGGCCTCCGCGGCCAGGTCCAGTGTCGCCTGGAGCAGCTCCTCGGTGCGCGCGGCGCCTCGACGCCGCGGCACGGCGGGCGGTTCCGTCATGAGTCCACCCTATCGGCACGGCCCGTGCCGTTGACAAGGCGAGGGTCACACGGAATATTCGGCCGTCATCGGCACGGTGCGTGCCGATGTGGACGGGTGGCGGGTGCCATCCGCGTGCGCGAGATTGCGGACAACGGACCTCAAGGGGGAGTTCTGTCATGAGCAGCACGGAAAACGGTCGGCACGAAGGGTTCACGGCCGAGGAGCGGGCCGCGATGAAGGACCACGCCAAGGAGCTGAAGAAGGAGGCCCGCCGCGGTTCACGAGCGGACAAGGCGGCGGAAGCCGAGCGGGACGTACTCGCGAAGATCGCCTAGATGGGGGACGCCGACCGGATCATGGCCGAACGCGTCCACGCCATCGTCACCGCAGGCGCTCCGGCCCTCGCGCCGAAGCTCTGGTACGGCATGCCCGCCTACGCGCTGGACGGCAAGGTCGTCTGCTTCTTCCAGAGCGCGGAGAAGTTCAAGGCACGCTACGCGACGCTCGGTTTCAGCGACCAGGCGAAGCTGGACGACGGCACGATGTGGGCCACCGCGTTCGCCCTGACGGAGATCACCGCCGAGGTCGAGGCGAGGATCGGCGCACTCGTGAAGCAGGCGGTGAGCTGAGGCACCTCACGACGGCGCCCGGTCGGAGTCCGGGAGAGTGCGTGCCTCGGCGGTGCGACTCCCGGCGGCCGGGCGTTCGTGCGGCCCCTGGCAGTCGGGCGCCCGTGCGACCTCTGGCAGCCGGGCGCCGTCGAGAATCCCCGCTTGCCGGGAGCCCGTACGGCTCCCGGCAAGCCGGCCGGGAGTTCTAACCGACGGTCGGCGGGGCGCCGTTGAGGGCCGCGCTCAGGTCGACCGGTGTGGAGGTCGGGTTCGGCGGCGGGCTGAGGACGACCTGGGGCTGGCCGGGCGCGGGAGGCGGCGGGGTCATGTCGGACTTGGGCAGCTTGGGCGGGGTGGTCTGGTTGAAGACCGTCGTGTCGAAGTCGACGAGGCCGGTCTTCTCCATCACGGTGATGTGGTCGAGCACCGTGTTGTTCGCCTGGTCGGCCAGGGCGCGGATCAGCGTGTTCTTGGTGGTCGAGCGGACCTTGGCGATCGCGTTGAAGATCGAACCGTGGGTCATCCGCAGGATGTTGGCGAAGTCGATGTCGAACTGCCGCCCCGACTCCGCCTTCAACTGGGTGACGAAACCTTCCTGTTGGGGGCTCGCCACGTTGGGCAGCGTGACGTTCAGCATCGGCGCGATCTTGCGGCACGTGATGTCGAGGGCGGCGTGCCCGTCGACGAGGTGCTGGCTCGCGGTCTTGACCGCCTTGCTCTGTCCTTTCTGCAGCCCGATCAGGCCGAGCGGGTGCTCCCACAGGCCGGCCGCGCGCACCTTGACCACGAAGTCGCGCTCGCCCTCCGTCAGCGGCCCCCACTGCGTGTTGGCGATGATCCGGTCGGTCGAGGTCGAGGTGTTGTCCACTCCGAGCATCGCCGGATAGGCGAGCGCGGCGAGTGTCAGGGTCAGAGCACCGCCGACAAAGAGGGTTCCGATCAGGTTGCCCGAGCGCTGCACCTTTGCTCCTGCCCGTCGGCCTGTCGCCGAACTGTCATCGCCTGGTTGATCCGGTCGAAGAGGAGTACGCGCGGCACGCCGTTCTAACTCAGCCGATCAGGTGGAGAATCACACCGAAAGCGAGCGGACTCTCCGGCCGACCGCCCAGGTGGGGCCGGTGGAACGTCGACGGCGGGTGTCTGCCGACGGCGGAGACGAGGGGCGAGGACCGTCGAGGAGGGTCGACAAGCCTGGTGCGCCCCCAGGCCCGTCCGGCGGGAACGGGCCGGGGCAGGGTGTGCGGAACACCCCGGCCCGACGGTTCGACGGTGCCGCACTTGGGGGCCAACTCACCTGGAAAGCAGGGGAGTTGAATCCGGACAACGGAGGTTCAGCCCGGTCTCAGTGGGAGTTGGGCCCAGTCTCAGCGGCTCTTGCGTACTCGGGCAGCCGCGCGGGCCTCCGCGGCCTTGCGCGCGTCGGCCGTCTTGCGCGACTCCTTGGCGCGCGGTCCGGGACGCGTGCCGATGCCCCGGAAGGCCGCGTTGCCGGTGCTCGGCTTCGGCCCGGTCGGGGGGCGCTTGGCACCGGTGATGGCGGTGAGCACCGCCTCGCCCGAACGCACCTGCGTGACGGTCGGCCGGATCCCGGCCTCGGACATCAGACGGTTCACGTCGCGCCGCTGGTTGGGGGTGACCAGGGTGACCACCTTCCCCGACTCCCCGGCGCGCGCGGTCCGCCCGCCGCGGTGCAGATAGTCCTTGGCGTCGGCGGGCGGGTCCACGTTGACGACGAGGTCGAGCGCGTCGATGTGAATGCCGCGGGCGGCGACGTTGGTGGCCACCAGCACGTTGATCTCACCGTTCTTGAACTGGGCGAGCGTGTGCGTGCGCTGCGGCTGCGACTTCCCGCTGTGCAGGGCGGAGGCGCGGATGCCGCTGGCCCGCAGATGACGGGTGAACTGGTCCACGCCCGCCTTGGTGTCCAGGAACATCAGCACCCGGCCGTCCCGTGCGGCGATCTCGGTCGCCGTCGCGTACTTGTCGGCGCCGTGGATGTTCAGTACGTGGTGTTCCATCGTGGCGACCGAGCCCGCCACCCGGTCGACGGAGGCGAGGACGGGGTCGTGCAGATAGTTCCGTACGAGCTGGTCGACGCCCCGGTCGAGCGTGGCCGAGAACAGCAGCCGCTGACCGTCGGCGCGCACCTGGTCCATGAGGTCGGAGACCTGCGGCAGGAAGCCCAGGTCGCACATCTGGTCCGCCTCGTCCAGCACCGTGATCCGGACCTGGTTCAGGAAGCAGTCCCGGCGGGACACCAGGTCGGTCAGCCGCCCCGGCGTCGCGATGAGCACCTCGACGCCGGTCCGCAGCAGCGCCTGCTGCCGGTTGATCGACAGACCACCGACCACCGTGCCGAGCCGTACGTTCAGGGTCTGCGCGTACGGTTCCAGCGCGTCGCCCACCTGCTGCGCGAGCTCCCGGGTCGGGACCAGGACCAGCGCCAGCGGCCGCTTCGCCTCCGCCCGCCGGCCCGCGGTCCGGGCGAGCAGGGCCAGCCCGAAGGCCAGCGTCTTGCCGGAGCCGGTCCGTGCCCGGCCGAGGACGTCGTGCCCCGCCAGCGCGTTCGGCAGCGTCGCGGCCTGGATCGGGAAGGGTTCCGTCACCCCGAGCCCGGTCATCCTGGACACCAGTTCCGGCGGCAGACCGACGGCGTCGAACGATGTGACGGGAGGCAGACCTGCCGAGCGGGACGATGACGCCGTGACGTCGCCCTGCGGCGCCGGCTGCTCGGCGCCGGCGTCGGGGAGTCCAGGGGCCGGCGGCTTCGCGTTCATGGGGAACCTTCCTCAGTCTGACGCCCGGAACGCCCCGGGGCCCGTACCCATCGGCACGGGCCCCGGCGACTTCGAAGCGTGCTCCCCATTTTACCAGCGGGCACATGGCCCGCCCGGCCGGGTCGTCGGCCCGGCCGGGCAGCCGGCGTCACCCGATGTGATCCTCTTCCTTGCCATCCGCGCCTCGGTGTGGGAAGCATCTCCGCAACGAGTCTCCGAAGAACTGTTATCCGAGGTTCCGCGGGCGGTCTCCCAGGCAACGGCAGCATCGTTCGGAGTCGAGGACAGGGAAGTTTTGATGAGGAGACAGCACGCGGTGGATGCGGCGGCACTGGTGACCGCCGCCCGGTCGGGGGACCCGGCGGCTCAGGACGCTCTGGTGAGCGCCTATCTCCCCTTGGTCTACAACATCGTCGGGCGCGCGCTGAACGGCTCCGTCGATGTCGACGACGTCGTGCAGAACACCATGCTCCGCGCCCTGGACGGCCTGGACGGCCTGCGGACGCCGGAGAACTTCCGCTCCTGGCTCGTGGCGATCGCGATGAACCAGGTCCGGGCGCACTGGCGGGACCGGCAACTCGCCCCGGAGGGGGTGGAGGAGGCGGAGGATCTCGCGGACCCCGGCTCCGACTTCGTGGACCTGACCATGGTGCGGCTCCAGCTTTCCGGCCAGCGCCGGGAGACCGCGCTGGCCACGCGCTGGCTCGAACCCGAGGACCGGGGCGTGCTCTCCCTGTGGTGGCTGGAGTGCGCCGGTGAGGTGACCCGGACCGAGGTGGCCGAGGCCCTGGAGCTGTCGCCGCAGCACGCGGCGGTCCGAGTGCAGCGGATGAAGGCGCAGTTGGAGACGGCTCGCGTGGTGGTACGGGCGCTCGCCGCCCGCCCGCCGTGCGAGGAACTGCGGGGTGTCCTCGCCTCCTGGGACGGCCGGCCCTCGGCTCTCTGGCGCAAGAGGATCGCCCGGCACGCCCGCGACTGCGTCCGCTGCTCGGGTCTGTGGAGCGGACTGATGCCGGCGGAGGGACTGCTGGCCGGCCTGGCGCTGGTGGCCGTGTCGCCCGGGCTGGCCGCGGCACTGAGCGAGGCCTCCGGCGGGCTGGCCGCCACGGGCGCGGCGTCGCGAACTCCGGCCGCCCATCACGGGGACGCGGGCGGGTCCGGGACCGGACACCGGGCTCCCGGCGGGAGGTCGGCCGCGCGCGGCGAGGCCCGCCGACGCCGACGCGTCCGGCGCCGGGCGCTGGGCGGCGCCCTCGTAGCGGTCTGCGTGGCGGGCGGCGGGCTCTGGTATCTCGACACGGATCCGGGAACACCGAGCGACGGGGCGGCTCCCTCGCGAACCGCGGGCGACGCGATCGCGGACCTTTCGGCACCGGACGCCTCCCGCACCTCGCCGTCGGCCGACGCCACGCCCTCGCCGTCGGCGTCCGCGTCGAAGAAGGTGAAGGCCAAGGCGTCCAAGACGGCCCGTGCCGCGGAGCCGAGCAAGTCGGCCGCGGCCTCTGCCGCGCCGACCCGGCGCGTGACGGGCCTGGCCCAGACACAGGCGGCTCCGGCGACCACGGTCGCGCAGGTGGTCGCCCTGGTGAACAAGGAGAGGGCGGCCGCCGGCTGCGGGCCGCTCACGGAGGATCCGCAACTGGAGGACGCGGCTCAGGCACACTCCGACGACATGGCCGCACGGAACTTCTTCGAGCACACCAACCCCGACGGCGTCGACCCCGGCAAGCGCATCACCGCCGCCGGTTACCGCTGGTCCACGTACGGCGAGAACATAGCCAAGGGCCAGCAGACCCCCGAGTCGGTGATGGAGTCCTGGATGAACAGCCCGGGTCACCGGGCGAACATCCTCAACTGCTCGTTCAAGAACATCGGGGTGGGTGTGCACAAGGGGTCGGGCGGCCCGTGGTGGACCCAGGACTTCGGGGCGAAGCTGTGATGCCGGTGCTCCCTCCCGGGCGGGCGGCTCTCCGGCCGTGACCGGGCCGGCGGCACGTCCGGGCCGGCCGCGTCTCCGGACGGGACGCGCTCAGTCTCGGGTGACGTGCCAGCCGGGTTCGAGACGGTCGAGGAGCGCGTGGAAGGCCGCGTCAGCCCGCTCCCGGCCGTCGTCCGTCAGCGAGGCCACGACCAGGCCGAAGGTCGCGTCGACCAGGAGGACGGCCTCCGTCCGGGCACGGACCTGTGCCAGGCCGAGGTTGCGGAAGGCGGCGGTGAGCAGGTCCGTCCACTCGGTCAGCACGTCACGCAGCAGGGGCCCGTACCGGTCGGGGTCGATCAGGCTCGCGGCCATGATCTCGACGTACAAGGGGAGGGCGGGGCGCAGGTCGGGGGCTCCGAACCGCTGCCAGGTCTCCTCCATGAAGCGGCGCATCCCCGCCGGATCGCGCGGGGACCGCGCCGAGGCGAGTTCGTCCCGGGCGCGCAGGAGCGGCCGCCTCTCGTCCAGGGCGAGCGCCTCGGCGACCATGGCCTCCTTGGTCCCGAAGTAGTACAGGAGCATGCGGTCGCTGGTTCCGAGGGCCCGGGCGAGGGGGCGCAGGGACAGCCCGGCGAGGCCGTTGCGCATCAGATACATGCGGACCCGGTCGAGCAGCTCGCGTCGTTTGGCCTGGTCGGACGGTCGTGGCATGAGGGCTCCCGGCGGCCGTGGCCCGGCCGGAGTGGGGTCGTGTGACACCAGACACGTTCCATATGTCTGGATGGATACTCTTGGAAAGAATTTTTACCGTAGCGACCGCTACATGCATATTTGTTATCGTGACGGGCGTTACGTGAACGCGTGACCCGACCCATGTCCGGACCGGTCGTCAAAACCGTCCGTGCCGCTCCGGCGGTCCGGTCGCCGGCAGTGCAGAAGGGACTGATTCCCATGGCCCCGGGGGCCATCGACCTCATGGCGACACCACGCCGAGGGCGCTTCACCCGGCTCTACCGCCGGCCCGAGGGATCGGGGCGGGAGGGGGCCACGAAACGCGATCAGCAGAACGGGGCATCCGTGGACGCACCCCCCACGTCGTGGCTCGCCAGGAGCATGGCTCTCTGGGCGCGTGCGGTGCAACCGATACGCCCGTTCGACGCCCCCCGCGCCCGCGTCACCCCCTGGGAGGCCTCCTGGCCCCTGTCGCGTGAGCTCACCTCGGCCCGCCGGGCCCGCCGTCTGGTGACGGCACAGCTGGACGAGTGGAATCTGGGGGAGCTGGCCGACACCGCGGAGCTCCTGGTCAGCGAGCTCGTCACCAACGCCCTGTGCCATACGCGCGGCCCGCTGCGGCTCAACCTGTGCCTGCGCGAGGACCGTCTGCTGTGCGAGGTCGAGGACACGGAGCCCCTCTGTCCCGTACGACGCGAGGCCGACCCCGACGACGAGGGCGGCCGCGGCACCGAACTGCTCGACCTGCTCGCCGAGAGCTGGGGCAGCACCTGCACACCCACCGGCAAGACCATGTGGTTCGAGGTGCCGACCCAGGACCCGTCGTAGTACTGGCTACGACCCACCGGCTCTGACCGACCGGCCAAGACGTACCGGGTACGACGTACGGCTACGACCTACCGGTTACGACGTACGGCTACGGCCTACCGGTTACGACGCAACGGCTACGAACCTTTCCCGCGGCGCCGGCGTTCCCGCTGGGGAAACAGGCCGCCGAACGCCGCCGCCACGACCGTCCCGAGGAGCAGACCGCTCCAGGGCGCGCTCGCGATCGAGTGTCGGCGGACCCCCTCGTACGCGATGAGGCCGAGTGTCCCTCCCACGAGGAAGGCGGCACCGCCCCGCAGTGCGAACCACCATCTCGGGCGTTCTGTCGTCGACGTCACGACCGGAGTATCCCCCCACCGGCCGGAGCGCTCAGGCGCGGGTGGTCACCTGGGTGGCCAGGAAGCCGAGGAGCGCGGTGTTGAAGCGGCCGGGCTGTTCGGCGCCGGGGAGATGGCCGGCGCCCTCGACGACGGCCAGGACCGCGTGCGGGACCAGCCGCTGGATGGCCTCGGCGTCGGCGACCGGGGTGTAGACGTCGTCGGCCCCCACGACGATCAGCACCGGCGTCCGCACGGCGGCGAGCGTGTCCCGGTAGTCGGGGCGCTCCGCCCGTCCGCGCAGGGCCGCCGCGGCACCGCGGGGATCGGTGGCGCGCATCATGCCCAGGACGTGCTCGGCGACGTCGGGCAGCGCGGTCACGTTGTAGTCGGCGAGCATCTTGCCGATGACCTCGTCCGCGTAGCCGTTCATCCCCTCCGCCAGGAGCCGGTCGGCCAGCCGGTTGCGGAAGACCTTGCCCTCGTCCGTCTCGGCCGGCGCCGAGGTGTCCGACAGGACGAGCGCGCGGACGCGGTGGGGGTGGGCGCGCTGCATCTCCATGGCGATCTGCCCGCCCATCGACACGCCGCCCACCACGGCGCTGCCGATGTCCAGGTGGTCCAGGAGCGCGACGAGGTCGTCGGCGAAGTCGGAGAGATATACCGGGCCGTCGTCCACCGCGCTGGCGCCGTAGCCGCGCAGGTCCGGGGTGATGACGCGGTGACCGGCCGCGACGAGCGCTTCGGCCTGAGGGGCCCACAGGGTCCGGTTGAAGGGATGCCCGTGGATCAGCAGGACGGGCAGCCCGGCCGGGGAGCCGGTGTCGTCGTAGTGGAGCGTCGTACCGCGCAAGCCTATGGAGGTCATGCCAGGCACCCTAGTCTCAAGATCATCCCGGGTGGTCGGGAATGCGTGTGCGCGGAAGTGGGGGACGGAAGGGATGCGACGGCGGGGAGCGGGTGGAGGGGAGGCAACGCCAACGGCCCGGCGCGGACGCGAGGTTGATCGCGCCGGCCGGGCCGTCGACAGGCCTGGGAAGGGGTTACCTCCCCTCGTACCCGGTTCCGTAGGGGGCACCGGCGTTCGTCCCGCCGTACTGGGCGTGCTCGTCGGCGGGCTGCTGAGGCGCCGCCGCCGGCCAGTGGTCGGCCTGCGGGACGTTGTGGACCACCGGTGTCCCGGGGGCCGGAGAGTCCTGGATGCCCGACACCCGCACCGGCATGGCGTTTCCGCGTGCGACGACCTTGGAGCCTCCGTCGACCGGCTTGTCCCGGCCGCTGTCGCCGAGGATCAGGACCGGGTCGAACATGACGACGGCCGTGGCGAGGATCAGGAAGATGATCGGGCCCAGGAGCATCGGCAGCAGGAGCGAGGAGCCCTCCTGGCCGCTGACGGTCGGGGCCGTCTCGATGCTGTTGTGGAGGTGGACGCTCACGGCGGCCATGCCCGTGTAGTGCATGCCGGTGACGGCCAGGCCCATGACGAGGCTGGCGCCGAGGGTGCGGACGAAGCCCTGCACGGAGACGGCTGCCCACAGCGCGGCGGTCGCCGCCACGAGGGCGATGATCACGGACAGCGTCACGGTGAACGCGTTGTAGCCGAGGTCGCCATTGAGCCGCATCGCGAACATGCCCAGGTAGTGCATGGTCGCGACGCCGAGGCCGGTGATGGCGCCGCCCACGGTGAGGGCCGTCCGCGTGGCACCGCGGTGCCCGACGATGAAGACGCCCGCGGAGACCACCACGATCGCGACGGCGAGGCTGAGGACGGTCAGCGGGATGTCGTAGGTGATGGGCGTCTCCGCCACGGAGAAGCCCGTCATGGCGATGAAGTGCATCGTCCAGATGCCGCAGCCCAGGGCGCTGGCCCCCAGGGCGAGCCAGCCCAGCCTCCATCCGGGCTCGTGGTGCACCGTACGCACCACACAGCGCAGCCCCAGCGCCGAGCCCACACAGGCCATGACGTAGGCGGCCACCGGTGTGACCAGCCCGTAGCTGAAGCCGTCGATCGTGCCGTTCATCCGCTCCCTATCCCTTTACCGCTGACATACGAAGGACATTGAGCCCGTTTCATGGTCGCGATAGCAAATTCTCAGGCCGAAGTTGGTTGAAACTTGCCCGATCGTTATCGATCTCGTACGTGCGCGGGCGCGCGCGGGTTTCAACGGTGTCCCGGCCGTCGTCACGACCCAGATGCCCGGCCGGGAATTTCCACCGGCCCTTTCAGCCTTGTGCTGTGCGGTGCCACGTCCTGCGAGGGCGGGGCGGACGGACCGCCGAGGCGCGCTGAACCGCGCCCGTGCGAGTCTGGCGAGGACTAGGAAGAAGGGGTGCGTGCGATGAGCCGGAACGAGGAGAAGGCACTGCTGGCCGGTGGCTGCTTCTGGGGCGTGCAGGATCTGATCAGGACGTTCCCGGGTGTCCTCGACACGCGGGTGGGGTACAGCGGCGGCGACGTGGCCAACGCGACGTACCGCAACCACGGCACGCATGCCGAGGCGATCGAGATCACCTTCGATCCCACGAAGACCGACTACCGGACGATCCTGGAGTACTTCTTCCAGATCCACGACCCGTCGACGAAGAACCGCCAGGGCAACGACATCGGTCTCAGCTACCGGTCCGCCATCTTCTACGTCGACGACGAGCAGAAGCGGGTGGCCGAGGACACCATCGCGGATGTCGACGCCTCCGGACTGTGGCCCGGGAAGGTCGTGACCGAGGTCGCGCCGGCCGGTCCGTTCTGGGAGGCGGAGCCGGAGCACCAGGACTACCTGCAGCGGTACCCCGACGGCTACACCTGCCACTTCGTCCGCCCGAACTGGCGGCTGCCGAAGCGCGCGGAAGCCTGAGCGTGACGTGACGGCGCGCGGCCCGGCGGGCCGCGCGCCGTCGATGCGGCGGCCCTGGCCGTGAGGTGTGGATGCGGTGGCCTCGGCCGTGGGCTGTCGGGCGTTCGTCGCGGATACGGCCTTGGTGCGCCTCCGTGCCGTTCGCGGGGGCTGCCTGCGTGTACGACCTTGGGTGCCGCCCTGCTCGCGATGGCTGCCCGCGTGTGTGTCCGGTCGGCGCGGCGGGCCTCGGTGGGCGGTCGTCGGCGGGGGCCCTGCGGATGTTGTCGGCGGGCCGGCCCGAGGGTTGGCCATGACCGTGACCGCCACCGGCGTTGCGCCCGCCGCTGCGCCGAGGACCACCGCAGTTGCGTCGAGGCCCACTGCAGTTGCTTTGAGGACCACCGCAGTTGCCCCGAGGACCACCGTCGTTGCGTCGAGGACCTCTGCCGTTGAGCCGAGGCCTCCGCCTTGGCGCCCACCCTCCCCGTGGCGCCGACCTCCCCGTGCCCCCGTGGCGCCGAGTTCCACGTGTCGTCGCCCCCCGGTGGCGCTGACACCCCCGAGAGGCCGCCCCCCCCGGTGGCGCGCAGCACCACCGACATGGCCCCGGCCGCGCGCCGAGCGCCCCGCAGGGATCGCCGCCCCTGAAAAGCCTTGCTCGCGTCAGACGTATTCGTTCCGCTTGAGCTCGATCACCCAGGCCCGGCGTTCGCAGATCTTCCCGTCGCGCATGCGGAAGACCTCGGCCATCGACATGCGCATCAGCTCTCCCGTGTCACGCATCACCGTTCCGGTGAGCTCGGCCATGACCACGTCGTCCTCCTCGACCATGCGGACGACCTCCAGCCGGGGAGGCGGGACGAAGCCGGGGCCCTCGATCGCGGCGTCGTACGCCTCCTTTCCGGTCAGGTGGAATCCGCCGAAGACCGTCCACTCGATGTCATCGGTGAGACAACTCAGGATCTCCGCGTGATCGTTCTTCCGGAAACCGTTCAAGTAGGTCTCGACGGTCTGCTTGTTCCGGGACATGGCTCCTGCTTTCCATCGCGGGGGAGGGGAAGACGGCCGCACGTGCTCAGGAGGCGCTGATCCGGACCGTGAACCGTCGAGGCACCTCCATAGCGCTGTCGCGTCCGCGAGGCAAGCCGGGCTCACTCGAAGGTGTGGTGCCGTACTGCAGATAGAGTTGCGGGCCTCTAAAGGCGTAGTGTCATATGCCTGTTGCCCAGGGCAGGCGGGCAACTCGCAGGCGGGGGCCAGGGGAGAGGACGGCATCACGAGATGACGAGCACCGACTGGAGCGATCGAGGATTGTGCCGCACGGCCGATCCGGACGACCTTTTCGTCGAGGGCGCGGCGCAGAACCGGGCCAAAATGCTGTGCATCGGCTGCCCCGTGCTCACCGAATGCCTCGCTTACGCGCTGGACCAGCGCATCGAGCACGGCGTCTGGGGAGGCATGACCGAGCGTGAGCGCCGCGCCCTGCTGCGCCGCAGGCCGACGGTGACGTCCTGGCTGAACCTTCTCGAAACGGCCCGAGTGGAACACGAACGCGCGAAGGACGCCGGGGTCGTGGCTTCCAGGGCGAGCTGACCTCCGGGTCCATGCATCGCTTCCGGGGGCGCGATCGGCGTCCCGCTCGTCGCGGTGGCACGGGGTCCACGCGGCCCCGGGTCGTGCCCATCAGCGTGACGGGCGCCGATGTCGTGCTCGTCGGCTGTTTCTCCGCCAAGGAGAAGGACTTCGTGGCGATCATGGACGCGGCGGCGACGGAACTGACGGCACGCGGCGCCCGAATCGTCGGGCGGATCACGCAACGGCGTGGTGTCTCGGACGGCGGGGTCCGGAAGATGGCCCTGCCGTATTCCTCACGCACACTGCTCAGTTCCGGCAAGATCCGTGAAGTGGCGGCGCACTGCGAAGAGACGGAAGCCGACGTGGTCGTCTTCGTCCCCGCCCTGACGGACCGACAACGGCACGTACTGACAGAGATATTCGATCGGCCCACGGTGGGCGTTTCCGGGATCACCGACACCGGGTGAGCCGCGATTGCCTGTGTTCCGCAATTCACCCTTGGTAGGCCGGATGTCCGCGGAAGGTGAACGCACTTGGTTCGGCGGCGCCGCCGGAGTTGCGCGTTGCTCCGGCCCGAAATCCGCTGGCTCCGGGCCCGGGTGATCCCTAGCATCTGATCATGATCGAGAGTGCGGGGACTGCGGGCGACGAGCGCGACGAGGCGCCGGCGCGGAACTTCGCCTGGCGTTCGGCGTCCGTCGGGCTCGCGGTGGTCGAGGCGGACGACGCCGAGTTGCTGCACGGCTGGCGATCCGATCCGGCGAACGCCTACGAGTTCTGCACCTGGCCGCGGTCCCTCGCCTGGCTGCGGGAGCGCATCGAGCGCGACAGCGAGGACGACGACTGCGACGCGTTCCTCGTCCTGCTCCCGGACGGCACTCCCATCGGCCAGACCGCGCTCAGCCGTCAGAACATGCTCGACGGCACCGCGGAGGTCGAGTTGATGCTGGACCCGCGGCACCGGGGGCAGGGCCACGGCGCCGACGCGCTCGACGCCCTGGTGGACCTCGCCTTCGGCGAACTCCCGCTGTACCGGCTCACGGCCGAGACGCACACCGGGAACACCCGCGCTCTGGCCGTCCTCGCCAAGTCGGGCTTCGTCCAGGAGGGCGTCAGCCGTGGCGCCTGCCTCCATCGGGGCCGGCGCCACGACCTCGCGGTGTTCTCCTTGCTGCGCCCCGAATGGGAGGCGCTGAACCGTCCGCGCGCCTGGGACGCCTGACCGGACGAATCGATGCCGGGGGCGCCGCATTGAGGCAGAGCAGCGGAATCCACTGAATGCGTAAACGCCGTCATGTCCGTGACGTTCATCCGGGTCCGGTGACGGCCTGACCGGAACCGTCGCCGGGCCCGGCGCTTCCCGCTAGGCTCCGGTCCGTACCTGTGGTCGGCGGGACGGCCGAAGCGCCGGTGACGTGGTCGTCCGACCGGTCATGAGCGCCAGGCCCACTCGTTCGGAGCACGGCAGTGCGACCCGTCCGTGGCGGCGGCTTCCGGGCTTCAGCCGGCCGGGAGCCGCCGCCACGGACATGAGCCCGACCCGCCCCGTCACGCCGGCACCCGGCGACCGGCACCGCCTCCCGGGTGCCGGTGGGCACAGACACCCACGTTCGCGTACCGACACCCCTCACAGAGGTCCGATGCCTAACCTCAGATTTGGCAAGTACCTGACATTAGCCGCAGCCGCCCTCCTGCTGCTGGCCACGGCTCCCGGGGCGATCGCCGCCCCAGTGGAATCCCCTGACGGCGCGGGTCAGGGAACCTCCTCCGTCACCGCGGCGGCCGAGACCTGGAAAGCGCCGCTCTCCACTCGCGGACGCTACATCGTGGACGCCGACGGCAACCGTTTCCGGCTGAAGTCGGCCAACTGGGACGGCGCGCAAGGTTCCTGGACGGGCAGCGGCAGCAAGGACGACGCGGCCAACCACCACGCCGGCCAGAACTCCTACGGCGTGCCGCTCGGCCTGGACCGCGCCCCGCTGGCCCAACTGCTCGACGACTTCCACCAGCTGGGCATCAACAGCATCCGGCTGCCCTTCTCCAACGAGATGATCCATGCGACGACGCCGGTGCCGGACGCCGCCATCGCGGCGAACCCGGACCTGCGCGGCAGGACACCGCTGCAGGTCTACGACGCCGTGGTCGCCGCGCTCACCCGAAGCGGGTTCGCGGTCATCCTCAACAACCACACCAACACCTCGCGTTGGTGCTGTGGTGTCGACGGCAACGAGCGCTGGAACAGCAGTCAGTCCACGCAGCAGTGGGCGGACGACTGGGTCTTCATGGCCCGCCGCTACGCCGGTGACCCGCGGGTGGTGGGCGCCGATCTCTACAACGAGGTACGGCGCGACGTACTGGACGATCCCAACTGGGGCCTGGGAGACGCCCACGACTGGTACGCGGCGGCCCAACTCGCCGGTGACCGCATCCTCTCCGAGGCCAACCCCAACCTCCTCATCGTCATCGAGGGAATCAACTGGACCGGTATCCCGGTCGACGGGTTCGCGCACGGACGCCCCACCCTCACCCCCGCGCGCAACCTGTCGCACACCCTCGTCGCCGCCCACAAGCTGGTGTACTCCGCGCACTTCTACGGATACACCGGCCCCAACCACAGCGGCGCGACCGGCATCGGCGAGACCCACGACGCCCGGTACCAGGACCTCAGCCGCGACCAGCTCTACCAGGTCCTCAACGACCAGGCCTTCTTCGTCTCCTCCGAGGCCAAGCAGCACTTCACCGCTCCCGTCTGGATCAGCGAGTTCGGCATCGGTGCCGGCGAGACCGGCGCGGCCGCCCGGACGTGGTTCGGCAACATCACCGACTACTTCGCCGACCACGACGTCGACTTCGCCTACTGGCCGCTCGTCAGCTGGCAAGGCCATGACGACTGGTCCCTCCTGCGCTACGACGCCTCCGGCAACCGGTACGGAATCCTCGACCAGTCCGACTGGCGCGGCACCGCGTGGAACCGGCTCATGACCGCCCCGACCCGCACCGGGTCCGTGGACGCCGTCCCGAGCTGGCACATGCTCGCCACCGACCACGGCGACTACGTGCAGTCGCTGCGGGTGCGCGCGGGCGGCGACTGGAACTCGGGCGCCTCCAAGGCCGTTTGCCCCGACGGCGAACGGCTGGTCGGACTCGGCCACAGCGGTGTTCGCGCGCTGTGCACCGACGTCTCCACCGGCGACCTCCGCTCCGCGGCCGGCACCCAGACGGTCGTGACCGACGAGCGTCATGTGCCCTCGGGCGGCGACTGGGCGTCCGGGTACACCAAGTTGCAGTGCCCCTCGGGGAACTTCCTCATCGGCTACAGCCGCCGCGGTGGCCGCACGTCAGCGGCTCTGTGCGTTCCGGCCGCCGCCTCGCTGGCCGGTGCCGGGCGAACCGTGTGGTTCGACCGCTCCGACAACCGGCCCGCGGGTGCGGCCGGAGGCGACTTCGCGAACGGCGACTACAAGGGCCAGTGCGCCGATGACGAGTACGCCGCCGGAATCGCGTACACGACCCGCTTCGGCGCCAGTCAGGGACCGGCCGCGCTGCTGTGCCGCAAGCTGAGCTGATCCGCTCGGCCGCCGTCGACGCGGCGCACACCCGGACGTGCCGTGCCCGGGTGTGCGCCGCGCAGTGACGGACGTACGACAGCGCCGAAACCGTCAGGACCCGGTCGCCCGAGCCCATGCCCGTGGGCCGGCCGGGTCCTGACGGTGTTCGGCGGCGGGTGACGCGAGCGGCCTCAGAACCGCCGGGCCGATTCCTCGGCGTGGGCCATGCGCCGCAGGCTCAGCAGCACCGGTTCGTACAGCACCGTGAGCGCGACGGCCGCCTCGATCTGCTCGCTCGGGGTCGGCTGCGCCTCGACCAGATCCAGGTCGGTGACCGCCAGTTGCGCCGCCAGCCGCCCGTACGGGAGCAACGCCTCGGTGTCACAGGGGTAGCCGAGCCGGACCAGGGCGGCGACCGAGTCGATGAGCCTTCGGTGGGCGGGGTTGAGCAGGTCCACACCGGGCTCGCAGCTCCAGCCGAGCCGCTCCAGCAGGGCCTCGACCGAGCGGCAGGCGGTCGCCACCGCCGGATCGTCCTCGGCCGGCTTCTCGGCGGTGGGCAGCGCGCGGGTCGCCGCGCCCAGTCGCAGATGGTGGTCCAGCGAGTCGTCCTCGGCCGCGGCGATCACCTCGCGCGCGTCCGCCACCGAGACCCCGCCGATCTGGATCAGTGCCCGCACCAGGCGCAGTCGCCGCAGGTGGTCCTCGCCGTACTCGGCCTGGGTGGCGGAGATCCGGCGGCCGGGCTGGAGCAGTCCTTCGCGCAGGTAGTACTTGATCGTGGCGGTCGACACGCCGCTGCGCTCGCTCAGCTCCGCCAGTCGCATCCGGTTGCACCCTTCGTCGGACAGTGACACTATCCAAGCATGGATCGTGCCACTATCCAACACGAGAACGGGGAATCTCATGGGTAATGCACCGACATCCGGACGACGGGTCACGGCCTCGGCCGAGGGCGAAATCGTCGTCTTCCTCATCGGCATGCGGATCAACCGCTGGCGGGCCGTCCGCCACTGGCTGCCGACGCTGCTGGCGATGCCGCGCATGCTGAAGGAACTCGCGCAGGACGGCGACAGCGGACTGCTGGGCCACCGGGGGCTGGGCGGCGGTCCGCGCGTGTTCACCACCGCGCAGTACTGGGAGTCGCGCGAGAAGCTGCTCGCGTACGCCTCCGACCAGGGCCGGGAGCACCGTCCCGCGTGGGCGGCGTTCAACCGGCGGCTGCGCAACAGCAACGGCAGCGTGGGGGTCTGGCACGAGACGTACATCGTCCCCGCCGGTTCGTACGAGTCGATCTACGTCGACATGCCGCCGTCCGGTCTGGGCGCGGCGTGGGGAGTCGAGCCCGTCGAACGGCGCGGGGAGCGCGCGGCGCAGCGACTGGCGGACAAGGCCTCCTAGGGCCTGCCGGTGCGGCCGGGCGACGACGGGAGTCGGACACGGGACCCGGCGCCGCCCGACCGGCGGCCCGCGTCGGCAGCGTGCGCGTCAGTCCCGCCCCGGGTGGGTCCAGATCCGCAGCGGGCCGATCGGTTCGAAGCCGTGTCGCACGGCGGCGGCCAAGTCGTCGCCGTGCTCGTAGCCGACCACGGGCAGGGCGGGGAACAGCGTGTGGACGGCGTTCGGCACGTGCGCCCAGGCCGCTTCAAGGCCGCCGTCGCGTGCGAAAACGTTGGAGATCCCGACCACTCGGTCGCTGCGGCTCGCCACCGCTCCGGCGGCCACGCGGCCGTCGGCGGAGCGCCCGGTGAGCACGAAGGTGGCCGGGTCGTCGAGCAGTCCGGGGCGGAACAGGTCCGCGTCGCCGTTCCCGTCGTCCCAGGCCAGAGCCCAGTCGCGCAACGCGTCCGGATCGCTCGCCACGCTCCAGACGAGCTCGGGGGAATCGGCGGGTTCGGGGGAAGCGGCGGGCCCGCTCGCCGGGCGGTGGATCCACTGTGCCTCGAACAGGACCTTGAATCCGGCCGCCGTCAGGTCGAGGTCGGCGAAGCTGTCCTTGACGGAGGCGCCGGGTACCAGCGTCACCGCGTCCGGGTAGTACCGCGGGGTGCGGTCCGGGGCGGCCCAGGCCTGCTCCGTGAAGTCGCCCTCCACGCCGTGGGATCGGCTCATCGCCGCGCACCACTCGGCGTTGTTGCGAGCGGCGGCGCGGGCCAGGGACGGGTTCGGCGTCTTCATGAGTGCGGATCATGGCACGCCCCGCCGGGCGGCTCCTCGTCCGGTCCCGCCGGGCGGCTCTACGCCCTGTCCCTCCGGGTGGACACGATCGCCCGGAGGGACAGGGCTGGAGGGGGTGAGGGCCCGAGACCGGGCAGGGATTCGGGCCCTCACGTGTCGCGCATCCGTCGGGGGCGTTTGCGCGCTGACCACTTCAACGAGCTTCGTCTCCGGGGGATACGTTTTCGCCGCCGGGCCCGGCGACCTGGGCCGAAGGGGGGTCCGACGACCCCTCAGGGCAGCCGCTGGACCAGCCTGTCGACGAGCGCTGATGGTTGAGACAGCGCGGCCAGATGTCCACCGGGAATGGTCTCGGCCTCGATCCCGAGACGGTCGCGGGCCACTCGGCGCTGGAAGTCCACCGGGAAGAACCGGTCCCCGGTCGCGGCCAGCACCCGGGTGGGGGTGTCGGGCCAGCGCTCGATCTCGCAGGGCTGGTTGAAGGCGATGTCGGCCTCCGGTCCCTCATGGTCCGCTCCGGCGGCGGCGATCTCGGCCGGAACGTCGTGCAGGAAGTAGGTGTCCATGTCGAACTCGGCGCCGTAGCCGCCCGCTTCGGCCGCCGCGAGGCGCGCCGGCTCCGAGCCGGTGTTGCCCCACCACTGCCCGGGCGTCTCGCCCGGCAGCGGCACCATCGCGTTGACGAGGACCAGCAGTCCGACCGGAACACGGGCGCAGACCATCGGCGCAGTGAAGCCGCCCATCGACTGCGCGACCAGCACCGTACCGGCGCGGTCGCCGATCACCGCGGCCACGGCGTCGGCGTACTCGGGCAACCCCTGGGACTCGTCGGCCCCGGGCAGATCGACCGCGACCGCCTCATGCCCCCTCGCCCGCAGTTCGGACACCACAGGATGCCAGTACCAGGCCGCACCCCCGGCCCCGGGAATCAAGACAAACACCCTCGTCCTCGCCTCCGTCCGTTTCACCCTGTCCATGCAGACCACCTGGAGCGACGAAAGTCATCGGTGACGACCGGGCGGCCTTCCTGGCCGATGTTCCATCCCGGCGACGGCACCTCGTCGCAGAACACGCGGGCGAGACACGTGCCGGTCGGTTGCACGCGGGCCCGCTGCGCGGACCGGGCGGGGACTCATGGGACGTGGCCCGGCACCCGGCTCAGGTTCCGGGGAGGATACGGCGCGTCTCGTAGGCCCACATCGCGATCTCGACCCGGTTGCGGGCGCCGAGTTTGGCCATCAGGCTGGCCAGATGCGTCTTCACCGTGCTGAGGCTGATGTGCAGTGCATCGGCGATCTCGGTGTTGGTCAGCCCGCGAGCGACGGCGAGGAGGACCTGCTCCTCGCGCGCGGTGACGGGGGAGACCGGCTGGGCCACGGGCCGCCCGGCGGGGAGGTCAGCGAATGCCTGGAGCAGACGGACGGTGACGCTGGGCGCAATGAGCGCCTCACCGCCGGACGCCGACCGTACGGCCTGCGCCAGAAGGTCTGGTCCCGTGTCCTTGAGGAGGAATCCGCGGGCGCCGGCACGCAGCGCGCCGTAGACGTACTCGTCGAGGTCGAACGTGGTGATGACGACCACGGTCAGCGGATCGGCGACGCCCGGGCCGGCGACCAGCCGGGTGGCCTCGAGCCCGTCGATCACGGGCATGCGGATGTCGAACAGGCAGACGTCGGGGCGCAGTTCGCGGGCCAGACGTACCGCCTCCTGTCCGTCGGCGGCCTCGCCGACCACCTCGATGCCGGGCTGGGCGTTCAGCATGATCCGCAGCCCGGTGCGGATGATGGTCTGGTCGTCAGCGACGAGGACGCGGATGGGCACCGCTCTCGGTCCTCCCTCTCGGCAGCTCGGCTTCGACAAGCCAGCCCTGGTCGGTGCCGGGGCCGGCTTGTAGTGTGCCGCCGAGCAGCGTCGCGCGCTCGCGCAGTCCGGTGAGTCCGTATCCGGCACGGCCTCGGTTGGTGCGGTGGCCGTTGTCGCGCACGCTCACCCGTACCGTGTGCCGGTCCGCGGTGACCCGGACGACGACCTCGGTCGCGTCGACCGCATGGCGCATGGCGTTGGTCACCGACTCCTGCACAATGCGGTAGACGGCCGCGTCCACGGCCGGGGACAGCGTGTCCAGTTCGCCGTCGAGACCCAGGTCGACCCTGAGGCGACCACCCGGGGTGCGCACCAGGCGTTCCAGATCCGCGACGCCGGCAGGCGGCGCCAGCTCGGCGCCGACCCCGCGGTCGCGCAGCGCGGCGACCATGGCGCGCATCTCCTCCAGCGTGCGCGCCCCTTCCTCCTCGACCCCCTCCAGCGCCTCGACGGCGGCGGACGGGTCGGTTCCCGCGAGCACCCGGCCCGCCTGGGCGCTGATCACCATGGCCGAGACGTGGTGGGCCACGGTGTCGTGCAGTTCCCGGGCGAGCTGCTCACGCTCGCGGGAGCGTACCTGCTCCAACTGCCGCTCGCGAGCGGTCCCCCAGAGCCGCACGGCGGCCCCGATCAAGCCGGGCAGCGACAGGAAGACGAAGCCCCCGACCTGTTCGGCGGCCGGAGTGTCGTCCGCGGTGACCCCCAGCGCGAAGGCCGTGAGGATCACCGCGCTGCCCAGCACGACCTCCCGTCCCGATCCCCACCGGGGCAGCGCATACACCAGCACGACCACGACCACGCCGGTGTCCAGGCCGACGGGCTCGCGCGGTGCGGCGACCAGTGAGGCCAGCTGGAGCAGGATCACCGAGCCGAACCCCAGCGTGACCATCGCCAGTGGGCGGGTCCGGCGCCACAGGGGCAGCAGGCACAGCCATACGGCGAACACCACCGCCACCGGCCGCCACACGACGTTCTCGCGCAGGGTGGCCTCCAGCACCACAGCGACCAGGCTCGCGGCGAGCAGCGCCCAGTCCCGCCACACCCGGGCGGGCGCGTCGGGCGGCCGGGGTTCGGTCCACAGGGTTCGCAGGTCGTCTCGCAGCACGGTTCTCAGCCTAGGGGCCGCGCCGTGCCGCGCATCGGCCGAAAGAACGGGTCGCCACTCCGCCCCGGGGCCGACGGATCCGCGGCCCGCGGGCCGATGCCGCGGAGCGCCGTGGCGACGAGCCTCGGTATCGGCGGCCGTACAAGGACGGCCGACGAGGTGGTTGGAGGACCCGATGCTCTCGAAAGCCCTGTCGCGCCTGGGCACAAGCGCCGCCCGCCATCCCTGGCGGGTGATCGCGGCATGGCTGGTCGCCGCCACGCTCGTCGTCCTCGCCGCCGTCGCCTTCGGCGGGCGGACGGCGGACTCGATGACCGCTCCGGGACTGGACTCCGGACGGGCCGCGGAGCTGATCGAGCGGGCCGGCACCGGCCAGGAGGGGATGACCGCCCAGGTGGTCGTCACCCCCCTCGACGGCGGTGCGACGTTCTTCGACGACGACAGCGCGCGCACCGCGCTCACGCGGCTGCGGACCGAGGTGAAGCGGCTGCCGCACGTGCTCGGCACGAGCGACCCTGCGGGGGCACTCCACGCGGGCGGGGACACCGCCGTGCGCGGCGGCCTCGTCTCGGCCGACGGGCGGATCGCGGTCGTCCGGGTGCAGTACCCCGACCAGAGCCGGCTGTCGGCCGAAGACCTCGACGCCCTCGTCGATCTCGGCGACCGGCTGCGCGCCGAGCTGCCGCTGCGCATCGAGATGGGCGGGAACCTCTTCTACGCCTTCTCCGACGCGGACGGCGGCGCGAGCGAGCTGATCGGCCTCCTCGCCGCGGCCGCGATCCTGTTCCTGGCGTTCGGTTCGCTCGTCGCCGCCGCGCTGCCGATCGGCATGGCGGTCTTCGGACTGACCGTCGGGGTCGCCACGATGACGGTACTGGCGGGGGTGACGGACGTCCCCACCTTCGCCCCGGTCCTGGGCAGCATGGTCGGGCTCGGAGTGGGCATCGACTACGCGCTGTTCGTGCTCGCCAGGCACCGGGAGTACCTCGCGTGCGGGCTCGATCCGCAGGCGGCGGCCGGACGAGCGGTGGCAACGGCGGGGCGGCCGGTGGTCTTCGCCGGCGGCACCGTCGTCGTGTCGATCCTCGGCCTGGCGGTCGCGAACGTGCCGTTCATGACGGTGGGCGGGGTTGCCGTCTCGATCGTCGTCCTGACGATGGTGCTCGCGTCGGTGACGCTGCTGCCGGCCTTCCTCGGCGCGGCGGGGGCGCGGCTGGGCCGGGCCGGCCGGATCGGCCGGGCACTTCGGGCCGGGTGGTCGGGCCTCCTCGGCCGACGGCGGGACACGGCGGCGGGCGCCGCCCACGCCGCCGGGTGGCGTCGCTGGATCGGGCACGTCAGCCGGCACCCGGTGCCGTACGCGGTCGGCGCGGCGGGGCTGCTGCTGACCGCGACGCTGCCCGTGCTCGGCCTGCGCGTCGGCCTGCCGGACGACGGCTCACTGCCCCACAGTCGTACCGAGCGCCGGGCCTACGACCTCGTCGCCGAGGGGTTCGGCCCGGGCACCAACGGTCCCCTCGTCATCGCCGCGGACCCCGCCGGTGATCCGGGAGCGCTGGACCGACTCGTCGGGGCCGTCGCGGCGGATCCGGGCATCGCATCCGTCGCGCCGACGCACGTCGACCGGGCCACCGGCATCGCGACCCTCGTGGTGTTCCCGACCACCAGCCCTCAGGACAGGGCCACGGCCGACACCATCGCCCGGCTGCGCACCGACGTGCTGCCCACGGCGATCGGGCACGGCCCGGCCAGGGCCCACGTCGGCGGCGCCGCCGCGAGCCTGTCCGATGTGGGCCAACGCACCAGCCAGCGTCTGCCGGTGTTCGTCGCCGCCGTGCTGGCGATGTCGTTCCTGCTGCTGATGCTGGTCTTCCGCTCGATACTCGTACCGCTCAAGGCGGTACTGCTGAATCTGCTGAGCATCGGCGCGGCCTACGGCATCATGGTCGCGGTCTTCCAGTGGGGCTGGGGAGGCGCACTCATCGGGCTGGAAGCGACGGTTCCGATCGTGTCGTTCATCCCGATGTTCCTCTTCGCCATCCTGTTCGGCCTGTCGATGGACTACGAGGTGTTCCTCCTCTCCCGCGTACGCGAGGAGTACCTGCGCACCGGCGACAACGGCACGGCGATCGTCGACGGCGTCTCGCGCACCGCCCGGATCATCACCTCGGCCGCCCTCATCATGGTGGCGGTCTTCCTGTCCTTCGCGGTTGCCGAGGACCCCTCCACCAAGATGTTCGGGCTCGGCCTGGCCACCGCGATCTTCATCGACGCCACGGTCGTGCGCATGGTGCTGGTACCGGCGACCATGACACTCCTCGGCCGGACCAACTGGTGGCTGCCGAAGTGGCTGGACCGGATGCTTCCCCGCGGTCCGGTCGGCACCGACGGCACCGGCGCGGAATCCACGGATGAGGCTCCGCATTCACGGCTGGTCGACCGTTGACCCAACTCCAGCCCGCCCTGGGCGTCCTGCACTTCAGCGCGTCACCCTGGGGCATGTCGAGTCGTGTTCCCGGTCCGTTCCGTCGCCGCGCCGGTACCGGTGCGGGCCCTTGCCGCCGAGCGGCGGTGACGACCGGAACCGCGTCGACACGGGACGACGGATGTTTGCCGCGGAGTCGTCCGTGACGTGAAGTTCCTTGACTGTGAAGGGAGTTCGGGAGTTCCGTACGTAGGCGCGAGGATCGGTGGAACTGTCCGCGAGGGCGAAGGTCATGACAGACTGATCGGCGTTCCAGGGGGTCGATGAGGCGTGAGACGTGAGTGCACCGCGGTCTGCTCCGGCCGTTCGCGATGCGGTGCCGGGCGTCCCGCTGCTCCGGCAAGTGATGAGCAGCCGAACCTCCCCGTCTTACAGGTGAGTTGCGCGTACGTCGCTCCGTCGCACCCGGAAGTGTCCGGGGTCGCTCTCCCGCCTTTCACCCTCACAAGTCCCGTACACCTACGGTGTCACCGGCACGGCCGCGCGGGGTCCGGCCGGACGAGTGCCCACGCCACGCACGCCCACATGACGTCCGGCAGGGGAGCCCCTGGCGGACGTCCGCAAGGAGACAAGACGATGAAGCACGCCGTGAACGCCGCCGCAGAGCTGGGAACCCAGGGGTGGAGCAAGCCCTGGAGCGACGGCGGCGACGACGGTTGCGTCGAGATCAAGGAACTCGGCGGCGGTGTCGTGGCGGTCAGGCAGGCGACAGACCCGGACGGTCCCGCCCTCATCTGTGCCTCCTCGGTCATCGCCGAGTTCGTCGGCGGCGCCAAGGAGGGGCGAGCGGACTTCCTCGTCGTCTGACATGCCTGCCGGACGACCTCTCCCGCAAGGCTCCGGAATCGGGCATGATGGGGCATCCGTACCGGTCAAGCGGCTCCGCGCCGTTGTCGGACTGAACCGTTCACCGCTCCCGTACGTCGAGTGAATGTCGCCCCGCCCCGTTCGTCGCACGTTGCCCGGTCAGGCCCGGCCGCACGTGTGCACGGGTGGTGCCGCGACACCAGCAATGTCGTCAACCCGGGGAGGAAATCCAGTGGCGCCGGTGCTTGTCGGACGCGAAGGACTACTGGCCGGAGAACGCATACCGGTGATCGGCACCCGGGTCACGTTCGGGCGCAACCCCGAGAACACGGTCGTCGTCTCCAGCTTGAGCGTCTCCCGCTTCCACGCCGAGATCGTCCTGGACGACACCCAGGGTTACGTCCTGCGCGACTGCGGCAGCAGCAACGGCACGCTGGTCAACGGCGAGGAGATCGAGTCCCGGCTCCTCCAGGCCGGCGACGACATCACCATCGGCGACCAGGAGTTCCGCTTCGAGGTCGCGGACGCCATGGAGACGATCATGGCGCTCTCCCTGCCCAGGGCGCTGACCCATGGTGACGAGGAACTGGAACACGGGCCGGTTCTGCGGGTCACCATCGCGGGCGGAGGCCCCGTCGGCCTGTCGCTCGCCCTGCTGCTGGAGCACTTCCTCGGCGCTCAGGTGAACATCACCGTCTACGACGGCCGGTGGCGGAAACAGGGCCGCAAGATCGTCTGGAAGGACGCGAGTCAGGGCAACGTGCGGCGCCAGCAGGTGGTGACCGTGCAGAGCCGCCAGTACCTCAGCCTGCCCGCGGAGGTGCAGGCCCGGCTGTTCGACCCGGACAGCTACACCGAGATGTGGCCGTCGGGTCCCGACTCCATCGGCGACCACCACCCGCGCAACATGCGCATCGCCTACATCGAGGACCGGCTCCTGGAAGTGGCGAACGAGAAGCGGAGCCGTATCCGGCTCGTCCCCGCCCGGTTCAGCGTCGAAGAGGAGCGGGACGCGCTGGCCGGCCAACACGTCCTGGCCATCTGCGACGGCGGACGGTCGCACACGCGCGAGCACTTCGCCGCCAAGTTCGGCAAGGCGGACGAATCCATCTACTCGCTGGACGACCGCCACCTCCAGGACGTCGTCCTCGGCCTGCGGGTGAAATCGGCGCTGGCCGACCCCATGGCCGTCCTGCTCACCGTCGGGCAGAACCGGTTCCTGCTCAACTCCCTGCGCGGCGAGGGTTTCCTCAACATGCGGCTGACGGACGCCGAGGCCGCGGAGGTCGTCGGCATCGACCCGGTCCGCCGCGTCTTCGAGGAGTGCATCGCCTCGCGCCCCTGTCTCATGGGGCGCGACGAGCACGGCGACTACCGCTGCTCCACGCACAGCACCCTGTTCCTGCCCGCCCTCATCAAGGGCTCCGCCCTGTGGAGGCGGGTGGGCGAGGGACTGCGCCTGTTCGGCGTCGAGCCCGGCGAACTCAGCGCGGTCACGTCGTTCCGTCTCAGCATGGTGCAACGCCCGCGCTTCACCGCCGAGTTGCTGCCGCCCACGGCCAACACGCCGGGCACGTACGGATTCCTGCTGGGCGACGCCGCCAACTCCATCCACTTCTGGCCGGGCCGGGGACTCAACAGCGGCCTGGCCTCGGCGATCTCGCTCGCCCGTTCCCTCAATGGCGCCTGGAACGGCAAGCCCTTCCGGGACGCGGACTTCCTGCGCCACGAGGCCGCCATGTCGATGCTCCAGTACCGCCACAAGAGCCGCGCCTGGAAGGCGATGGTGACCACCGACGACAAGGGCGCCACCTGGGCCATCAAGGACATCATCGCGCACGGCATCGACGGGATCGCCGAGGAGCCGGACCGCGAGTCCGACACCGCGACACTGCTGGAGCGGCTGCGCGGGATCCGTTCCCGGCTGGCCACGCGCATGTCCGGCATGCCGGACGACGAGGCGATCCTGGAACGTCTGGGGACCCTGGAGAACAGGACGCTGCGCATGCTGGTGCTCAGCGGCGCCTGGGACACCCTCACCATGGGCGGTGAGGAGGTCGACATCGACATCTTCTACGGCCCGGACTCCGCCGCTGCCGCGGCAGCCGTCGAGGCCCTTGAGCCGGCTGTGCCCGCGGATCCGGCGGTGGCCGCGGGCTGACGGTCCCGGTCCGGAGGGGGCTGACGAACCCGGTCCGGACGGGCCGACGATCCCCGTCCGGACCCGCCTGCCGTTCACTGGCCGACGGACAGCGAAGGTAAAGTGAACACCCTGTCCCCTGTCCTCAGATGTCTCAGAGCCGATGAAGGCAAGACCCGTGCGGGAGCGAACGAGCGTGCCCAGCGAGCGAGAGCCGGGCGTCCCGGTGGTCGGTCGAGCCGCCCAGGCCGCGGCGACGCGACAGCAGATCGTCGAGACGGCCCAGCGGCTGTTCGCCGCCCGTGGCTATCAAGCGACCTCGTTGCAGGCGATCGCCGACGAGATGGGCCTGACCAAAGCCGCGGTCTACTACCACTTCCGGACCAAGGCGCAGATCCTCCAGGCTGCACTCGATCCGACGGTGGAGGAAATGACCGTACTCCTGGACGAGTTGGCGGCCATGCCGTCACGCCGGGAGAGGCTGGACGCGTACGCGGTCGGCTGGGTCGACTTCCTGGTGCGCAACCGCGAACTCGGGACCATGCTCCTGCACGATCCCGAGATCCGCGCCGCCAGCGTCTACGCCGAGAACGACACCCGCAGGCGGCGCGTCCTGCGGGTGCTGTTCGGCGGCTCGCCCACGCCCGTCGAGCGCATGGCGTACGTGATGTGTCTGTGGATGCTGGAAGGTCTCGGGGAGTTGTCCGACCTCTCGGACGACGACCTGAGGGGCACCTTGCTCCTGACTGCCCGAGGTCTCCTCGCCATCCCGGAGGCCGAGGGTCCTCACAGGGCGTAGGGGCCCGCGGACGCCGCACGAACCCGTTTGACTAGCCGCTGGCTAGTGAGTGGCTGTTCATTGGTAAAGTGAATGTCCGGCGGGCGGTGTCACCCCCGGCGGAACACCCCCGAGCTTGCCCCTGGAGCCCCGACCGCGATGACGACGACCGCCACGAACTCCGCCACCGCCGAACCCGAGGAGCCGCACGCGGTCTGGGGCGTGCTCACCGAGCGAGCGCGAACCGGCAGCCGCCCCGGCGCGCGCACCGACGGGCACCGCGTCGCGCTGGCCATCGAGGGCGGCGGGATGCGCGGCATCATCGCCGGCGGGATGGCCCTGGCCCTCCACGAACTCGGACTGACCGACGGCTTCGACGCCGTCTACGGCGCCTCCGCCGGTGCCGCCTCCGCGGCGTGGCTGCTGAGCACGAGCCCGCAGTCCCTGCGCTTCTGGGCGGTCCCCAAGTACGCCAGGACCCTGATCCGGCGCTCGAACCCGCTGCGCGGCAAGCCCCTGGTGGATCTCCACGCCTTCTACGAGGTGCTGTACCGCTACGGCGACCAGGACTGCGCGCCGATGGACTTCGACTCCATCCTCGCGAGCGACATCGAATACCACCCACTGGCCACCGACGCCGAGACCGGCGAGTCGACCGACCTGCGGCCCTTCATCTCCGACCCCGCGGAGCTGCGCCTCGCGCTGCGGGCCAGTGCCTCCCTGCCCCTCCTGGCCGGCGAACCGGTGACGCTGCGCGGACGCCGGTTCTACGACGCGGGCGTCTCCGAATCCATTCCCTACCGGACCGCGCTGGCCCAGGGGGCGACCCACGTCATGGTGCTGCGTTCACGGCGCGCGACCGACGTCGCGCGCCCGTCGCGCTCCGCCCCGCTCATCGCCAGGACGGTCCTGCGACGTGAGCCCGTGGCCCTGCGCCAGGTGTTCCTCGACCGCGAGACCCGCCTGGCCGAGGACGACGCCCGCCTGGCCGACCATGCGGCCGTCGTCTCGATCCGCCCCGCACCGGATTCGCCGACGGTCAGCCGTCTGGCGCGCGAGGGCGACCTCCTCGAAACCGCGCTGGAAGCCGGCCGCACCGCCGTGCACGACACCTACGGCCGCCTGTACGGCGCGTAGAAAGAGCCGGTCACCAGTCGCCCAGGTCGGCGAAGCGACCCGCCCAGGCCCTGAAACGGTCGTCGTGCTCCTTGCGCGCGTTCCAGAGGGCGTCCGGATCCTCCGGCGGGTGAAGCCCGAACGTCCGGTCCAGCCAGGCGACGAACTCGGCGTGCCCCTGGCTGTGCTCCTCGACGGCGCCGTAGCCGAAGAACCCCTCCGAGACGGGCTCACGGTCGATCGTGAGAAGCCGGAACAGCTCCCTCAGGTCCCGTGCGATCACGTACAGGTCGCCTTCGTCGCCGACGAAGACGACCGGCAGCGTGGCGAGGTCCGTACGATCGTCGCAGCGCCACAGGGCGTAGTCGGAACCGGAGCCGTTGGCCTTGGCGAACGGGATGAACCGGCTGAGGAACCCGGGATCCTCCGACCAGGTGTGGAGTCCGGCGTCCCCTTCGTACTCGACGAGCTCGAAGCCCTCCGAGTAGAACGCGGGACCGAGGCGGTCCTGGAACTCCTTGAGCAGGTTCAGTTCGGGGACGGGCGAGTACGACTCGCTCATACGGCTGCGACCTCCTGGATGCGGATGCGGATGCGAATGCGGATGCGGGGTGGCTCGGTGGTGGCGAGGCGGGCTTGATCGTCTGATAGTATTGATCTTGAGCTGGTCGGGGGAGTCGCCCCGGTCCTCGATGCGTTGGTGGTCCAAGGAAAGACGCTCCGCTTCCTGCGGAGAAATGCAGGTGCAAGGCCTGCCCGGCGCTCCATGAAGGCTCGTCCCGTTTCGTACGGGACGAGCCTTTTTCCGTCCCCGACGCCACGGTGGAGACGGCAGCACTCTTCCCCCCTTTCCGCAAGGTCACCAGTTCCCGGGAGCGGTCCCGATGTGGGTGACTTCTTCGCATACTGAGGGGCATGGCCATCTATGACACGCTCGGCGCGACGTACGGCCGGACCCGGCAGCCGGACCCGCGGATCGCCAGACAGGTGCACGCCGCCCTGGGGGACGCCAGGACGGTGATCAACATAGGCGCCGGCACCGGTTCCTACGAGCCGGAGCAGACGGTTCTCGCCGTCGAGCCCAGCCAGATCATGATCGCCCAGCGCCCGCCGCGTTCCGCTCCCGCCGTGTGCGCGGTCGCCGAACGTCTTCCGTTGCGCGACGACGCCGCCGACGCCGTCATGGCACTGCTGACCGTCCACCACTGGACCGACCTCGCGGCCGGCATCGCCGAACTCCGCCGGGTCGCTCGCCGCCGTATCGTCATCCTGACCTGGGACCAGGAGATCTTCCGCGAGACGTTCTGGCTCGTACGCGAATACCTCCCGCAGGCCGCCGCGTTCGACGACAGCCGAGCCGTCCCGATCGAGCGGCTGGACACCCTGCTCGGCGGGGCCCGTCAAGAGCCCGTCCACGTCCCCCACGACTGCACGGACGGGTTCGGCGCGGCGTTCTGGCGCCGCCCCCACGCCTACCTCGACCCCCAAGTGCGCGCCGGAATTTCCATGTTCGCCCAGACCGGGGAGGACGCCCTCGCTCCCGGCCTGGCAGCGCTCACCGAGGACCTGGCGAGCGGCCGGTGGCACCGGCGTCAGGCCGACCTCCTCGACCTCGACACCTTCGACGTCGGCTATCGACTCCTGGTGTCGGACGTCTGACCCTCACGGGAGACCCCGCCCGAGCGCCGCGGCGAAAGGTCACCGTCCGATGCGGTGTCCGCCTCAGATCCGCGTTCTCGCCTGATCGATCCACCCCAACACGCCCTTGGCCCCGCACTGTTCGGCCACATTCCGGGCCTCGTCGAGATATCTGACGGCCGCCTCGCGGTCGTCGGTATCGACGCAGAGATGGGCGAGCGCCACCAGGCCCGCCGCGATTCCCGGCACGAACCCGATCTCGCGGCGCAGCGCCACCGATTCGGTCAGCGCCTCACGGGCTCGGTCGAGCCGCCCCGCTTCCACCGCGGCGAATCCGAGATGACGGACCGCGTAGGACATGGTCCTCCGGTCGTCGACGGACCGCGCCAGCTCGTAGGACCTCTCGAAGTACGGCAGGGCGGTGGCACCGTCACCGCGCACGACTTGGTGCCAGCACCCGATCCAGAACAGGGCGTCCGCCTCACCGCTCGCGTCTCCCACGCGCCGGTACAGCTCGGCCGCGTGCTCGAAGAGGGCCAGTTCCCGCGGTTCCTCCCGCCGGTCGTCGAGGAAGCGTACGTGCATCACTTTGCCGCGCTCCAACGACACGGCCGCCTCGACGGCGTCCAACTCCTGGTCGGCGGCGGCGAGCGCGGAGCTGTCACCGCCGAACATCGCCGACTCGTAGAGCTCCCGAACCCGCTCGATCCGATCCTGCTCCCGCATCCCCCGTCCCTCCCGGGCGTGTCCGCCCCCGCTCGCGGCGCCCCACGCAGCCACTGGTTCAGCAGCCAACCATCGTGCACATCTCGAGCGGCGGCCGGTCCAGCACTCTTTTATGGCCGAAGATCGGCCCCACGAGGCGGCATCCCGTTCATGCCGGCCCCTGCGCGGCACAAGCGCGGCGTCCCGTACCCGTCCGGGTCACCGGGCGCGCGGACCCGGCGGCCGGGCGGCAGGGTGATGGTGTCGATGCCGGGGAGCAGCCGATGGAATCGCCGTCCGGACCGTCCGCGGTCGCCGCCCTGGACCCGAGGCTGGCCCTTGAGCGCGTTCATCAGGAGGTTTCGTGCACGACATGCCGCTCCTCAAGAGCGTCGGTGAACTGCTGCGCCGACGGCACGGTTCCTCGACCCGCACATCCCGGGCGGCGCTGCCCGACGGGTTCGCCCTGGACAGTGCGAAGGTCAGCGGATTCACCGCCGGGACGCTCAGCGCCGAGGACGAGGCGAGCCTGGCCGACGAGATCGCCCGGATGCTTCCCCATCACTGGGATCTGCCCACCAAGTCGGTGGAGGCGCTCACGCCGGTCGTCGACCACCTCGGTGGCCAGCAGCAGTTGATGGCCTGGCTGGACCGCCATCCCGGCCGGCCGCGGCTGGTCGCGCGGATCTACGTCCTCCTCGGCCATCTCGACCAGTACAGCGAGGACCCGGCGGTCATCGACGCCGTACAGCAGGCCCGAGCCCGGGACCCCTTCCCCGCCGGATTGCGCGGCTACCTGGCGCCGGAGACCAACGCCGAAACCCTGGGCAGTCTTGCCTTCAGGATCGAGGAACTCCTCGGCGAGAGCCGTGTGGACGACGCCGTCGCACTCGCTCTGGCGACGGCCGACTGGCTGCGCGGCGCGGCGGAGAACGCCGACGCGCCGAGCGCCGACGTTCGCGAGATGGGCGAGCTCATGGGCCATCTGCACCGGGACATCAGCGAGGCCGCCGCGCAGGCTTGACGCGACCGCGCGCGCGAACAGGCTGCACCGGGACATCAGCGAGGCCGCCGCGCAGGCCTGACGCGACCGGGCGCGCGCGAACGGGGAGTCCGCCGACCGACCCGATCCGGTGCCGTACGACGATTCGGGCACCGGCCGGTGGCTTTCCCGTGCCAAGATCCTCCACAGCGCCGGGCCCGATCCGGACCGTGCGGTGCCCCCTTCGGCCCGCACGGCCCCGGCCGGGGCGCCCGGCGCCGGTGACCGCCCCTCCGCCCGCGGGGGTGGGGCGAGGCTGGGGAGAAAGGCATCGGATGAGCGCGCGTTTCGAGGAGATCGACTGGCGGCCGACGCCCATGGGCGAGATCAGCCTGCGCCGTCGGCGGGATCCGCTCTCGGGCGACGACGTGTACGAGGTGAAGCTCGGCGACGAGTACCTGATGTCCAGCCTCTTCACCAAGGGCGAGGTCGAGCTGACCCGGCTCGGCCTGGCGGAACTGTCCGAGGGCCCGCTCGACGTCGTCGTGGGCGGACTCGGCCTCGGATACACGGCCAGGACCGCCCTGGACGATCCGCGCGTCCGCTCGCTCATCGTCGTCGACACCCTGGCCGAGGTGATCGACTGGCACCGGCGCGGGCTCGTACCCCTGGGCGCCGGCCTGGCGTCCGACCCCCGGTGCCGGCTGGTGCGCGGGGACTTCTTCGCCATGACCACCGGCACACCGCGAGGCCTCGACCCCGAAACCCCCGGCCGCCGCTTCCACGCGATCCTCCTGGACGTCGACCACTCGCCGCGCCATGTGCTGCACCCCGGCCATGCCGTGCTCTACACACGGGACGGTCTGGCGGCCCTGGCCGAACTGCTCGAGCCCGGCGGTGTGTTCGCGCTGTGGTCGAACGACCCGCCGGACGACGAATTCGGCGCGGTGCTCGCGGAGGTCTTCACGGACACCGCGGCGCACGTCGTGGACTTCGACAACCCGCTGCAGGGAGGGACCTCCGCCAACACGGTCTACGTCGCCCGACGGCGCGCCGACTGACCCCACCCGCAGGGGCGGTCGTCACCCCGAGCCAGGCCCCCGGAGGGAACCGACGGCGGGGACCACGGGAAGCAACGCCCGGTTCCCCTCCGGCAGCACGCGCGGGACGCGTTCCAGGACACCGCCCGCGAAGACGTCGTACAGCGGCAGCGTCTCCAGGTGCACGTAGCCGATGTGGCAGTCGCACACGGCCAGCGGGCAGGGGCGCGGGGTGAGCGCGGCACGGTAGGAGCCGTCGTACAGCCGGCCCAGTTCGGTCCGGACGAAGTGGCAGCGGCTCACCTTCCCGTCGCCGTCGACCGAGATCACCGACTCGCCGGTGCGGCAGGGAAGTCCCGCCGACCGGTGGGGGTGACGGCTGAAGGGAAACAGCGGGTCGAGAGCCGTCCACGTGTCCGCCTCTTCGTCCGTGTAGGTGTGTCCCTCGGCGGCGTTCACCCACAGGTACACATGCTCCGGGAGCTCCGCGCGCAGTCTGTGCGCGGGCTCCCGGTGCTCGGGCAGGCCGACGACACCGACACTGAAACGGACACCCAGCTCGCCGAGCCGCCGCGTCTTGGCGACGAATCGTTCGTGCGGCGTCTGGCCCGGGTGGCACGTGCACCACAACGCCACGGTGTCCCGGTCCGCGGCCTCCAGCCAGTCGGTGCGGCAACTGAGGTTCGTCTGGATGGCCACACGCCTGACGTGCGGCTGGTGCGACAGTTCCACGAGGGCGCGGCGGTACCAGGAGCGGACCAGCCCCTCGCCCCACGGGGTGAAGAGCACCGACAGCCGGTCCTCGCGCTGCTCGCCCGCCCACGCGGTGAACCGTTCCAGTGCCGCACGGTCGGCCCGCAGCTGTGCGGTGGTGTCGCGGCGCTTCGCGAACGGGCAGTACGGACAGTCGTAGTCGCAGGAGGCGAGCGGGCCGCGGTAGAGGATCGTCAGGTCCACCGGAGCCTCACTTCGTCTCGTAGGCGGCCATGGCGTCCCGAACGGCCGGTGAGAAGAACTCGGGGCCTATCGCGTCCGAGTGCGCGAGTCCTTCCGCGGACAGACGCAGCCGGTCCTCGTCCCGGTCGGCGAGCCATCCCCGGTCGGCGAGCCATCCCCGGTCGGCGAGCGCGCCGATCTCGGCCGGGAAGTCGTCGCGGGGATCCGACCCGAAGCGCAGCCGGTAGTCCGCGACGGGCAGGCCCTCCGCCTGGAGGAGGGACTGCAGCAGGTGCCGGCGCCGTGCCTCGTCCTCGTCCACCCGACGGCCGTGCAGCGCGTACGAGAAGTCCTCGGTGGCGGTGTAGTCGTCGATGATGCCGCGGATCTCGCGCATCGACACCGCGTAGTCGAAGGAGTAGTGCAGCGTGGAGGTGTACGAGCGCGCGCCGCAGCCGAGACCGATCATGCCGTCGGTCTGGCACGCGTAGTCGTCCGGCCCCTGCGGAGGCGCGTCCGCCCGCCGGAACATCCGCATCGACACCTGCTCGTAGCCCTGTGCCAGCAGGCGGTCGCGCCCCTCCCGGTACCGGCGCAGCCGCTGCTCGTCCCACTCCAGATCGGCCGTCCGCGCGTCGGAGTGCCGGCCGAGGCCGGTGAGGGGCCGGATGTAGAGCGGATAGAGGTAGATCTCCTCGGGCCGCCAGGCCAGGGCCGCGTCCAGCGAGTGGCGCCAACTGGCCGCGGTCTGGCCGTCGATGCCGTAGATCAGGTCGATGTTGAGGACGGGGACGCCGGCCTCGCGGATCCGCGCGAGCGCCGCCTCCACGTCGGCGCGCCGCTGCGGCCGGACGGCGGCACGGGACTCCTCCTCGACGAAACTCTGCACCCCGAGGCTGAGACGGGTGGTGCCCCGCTCGACCAGTACCGCCAGCCGGTCGGCCGTGGCCGTGGAGGGCGAGGCCTCCACGGACAGCGGGATCGCGCGGAGGTCGGCCCCCATCTCCCGCTCGGCGATGTCGCACAGCCGCTCCAGCTCGGCCGCCTCCAGGAACGTCGGTGTGCCGCCCCCGAACGCGGCGTTGGCGAAACGCGGGGTCTCCTCGTCGCCCAGTGCCTCGCGCATCGCGGCGGCCTGGCGCCGTACCGCGTCCAGATAGCGTCCCGTCAGGTCTCCGGGAGCCCCGATCCGGGTGAACAGGTTGCAGAAGCCGCAGCGGACTTCGCAGAACGGGATGTGCAGATACAGCGACAGCGAGCGCCGGCACTCGCCGGCCCACAGGTCCTTCAGCGCGGGGCGCGGGGTGAGGGGCCGGTAGGCGGTCTTGTGGGGATAGGCGTAGGTGTAGCTCTGGTACGGGCGCGGCAGACCGGTCGGGGCGGCCACGGGGGCGGACGTCATACGGTCGGCTCCAGGAAGAAGTGGCGGTAGGGCACGGTCCACACGCTGTCGTGGCCGAGACGATGGCCCGTGTAGCCGTCGTCTCCGTAGGCGGTGCCGTGGTCGGAGCAGACGATGGCGAAGCAGCGGCGGCGCGAGCTCATCGCGCGGAACAGCCGGCCGACATGAGCGTCGATGTACTCGAGGGCGGCCGCGTGGGTGACCAGGCTGTCGCCCGCCTCACGGGTGGCACCGGGCAGGTGGAACCAGTTCGGCTGGTGCAGCGCCGACGCGTTCAGGAACAGGAACAGCCGCTGTTCACGGGGAAGTTCGGCCACGACCTTCTCCGCCCGGGCGACCTGGGCCTCGAACGAGGTGGGCGACGCCACCCCGAACTCCGGCTCCCAGTGGCTCTCCTGGAAGAGTCCGGGCAGGACGCCGCCGAGCGAGCCCTGCTTGTTGAAGAAGCCGACACCCCCGACGCAGACCGTGCGATAGCCGTGCGCGGCGAGTCCGGAGACCAGGTCCGGGGTGTCGAAGACGAACGTGCGGTCCGCCGTCGTCTCGCTGCCCGCGAACCGTGCCGCGAACAGCCGCGGGTGCGGCCCCGGAGCGGCCGGAGTGGGCAGGAAGCCCGCGAACATGGCCTGGTGGGAGGCGTACGTGAAGTTACCCGGCGCGTGCCGCCGCTCCCAGGTGCCCCCGGGCAGGTGCGCGGTCAGGTTCGGCAGGCGGCCGGCCGCGGCGAGTTCGACGGCCACGTCGTGGCGCAGGGTGTCGAGGGTGAGCAGGAGCAGGTCGTCCCGTCCCACCACCTCGTTCATGTCCGGCGTCCCGGCCGGTTCGGGGGCGGAGGGTGTCCGGGCCGCTGTGCGGTCGGGATCAGGCTGAGGCATGTGCTGTCCTGGCAGGGGTGTCGAGCGGAGGTGCGGTTCGTACGGGGGAGGGTTCGGGGGAGCGGGAAAGGACCGCCGCGACCTGCGCCGCGTACGTGTTCATGCCTTCGGCGCCGCTGCCGGGCAGCCCGGTCAGGCGGGGCAGGAGGTCGCCGAAGGCGTTGACCTCCCCGACGGCGAACCGGCGCCAGCCGACCGCGGGAAGCAGGTCGACGCCCACGCACAGGGTGCCGGGAAAGCAGGCGGCGGCCCGCTCGCTGATGGACAGCGCCTCCGCCCAGCGGTCGCCCGCCAGCGCGCGCACGGCCGCGAGATCGCCGCGGGCACCGCCCAGATGCAGATTGGTCAGCGGAGAACGGCTCGTACGGACCACGGCGTGGGTGGCGCGGCCGGCCACGACCACGACCCGCAGGTCCGCCGACCTGCTGCCGAGCGAGGCCTTCGGCAGCCAGCGCTCGACGTGCAGTCCGTCCGGGGCCAGCGCGTCCACGATCGCGGCGATCCCTGCCTCGTCCGTGTAGCGGCGGATTCGCAGGGAGTTGTGCAGGGCGCCGTCAGCGGTGCGTTCGACCGAGGTGGTGGCCCGGATCCGGCCGGCGGCGGTCGTCTCGACGGCCAGCACACCCGACGCGGACGAGCCGTGCGCGAGCTTGACGAAGACCCGCCTCAGCCCGGCCTCCGCCATGAGACCCCGGACGCCGCTCCAGTCGTCCACGGCCCGAAGACCACCCGAGGTCGGGGAATGCGGCACCGGCACACCCGCCGCGTCGAGCCGGGCGTGGCACAGCCTCTTGTCGAAGAGCACGGCAAGATCCGCCGGGTCGTCGAGCCGCCTGCCGCCGCGCAGCGAGCCCACGCAGTCCAGGAGACCCGCGTACCAGCGCGCGGAACCCTCCACCCTGGTCGGCTCGTCGACGCCGCGCAACAGCCGGTCCACCTCGGCGTTCTCGCCGGGGGAGTCCAGCCGGACGACCTCGTCGTCCGCGAACTCGTGGCCGCCGTCCCGCAGGACGTCCCGCCACTCGACCAGGCGCGGTGCGCCACAGCCCGCCTTCTCGGTCGCCGCCCTGAACAGGTCCACCCGGCGGTTCTCGCCGTTCGCGACGACCGCCCACTTCACCGGCGCGCCCCGCTGCCGCATCCCGCCCATACCGCCTCCTCGTACTCCCCGCCCGTGCCGGTAGCGCTACTCGCCGACCGCGACGAAACGCCAGACCGTGCCGTCCTCCTCCTCGTCGGACTCAGCGTCGTCCTGGTCGGCGCGGACCTCGACCCCGGCGGGTTCCAGCGTCTCCAGCAGGCGCGTCCGCACCGCCGTGCTGAGGTAGTTGTGGTGCAGGTCGAGCACCTTGAGGTGGGTCAGCGGCTGGCCCGAGAGCAGGGCCGTCGCGCCGTCGTCGGTGAGTACGCCCATGGAGACGTCCAGGTGTTCCAGGCGCGCCACGACCGGGGCCGAGGCCAGCGCCGTGCAGATGGCGTCCTGGATCTCGCTGTTGCGCAGGGCCAGCCGGACCAGGTTCGGCAGCCGGCCGCCCGCGAAGAAGGGCTCCAGGTCGGCGACATCAGCGTCCCCGCCGTACTCGGAGGTGCCCAGCCACAGGTCCAGCGCGGCCAGCGACGGCAGGTCGCTGGAGGCGATGCCGCGCACCGCCTCGACGGGCAGACCACCGCTCTCGACGGTCAGAGTGCGCAACCGCTCGTGCTTCACGGCGGGGAAGACCAGGCCGTTGCCGCCGCGGACGCCGAACTCGACCAGGGAGGGGAAGGCGTCCAGAAGGGGCGACACGTCACCCTGGACGATCCAGGAGATCTCGCACTCCTCCATCACGATGTCGGCGAGGAACAGGGCGCGCAGCGCCGGCAGCCGGTCGCGCGCGCCCACCAGGGCCTCGATCACCGCGTGCGGAGAGGTGTCGTAGACCTCGCTCCACGCACCGACGATCAGCGCCCGCACCTGCTCCGTGTCCACGGTGTCCAGGAAGCGCGCGAAGGCGTCCTCCCACTCCTCCTCGCTGTCGTAGGCGTCCACGGCGATGCGCCAGGCGACGCTGTCGGGTGTGGGAAGCGAGGCGGCGCGGCTCGACTTGTCGTCGGCGTCCGGGAACGTGAAGGCCGGCAGGCCGTGGAACTCCTCGAGATGGCTGTTGATGGTCATGCGCGCCCGCTCCTTCGTGCTGACACCGGTGGATCGCCGGTCGTGGTGGCGAGTCCGGAGCGCGCGGTCCGCACCCAGACAGACGAGTTGTACCAAGCCCCACCGACATCGGGGCGAACGGGGTCGGCACCTGTGGACAAGATGCGGGGGAACGGTCGCGGCGACCGTGGCCGCCGGTGGGCGGGAACGGGTACGACGACCGGCCTTCGGGACATGACGCCTGGCCAGCAGGGGTGTGCGGTCGGTCCGGAGGCCGATTGTCAGTGGTCGCCCCTACGGTTTTTCCCATGGCACATCGAGTGCCGTGCCGGGAGGGAGACCCATGTTCCGTCAAGGAGACGTGCTGATCGTGCCGTTGGACGAGAAAGCGGTGCCGGGCCACGTCCTCGACGCGGCGTCCGAGCCCCGCGACGGCCGAGGACGGCTCGTGCTGGCCCTCGGTGAGGTCACGGGGCACGCCCACGCCGTGGTCGGTCCGGGGCGGCTGATACCGGACGGCGGGGTGTTCGGCCCGATGCTCCTCCATGTCCCGGACGGGGCGCGGGTCGTGCACGAGGAACACGCGGCGATCTCCCTCCCCAAGGGCTGGTACCGGGTGATCCGCCAGCGTGAGTACGTGCCGGGCTCGGTGCGGATCGTCGCCGACTGACAAGCGCAGGGGAAATCGGAGAGGAAACGGTGTGATGGGACAGGGCGATTGGCGTGCCACCGCGACACGGACGGGGGCGGGTGACCGGGCGGCGGCCGAGGAAGGCGTCCGGCTCGCCTACCGCAAGGCCGGGCTGGACGAGCCCGAGCGCATCGTCTGGGCGCGGTCACCGCACGAGGCCGTACGGATGCTCATGGGTACGGCCCCCGTCGACGGCGCGGTGCTGGGGGACACCGGGGCCTGCGTCCGCGGTGCTGTCGTCGCCGGACCCTGGGCGGCGGAACGCGCGCGAACGCACGAACGGCTGGGACCGGAGGGATGGTGCGGGCACTGGCGGGCCACGGGAGCGCCGCTGTGGGAGTCGGCCCGCACGCTGGCCGACCGCGTGCGCGCGGGCATCGTCGAGGACCTCGGCACCGACCGGCACGAGGAGAGCCGGGTGCGGTTGCTGCTCCTGGACGCGACCCTCGGGCAGCACGACGCGGCATGGCTGTGCGCCTTCGACCCCGACGGGACGAGCGACCTGGCCGGAATTGCGGCGGTGGCGCGGGAAGCCGGCTGGTGGTGGCCGTACGAGAAGGTGGCGGTCATCAGCGAGCGGCCGCTGAGCCTGCACCGCGACGAGGCCGGACGCCTGGACCGGGGGGACGGCCCGGCCCTGAACTACGCGGACGGTTTCGAACTGTTCGCGTGGCGCGGCATGCCGGTCCCGCGCACCTTCCTCGACGAACTCACCGCGCTGACCCCCGAGCGGATACGCGACGAGGAGAACGCCGAGCTGCGCCGGGTGATGCTGGAGTACTACGGCTACGACCGGTACCTGGACGAGTCGGGGGCCGTTCCCGTGCACCGCGACGAGACGGGGGTGCTGTGGCGGGTCGAACTGTCCGGAGACGAGGACGTGGTCATGGTCGAGGTCGTGAACTCGACCCCAGAGCCCGACGGCACGAGCCGCACGTACTGGCTGCGCGTCCCGCCGACGACCCGTACGGCTCGTGAGGGAGTGGCGTGGACGTTCGGTCTCGCCGCCGAGGTGTACGAGCCGTCCCGGCAGACGTGAGGACGACCGGCGCCCGGGGGGGGGGGGGCCCGGCGGGCTCAGGGGCGTCGGCCCCAGGCGATCATCATGCCGGGTCCTAGTTCGGCGAGCCGGGGCGAGGCGAGGTAGGCCATGGCCTCGTCGACGACGGCGGAGTCGACTCGTCCGGTCTCCTCCAGGGCGGGGCGCATGCGGTCCCACGTCTCGGACCAGAAGCGGGACAGCGGGCCGCCCGCGACCAGCGGCGGGCAGAACAGTTCGCCGCCGGCGTCCTGGAGCCCTTCCTCCCGCAGGAAGTGCGGATACGCCGGGATGTCCGAGGTGTCGGTGCCGATGGTCGACCGCAGGGCCTGCCACATGGCGTCCATGGTCCGCCGGTAGGCCGACGAGGAGTCCAGTGGATTCGGCACCTCGACGGCGTCGCCGAGGACCAGCCAGCCGCCGGGGTTCAGCCAGCGCGCGAGACGGGAGACGAGTTGACGGCGTTCGGGCAGATGCATGAGGACGAACCGGGCATGGATGAGGTCGAACGTGCCCAGGTCCAGGTTCTCGTCCCGGAGATCGGCGGTGACCAGGCGCACCCGGGGACCCGCGAGGGCTTCCAGGCCGCCGGTGTCCCGGTCCAGGGCGACCACTTCCGCGGCTCCCGCCTCCTCCAGCAGCCAGCGGACCACGGTCCCCGTTCCGGCTCCCACCTCCAGGCAGCGGCCGCCCGGTCCGGAGCCCAGCGCGCGCAGACGGCCTGTGGTGACAGGGTCGTAGACCAGGGCCGCCGCGTCGATGCGCTCGGCCTCCTGCGGGTGCTCCGGCTCGAAAAGGTCTTCACCGTAGCGGCCGTCAGGGGCTGTGGCGCCGGTCATGAATGCCCCTCCGGCACCCGTCCGGCGATGGGTCTCCCGTCTGTCCGCGCCATGAAAACCCCTGAATGTCGAAGAACGATTTACAGACAGAGTGGCAGCTTTCGGGCACCCCGGCAGAACGTCGGGCACGGGATCTGCCAGTCTTTGCACTGGCTGTGACCCTTGAAACCCACCTGTAACGCTCATAGCATGATCGAACTCACGACGATTGCCCTGATCGTCCGTCCTTCACTAGAAGAACACGCTGTCTAGCGCGAAGGGTGAGTCGGATGACCCATACCTAAACAAATCGGCCGAACAGTTGATATCTATAGCATCCCGAGTAACTTCACGAATAAAAGACATAATTGAATTCGACGAGCGGCATCGGTCCCGGGTGATTCTGTGGGCCGTCGCGAGTGTGGTGACCTTCGGTTTCCTCGTCGCGATGGAGATCGTCGCGCGCCATTACGGCATGCCGGGGCCGATCACCAACCAGGCCCGGGAGGTGATATTCACTCCGACCTCAGGACCGCTGCTGTACGCCGGCCTGGCGCTGATGATGGTGGTCCTCTCCTGGCGGCAGCGGTTCATCTCGCTCGGAATCGCCGCCGGTATCGACGTCGTCTTCTTCCTGGTGCGCTGGGCGGTCGGCGCTCCGATGATGTTCGGCAACGGCGCATTGTGGGTGATTCTGGGTCATGCGTTCATCGCCGTCACCCGCCGCACGGGCAAGGAACGCCTCCTGCTCCTGAAGGGCGTCGGACTGGGCCTGCTCCTGGTGGCCGGTCACAAGACGGGCGACACCTGGCTGATGATCACGTCGGAGACCCGTCCGTCCGTGCTCGACGCCTACGTGGCCACAGCCGATCACGCGCTGGGCGACCCGTCCTGGGTAATGGGCCGCCTCGTCGACGCCACCGGCCCGATCGGCTACCACGCCCTCCACCTCGTCTACGGCCAGCTCCCGCTCGCCGCGGCCGTCTTCGGTCTCTACCAGCTGCGCAACGTGGCGCGCGAGGGCCGCTTCCCCGCCCATCATCTGGTGCGCACCTTCCTGGCCATCGGTCTGGTCGGGCCCCTGGTGTACATGATCTTCCCGGTGGTCGGTCCGGTCTTCGCCTACGGAGCCGAGGGCGGGCAGTGGGCGGCGGCCAACCTGTGGCCGCAGACCCCCCTGTCGACCGGCTCCCCGCAGCCGTTCCCGTTCGACGAGATCACCCCTCGCAACTGCATGCCCAGCCTCCACACCGCCTGGGCCACCACGCTCTTCATCCACACCCGCGAGGGCTCACGGCTCCTGCGCAACGCGGGCACCTTCTGGCTGGTCGGCACGCTCACGGCGACGCTCGGATTCGGCTACCACTACGGCGCGGATCTCGTCGCCGGTGTGGTCTTCGCGCTCACGATCGAGGCGACCATGCGCGCCTTCGCCCGAGGGTGGGACCGGGCGGGAGTCTCGCTGGTCGCGTACGGCTCGACGGTCTTCGTCGCGCTGGTGGTCTCGTACCGCTATCTGCCGGTGGAGATGGCCCGGTACCCCTGGGTGTTCGGACCGGTTCTCCTCCTGGCGATGGCCTCCGTGATCTACGGCTATCTGCGGACCACCAGACTGTGGAATCCGGCGATCGCGCCCGTGCAGCAACCGGAACCGCAGCTCGTTCAGGCGTGACCGCTCCGGCCCCCAGCGGAGCGGGGGGCCGGAGTCCGCCCGTCCCCCGGGCAGGCTGGATCTGCCCTGGAGCGCACTCCTAGCCCGGCTCCGGCCCGCCGGCGCGAGGAGGGCGAGGGGGTGGGGGCAGGGGGCGCGAGGAGGCGGGTCAGCTGCGGTGGCTCTGGTAGTAGCCGCCCACTTGATCGTGGTAGTCGGCGTCGCCGACGTGCTTGGCCCTGTCGAACTCGGGGGACTCCCTGATCTGCTCCTGGGTGAGCGCGACGTAGATCTTTCGCTCGTCCCGGTCGACCCGCCTCACCGTGCCCGCGGGCAGCAGGACGTGCCTGCCGAAGATCCACACGCCGATGTCCACCACGAGATACGCGGAGTCGACGTCGTCCGAATGCTTGTCGACCTTGCCGATGGCGCCGTCGACGGCCTCGACCTTGTACCCCGCCAGATCCGTGCCCGTGACGTGCCCGGCCGCCGGGTCGTATCCCCAGATGCTGTCGGTCATGAACGGCTCCCTCATCGAGAATCCACGCTCGTCCGCAGCGGAACCGGGGAGTCGCGCAGGCGTCATCCACGTTAGACGAACCCCGCGCGGGATGACGGATCCAGCCTTGCGGACGGCTCCGGGACACCTCGGCCCGCGCCCTTGTAGGAGGACCCCCTGTGTGACCTGGCCTTCCACCGACCGAAGGCGTCGGTAGTACGTCAGTAGTAGTCGCCTCGCCGTTGCGTGGGATTGACGGTGTCACGCCGCTGCCGCATCTGGCGGGCTGCCCTGAAGGCCGCTATCTCCCGCAGGTGTGCCTGGCTCTGAAGCGTCATCATCGACCCCAGGGCGTGGCGCGCGGTCATCGGATTGTCCACGCAGGACTGGTACATCACCGCGGCTCGTTCGTTGTCCTGGTAGAGGGTGCGGTAGATCTCCGCGGCGCGGTACTGGCCGTACGGGTGGTTGCGCGTGGCGGCCGCCAGGAACTGCTCCAGGGCGTGTTCCGCCGGAGTCCGGCTGACCGGGATCAGGCGTTCCAGATACAGCTCGCCCAATACGAGCATCGCCTCGGGCTCGCCCAGTTCGGCCGACCTGGCGTACCAGCGCGCCGCTTCGTCCAGCGACTCGACGATGCCGGCCTGAGGACAGCCGTGGTGATACAGCGAGGCGAGATAGAAGGCCGCTCGCGGTGAACCACTGCTGTGCCGCAACCGCGGCACAGCGCTCGCGTACCGCCCCTGCGTGTAGTCGATGTGCCCCAGCAGCTCGATCGCGGCACTGTGGCCGGTGGACGCCGCGATCTCGAGGAAGTGGACCTCCGCACCGGGGTGCTGCCCGCTGTTCCAGCAGTGCAGGCCGATCCGGTAGTACTCCTCGGAACTGGCCGGCTCGTGTCCGTCCACGGTGAAGTTGGTCCCCTGCCACTGCACCATGTCGCTGCCTTTCGCGTCGTGGCCTCAACCGATGGTACGGCCCGTCAACCGGCACGAGGGGCGCGTACGGCCAGGGGGACATCGAACCGGGGCGCGATCGCGCCGCCGTCCGCGGAGCTCTTGGCCGGGGGAGCGTCAGCGGGTCCTACGGTCAGGATCGTGGCCCGGCGCCGGTGTCACTCCGTTCTTCATCACCGGGCTCCGGCGAACGGACAGCGTTCTTCTTCGCGGTCGAGTCGGCCTGGTGGTGCGGTGCGCGGGCAGGTGGCACGCTCGCGGCCACGGCATCGAAGTAGCGCCATCCGTCGACCTGGGTGGCGCGCCCGAAGCGCCGGCCGTCCGCCAGAGCCGCTTCGATCAACCCTCGCACGGACGCCGGCCGGTGGAGATTGAGATAACCGCCGTCCACCCGGCTGACACCACCCTCGTGAGCGCCCCAACCACCGCCGCCCACCACACGACCGGGGCCCGAGTCGAAGACGATGCGGATCACGCCGGGCGAGCCCTCGCGCGTGAACGCAAGGACCTCCTGGCAGGAGTGTCCGGCCGTAAAGTCGGTGTCCGAGGTCGGCACATGGCGATGACCGACCCACCACCGGAATCGATCGGAGCCGATGACCAACTGCCGATGCCGACGACGTCCCATCCCGTCAGACCAGCAACGCCTGCATGTCGGACAGGGCCTTCCGCATTCTCCCGCTGAGCTGCCAGACCACGCATATGGACAGCGCGGTGGCGCACACGTACAGACCATCGCTCAGTATCACGTGGTGCAACGCCTGGCCTGACTGCGCCGCGGTGTCCGCCTTCTTCATCGCGGACAGGGCCCTGTCGCCCGCCGCGCCGGCGGCGAGGACGAAGAGCCACCAGACGGTGAGAAGCGGATGGCCGCGCCGATGCCGGGTGCCGGGTTCGGCGGCCGCCCACAGGTCGTTGACGATCATCTTGGGGACGAACAGGTCGGCCACCGGAAGCACCCAGCCGAAGAACAGCCACGCGCGGCGGCGGCGCTGTCCCTCCGGCCAGAGCCGTTCCGCGATGTCGCGCATGTTGGTCATCCAGACCATGAGGAGAAGCATCGCCGCGAGGGTCGTTGCCTGCCACCAGCCCAGCAGGTTTCCGAACCATATGTCGGCGTTGATCAGGGGCAGGGCCTCGCCGCCGTCGGGCCGGGGCGGCAGCGGAGGTGCCAGCAGAACCTGGTGCTTGTGCCAGGCGGCCAGGCCGGTCGCGACGGTCAGCAGTGCGTACGCGGTGAGCACGCCGCAGGTCCAGAGCGCCAGCCCGCCCAGCGACTTCACTGTCCTGTTCACGATGTACCTCCGCGAGCCCCTGTTCGGACTTTCCGCAGGTCGGCGCGTGATCGTAACCCACCAGCGAGTGCCTGGGGCTTTCCGCTGGTGCCCACTGGAGCGGCCGGGGCGCTGGGACTGCTGCTCATTCCGGCAACAAGTGTTATGTCAGGGGCAGTTGGGAAGATCTGGGGACGAGTTGTGAGTCAGTGGTTCAACAATCCCGGGGGGATCCGTGACTTTCGTTCGTCGTGCTGTCGTGGCCGCTGCCGCCGCCTCTGTCGTGATCTTGGTGACGTCCGCGGACTTCGCTCTGGCCAAGGAGGAGCAGCGTTCGTACATCGCCGCGGACGGGACGATCCAGGGGTGTGTGAACGCGAAGGGCCGACTGCGCGTCGTCGAGCCGGACTCCGCGTGCCGTGCCGGCGAGGACTCGGTCACCTGGAACAGGACCGGCCCCGAGGGCCCCGCCGGCCCCAAGGGAGACCAAGGCGACAAGGGAGACCAGGGCACCAAGGGGGATGTCGGAGAGCAGGGCGCCCAGGGGGAGAAGGGAGACCCGGGAGCGCAGGGGGAAAGGGGAGAGGCCGGAGTCAAGGGGGAGTCCGGCGACAAGGGTGACAAGGGCGACACCGGTGCTTCGGGCCCCGCGGGACCTGCGGGACCCGCGGGGGCGGACGGGGTCGTGGGGGCGCACGTGGTCACGGCTACGAAGACCGTCGCCGTCCTGGACCTGGTCGACGTCGAGGCGCGGTGCCCGGACGGCGAGATCGCCACCGGGGGCGGCTGGTACCTGCCCGGGACAACCGCTCAGTCGTACGGCGCGGCGCTGCACTCCAACCCGATCGTCGCCGGCAGCACACCGGTCGGCTGGACCGCCGGTTTTATGAACGGCGGCTACGAACCGCACTACACCGCCGCCGTCTACGCGATCTGCGCCCAGGCAGGCTGACCGCTCAACCCGGCCAGAAGCCGGGCGAGGGGCCCGGCGCCGCACCGGCGGTACCGGGCCCCATGCTCCCTCGTCCGTCGTGGCTGCGACCATGACCTCGTGAACTCCTTCTCCTTCCACCGCATCGGCCCGGGCCAGGACGGACAGGACCAGCCACTGCCCCGGAGGGCCGAGCCCGGGCAGTGGCCGAAGACGGAGGCGGCGCTCGCGGTCGTCAACCGCGACCTGGTGGCGACCCTGCCGGGTCAGGAAGCGCTGGTGCTCCTGGTCGTCCCGTCCGAGGAGACCCTGCCCGGGGAAGCCGACGGCGAGGAGCAGGTCTACGTGGCGTTGCCGGACGGCCGTTGGCACGGGAACGCGGTGAACGCGACGGACCTGGAGGAGGGTGCCCCGCCGGAGCCGGACGACGACGCGGCGGTCCTGGCCGCGGTCGCCGACGCGGCGCAGGAGACCGTGATGGAACTCCTTTGGCAGGTCTGGCCGGTCTGCCCGGACCACGGGACCGGTATGCATCCCCGCCCGCCGGGCACCTCCACCGACTGGTACCCCGGAAGACCGGACACGGCCGGGGCGCCGATGTGGTGGTGCAGGGGCGGCCGGGACGGCGCATGCCACGACGTCTGCCCGGTGGGCGAGTTGACCGCCACCTTGCCGGGAAAGCAACGCCGTGCACCGCGGCGCGGCGAGCGTCGTCGCTGACAGCGCCTTGTCGCGTCCGGAATGCGGGTGGGTGCGGCTAACGGGGCCGTGGCGCCCATGACGACGGGGTCGACCACCGGCACGTCAGGCGGCACCATCCACGAGTGGACTCTGCCTGGGTGGGTGTCATCGGCGCAGCCGTAGGCGCGGCACTGGCCGGTGTGGTGAGTATTGCGCAGACCGGTTCCAGCGACGTGCCCAGTTCGAGGCGCTGGATCGGCAGACGGCGCATCAAGAGCTCCTGGAACGGCGTCGGTTGGTCGCGGACCACTGGCCTTGGCAGACCGACACGCGGCGTGAGGCGTACACAGAGGCGCTGCTGTCGATAGAGCGGTTCAGCACGTACGGCCATACGTTCGAGAGAGTCTCCGAGGCGTTGGTCCATCACCATTCGATTCCCCAGGGCATCGAGCCGGGGGAGGCTCTGGCGAAGTGCCGACAGCGGTACGTCGAGTCCCAACCCCGTTGAGGACCCCAAGGATGCTCCCCGAGAGCGCCTGAGGAGACCAGGCCACGGGCCGGTACCGTGTCTGACAGGCTCAACGAGAGCGAGACTGGTCGGGGCTGTGTCGAGGAGGCCGGTGCGTGGCGGACCACGAAGGCGGTGACCCCGCGTTGGTGGCGGTGGCGGACCGTTTGCGGGAAGGTCTCCCGCCCGTCGGTGTGTTCGCCGAGCTCGCGGCACGGACCGGGGACTGGGACGCAGCGGTTTGGGCCGTCTGTCTGGCACTCGGTCTTCCTGCCCCCGATATGCGACTGCTGGGCTCGGATCCCCGTGAGCTCTACTCCGAATTCGGTCCCGGCGAGGAGGACTTGTGCGGGTGGGTCCTGGAGCTCCACGGGGTGTTCGATGTTCCCCGGCTCCTGGACGAGCGGGAGGAGGAAGTACAACGCCTACTGAGAGGTCGTTTTCATCTGTCTTGCCTGGTTATTAGGCGATTCTCTGGGTGATGGATGGTGGTGCAGGCGAGTTCTTGGGGGCTGTCGATGTC
>NZ_JBIASW010000030.1:0-51862 GCF_042891215.1 Streptomyces sp. NPDC001914
GACAAAGGGCCAGCCCGGGAGGAAACCCCTCCTGAGCTGGCCCTTCTGTCGGTGCCCCCGGCAGGATTCGAACCTGCGACACCCGCTTTAGGAGAAAGCGTGCACCATCCGTGAGCTTCGGTGAGACTGAGTGAGTTTCAGTGAGGCTCGATGCGCGGGGCTTTGACCTGCACGAATGAGTATCAGTGAGTTTCGGTGAGACTCAATGAGGGGGTGTTGTGGCATCGGTGTGGCATCCGCGTGGCATTCACCCCGCCACCGCCCGCAGGACTCGAACAGCCGGCGTCTCGGGCGCCATGACCGCGAGCACCTGAGCGGCCACGTCCTCGGCGCTGTGCTGGTACAGCCATGTCACCTTGGACCCGCGGTCGTGGCCCATGACCGTCTGTACGTCCTTCTCCGGGACACCGAGATCCTTGAGCCGGGTGGCAAACACGTGCCGCAGATCGTGCACCCGAGGCCACCACTCGTCCCGGCCCGTCTCCTCGTTCCGCACCTGCCGTGCCAGCCCAGCAGCCTTGATCGCCGGAATCCACGTCCGCCGGAAGTTATGCCGGGTGAGGGCGCCGCCGAGCGGCCCGCGGAACACCAGCTCGTCCGCGTGCAGTTCCCGGCCGTCGCCGAGGGGCGAGACGGTGTCGACCGGACGGAAGCGAGCGGCCATCGTCCGGACCGCGTCGGCAGCCGCAGGCGTGAGCGGCACCGTCCGGAAGCCGGCCACCGACTTGGGCGCCGCCTTCCGAAACAGGGTGCCCTTGTCCTCGCTGAGCACTTCCTTCACCTTGATGTGCTCAGCCTCCAGGTCGACGTGCGCCCACCGAAGTCCGGTCGCCTCGCCCCACCGCATGCCCGTCTCTTCCAGGAACACAACGAGCGGCCGGTACCAGACGGCGACGTGCTGGCGGATGACGGCGACCTGCTCGCGCGTGGGCGGGCGAGCCTCCTCGGCGTCCTTCTTCGGCGGCGCGTCGAGCTGGACCTCGGAGGCCGGATTGAACGGGATGCGCTTCCCGTCCCGGACCGCATCGCGCAGCATCGCCGACAGCAGCTCCAGCACCTTCTTACGGGTGTGGTGCCCCTTCACCTCGCGAGTGATCCACGCTTGCAGCTCGATGAACTCGAGGTCGCACAACCTCCATGCACCCCACCGCGGTTCGATGTGGGCATTCCAGTTGGACAGCTTCCTGTTCGTCGTCGTGGTTGCCCGCTGTGGCTGCGCCGGCCACCACATCTCCCACCACTGCGCGACGGTGATCTCGCCGCGCTTCGGGTCGGCGTAGGTCCGCTTCCGCACGCGGGTGCGGACCTCGTCGAGGAACGCCTCGGCCGCCTTCTTCCCGCCCTCGCTGATGGGGAAGCACTTCTGCTTCTGCTTCCCAGCGGGGTCCCGGTAGCGGGCCTGCCAGGATCCTTGGCAGTCGCGGCGACGGTTCCGCTCGCCGTGCTGGCCAGGCGGGTATTCCTCCATGCACAGCGGACAGCCGCACGACTTCTGCCGTAGCTGCCGTGGGTTGTTAGAGGCCCTACGCCCCATGCTTCACCACCTGCTCACTCCTTCGCTGGTGAGGTACGCGGGCCGGGATGTCGACACCGGCCCCGCACCAGCAGACTGCACCGAACGGCGGCTGCTCGACGAGGAGTTCGCTCAAGATGGCCCTGACGATGACCGGCAGGACTGCTGACGGACAGTCACTTGAGATGGTGATGAGTCGCTCGTCGGCGTCAAAGGTGGGCAAGGATGCCTCTGACGCGGCGAGGAGGACGCGGACGCACATGCAGAACCCCCGAAACGCAGGCAGATCGAACTAACTGCGCCGACGGGGGAGGACGACGGCCTTGTCATGACCGTACCGCCGTTTGGTAGAAAACTGCACCGTTGTTGAGCGTGTTGTTGCTGCGACTTTACGGTGAGTGAACGAGTCCGTTTGGCGAAGACTCCCAGGCCGGGAGGATGGTTGTGCTACTGGCCGGTTCGGTTCATCTCGTTCAGTGCACGCATCTCGATCTCCTTGGCGCGCTGCTGATCTGCGGTGAGTCCGCGGTACAGCTCGATGATGCGGGCCTCGGCCTCGTCGGAGAGCGGGCCGGGCGACTTGCGGCCGGCCGCTGCGAAGATCTCAGCTTCCGAGAATTTGGGGAATTCGCGAGCCAGGGCTTGTAGGGCTTCGCGACGTGGGCCGCGGCCAGTGCCGCGCTGCCTGTTGACCCAGGAGTCGACGGTGGCAGGGGCGACACCGATGCGGCGCGCGATCGCTGAGTTGCTGAGATCGCCGTATGTCGACTTCAGTCTCGCGAGTAGCTGCGCCAGGTCTTCGGTTCGCTCCTGGTCTTCCACGGGCATAAGAATGCAGCCCCAGTTCCCACTTTCGCAAGTGAAAGTGGGAGCGTGGCGCGATACAGACGCGGCGCGTGACCTCCCCGTCGCACGCCGGTGACTACGTCATATGCACCACACCATAGAACAAGCGTTCGAGTAGCGCCACGACTCACCGAAACTCACGCCTACTCACTTGACCTCACACACACTCACACAGTAGGTATGTGGGTAGCGGGATCGCAGTGACCCCGCAGTCACCAAACCGCACGGGGCACACATGACCAACCTGTACCGCAAGGGCAAAGGCCAGCCACTGCGCGACGCCATGCGACGTTCGGGGCTGACCCAGGCTCAGCTCGCCGCCAAGACCCGGGCGGTTGACGTGCAGGGTAAGGGAGTGAGTGCTCACACGGTCAGCAATCTCACGGGTACAGGCAAGACCGCCTCGGAATCCTGCCGGCTTCGCACTGCGTGGCTTGTCGCCACCGCTCTTGGTGAAGCCCTGCAAGACCACTTTTCGCTGCCCGATGATCACACTCACACAGTAGGAAGGTAACCCCATGGCGACTCAGACCCTCGCTGAGCGCTCCGAGACGCTCCGCCCCACCGGACTCTCCCCGCTCCTCACGACCGCACAGCTGATGGCCCGCTACGGCGTCTCGAACTGGACGGTCAACGAGTGGGTGAAGAAGGGGTGCCCCCTTGAGCCGACCGCCTTCCGTGGTCGCCGGTTCGACCCCGACCACGTCAGGGACTGGATGGCCGGCCTCTCCGGGACCGCCGCAGTCCCCGCACAGCGCTCTGCCTGACAGCACGGCAAACGGGGCCACCCCGGACCCTGGCCGGTCCGCTGTAGCCCCGCTCGAGATCGATCACCTCACCACTCATCGAATGAGGTTCACGTGGAACAGAGTACCCAGACCAACACCCCCGGGCCCACCGCCCAGACGGACCCGAGACTTCCTGACGAGTCGTCCTTCCCCGCCCGGGCCGCGTACCGCCGGGCCTCCGCGCTGGCCGGCCGCATCGTCAACCAGCTCTCCGTAATGCCCAGGGCCATAGAGCAGTTCACCGAGGTCGGCAGCTGCGTCTACCGCGTACGGCTCTGGTTCGGCTACGGATTGGACGCGGGCCGCGCCGTCCTCGAGGTCGCCGAGCAGGCGGACGCCGAAGTGGTCCAGGACCGCACGGCAAGCGGCGTGTTCGTCGAGGCGCGCGCCTCAATGGACGGCATCCCAATCATCGCCCGGGCCCTGCTGACCAAGAGCGAGGCCGCCAAGCTGTCCGACGAATCGGCCCCGACGGACGAGGAACCCCTCGACCCCGCGCCGACCGTCCAGCCGGTGCCGCTCGGCGCCAGCGTCATCGCCGTCACCCCCGCCGTCGCCGCGGCCACGGGCGGCGCGGAATGAGCCGGGCCCTGCAGCAGCAGCTGCTCTCCCGCCTCGACATCGCCGTGGCCAACCTCGACTTGCCGCTCACCCGCGAGCAGCTCGAGCGCCTGGCCGTCGAACTCACCCCGGCCGTCAACGCGATGCTCGCCGAGCGGGACGCGACGATCGCCGAGCTCGAGCCCGTCCCCTACGCGATGACCGAGACCGCCGATGGCGAACGGTTCGTCCGAGAGTTCGCGGGCTGCAAGCTGAGCATGGACCCGGACGTCTCTGAAGACGCGCCCGCCGCGCTCCTGGGCCTGGACCTGCAGAGCACTCAGTCCGACGTCCGCGCCCTCGATGTACGCGGCGCGACCAGCCTCGTCGTCACGGTCCGCCCTCGGTCCGCGACCGCCTGGCAGTGGTGGCTCGACAAGTTCGAGGCCCGCGCCTGCACCCCCGAACAGCCCTGCTGTGCAACCGTGATCGGCCGCTTCGGCGACGTTGAGGTCGAGCTGCGCGGCGACGGAGTGCCCGACCTTCTCGCGTCCGTCGAACGCGGCGCCGGCCGCCTCGGCGCGTTCATGGCGGGACACCCGTTTTGAGCGCCCCGACCAGCACGGCGGAGTGGATCGGCGCCGGTGCCCTCGGCGTCACGGCATGGCTGTTAGTCGCCGCGGCCGCCTACCTCGGCGCCGCGCACGCGCACGCCAGCGCGAACGCCCAACTCGCCGCCTACCGCAGACGCCGGGCCGCCGCTCCTGTTCCACCGCCAGCGCCCGCCGCACTCGAGTTCCCGCCCATCCCCGAAAGCCCGCCGGACGAAGCGCTGCCCGCGCACGACCGGACCCTGCAGCTCCACCAGGTCAAAGAGAACCGCGCACGCCACCGCAAGGAACCCGCATGCAGCTGATCGACGACATCTACCTCGGCTGGTCACCGCTCCACCACGGACCCACCTGCGCACAACCGACCTGGGACAAGGTCGAGGTCCGCCACGACCTGGGCGCCCGCATCGTGCAGACCGGCGCCGAGCACCACACCTGCGCCAACGACGACTGCCGCCACAGCGACACGTTCGGCCGGGTGCAGGTGCGGCTGCTGTGCCGCGACTGCGGAACCGTCGCCACCCTCACAGGCGAGAACTTGACCACCGTGTTCACCCCCGGCGCGGACAGCGGCTGGACCCAGGCCCCGCGCGAGGTGGCGGGCGTCTGGCTGTGGCCCGGGCAGCCCGCCCTCCCCAGCGCGGAGCCGCACGACTACCTCGTCACCCGCGAGCCGGCCGACACCGTCACGATTGACAATGTGTACGGCCTGATCACCCGGCACCGCGACGCCACCGGCGCTCCGCACTGGATCGCTGCCGCGCTGCCCGACCCTGCCGGCCCACACCAGGTGCACACCCTGCGCTGGCGCCACCGCACCTCCGGCATCACTGTCCTGGCCGAGGCCGCCGCGTGGATCGCGGCCGCCGACACCCGTGCACAGCGCCCCTTGGTGGTGGCTGTATGAACGCGCCTCGCGTCCTTACGCAGCAGGAACTGTGGGCCGAGGCCAAGGAACGGTTCGGCGAGCACGCGATCGACTGGGCGTTCCAGTGCCCGTCCTGCAACGACGTCGCCACCGGCCTGGAGTTCTCCCGAGCCCTCGCCGACCACCCGCGCAGGCATCGTGCCTTCGACCGAGACGTCCGCTACGGCGACGTGTTCGGGCAGGAATGCATCGGGCGCACCCTCGGGAAGGGCGCTGGCCGCGGCTGTCTGTTCGTGGCGTACGGCCTGGTTCCCGGCCCGTGGCGGGTCACCATCCCCGGCCGGGACAAGCCGATGTATTCCTTCCCCCTCGCCCCGGCTCCCGAGTTCCCGGCACGCGGCGGCCACGACCCGCAGTGCGCGTACGTCGGCGGCATCGGTGTCTGTACCTGCAGCCAGCCGACGCCGGCCGAAGGCGGTGGCCGCTGATGCCATCCCCCACTCAGCACCCGTCGCGGTCCAGCGAGGAGGAGGACACCCGGGCCGGCAGCCAGCCGGCCGGGGCGGCGTCCACTGCTCGCGCCGAGATCCTCGCCGTCCTCGAGGACGCCGGGTACAACGCGGCCGCGGCCGCCGAGCTCCTGGGCCGCGCGTACCGCGAGCCCCAGGACGCTGACCCCGACCCGGACTTCCTGGAGACCCTTGCGGGCGGACACGCACTGATCGTCCAATACGGCGACTGCGAGTTGCACGCGGCCTGCCAGTGCGGACGACGGCTCGGGATGTGCGCGCCGGACGCGTCGCTCGACACGTTCGTTCCCGGCTGGGAGCGGCACACCAACACCGAGGTCAGCCATGGCTGACCCGGTCGCACGGCAGCGCCGCAGAGAACTCCTCGAGGCCATCCGCCGGCAGCCCACCGGCTGGTCGACGGGACAGGTCCAGCGGTTCTACCAGGACAACAACTGGGGCCACGACCGGAACGTGGCCCGCTACGACCTGCGCCACCTCGCCGAGTCCGGCCTCCTCATCGCCTCCGGCCCCGAGAACGACCGGGTCTACCACCTCAACCTCGCGCGGGACGCCCGGTTCGGTCACGGCTGGCAGACGCCGCTGTCCACACCGAACCGCATCAAGCGCCGCACCCGCCGCCGCTGACCACCCCTCATTCCTCCTCACTGATCGGAGCGTCATGACCGCCACCGTCCGCCCCTGGTACGAGGAACTCACCGACAGCGTCACCGCCCTACGTGAAGCGGCCAACGAGTACAGGATCGCCCGGCGGTCTGCCCAGACCCTGCGCGACAGCGTCCAGCTCGAGCGCCGGCGCCTCGAGGAGGGCCGCATTCACGCCCTCCCCATGCCCGACACCCGCGGCGAGGCGGGCTGGGCATCCCAGCCGCACACCCGCGACCCCCACGCCGACGCGATCTTCGAACTGACCGATGCGTACGGCCGCCTGCTTGGCGCCACCAGCAGCGCCTTCGAGTACGCATCGATGCTGTTCGCGTCAGGCGCGGCCTGGGCCATCACCCAAGTACAGAAGGGAGCCACGCCTCACCGCGTCGCGTTCGAGCGGGACCCCCAGGACGCCAACCACCTGATGTCCAGGTCCTTCGAAATCGTGGGTCTGGACCGCTACTCCGGGGCCCCGGCCCTGGCCGCAGCGTACGAGCGGCTCGCCGACTGCCTCTACTCCGGCGAGGTCGGCTCGGGCCTGGCCGGACGGGACTACCTCGCCGACCACGAAGCCTCCGAGATGCACGACCTTTTCGCTCACGCTGACGGCACAGGGTCCGCCGCGTACGCGTACGGAGTCATCGCCGAGAGCGCGCTGCGCTTCGCCCTGTTGCCCATCCGGCACGGCAACCAGAAGCCCACGGTGCCGGAGCAGCCCGGACCGGTCGACGCCGGGTGATCAGCCTCGAGCCGCGGAACTGCCGCCACTGGATCGGCGCCGAGGGCCGCCACTGCCGGCGCCGCCACGGCATCCGCCACTACCTGCCCGGGCTGTGCTGCCCGCTCCACACCCCGGCCGCCCTCGCGGGACGGCCCGAGCCCCAACCGGGGCCGGGCTGGCCAGCCGGAACCGGCACCCGGCCGAGCCTCATCTCCGAGTCCCACGTCCACGACTCCCGCGCCATCGCCTCCGGCAAACGCCGTGCCAGCCCCACCGCATACCGGGCCGCTCAGGCGGCCGTCGATCACCGATCGGACCTGAACCTATGACCACGCATCCCAGCCCGGCCGACCTCGCCCACCGCCCCGCACCGGCCGCCCGCCCGGCACCCACCCAGACCCCGCCCAAGCAGCAGCGCGACCGCCTCCCCCTCACCGCAGCCCAGGCCATCGCCCCCGGCAAGCTCACCCGAGACGAACGCCTGCGCCCCCTCTACACCCAGGGCCTGCGCATCAGCCGCCTCCACCCCGAAGCCCGCCTCGTCGCGCTCACCCTCCTCGGCTACGCCAACTTCCACACCGGCCTGATCCACGAGCAATGGCGGCCCACCCCCCAGGAACTCGCCTACGCCACCGGCCTCACCGCCGGTCAGGTCCTGGTCCAGCTCGAGGTCCTCACCCAGCGCGGATGGATTTACTCCCGCGTCCTCACCCAGGGCAAGAACGCCGGCACCGACGTGCTGCAGCTGTGCGTCCCGGCCGCAGTGCTCCTGCACGTCCGCGCCCGCAAGGGCGAGAGCGACCCCAAGAGCTGACCGCTCACCCCGCCAACGGCCGGGCGGGCGCTGACCAACCGCGCCCGCCCGGCGACCAACTCCACCTCCTGACACACCTGCAGACCACCAGAGGAATCGATGTCCGCCACCGCGCACGCAGCCACCCCGGCTGCACAGCACACCGAGCCGCGCCCCGCGGCCACCGGTGCGCTGCCGCGCGGAGGCGGACTCACCATCCGTGTCCCCCTGCGTCTGGTCGTAGGTGCTCAGTACGCCGATCCGGCCCTGAGCGTCTACGTCAAGATCGCAGCACTCGCCCTCCGCCCAGAGGGATGCCGCGCCAAGGTCGCCACCCTGGCCGGCTACCTCGGCATGTCCAAGTCCGCGGTCGAGCGCGCCCTCAAGCAGCTCACCCGGCCCGACGTCATCGATGGCGTCGTCGAGGTGCCCACCGTCCGCAAGACTGCGCCCGACGGAAAGGGCGAGTCCGCGCACCGCATCACCCGCCCGCTCGACGACAGTGAGCTGTGGGTGCGGATCCCGGTCCGCTCGGCCGAGGCCCTCCCTCCGCGCCTGCTGCGTCTGTACGCGCTGCTCGCTTACTCGACGGCGCGGCGGATCCCGGTGACGGCGGCCGAGCTCGGCGAGATGCTGTACCACCACACCGGGCAGCGCGCGGGCGAGCACCTCGGCGAGCGGCAAGCACGGCGGCTGGTCGACGAGCTCGAGGAGACCGGCTGGCTCACCGTCCGCCGGCGCGAGGGCGAGCGCGGCCGCAACGCCTACGAGCCGAACCGTCACCCGCTCCGGATTGTCACCGCAGCGCCGCTTGAGGACGGGGCTGGTGCACCGGTCATTCATGACGGATCGGGTCCGGCGGATCATGACGGATCCCTCGCGTCTAAGGAAGACCAGCAGACTGACCGACACGAGAAAACGCAGGTAGTTGGTGGTTCCCGCCGTAGGCGAGGTGACCGTAGTAGGTCCGCACCCGACGCTCGTGATCTTGGTTCGGGCACGTTCGGGCCGGGCACCTCTCACGCTCCGCGCGGCACCCACACCCCGCGCCGCGCCACCGACAACAGCCGCACGCCCACCGGTCCATACACCGGACCCGAGCTCCGCTGGACGAAGCGCATCCACGACGCGCTCGCCCCCGTCCGCAGCGACCTGGACGGCATCCGCCGCTACGTGCTGCGGCAGATCGCCGCCATGATCGGCACCGAGCTGGACGCCAATGAGGCCAGCAGCAGCGGCCGGATCGCCGACCGCATCAGCCGCCGCCTGCAGCCGGTGATGCGCGAGGACATCCGCGACCTCGGCGCCTGGCTCCTCGCCGTCGGCCTACCCCACCGCGGCTGCGGCCTCCCCTCCTGCGAGGACAGCTACGTCTGGCCGACCGGCGAACCGTGCGAGATCTGCGCCGTCAACCAGCGCGTGAAGCGCGCCCAGTGGGCGCAGGCCCGGGAGCTGCAGGCCCGCCTGGACGAGCTCCGCGCCCGGGCATCCGCCGGCACCGCCGTGCTGCCCGCGAAGGCCAGCTACCGGGAGCGGGACCGGGCGTCGGATGCGGAGATCCGGCGAGCGATCGCCGAGCACGGACCGGCCGGAGCGCTCCACATCTACGGCCACCTCCGGACCGGGCCCCTGCTCCGGGAGGGCTACCAGGAGCAGCTCCCCCTCCCGGCCGCCGAGAACGTTCCGGTGCTCGAGCCGGTGATCCCGGGCCGGATGCCCGACGCGGTCCGTGCCGAAGTCCGTCCGACCGCAGTACGTGAGCGAACGGACGGCTGCCCTGACTGTCATGCCAGCCCGGGCCAGGCGTGCACCACGCCGCGCGGGCGCCGCCGCCGCACCCCACACCAGGCCCGACTCCACGTCACCCACCCGACGTCGGCATATCCCGCCGCGAGCGGAGAGGACAGCTGATGCCCACCACCCCACACCCCACCCGCGGTGTCACCCAATGCGGCCGCTGCGGCGCATCCATCCGCTGGGCCACCGTCATCGGCAGCGGCCAGCGCATGCCGCTCAACGCCCTGCCGTCCCCGATGGGCGGGTACGCCGCGCACACCACTGGCTCTGGCGGGCTCCTCGTCCGGGAGCTGACCCGGGACAGGGCCGAGCCCGAGTACCTCGAGTGGAAGGCCGTCGCGCACTGGTCCAGCTGCACCGGCGGCGGGTCCGGACAGCAGCCGCGGGCGACGGCGCCCAGGGCACGGCCCGCCCGGCGCAGGCCCACCGTGCAGCCGCCCCTGTGGGGACAGCCCGGCGGACCGAGGCAGCGATGACCGCACACGTCGACCTCGAGCCCGCCGAGCGACTGCCGGAGGACGTGCCCGACGGGACGTTCGGCCACGCCCGACACAGGCTCCCCGCCCACATCACTCCCTGCACACCCGCCGAGCAGGCCCGCCACTACACCGATCTGTCCCAAGCCCTCGCCGGCCTGTCCATCCGAGACCTCCTCCGACGCCACTCCAACCAGGGAGAAACACGTGACTGACCCCGCCCACGACCAGGCCGCCCGGGTCCTGGCCACGCACATCGACCACCTGATCGTCGGACTCCGCGACAACGCAGCCACAGGGCTCCCGGAAGACGCGCCCGGGATGGAGCGGGCCACGGAGCTGCTCGGCCTGCACCGGGCCAAGCTCCTCACCGGTGACCAAGCCGTCGTCCTGCTCCCGCTGCTGTACTCGCTGGCGTCCGGCATCTCCGCCCAGGCCGCCGTCGAGAACGCCCATGCGCTCGCCCGCCGTTGGGGAATGCTGCGCGCGTACGGCGGTGCGGCGACCGAGCTGCGCGCCGCGCTGACGGGCCGAGGACCGCTGCTGCCCGCTGGGTTCACGCGGATCTCGATGATCTCCGTGTCCTGCGCGCGCTGCGGTTACACCTACGACGAGGACGAAGCGCACACGCTGCTGTTCGACTCCGACGGGGACGCGACCCGGGCCGTAAAGGACGCTGGCTGGACGGTGCTCGCCGACGGCCGGGTGTTGTGCACCGCCGAGGACGAAGACCACCAGCAACTCCGCACCCCGACGAACTCGGAGCTGGCCTCGGTCCCGGTCAGCGAGGGTCAGCAGGAGCTCACCGGGGTCGAGGACTGCCGAACCCTCGAGGTCGACGGCGACACCGTCGTCGTACGCGGCGGCGGTCCGATGACCGAGGACGAAGAGGGTGTCATCACCGAAGTCGTCCGCACCGCGCGCCGCCAGGTTGAGGCGGAGCAGTCGTCATGACGGGCGAGGTGGAGTGCCAGGCCTGCCACAAGCCCGTGCGATCCGCGGTAGGGCGGGGCCGGCGGATCGGGTCGCGGTGCTGGCGCAAGTTGCGCCCGGACCAGCGGGCCGCGATCACCGAACTCGTGCGCCGCGGCCGGCCGCTCGGCCCCGCCGAAACCCGTGCCGCCCTCAACCGCGCCGTCCCGCCCGGCCACGGCCAGACCGCGATCCCGACCGAGTCCAGCACCGCCGAGGAGACGACCCATGCCTGACCGCTGCGACAGCCCGGCCCCGCGTACCGCAGCGGAGGCCGCGCACCTGATCGCATCCGAGGGACGCCACGTACACATCGTGTCCGACGACACCGTCTGTCTCGCCGGTGTCTGCCAGCTGGACGTGACCGCCCGATGACCATCATCGACTTCAGGCACCCCATCGTCGCGGCTGCCCTGCAGGAACTGCAGCCGCTCGCTGCTGTCATCGCCGACACCGTCCACACCACCCCGGTCCGGATTGGCCCGGGCGGAGACGAGGACCTGGTCGCCGAACTCACCCTCGCCGTCGCCCTGTTCTGTGCCCGGCACGTCCTGCCGGCCGAAGCTGCAGAGCTGGCAGACCCGCCATTTCAACCGACCCGGAGATGGGTCCTCGAGACCCCCTCCCGCGACGCGTGGACGCCTTACGGCGGCGGCTACGACAACCGCGAGGACGCCCTCAACGACTTCAAGGAAACGGTCGCCCGCTACCAGGGCAAACGGCGCCTGTTCCGTGTCCTGCGGGCGACGACCACCTACGCCGTCGAAGCCGTGCACATCCCCGCGGAGGCAGCGCCGTGACCCGCCACCTCGCCGGGGCCACCTTCCCCCTGCTCTACCTCGCCGCCATCGCCGCGCTCGGCATCGCCACAGCCATCCACCTCTACCGGAACTGGAGAAACCGATGACCGACCTTGACATCACCGAGGCGAGCGGCCCATGCGGAACCGCCGTCCGCGTCCCCGCCGAAACCCACGCCGACAACCCGGCCGTCCTCGACCAGTGGATCATCACCGCCCCGTGCTGGCACCCCGTCTGGACGCAGTACCTCCTCGGCCTCATCTCCCTCGCCGACCTCCCGGACACACCGCCCGCCCACCTGCAGCGCCCGGGCATGAGCCACGAGCTCGTCGTGTTCGCCCTTAACCCCGAGCACGGACCGTACGACGCGGCCGCTTTCACCAGCCAGCACGCTGCCGAGTGCGTCCTGACCCCGGTCAACGTCGTCGAACAGTTCACCAGCACCGACACCCAGGCCCGCAACCTCACCGCCCTGTGCGCGAAGGCCTGCACGGACGGCATCCTCACGCCGGAAACCGGCGACGCCCCCGACCGGATCCGCGCCACCTGGCGCAGCGCCATCCGCCAGACCCTCGACCACGACGTCGACCCGCACCACGGGCGGGCGAACTGATGCGCCACCGCCGCACGGGCCGCGCGCTCACGCTCGCAACCGTCCTCCTGGCCGCCGGCGCGATCCGCCTGCGCGTCACCGACCACTGGATCTCCGCGGCCGCCCTCGCCTACGGCGCCGTCGTCGCCGGTATCGGCGCGTGCCTCGAGTACCGGGCGCACCGCCGGGTCCTAGCGCAGCACGAGCAGGGGCGACGGCGCGCCTGCGGTGATGAGCAGCTGGCCCCGCTGCATCCGTGCTGCTCGTTCTGGCTCGCGTCAGAGGGTGCTGTGCACGGGCGCGGCTGCACACGCGCGGCTGCCCACCAATCGGCCGCCAGGCCCGACGCCCCATGACCGCCCTCACCTACTCCGTCGGCCAGCCGTTCCGCCTGCACCTGCCCCACCAGGTGCTCGACGGATGGGAGCTGACCGACCGGCAGGCCCTCGTCATCGACGACGGGGGCCACAGCCTCACCTCAGCCGCCACCACCGCCGACCTCATCCGCGGCTACGGAGGCGGCCACCTCGAGTGGCTCGAGCAGCACCACCCCGCACAGCACGACCAGTAGGAAAGGGGAGCACCATGCGCTGCACCCTGTGCAACACCAGCACGATCCAGTACGGCACCCTCTGCCCCACCTGCACCCTCACCACCCGCAACCACATCGCCGACCTGCCCCGCATGTGGGAGGAACTCGAGGACTGGCTCACCCCCGGCAGCCGCGGCGCCAGCCCGTACAGCGGCCGCCCCTCCAAGGTCGAGGCGCCGATGCCTCTGGACGAGGACGTCCTGAGCCTGCGCGCCGCCGGCGGAATCATCGGCGTCCTCGAGGACTGGCACTCTGCCGTCCGCCACGCCCGCACCCTGCCCGAACTCCCAGCCGCGGCCGCCGCCTCACCCGCGCGGCGCGTCCACGCCGCGGCCCACGGGCTTGCCTCGCACATTCACTTCATCGCCTTGTGGGAGCAGGGCCCGGTCCTCGGCTCCGAGATCCGGCGCCTGGTCGACCGCGTCCAGAACATCCTCGAGCCTGGCCGGAACGACGACGCCCCCAGGTTCCTCGGCCACTGCATCGCCGTCGACGAGTCCGGCGTGGTGTGCGGAGCCAAGCTCTACGCCGACATGAGCCGGCCGGTGCAGTGCGACTGGTGCCTGTGCCCGTACCCACCCTCACAGTGGCTGCAGCTCAGACACTTCCAGCCCGGCCGTACGCCCACCCACGGAGACGCATCATCACCCGCGGGCCGGACCGAGGAACGGATCGCAGCATGAGACTGAACGAGCCCGCCATCATCATCCGCAAGATCAAGGACCCGACAGCCCCGGAGAAGTGGACCTGGCGCTGCGTCAACAGCAACTGCGGCTGGGCCGGACACGGCCTGGGCTCCCAACAAGCAGCCCTCCGCGCCGCCTGCCACCACCTCGCCGCCTCCTTCGACCGCCACCACGGCATGGTTGAGTCCAGCCCGTCGTGGAACGAGGACGCCGGGCGCGCCCGGGCCACGTGCTACTGCGGGTTCGAGGCCGAGGAGAAGACGGAGGCCGGCGCCGAGTACACGATCGAGGCGCACGCCGAGTGGCTGCGCGAGACACTGCCCGCCCGCGTCACGGAAGCGACGGCCGATGCCTGACCTGCACGGCTGGATCACCCAGCAGATCAACGAGACCGAACGCCTCGCCAGCAGGGCCGCCGAACTGTGCGGCTGCCACCCGCCCGCGCCCGCCTGGTCATTCCGCGACGGCGACGAACCGAGCGACGGGCACATCCTCGTCGTCGACGAACCGCACCCGGGCCTGAAGCGGAAGATCGGGCGGCGCTGGAACAGCTCCTACGAGGGCCTGTTCATGGCCGAGCACATCGTCCGCCACGACCCAGCCGCGGTGCTGCGCCGCTGTGCTGCAGACCGCCGCATCCTCGCCGCGCACCCGTACACCACTACCGTGATCAACCCCCAGGACGGATCATCCAACGCCGGGTTCGGCTGCGAGACCTGCCACGCTTGGGACGCCGTCCCCGAAGGACGCGGGAACTGCAGCACGCTCCTCGACCTCGCCGAGGGATACGGGCTGACCGAGGAGCACCCGTGATCCGTGATCCCGACGCCCTCCGCGTGGTCTGGCTGTTCGGCAAGCCCTACTGGTGGGACCGCTCCGACGGCCGGCTCTCCCTTCAGTCCGCAGCATGGATCAGGGAGGCACGGCGTGTCTGACCTGCCCGTCATCACCCACCCGAAGTGGGCGCCCGCCTGCCCGTCCGGCCGCCACATAGTTCACCAGTTCTACGAATGCGACGAGGTCGACGTCCTGGCCGCAGCGGTCGCCGGGCTCTACCAACAGGCCATGGCCGAAACGTTCGCGGAGACGCAGGCCGTCGTCGACCGGCTGCTCATCACCGGCAACGGGACAGGCGAGCCGCGCAGCATCCTCGCCACACCCGAGCCGCGGGAGCCCACGCCGATGGACCGGGCCCTCCACATCCTCGACCTGGAGCTGCGTGCCTGCCCGCTGTACGACGCGGGTCCGCCCGTGGTGCGCGGCCCGTACTGGAAGGCATGACGCGAGACAGCACGAAGCCCGCCAGTCCGAAGGCTGGCGGGCCCGTGACCTCCCAAGTTCCACCGACGCTACGCCCCGCCGATCACCGCGTCCAGACCTCCGGGCCGCCGCCCCGCCACTCGATCATTTCGGTACGCACGACGTCCATCTCGTTGAAGTCCTGGAGGCCGGCCGTCTGGAGTAGCGCCGCGATGTCGCGCACGGAGTAGGCCAGGCCGAGGATGGTTCCGTCTGCGCGGACATGCCGGGCGCCGCCTTCGTCGGGCGGGTACACGATGATCGGGATGGCCATACACCCAGCCTTGCGCGAGATCGGGCGAGGCGCACGGCGGACCGGACCAGCCGGGCATGTCAGCGCCACTGCACCAGGTCATTCTCCGTCGGCCGCCTTTCGGGGGCGCGTTGTTCCGGAGCCCTTGCCTCGGAACACCGCTTGCACGGTGGCCAGCTTGAGTGTCAGGCGCGCCGCGATCTGCCGGTAGGAGAGACCGTTCCCGCCGTCCCAGAGTTCACGGATCAAGTCGTCGCGCTCCTTCGACCACTCCTTGTTCCGCGCGGCCTGCGCTGCCATGACTCGGCTCTTGGCCTTTACTCGCTCCTCGCGGTCCTCAATCTGCTCGACCGCATCAAGGGCGTCCGCCACGCGGCGCACCTCCTCGTCGCTCATTTCAGGCCCTTCATCCGGCGGGCCGCTTGCACGAACTGTAGGGGACCCCTACAGTCGTGGGCAAGCAGTCCGTACTGCTGACGCAAGACAGCCCCGACCCGTGGTGACACACGCGGCCGGGGCTGGACAACGGCGGGGCCCGGTGGTGACACACCGAGCCCCGCCTCAACCCCGATCCGGTGGTGACACACCGACACGGGACAGCCATCCACCTGCATCACCAGGAGGAACAGCCGTGACACACGGTATCCGCACTACACCCATGCAGCCCAGCCCCGGCACGGAGCCGTGGCCCGACGGAGTTACCGCCCGCTACCTCACCGTCGCAGGCGCCACCGTCGATGTCCGAGGCAGCGGCGACAACGTCTCCATGACGTGCCTCGGCTGCGACCTGGGCTACTCCGCGTTCGGCGAGGCCCGCACCCGCGAGCTCGCCCAGGGCCACGCGGAGAAGTGCCGCGCCCTGCCCCGCCCGGCGGTGACCGGATGAGCGAGAGCAGCGGCCTGCCGGCCGCACAACAGCGACGGATCGTCCGCCAGCTCCTCGGCGACATCGCCACCCGCCTCGAAACGAACCGCCCGGACCGGCCGTTCACCGCCGTGTCACGGATCGCGGTCATCCAGGCCACGACCATGGACCCGGTCCTCGGCCGCGCCGTACGCGACATGGCACCCGACGTCCACGGCGAGACCACCCGCCGCGCGTACGCCGCCCGCCTCCGCCGGATCCTCACCGGCGGTGCGCGATGAGCCACGACCCGAAGACGTCCACGCCCGTCGCCCTGCAGCCCGCGACCCCGCAGGCCTGCGCCGCCGACTACGCGACCCGAGACCAGACCGGACAGGCTGCCACCCAGCGCGGCTGCGTCAACGCGGCCGCGCAGGACGGCATCCCGCGCACCAGCGGCGGCCGCTGATGGGCATCCGCAACGTCCTCCGCAGCCTCACCCCGGGCAACGACAGGCAGCTCGCCGCTGACCTTTCCGCTCAACGCCGCGCCGGCCACCGCACCCGCGGCGCGACCCGCGCAGCCCGCCAGGGCCAGGCATGGGAGGACCAAGACCGGGCCAAGGATCGCACCGGCCGCGACCGGCACACCGACTGGCGGCAGTGATGGAGCGCTTCCTGGCAGGCCTCGGCATGGTCCTCAGCCTCGCGTCCGGGGTCTTCGCCGTCGTCTGGATCGCCACCCACTGAACCGCCCCCGACCGCCCGGCTCCCGCGACAGTCCCCCCGCGGGGGCCGGGCCCGTCCCGCTCCAGGAGAGCATCGTGAAGCAGCGCACGCAGACCATCGAGCGCACCAGACTCGTCCCTCACACCGTCGACGGGCAGACCGAACTCGTCATCGACAGACAGCAGATCGAAGTACCCGCCGCGCCCCGCGACTGGGACCAGGCCGTCCGTACCGCCGTGACCGTGATGGCTGTCGTCCTCCTCGCGGTGTCCGTGTGCTGGTCGACGTCCAGCATCGGCTCCCTGCTGAGCAGGATCGTGGCGTCCGCTGCCGCGTACGGAGCGGCGTGCGCCTTCGACACCCTGTGGATCATGTGCACTGCCGTCCAGTGGCTGATGCGCAGCCAGCCGGACGTCGCCAAGAGAGCTGAGGTCGGCGGCCGTTGGGCCCTCGCCGCAGCGATGGCCGCCGTGTTCGCCGACGGCTACCTCAACGACGAGATCGTCATCGGCCTCGTCGGAGCTGCCGTGTCCGCCCTCGCCAAGGGCGGAACCTCCCTCGCGATGCTCGTCCACGCACGCCCCCTCGACGACCGCACCCAGCAGTGGCTCGAGAAGCAGCGCGCAGCCGTCAACGGGCAGCTCGCCCTGATCCCCGTACGTCGCGAACTGCAGCGCGGGCAGGCCGCGATCGACGCCGAGCGCCACCGCCTGGAGCTGCTCACGGAATCCGGATCCGTCGATCCGGACCAGTCCGGACAGTCCGAGGACCATCCGCACCCCCGATCCGCCCCGATCGACCGCAGGTCCCTGACCACAAAGGATGCAGTCCGGATCGCCTGGGATTCCGGAATCCGGGACCGGGACGCAGTCCTCCACGACGCCGCACAGCAGCTCGGCCGGCCGGTCTCCTCGGACAGCGTCGACCGCTACCTCCGCGACCTCAAGCGCGGCGCCTGATGCTCTCCACCGCCGGGCTGCTCCTCGCCCTCGTCTGCATCGCCATCGTCGCCGCCGGGCTCGGCCTCGCCGCCGCAGCCTGGCGGCCCGCCCTGCGCCCTGTGTCCACCCTCGTCGTCCTCGCGGCAGGCCTCACCGTCGGCGCCACAGGGATCGTCGCGGCCGCCGTCCACCAGCTCGCCACCGTCCTGCCGTAGGAGTCCGCCATGCTGCTCGCCGCGCTCGCCCTCGCAGCGCTCGCCCCGGGGGTGATCACCGGGTGGCGCGTGCACCGGCGCCGCGGCTGGTTGCCTGCCGTCCTGGCTGGGACCGGTGTCACCGTCGCTGTGGCCGGGCTCGCCCTCCTTGCCCTGATCATCCTGGCGCCGGTCGCACTCGTCCTCGCCCTCCTGGCCGCGCTCGGCGCGCTGAACGCCTACGACCGCGGGCGCCTGAAGCTGGCCACGCTGCTGGTGTCGGCGATGGCCGTCTGCCTGTGGTGCGCGGGGTGGCCGCGATGAGCGAGCCGATCCTCCCCACGAAGATCATCCCGGCGGGGGAGCCCCTGCCGGCACCGGCCGAACCTCCGCCGCCGCCCCCGCATCCCCCTGTCACACCGCCCGCTCCACCGCCCGGTCCGGATCCGGATCCGGACTGGTGGCGCGGATCCGGATCGTCCGGACCGCCGCCGGTCGTCGTGATCCACCACCACAACTACCCGGCCAATCCTGCAGGTGGATGGCTGTCCGTACCGGATCCGGAGCCCGGTCCGAGGTGGTGGCAGCGGATCCGGATCGGCTACAACGCCGGACTGGCCACGCTCGCCCTCTCGCTCGCCGGCCCGTGGGCTCACGTCCTCGACTCCGTCCAGGAGGAGGAGTCACTCGCGGGCGCCTGGGTGATGGCGCTCGGCCCGCTCATCGTCATCGCCCTCGCCGACAACGCCTACCGGGTCGCCGCCGCAGCCTCCGGCGAGCTGTGGCTGCCCAAGGTCCGCGCCGCCGTCGCCCGCTTCCTGCTGTGGGCCGCCGTCATCGGCACCTGTCTCGCCCTCCCCGTCACCACGCTCGTCTACGCACTCACCGGAGTACAGCCGTGAACCAGCTCGCCACCGGGACCATCACGACCGCCGGATTCGCCCTGGCCGTCGGCCTCCTCTGCGCCGACCTCTGGCGCTGGTGGAAGGGCGGGAGCGGCGGCGGAGGGGGCAAGGGCAAGGGCGCTCCGGCCGAGTCCGCCGGCCCGGCCCGCGACCCCAAGGCGCTGATCCCGCTGGCCTTCGGGATCGTGTTCGGGATCCTCATGGTCGGCTGCCCGTCCGGCCTCCTCGGCCAGGCCGGCGGCATCCTGCGCTGGGGAGGCAACGGACTCGGCGGCACCCTGATGAGCCTCCTCACCGGCCAGAGCGGCACCACCTTCGCCCAGGCCTCCGCGCCCCGCCTCGACGGGTACGGGGCCGTGATCGTCACCGCGCTGACGATCACGCTGTGGCTGGTCCGCAAGCAGGTCGCCAAGCAGATCAAGGGCAAGTGGAAGAAGGGCGTGTTCATCGGCGTCATGCTCTGCATCGGCACCGGCACCGCGGCCCTGGTCGCGCAGATCGTCATCGGCGGCGCCAACGACCTCGGCGCGCAGCTCTTCGACGTCGTCCGCACCGCCAGCATCGGCGGCCTCGCGTGAGCGCCCCGACGACCGTGCAGTGGCTGCGCGCCGCCGTACACCGGATCGCTGTCGGATCCGGGCGCCGCGCCACCTCCATCGCCGCCTGGGCCGCGCGGCGCGGCCGCGGCATCTGGTCCGGGGCACGCGCCTGGCTCGACGAGGGGACCGGGCTCGGCTGGCTGCTGCGCCTGGCCCTGCTTGTCATCGCCGCGGCCGCCGCCCGGAAAGTCGCCACGGCCGTGGGCCTGGCCGTCTACCACCGTGCGGCCGCCGGCCGCGCCCCCTTCCTGTGCTGGGGCCTGGCCGCCTGGTGGATCGTCAGCGCCTACCGCGCCGGCGCAGACGGGTGGGAGCCCAAGCAGCAACCCCAGCAACCCACCGATCAGGAGACGTCCGAGCAGCCCGCCGAGGCCGACGCGGAAGACGAAGACCCGGCGCCACCCCCCGGGCCGCCGCCCGCCGGGCCCCCGCTACCGAACCTGCTCGACCTCCGCACCGCCCTCGCCCGGGTAGGCACCCCACACGCCCACATCGCCGCCCTGGCCTCCGACATCGGCACCACCCCCGAACGCGTCCGCGAGGCACTGGACCGGTGGGACATCCCCGTCGAGCCAGTCCGGATGCAGGGCCGCGGCTCCTCGACCGGCGTGAAGGGCGGCGCAGCCGTCCACCCCGCCCTCGCCCCGGGACAGGACGTGACCGACGTTGTTGCCGCAGGTCAGACAGCCAACAACGACAACAACAACGCGGACAGCTCACCGGCTCGAGAGGAGGTGCGTGTGCAGGCCATCGGCGAGGGCGGGCGACTCGTCCACGACCCCGCCGAAGCCGTCCGACGCCACACCTCGATCCCCGACTAGCCGGCCCGGGCGGCACATGGACAGGACGGCACGCCCGTCGAGGACTGACCTCGCCCTCACCACTGCGTCACAAGACGGATACACCGCGTCCACGCCCGGCGGGCCCGGTAGATCATTCCCTCACACACCGGCACCGATCCCGGCCGCCACTGCACGGCCAGGCCCGGCACGCCCCTGCCCCGAGGACACCCCATGCCGCGCCGCCGCAAGACCGACGACACCTGGATCGTCATCGTCTTCATCCTGGTCATCGTCACCGTCGTGCTCACCGCATTCGCCCGCTGGGTGGTTGCAACACCCGCCCTCCTGCCCATCACCGCCCTCGTCCTCATAGCCGTAGGCCTCCTGTCCGCCCGACGCCGCGCCGCCCGTCGGGCCGTCGCCGCGCAGCAGGCGCAGATTCGTGACGTCCAGTCCCAAGAGATCGCCCGCTACCACGTCATGGACCCCAGGCAGTTCGAGGACGCGATCGCCTACCTCTGCCACCGCGACGGCTGCCGCGACGCCCGCCGCGTCGGCGGCGCCGGCGACCTCGGCGCCGACGTCACCGCCATCGCCCCAGACGGCCGCCGCATCGTCATCCAGTGCAAGCGCTACGGCCCCACCACCAACGTCGGCAGCCCAGACCTCCAGAAGTTCGGCGGCACCTGCTACGCCGTCCACGGCGCCCAGGTTGCAGCCGTCGTGACCACCAGTCGCTTCACAAAGCCCGCCATCGGCTACGCCCAGTCCATCGGCATCCATCTCTTCGACCAGCACGCGCTCGCCGCCTGGGCCAGCCGCACCGGCCCGGCCCCATGGATGCTCGACTCCGCGAACCCCCACAACGGCCCTGCACGCGCGAGACGATGAGCGTCAAGGCCCACAACGAGGCCAGAGCTGCCATGCACGCTCCCGCCGACTGGACCTGACGGAACGACGACGGCCCCCGGCCCGTAACACCCTCCAGACCGGCCCCGCCGCGACCCCTCCCGCGGCGGGGCCTCGGTATGTCACAACCAGGACACACCGCCACACAGCCCCACCACAGCCGCGCATCATGCCCCCTACCGACACAACACACCCGGGGGAACCCATGCGCCGCACCACGATCGTTGCCGCCCTCGCCGCCGCCATCATCGCCCTCGCCGGCTGCTCGGCGTCCGCAGACGAGAAGGCACAGGACTGCGCCGCCGCGCTCTCCGAGCGGACCGGAGGCGACTCCAAGGACACACCGACCGTCGGCGAGGCCAAGGAGCGGGTCGACGCCTTCGACAAGACGCTCGCCGGCATGGTCCGGTCCGGATACCAGAGCCAGGCCGACCGGGCGTTCAACACGCTAGGCACGAAGGCCAAGGAGGGCGGCGAGGAGCGGCCGGAGGCATGCGGACCGCTGTCGGACGATGACTACACCGCGCTGCAGATGGCCACCGCGATCAACAGTCTGGGCTGGACGAAGGACGGCGAGTTCGACAAGCTCCAGATGGTGGAACACCTCGACGGCTAGTGCTGCCACCGCCGCACAGAGGCCCCGCAACCGAGTCCGGACGGGGCCTCACCTCATAGCCCCTGGCGCACCCCGCCCCGCCTGCCGCACGATGGATCACATGAGCCCGTACGTCCCGCCCGGCCACCTCGACGCCGAACAGACCGCCACCCTCCTCGGCATCACCCGCGGCAACCTCCGCATCCTCGTCCACCGCGGACACCTCACCCCCGCCGGCGGCACCGACCGACACCCGCACTTCCGGCTCACCGACGTCGACGCCCTCTACGCGCAGCGCGCCGCCCGATCCCAACGCCCCGGCGGCCCCGTACGCCCCACACGCCAACCTGCTTGACGCGCAGGTCAGACGGGTGTAACGATCAGCCCACAACAAGCATGTCCGCAGACGGACACCACAGACCGCACAGCGAAGGCCCCGGAGACCTGACTCCGGGGCCTTCGCCGTGCCCAGGCACCGCCGCCCGGCGATGAGATCGAGGAGGTCTCCAGGGTCCACGGTCCCTGCGCGCAGCGACCGGGCGGCGGGCCACCAACCCCAGGAGCCCCCATGCGCCACGCCCCCACCGCACTCCTCACCGCCGCTCTGCTGGCCGCCACACTCACCGCGTGCACCACGGACCACCCCGACCCGGCTCCGAGCACCACCCGGCCGCCAGCCACGACCAGGCCGCCGCTCACACCGACCCCGAGCACCCCCTCGGCCCCCTCGCCCTCCCCGAGCCCGAGCCACAGCCCCGACGCGTCACCGTCCGCGTCCGACGCCGCCTGACCACCCGCCAGGAGCACCCGTTGACCGTCATCGTCGGCCTGGCCCACAACGGCCGCGTCCACCTCGGCGCAGACTCCGCCGGCGTCGCCGGCTACACCCTCACCGTCCGCGCCGACGCGAAGCTGTTCCGCACCGGCCCCTACGTCATGGGCTTCACCAGCAGCTTCCGCATGGGCCAACTCCTCCGCTACGCCTTCCAACCGCCCGCACCCGACGGCGACGACCTCCACCGCTTCATGGTCACCACCTGGGTCGACGCCCTCCGCACCTGCCTCAAGAACGGCGGCTGGGCCCGCAAAGACAGCGAGCAGGAGCAGGCCGGGACCTTCCTCGTCGGCATCCACGGACGCCTCCTCACCATCGACAGCGACTACCAGGTCGGCGAGTCCATCGCCCCCTACGCCGCCGTCGGCTGCGGCCAAGACCTCGCCCTCGGCGCCCTCCACGCCACCCAGCACCTCGGCCTCAAGCCCCGTACGCGCCTCACCGCCGCGCTCGCGGCAGCAGCCCACCACAGCGCCGGCGTAGCCGAGCCATTCACCCACGTGGCCACACGCCGCTAGGAGCAGCCCGAATGTCCGACAGTCAGCAGACGCACGCCGAGTGGCAGGCCGAGCAGCACCAGGCAGCCCAGAAGGCCGCGGCCGAGTGGGCCGCCATGGCGGAGGACGCGCACCACGACGCCCTGCAGAGCGCGACCCACGCGAAGGAGAACAGCAGCGGCGCCGCCTACCTCTTCGCCCAGCACCAGGAGGCCGCCGAGGAGCACCACGCCCGGTCCGACGGCTACCGGCAGCTCGCCGAAATGTGGGCACGCGTCGCCACCGCCCTCACGCCGCCGCAGGCCGCCTCCACCTACAACGCCTTCAACATCCACGGCACCCTCGACCGCGACACGGCTGCACAGACCGTGGACACCCTCCGCGAGGCCGTACGCCGTACCGGCGTCGTCCAGCCTGATTCCGCCCGCTGACCGTGCCCAGCAACCCGCGCAACGGCCGCCGCTACCGGCGTCTCGTCGCCTGGCAGAAGGCCCTCGGCCTCCCGTGCTGGATCTGCGGCCACAACATCCCGGAGGCCGTTGACGGCCGCCGGCACCCCCTCGCGTTCACCCTCGACCACTACATCCCCCTCAGCCGCGGCGGAGACCTCCTCGACCCCGCCAACGCCCGCTCAGCGCACCGCCGCTGCAACAGCGCCCGCGGCAACCGCCCCACCCTCAAAGCCCGCACCCAGACCGCCATGAGGTGGTGACCATGCTCCGCACCGCCGACGTGATCCCCTTCCTCCGCGCCCGCTACCAGGAAGAGGCCCGCCTCGCCCACCGAGCCGCCTGGTGCCAGGACGCAGCCACCTGGCACGCCGAACCGTCCCCATACGGCACCGGCGACGGCACCGCCCGCTGGTACATCGCGGACTGCCTGGACGACGGCGTCGTCTCCCACGTGGATCCGTCCGGCTCGGACGACGAACACGTGGCCCGCCACATTGCCCTCTGGGACCCAGCCCGCGTCCAGGCCGACTCGGCGGCCCGGGAACGCGTCCTCGACGCCTGGGAAGACACCGAATACGACGTCCCCGACTACGTCATCGAAGCCCTCGCAGAGCCGTACAAGGACCACCCCGACTACCCCAAGTAGCAGCGCCAGGAGGCGACGACCGTGGTGTCCCTATGGCCCGCCCTGGCCCGCGTAGAGCCAACCTGCTCCTGGCCCCCGCAGTGGGACGCCTGGACCACCAGCGGCCAGTACCTCTACCTCCGCTACCGCAGCGGCAGAGGCAGCGTCACCGCCTACCCCAGCCCCGACTGGGAAGCCTGGGACCCCACCACCGCCCCCCTGATCCAGTGGGACGACGACACCGACGACACGGACATCGAACTCGCCGACTTCCTCGACGCCGCCGGCCTACGCCTCAGGCTCCCCATCACCTGGAGGACGCGCATGGAACGACTCCTGCGCCGCCTCGTCCGCCGCTGCGAAGTCCACGACGCGCCGTCCTACCCCCGCATCCGCGACCTCGAGCACGCCCTCGGCTACCCACCCAGCGAAGCAGCCCCCGACCTCGTCGCGGCACTCAGCGACCCCGACATCATCGACTGCGGCCATCGATGGTGCCCGCGGCGGCGTTGACTCACGTCGGCCCAGCGCTTCCCCCGCGGGGCTCACACCCACGGTTCCTCCGGCCAGGCAGCCCGGCCGGTGTGCGCACTACGACACCCGTCATCACGCAGGGCCGACGCCCGCCAGCCTAGGCACTGCCACCCCAAGCAGCAACGGAGATCGCCATGAGCGAGCCAGACACCACCGGCATCGACGTACGCCTCGCCGCCGACCTCACCGTCATCCGCCCCGGCGACACCGTCCTCGTCCGGCTCTCCACCCCGCGCGTCACCCAGCAGCAGGCGCACGCCGTCAAAGAGCGTCTCGAGGAAGCCCTGCCAGACGTCACAGTGCGTCTCGTCACCGGGGTGGACGGCATCGACGTCTACCGCCCCAGCGACGACGCCCACAGCCCGGCACACGCGTCGAGCACGCACTAAGGTGGCGCGCATGCTCCACCCTGACCTGACCCTGTTCAGCGCCGACCTGCTGTCCAAGTGGGGATTCTGGGACGGCGACGCCCCCGACGCGTGGTTGGACTACTGCGACAGCGAGGGCATCGACCACACCAAGCTCGACTTCCCCACCGCCGCCATCGTCCGCGCCCACCTCGTCCCCGTGCTCGAACAGCACGTCACCGTGGTCGACGTCGAGACCATCCACAACCCCATCCGTGTGCAGACGCGCGACGGCGTAGACGTGAGCGAGACCTGGTACGGCCGAGGCCCGACGCCCCTGCTCACCCCCGAATTGGTCGACGTCCCCATGACCGAGGTCCTGCGCCTGGCCCTCGACGCGGCCGGCCTCACAGAGCCGCCCCGCTACACCCCGCCGCTCAGCAACTGAGCCAGGCCTCACGGAGGTGGTGACCTTGGCCCGTGCCATCGCCTACCCCGAGCACGACGGGCGCTCCTGGCGCTGCGACGGCTGCGGCTCTCACGGCCGAGCCTGCGGAGGCACTGACGGTCACCGCAGAGCAGCCGAGACCATCGCCCTACACATCGAGGACTGCACGCCCAGAGAGACCCCAGGCGGCACCGCACAGTGCCCCGTGTGCGGGCAGCAGGTGGAGTTCCCGGTCTCAGCCACGCACTCGACCGCGACCAGGGTCACGGTCTCAGTCGACCTCACCCCGGTCCGCGAGCACGTCGCCAGCCACCAGGCCCGCTTCACGATGGAGCTGCCGCCGACAGCGAGGTGACGCCCCGTGCTCATCGTGGTCACCGGTCCACCGGCCGCTGGCAAGTCGAGCTGGATCGACGCGCATGCCAAGGCCAGCGACATCGTCATCGACCTCGACCGCATCACCCGCGCGCTCACCGGACCCGGCGCCCCATCCTGGAACCAGGACCCGCTGCAGCTGCGCGTCGCCCACCGCGCCCGGTACGCGGCGATGCGCGAGGCCTTCGAGCTCCGCGACAAGACCGACGTGTACCTGATCCACACCATGCCCACCGCCAAGTGGCTGGCCCGGTACAAGCGCATGGACGCGAAGGTGATCGCGGTCGACCCGGGGCGCACGATCGTGATGCAGCGCATCGAGGCCATGCGCGACCCGGAGATGAAGCGGGTCGCGACCCGGTGGTACCGGTCGCGGCCGGCCACCCAGCCGGGGGCCCGGGCGGGCCGCACGATGGAGTGGTGATCATGGTCGCGGGCAGGTCGATGATCATGGCCCGACCCCTTTTTGAGTGCAGGGTCGGGCGACCCAAACGCCCTTGTCGCCCTGTTTTTTACACGGGGCCCGTACTCACTAATCCGCTGAACTCAGTTCGAGTGAATTAGTAAGCGGAGGCCCCCTCCTATTCACGCGAACTCGGTTCGAGTGAATTAGTGGCGGTCACTCTCGGTGATGTAACGCTGTGTCACGTCGGGGGTGATCATGACCACCAACGTCGAGGCCACCCAGGCGGAGATCGAACACCTCCGTGTCGGCGACATCGCGCCCGGCCTGGCCCAGCTCGCCCTCACCATCGCCGCGTCGCTGGACGGGCACGAAGGTGCGACCGCCAAGGCGAACGCGGCGCGCGAGCTGCGGACTTGTCTCGAGTCCCTGCGCAAGCTCGCGCCGATCGCGGGCGTGGACGACCGGCTCGATGAGCTGACGAAGAAGCGGAGGACCCGACGTGCTCGCTCCGCCTGACCTCATGACGGGCCTGCAGACGCCACGACTGTCCACCGCCCCCGCCGCGTTCCTCTCCTCGGCCGGACAGGAGGCGGTCGAACTGGCGGCGATGGCCGGGCTCGATCTGTTCACCTGGCAGCAGCACGTCCTCGACGTCGGCCTGCGCGAGCGGGACGACGGGTCCTGGGCCGCGTTCGAGGTCTGCGTCAACGTCCCTCGCCAGAATGGGAAGGGCGCGATCATCGAGGCGCGCGAGCTCGCGGGCCTGTTCCTCCTCGATGAGCAGCTGATCATCCACAGCGCGCACGAGTTCAAGACGTCGAAGGTCGCGTTCCAGCGTATCGAAGCGCTGATCCTTGGGTGCCCTGACCTGCGCAAACGTGTGCTGCGGGTGCGTAACAATACGAACGAGACGTCGATCACGCTGGTCACCGGGCAGACGCTGCAGTTCCTGGCCCGCTCCGGCGGCTCGGGCCGTGGCTTCACCGGCGACTGCAACATGATGGACGAGGCGATGATCCTCGGTGACGAGGCCATGGGCGCGCTGATGCCGACCATGTCCGCGATCCCCAACCCGCAGCTGTGGTATCTGGGCAGCGCAGGCATCGGAGCACAGTCGGTGCAGCTGGCGCGGCTGCGGCGCCGCGCGCAGGCCGCTGTCGAGTCGGGGCAGCCCGACCCGTCGATGGCGTACTTCGAGTGGTCGGTCGACCCGCACCTCGACGAGTGCGCGCAGGGCTGCGCCGAGCACGACGACTCCGCTGACCCGGTCGCGTGGGCGCGGGCGAACCCGTCGCTCGGGCACCTGATCAGCACGGAGTTCGTGCGCAACGAGCGCGCCTCGCTGGGCACTGGCGGCGTGTTCGAGCGGGAGCGGCTCGGGGTGGGCCTGTACCCGTCGGACGAGGCGGACACCTGGCAGGTCATTGCCGAGGAGGCGTGGCGGGCGCTGTCGGTCGGGAACGTCGAGGAGATCGCGGCGGCGCGGGCGACGTCGCCGGTGGCGCTGGCGATCGACATGACGCCGGAGCGGTCGCACGCGGCGATCTGTGCGGCGCTGCGCTGGCGGGGCGGTGTGCACGTGGTGGTGGTCGACCACCGGCCCGGTACGGGCTGGATCGTGGGGCGGGCCAAGGAACTGCATGCGAAGTGGAATCCGCGCGCCTGGGTGATCGACCCGGCGTCTGCGGCGGCGTCGCTGATCCCCGAGCTCGAGGACGAGGACGACGGCCTGGGCGTGGAGGTCGTCAAGCCGAAGGCGCGGGAGATGGCGGCGGCGTGCGGGCAGTTCTACGACGCGGTGACCGACCAGTCGCTGACGCACTTCGACGAGGCGCCGATGGCGTCGGCTCTGGCAGGCGCGCAGAAGCGGGACTTGGGCGATGCGTGGGCGTGGGCGCGGCGCACGGTCGGTGTGGACATCAGTCCGCTGGTGGCTGCGACCGAGGCCAAGTGGGGGCTGACCGTGGACGTCGAGGAGACGTCGGATCCGCTGGACAACATCTGGTGAACGGAGAGACCAACATGGGGCGCTTGCAGGCTTTGTGGGTGGGCCTGGCAGGCGTGGCCGGCCTGGCCGTGGGAGCGGCATGGAGGGCCCTCCCCGGCCTGGCCGGCCTTGGCCTGGTGGCGTACGGGGCGTGGCTGGCGTGGCCACCTGCCGGGTTCATGACGGCCGGTGTGCTGGTTCTTGCCGACCTGGTCGCGGACCGCATCAGTAGCGGACGGGGGCAGTCGTGAGTTTCCTTCTGGGGCGCCGTGAACTGCGGGGCCGGCCGACGCCGTTCACCGAGCCGCCGATCCCGCCGAACTCGGCGCAGTCGGCCGGGTACGCGCGGGTGGACCTGTCGCGGACTGAGTCGTCGCTGCAGAAGATCGCGGTGTGGTCGTGCGTGAATCTGGTCGCGACGATCGCGGAGACGATGCCGCTGCAGTACTTCCCGCGGCCGCGGGAGGTGGCGCCGCTGCCGTCGTGGCTGGCCGACCCTGGCGGGGATGGGCACGGGCTGCCGGACTGGACGTCGCAGTACGTGTACTCGGCGATGCTGCGCGGCAACGTGTACGGGTTCGCCGCGGAGCGGGACCGGCTGCGGGGCACGCCGACGCAGATCGCGCTGCAGCATCCCGACCTGGTCGGCGTCTCCCTGGTCAAGGGTGTGCCGCAGTGGCGGGTCAACGGCGAGGACGTGCCGGCCGATGACATGTGGCACCGGCGGGTCCACCCGGTCCCCGGACGGCTGCTGGGTCTGTCGCCGATCGAGCTGCAGGCGTTGACGATCGGGACGGGCATTTCGGCGATGCGGTTCGGGGCGCAGTGGTTCCAGGACGGCGGGCACCCCTCGGCGCTGCTGACGAGTGAAAGCAACCTGGACCAGAAGCAGGCGGCCACCGCGAAGCAGCGGTTCCTCGCGGCGATCTACGGGCGCCGTGAGCCGCTGGTCCTGGGCGCGGGCTGGAAGTACACGAGCATCCAGATCGCCCCCAACGAGTCCCAGTTCCTCGAGACGAACGGTTACACCAGCGCTGAGTGCTGCCGGATCTTCGGGCCCGGGTTCGCGGAGATCTACGGGTACGAGACGGGCGGCAGCCTGACGTACTCGAACATCGAGCAGCGCTCCCTGGACCTGCTCACCTACGCGGTCGACCCGTGGCTGGTGCGCGTCGAGCGCGCCCTCACTGGGCTGCTGCCGGCGGGCGAGACCGTCAAGTTCAACCGGGGCGCCCTGGTCCGCACGGACCTGCTCACCCGGTACAAGGCGCACGCCATCGCGCTGCGCAACCAGTTCAAGGTCATCAACGAGGTCCGTGACCTCGAGGACGAAGGCCCGGTCCCGTGGGGCGACAAGCCCAGCACGGATGCCCCGGCCAACCACGACCCGACAGGAGGTCAGTCATGAGCGACAAGTCCGAACGCGCCTCTGTCACGGGGGTCGTGCGCCGCGCGTTCCCCGTCCAGCTCGAGGTGCGGGCGAAGAAGGACACGCCGTCCGTGTCGACGATCGAGGGGTACGCCTCGGTGACGGAGCAGCCGTTCGAGATGTGGGACTGGCTGGGCCCGTACTCCGAGGTCGTTCGAGCCGGGGCGTTCGCGAAGACGCTCGGCGAGAACCCTCAGGTGCAGCTCCTGCTGAACCACGCCGGGCTGGCGATGGCGTACACGAAGGCTGGAACGCTTCGCCTGTCGGAGGACACGACCGGCCTGCACATGGAGGCCGACGTCTCCACGAAGCGCTCGGACGTGGGCGACATGCTTGCCGCGCTCGAGGAGAAGAGCGTGGACGAGATGTCGTTCGCGTTCCGTGTCACCCGCCAGATGTGGTCCCCGGACTACGATCAGCGCGACATCCTCGAGGTCGACCTGCACCGCGGCGACGTGTCCGTGGTGAACTTCGGTGCCAACCCGGCCACGAGCGTCGCACCTGCGATGCGGGCCGCGGACTTCGACCAGATCGGCGAGGACGACGCCCGCGCGCTCATGGAGCGCCTGCAGCGCCGTTTCGCCGCTCCGGTCGTGGAGCCCGAGCGGGTTCCGGCCGGGCATCCCCTCTCGTTGTACCTGGCTCAGGCCGAGGCCCTCGCCCTGTAGCCGCACCCCGCCTGCACCACCCGACGCGCCGGAGCCCACGCCGGAGCGCTCTGCGGCATGCCCGCAGGCGCCACCACCTGGGCCACCACCCGTACGGCCAGCAGGCGCGACCCCATCGATCACCGATCACTGAAGGAGTGAGCCATGCTCGCATTCCTGCGTAAGCAGCTGCAGGACCTGCTCGAGCAGCGGGCCGCGCTGAAGACCGAACTCGACGCCGTGCTGAAGGCGCCGACGGACGAGAAGCGCGGCCTCACTGACGACGAGGACAAGACGTTCGCCGAGAAGCGGGACGGCATCAAGAAGGTGGACGCCGACATGGCGGCCATCGAGCAGCGGATCGCGGACCTCGAGGATGAGGAGAAGCGCGCTGCGAAGGCGGACGAGCTGCGCGGGAAGTTCTCCCCGGAGGGCCCGCAGCCCACCGGGGTCAAGGTCGTGTCCGAGCCGGAGACCTACCGCAAGGGCGGCAAGGCCTCCTACTTCCGCGACCTGTACCGCTCGCAGCACGTCGGCGACAGGGGCGCGCTCGAGCGCCTGCAGCGCAACGACCAGGAGGTCGCGGCCGGCCTGGAGAAGCGCGCCATCACCACCACGGACGGATCGGCCGGCGAGTTCGTGCCGCCGCTGTGGATGATCGACGACTACGTGGCCCTCGCCCGCGCGGGCCGTGTCGTCGCTGACCAGATCGCGCACCAGCCGCTGCCGCCGGGCACCGACACGATCAGCCTGCCGAAGGTGGTGACCGGCACCGCCACGGCGGAGCAGGCGTCGCAGAACACCGCGGTGCAGAACACGGACGCGACGACCGGTTCGGTCTCCGCGTCCGTCGCGACGATCGCGGGCCAGCAGGTGGTGCCGCAGCAGCTGATCGACCAGTCGCCGATCAACATGGACCAGATCCTGCTCGCGGACCTGGCCGCGGACTACGCGACGAAGCTCGACGTGTTCTGCATCAGCAACAACGCGGCGAACAAGCGCGGCCTGCTGAACGTGACCGGCGCGAACGCCATCACGTACACGGACGCCACGCCGACCGTGGGCGAGGCGTACTCGAAGGTCGGCGACGGCATCCAGCAGATCCACACCGGGCGGCTGCTGCCGCCGGACAAGATCTTCATGCACCCGCGCCGGTGGGCCTGGTACACGGTGTCCCTGGACACCCAGGGCCGGCCGCTGGTCGTCCCGGTGGCGAACATGCCCGCCAACGTCCTGGCCTCTATGAGCGACGTCGTGTCCGAGGGGTTCGTGGGGACGCTGCAGGGCCTGCCCGTGTACGTCGACCCAAACATCCCGACCAACCTCGGCGCTGGCACCAACGAGGACCGGATCATCCCGATCCGCTCCACCGACGTGATCCTCTTCGAGGGCACCCCGCGCGCGGAGACCTTCCGCGAGACGAAGGCCGACCAGCTGTCCGTGCTGCTGCGGTTCTACAACTACGCGGCCCTGCACTCCGAGCGCTACCCGAAGTCGATCTCGATCGTCTCCGGCACCGGCCTCATCGCCCCGGTCTTCTAGTTCGCCCCTGGCCCCGGCACCGACCTGGTGCCGGGGCTTCACCGTGAAGGGAGTTCACCCCATGCAGAGCGAAGACGAGCGGGTCGAGGCGGAGGCCGCCGCCTCGCAGCGGAAGGCGCTGCGGGCCTCGCTGGAGCGGGAGCGCGACGGCTACAAGACGCGCGGCCTGGACGACCGCGCCGCGCAGGTCGAGGAACAGCTCAACCTGCTCGACGACGACCACGACCAGGAGAGCGCCGAGGATGGCGAGGAATCCTCGGAGTCCGGTGAGGAATCTTCGGAGTCCGGTGAGGAGCGCATGCCGAGCGCGCCGGTGGAGCGTGCGGTCGAGTCGAAGCCGCGCAGCACAGCGGGCCGCGCCCGCGGTAAGTGAGGCGGTCCGCATGGCGCTGCTGACGCTGGCCGAGGCGAAGGCGCAGCTGGACATCGACGGTACGGGGCAGGACGCCGAGCTGCAGGTGTACGTGGATGCGCTGACCGCGACGATCGAACGGCACGTGGGCCCGGTCGAGATCCGCACCGTGAGCGAGGTCGTGGACGGGCGGGCGGCCCTCGTGCTCACGCAGGCGCCGGCGGTGTCGCTGACCTCGCTCACCCCGCTTATGACGGCCGGCCTGGCCGTCTCGGTGGGTGAGGTGTTCCTCGACGGAGACAGCGGCGTCGTACGGCGCCTGGACGGCGCCGTGTTCACCGGCGGCCCATGGCGGGCCGTGTACGAGGCGGGGCGCGGCGCTGTGCCGCCCACGATCAACCTCGCCGCGCGGATCCTGCTGCAGCACCTGTGGCGCACCCAATACGGGGCGTCGCGCGGCCTGTCCGGGATCGGGGGCGGCGACGACTTCAACGTCACGGAGGCCGTGCCCGGTTGGGGCTACGCGATCCCGAACCGGGTGCTGCAGCTGCTCGAGCCCTACAAGGTTCCTGCGGGGGTGGCGTAGTGCAGACCTCCCGAGTGCCGGCGGCGATGGACGCACTGCTGGCGATCCTTCGGGCCCGGCCCGCGCTCGCGGACGTCGCCGTTGTCGATGGTGAGACAGCGGTGAACCTGACCCAGCGGCGCCGGATCCATGTCGGCTGGTCACCGGGCGCCGATCAGGCGGTCGAGGTCCAGCAGCAGTTCAACGCCGCGGGTGCCCGAACCCGCGACGAAGTGTTCTCGATCAGCTGCTATGCCGAATCGCGGGGCGGCGACAAGGACATGTCTTTCCGCCGTAACGATGCGTTCGACCTGGTCGGCGAGGTCGAGCAGGCGCTCCGCGCGAGCGATGCGGCACCTGAGGCTCCGACCCTGAACGGCTCCGTGCTGTGGGCGGAGTTGACCACGGGCAACGTCCTGCAGGACACGGCCGAGGGCGCGACCGTCGGTGTCATCTTCGCGGTGTCCTGCCGGGCCCGTATCTGATCCACCCCACTCAAGACTGGAGTACTGCCATGGCGCGTGTGCGCTACCTGGGCCCGGAGCCGGTGACCGTGCCCGAGCTCGGCGACCTGCTCGTCGAGCCGGACCAGGTTGTCGAGGTCCCCGACGAGCGGTTCGAGGGCTACGTCTGCCAGACCACCAACTGGGAGTCCGTCGAGGAGCCCGGCCTCAAGGCCGCGGCCGCGGAGAAGAAGGCGGCCCGTGACCGTGCCGCGAAGGGAGCTGATCTCTGATGGCGATCGGTTCGGGCCTTGGCGCCCAGATCGGCTACTCGCCGGAGTCGTCCTACGGGACCTTCGTCGCTCCGGCGAAATTTGTGGAGTTCACGAAGGAGAGCCTCGCTCTCAAGAAGACGACAGCGCAGTCCGCGGGTATCGCAGCCGGCCGGCTGCTCCCTCTCTCGGCGCGGCGGGTGCTCACCCGCCAGGAGGTCCAGGGATCCATCGACCTGGAGATCGTCAACAAGTCCATGGGCGGCCTGCTTCAGGCGTTGATGGGTACGACGGTCACGCCGGTGCAGCAGGTCGCGACGACCGCCTACCTGCAGACTCACATCCTCGCGGACACGTTCGGCAAGAGCCTGACGATCCAGAAGGGCGTACCGCTGACCACGGGCGTGGTCACGGACAAAACTTTCTTGGGCTGCAAGGTCACCAGCGCGGAATTCTCGTGCGAGGTGGGTGGCATGCTCACCGGCAGCTTCGAGTTCGACGGCAAGTCGTGCGACGAGGCACAGACACTGGCGAGCGCGAGCTACCCGAACATGTCGCCCTTCCACTTCGCGCAGATGGCCGTCAAGACCGGCACGTACGCGTCGGAGACGGCACGAGACGGCGTCCGCAAGATGTCCGTGAAGATCGAGCGTCCGCAGGCGACGGAACGCTTCTACGCGGGCCAGGCCGGGCTGAAGAAGGAACCCATCTCGAACGACCAGGTGAAGATCACCGGGACGATCGAGGGGGACTACATCGACACGATCCTCGACGACCTGCACACCAGCGACGGCGCGACCTCCCTGGTGTGGGAGTTCATCGGCCCGATCATCGCGTCGACCTACGCGGAAACCTTCCGCATCACGCTGCCCGCGGTCCGCTTCGACGAGGGCCCCCCGGTCGTCGACGGATTCGACGTCGTGAAGCCGAGCTTCAACTTCACCTCGCTGTACGACGGCACGAACCCGGTGAAGATCGAGTACATGTCTACGGACGTCACTCTGTGAGGTGACCTCGTGGTCTCCGACATCCGCATCACGAACACCGGCAGCCTGCTCGAACTGCAGCGCCGACTGCGGGCTGCCGGTCACGAGAACATCCGCGCCAGCATGCAGCGCCGCCTGCGGCACGCGGCCGAGCCCCTGCGGGACGATCTGCAGTCCGCGATCAGCGGGCTGGACATCAGCTCGCAGGGGCGCCGCGGCCGGCCGGGCGGACCGTCCCCGACAACCCGCCCACTGCGCGCCACGATCGCCGAGGCCATTCGGATCTCCGTGCGGACCGCGGGCAACCCCGGCGCCCGCGTGTGGCTCGACAAAGGGCGCCTGCCCTCCGACATCCCGATGGGCCTGGTCAACCGGATCAACGAAGGCCGCATCAGGCACCCCGTGTTCAACAACCGCAAGCGCTGGGTGCAGCAGAACGCGACCCCGTTGTGGTGGGACAACACCGTCCGTAAGGGCCGCCCGCGCATGGAGCGCGAGGCCGCCCGTGTCCTCGACGACGTCCGCCGTCGTCTCGAATAGCCAGGAGCAACCTGTGATCGTTTCCTACCGCCTCGACGACGGCACTCTCGAAGAGGTCTCCACAGATGACCTGTCCGCGATCGAGGCCTCGGTTATCGAGTCCGCGACGGGCCTGGACTGGGACGACGTCGACGGCGCGCTGCGCCTGCAGCAGCCGACCGCGATGCGGGCCGTGTTGTGGGTGTTCCGCAAGCGCCTGCAGCCCACGCTGCGGTTCTCCGAGTTCGACCTGCCCGGATGGAAGCGGCGCACGAAGGCCCGGCTGGAGTATCCGGAGATCCGCGACATGGTCGAGTCGTTGAAGAAGAACCCTGAGGCCACGGACGAGGTCGTCGAGCAGATGACCCGTCACATGCGGAACATGGCGCACGACGAGGCCGACGTCGACCGGGCTTTCCAGGAGCTGGCCCCAAAAGCCCCGGCCACCGCCACCCCGTCGGCACCGGAGCCGGTCCTCTCGCCGGACGCCGCATCGGAGACCTCCTCGACGACTACTGGCCTCTGATCGCCCATCTCCTGCACATCGGCCCTGCCGAGCTCGAGGCGCTGCCGCTTGCTCGATTTCTCCAGGCCGTGGTCTGGGTCGACCGACACGTGGCCGCGCAGGCCCAAGCCTCTGGGGGTGAGTGATGTCCGGTACGCGTCTCACGTTCACGCTGGAGGGCCGCGACCGTCTGTCCCGGGTCCTGGACAAGGCGGGCGACTCGGCGGGCGATCTGGAGAAGAAGCTCGCTCTGGTCGGGGCGGCGATCCCCGCGGCTGCCGCGCTGGCCCCGCTCGCCGCGCAGGCCGGCGCCGCGGCTGTCGCAGTGGCCGCGTTCGGTGCGGCCGTCATCCCGCAGATCGGCGCACTGTCGGATGCGAGCAAGGCGCAGGCGAAATATGAGGAAGCGTCCCGCAAGTCGGGTGCCACGTCGAAGGAGGCGCTGGCTGCTCAGCGGGAGTTTCAGCAGCAGGTCAAGCAGATGCCGTCCGCGACCCGCGAGGCGGCGGCTGGTCTGTCGACGCTGAAGAAGCAGTACACGGCCTGGTCGGATGGGCTGGCCAAGGACACCATGCCGGTGTTCACCCACGGCCTGGCCATCACGTCGGCGATGCTGCCGAAGCTGACACCCCTGGTCAAGGGCGCGGCATCGGAGCTGGACCGGTTCATGACCACGGTGGCCGGCGGGGTCAACACCACCGGCTTCGACAAGCTGTCGACGACGTTCGCGAAGTTCGCGACCGACTCCATGCGGCGGGCGAACGATGGCCTGATCAGCTTCATGCGCACGCTCGACACCGGCAAGGTCGGCGGCAGCCTGTCGGAGTTCATGAACTACGCGCGGGCGCAGGGCCCGCTGCTGGCGGAGACGTTGAAGAACGTGGGCGCGGCAGCCCTGAACCTGCTGCAGGCCGCTTCCGGCGTGGGTGTGGGGCTGCTGCAGCTGGCGAACTCGGCGGCGGCCGTGGTCGCCTCGCTGCCGCCCGGGTTCGTCACCGTGCTGATGCAGACCGCGGTCGCGATCCGTGCGGTGCGCCTGGCAGGCTCCGGGATCCAGCTCCTGGCCGGCGGCTTCCTCACTGCGTCGACGGCGATCCGCGGCATGGGCACGGCAGCCCTCGGTTCGGCCACGACGATGGGATCGCTGCGTCTGGCGCTGGGCACCCTTTCCACCGGGGCGAAGCTGAACCTCGCCGCGGTCGGGATCGGTCTCGCGGTGGTGGCCATCACCAAGCTGGCCAAGCTGGGCAAGGCCGCGCCGCCGGACGTCGACAAGCTGTCGGCGAGCCTGGTCAAGCTGACCCAGACCGGGAAGTCGACGGGCGAGGCGTCCCGGGTGTTCGGCGAGAACATGTCCGGGCTGTACGACTCGGTGCGCAACATCACCGACCCGTCCCTGGTGGACCAGATCCAGAACGGCTTCGTGAAGATCTTCACCGCCGGACAGGTCAACTCCACCGCGAGCACCGACGCCCAGGAGAAGCTGGACGCGATCGATGACTCGCTCGTCAAGCTCGTCAAGGGCGGCAACGCCGACCTGGCGGCCGCGGCACTGGACAACCTGGCGGCCAAGTACGCCAAGGGCGGGCACGACGCGTCCAAGTTCCGCGCCCAGATGGACGAGTACAACAAGGCCCTGGCCGACCAGCGGTTCGCGCAGGAACTCGCCGCGCAGGCGCAGGGCCTGTTCGGCGCTCAGGCGCAGAAGACGCAGGCCGCGCTCGCTGCTCAGAAGCAGAGCGCGGACGGGCTGCGGCAGAGCATCGAGGCGCTGAACGATGCGAACCGCAGTGCGCTCGGCGGGCAGATCGGATTCGATGCGGCGATCGACGCGGCCGCGAAGTCCGCGAAGGAGAACCACGACTCGCTGCGCATGGTCAACGGGCAGTTGGACACCAACTCGCCCAAGGCCCAGGCTGCGGCAACGGCGCTGAACGATCTGGCCGCGAAGACGAAGGACGCCGCTCTCGCGAACTATGAGGCCACCGGGTCGTGGGACGGTGCCATCGGTATCTACGAGCGGGGCCGCAAGGAGTTCATCAGGTCGGCGATGGCGATGGGCCTCAACCGGAAGGAGGCACAGGCTCTCGCGAAACAGATCGGGGATATCCCGGACAAGACGGCCCGGGTGAAGATGAGCAGCGAGGACGCTGCCCGCGATCTCGACACGTTCGTCGCCAAGATGCAGAAGGCGCCCGGCTCGAAGTCTGTCACCCTCAAGACGCTCAGCTCGTCGGCCGAGGCCCTGCTCTCGCAGTTCGGGTACAAGGTCAAGCGCCTGCCGGACGGGTCGGTGAAAATCACCGCCATCACGGGCAGTGCCCTGGCGGGGATCGGCGCGGTGAAGTCGGCGCGTGACGGGCTCAAGAACAAGACGATCACCATCACGACGGTCCGGGCCACGTACTTCACGACAAGCGGCCGCCCGGGTCAGACGGTGGCGGCAGCTCACCGTCCGGACCTCGCCCGGGGTGGCCCGGTCCGCGGGTACGCGGGCGGCGGGCCGCTGCAGTTCTTCCCCAACGGCGGTCTCATCTCCGGCCCCGGCAGCGGCACGTCGGACAGCATCCTCGCGATGTTCGCATCGGGTGCGATGGCAGGCGTGTCGAACACCGAGTTCGTCGTCAAGTCGGCGTCCGTCAGCAAGTACGGGATCCCCCTGCTCACTGCGCTCAATGACGGACGTCTGGAGCAGTTCCTAGCTGGCCGCGGTCTGGCCGGCGGCGGCACCTCAGGTGCGGGCACCCAGGCGGGACGGGGTCTGGCTCAGGGACTCATCGGCAGCAAGGGCACCGTCGGTGACGCAGCCCGGGCCATGGCATCCGCTGTGGAGACGGGCATCCGTGACGAGCTGGAGATCCGGTCACCGTCGAAGAAGACGAAGGCCCTCATGGCCGACGTCGGCAAGGGCATGATCCTCGGGCTCACCGGCTCACAGGCCAAGATCAAGTCCACGTCCAAGGACCTGGCCATGGACATCTGGAAAGCGTTCTCCGGCACCAAGGACAACCGCCTGGTAGCCATGGTCAACCGGGAGACGGCCAAGCTCCTGTCGGCGGCGAAGAAGCGGGACGCCCTTCAGAAGAAGATCGCCGAAGCGAAGGCGTTCGCCTCGGACATCACGAAGAACGCACGCGAGGGCGCCGGTCTGTCCAGCTTGGGCATGGAGCCGGACAAGGTCACCGCGGGCGGTATCAAGGCCGGACTGGCGGGCAAGCTGTCGCAGCTCAAGCAGTTCACCCGGTACATCGACATCCTCGGCAAGAAGGGCCTGAGCAAGAGCCTGCTGCGGCAGATTCTCCAAATGGGCCCGGAGGCCGGGTACGCCTACGCCTCGGCGCTGGTCGGTGCGGACAAGAACACCTTCAAGTCCATCAACTCCATGCAGGGGCAGCTGGACAAGTCGACGACGAAGCTCGGCAAGCTCGGCGCCGACCGCCTGTACGACTCGGGCAAGAACGCGTCGAAGGGGTTCCTGAAGGGGCTGGAGTCCCAGGAGAAGGAACTCCAGAAGACCATGATCAGGATTGCCAAGGCGATGCAGCACGCGCTGCGTGAAGCCCTCGGCATCAAGTCGCCGGCCACGAAGATGAAGCCCGACGGAATCAACACGGCCCGCGGGATCGCGGTCGGTGTTCTCGCCGGCCTGCCCCACATCGACCGCGCCATGAACGTGGTGGCCGGGCGGATGGCGGGCCGCGCCACCGTTCCGGCGGGCAAGGCCGCTGCAGCTGGCTCCGGCGGCCTCGTCTACAACATCAGCTTCGTCATCGAGCAGGCGATGGACCCAGTCGCTGTCGGCCGCGAAGTGCAGCGGATCCTGCTCCAGTTCGGACGCGCGCAGGGCGCGACCGTGCGCCTGAACCTCGGGGGGTGAACGGATGGCCCTGCTCGTAGAGGTGGGCTGGGGTGGCCTGGTGCAACTGCCGGCCACCATCACCTGGACGGACATCAGCCCGTACGTCGACGGCATCGTCCAGGGCGTCGTCATCTCCCGGGGTGCGGCGGACGAACGGTCGGAGACGCAGCCCGGCACGGCGACCCTGACCCTGGACAACCAGGACGGCAGGTTCACCCCCGGCAACAGCTCCAGTCCCTACTACCCGTACGTGCGGCGCAATGCGCCGATCCGGATCGCTCAGGCCGTGACACCGACACGGTCCGGATCGGCGCCCTACCCGCTCGCCTCGCTGGGTGACGATTTCGACGACAACAGCGTGAACACCACGCTGTGGCCCAACAACTACGGCGGGGCCTCCGAGACCGGCGGCCGGATGCGGGTCCCGGTCCCCGTCGGCACCACGGCCGGCTACCAGTCGGCCCGCGAGTGGACGGTCACCGGATCGAAGCTGACGGCGAAGCTCGTCACCCTGCCGGCCGCGAACGGCAGTAGCAGTAGCTCGGCGTCGATGTGGGTCAACTCGACCACGTCCGGTACCCGGATCGGCTGGTCGTACAACGCCGTCTCCGGGCTCCTGTCCTGCCAGAACCAGACCGGCTTCTCCGACGGCTCGGCCGTGTCGATGGCCTACTCCGCGATCGACCACGTGTGGCTGCGGGTCCGGGAAGCCAGCGGCACCGTGTACTGGGAGAGCAGCGGTGACGGTGCCAGCTGGACCGTGCGGCGCTCGCTGGCCGCCCCGGCCTGGGTGACGAGCCAGACCGTCGCCGTCGAGTTCGCCGCCACCCGTACCGGTGGCACCGCGGACTACATCGAGTGGGACCTGGTCGGCGCCGACGTCCGGCCCCGCTTCTACGGCATGGTCAACGAGTTCCCCATCGAATGGCAGGGCCTGGTCTCCACGGTGCAGATCTCGTGCACTGATCTGTTCAAGAGGCTCAACCGCCTGCCGGACCTGAAAAGCATGCTGGCCGAGGAGATCGTGCACCAGGACGTCGCCGGCGTCTTCGACTTCGTCTCGGCGTACTACCCGCTCACCGAACCCTCCGGATCGCTGGCGGCCGGCGACCTGTCTGGGCGCGGCAGCGGCGCGCTCGCCGTCACCCAGGTCAGCACCGGCGGGACGCTCGACTTCGGCACGGACGGGCTCGCCGACACCGGCGATACATGCGCCACCTTCACGCCCGCCAGCGCCAGCGCAGGCAAATACTTGACGGGCGACCTGGGCGCACAGTTCGCGGCCGACTCCACCACGTACTGGCAGACCGTCGAGTTCTGGATCAAGACGACCACGGTCAGCCGCGCGATCCTCGGCATGTTCGACAGCGGCCTCGATCACCAGATCGTGTACGCCCTCAACGCCAGCGGCGTCCTGACGATCGAGCACACAGACGGCGGTGGCACCCTCACCGTGTACACCTCGGGCGGGGCCAGCCTCACGGACGGGAACTGGCACCACGTTGTTCACGACGGCTACCCCACCAAGCAGCTCTATGTGGACGGTGTGGCCTCGAGCTTCACCAACAGCGTCGTCGACATGACCGGCCTGCGCACCATGCACATCGGCGGCTACCGCGGCGCCCGCCTGTTTGCCGGACAGATCGCGCACGTGTCGGTGACCTCGGTCAACGGGAACATCGGCGCCACCGTCTCGCCGGCGCACTACCAGGCGGCAACATCCGGGTTCTCCGGTGAGGCAGCGAATCTACGGATCCAGCGCCTCGCCCGATACGCGAGCATCCCGTCGGTGACGATCGTGGGCAGCACACACGACGCCATCGCCTCACAGGGTCCCGGCGGCAGCGGCGTCGTGGCCCGCATGCGGGAGGTCGAGTCCACCGAGTCCGGCAAGCTCTATGCCGCGCGCGACTCCTACGGGCTCGTCTACCAGTCCCGCGACGTCCGCTACAACCCTGACCCGTCCACCGAGGCGTTCCAGATCGACTACGCCGATCTGGAGCCCGGCACCGGCTACGCCGACGATGATCAGAAGCTGGCCAACTCGGCGGAGGGCGGCCGACCGGGCGGTGCCGTACAGAAGGTCACGGCGCCCTCGAGCATCCTGGCGTTCGGGGAGTACCCGGCGCAGGGCGGCGAGATCAGCCTGCTCAAGACCAACGACAACAGCGTGCTGGACGCCCTGTACTGGCTGGTCTCCCGGTATGCGAACCCGCAGCCGGAGATGCGCGAGGTGGTCATCGAGGCGTACACGCTGGCCGCCTACCTGAGCATCCTCGCCGCTGAAATCAGCGGCTTCTTCACCGTCCTCAACATGCCCTCGCAGGCCCCGACGTCGTCCGTGCGCTGCACCATCGAGGGCTACACCGAGACGCTCAAAGAGCGGTCGCACGTCATCCAGTTCCATACCTCGGCGTCGGTCACCGACTCGGTGTGGGTGCTGGGCGACTCGGTCTACGGCGTCCTCGATTCCACCACCCGCCTCGCCTACTAGGAGCCCCGCATGCCGATCGCCGTGCAGCGCGCGGAGACGTTCTACCTGCCGCCGCCCCGGGAACCCGACGACGCCTGGGCCGGTGTGCCGGCCGCCGAGCTGGTCTGGCGGTGGATGGAGTACCGGACAGGCCGGCGCTTGGTCCTGCCCACCGAGAACGTCGACGACGTCTACTTCGCCCGCATCAACCAGAACCGGTGGATCGCCGACTGCTCGTCGTGCGGGTCAGCCGCAGTCGTGAGCCCTGCCGATCCTCGGTACGCCTGCACCGAATGCCAGTGGGGATGGTGCCTGGTCGTCTTCCCGGCCGACCCGGCCGCCGTCGAGGCCAGCCTCATGGGGCTCAAGCCCGGCCTGCGGAACTGGTGGAACGACGACGACCCGACCAACCCGAACCGGCCGCCGGACCCTGGACCCGAGCCGGGACCGGAGGATGAGCCGGCATGACGTTCACGCCGAGAACCTGGGTCGTTGGCGAGGTGGTCTCCGCCGCGATCATGAACCAGGAGATCCGCGACCAGTTCAACAGCATGTTCGCCGCTTGGACCGCCTACGTACCGACGTGGACATCGAGCGGCACCGCACCGAACATCCAGAACGGAACACTCTCCGGCCGCTACATCAAGTACGGCCGGACCGTGCTGTGCGAGATCAACATGGTGACCGGGTCAACCACCACGTACGGCTCCGGAAACTACAACTGGAGCTTGCCGTTCACGGCCGCCAACGCCGGCATCTCCGTCGTGGGTACAGCCCAGCTGCTCGGCACGGCCCGCTGGAACGGCGCCATCGTCATCAGCCCGAACGCAGCCAACTGCAGTGCGTTCCTCCCGGTATCCGCGACCGACACCCGAACGAACTTCATGACGCCCAGTTCGCCCGAGACCCTCGCCTCGGGCGCCCAGGTACGGCTGTGCTTCACCTACGAGTCCGCAACCTGATCGGAGGAAACGTGGTCACCTTCGATGGCCTGCCCGCCGTGCTCTACTCCGCGCACCGCGGTGGCGCCGGCGAAGTCCCTGAGAACACCCTCGAGGCGCTGCGGGCGGGGGCCCGGTGGGCTGAGGTCCTGGACCTGGACACGCAGGTCCTTGGCGACGGCACACCGGTGCTGATGCACGACGCGACCGTGGACCGTACGACCTTCGGCGTCGGCCTGGTCAGCGACTACAACATCGCCCAATGGGTGCAGCTCCGCTCCGACCCTGCCGCCTGGGGGTTCGGGCCGAACTCTCCGATGCTCGCGGTTCCCACGGTGGACCAGGCGCTCGATGCGTTCGGCGGCCGCCGCGTGCTAACCGTGGAGGCGAAGACGTCGGCCGGGGTGCCGGAGCTCGCGGCTGCGATCTGCGACCGCGGCCTGCAGAACTCGGTCCTCGTCAACACCAACGACCCGGGCACCGTCGCCGCGATCCGCGCGGCCGGGTGCCGGGCGCATCTGTGGCGCTCCGCCGCGCAGATGGCCAGCGACGACTTCGCCGAGCTGGTGGCCGCGGGCGCGGATGTCCTGGACGTGGACATCGCCGCGGCGGATGAGCTCCTCGGGGCGGCTGTGGCCGCGTGCCCGCCGCTGGGGGTGTGGGCGCACACGATCACCCGGCGCGTGCAGCGCGACCGCGCCGTCGCGCTGGGGTGCCGCGGGATTGTCACGGACTATCCGGGCTACGTCACCGGGCGGGCGCCCGTGCGCAGCAGTGACAGCCTGGCCTCCGGCCTGGGGTACGGGTACGTGCCTTCGGGCAGTGCGCCGCGGCCTCTGCTTCTGGCCGGTGGGGTGCTGCACTTCGCATCCACCGGGGACACCCAGGTCGTGCTGCTTGGCGAGTTGTCGCCGGTGTCGCGGCCGTCGTTCACGGTCGAGGCCCGGTTCTCTCTGTCGTCGGCCGACTCGACGCGTCCGTGGTTCGGGCTGCACTTGGGGCTCGACGATGCGGGCGCCGTGCTGAAGTCCTCGGCGATCGTCCACGACGGGTACACGGTCCAGTACACGGGCGGCGGGAACCTCGCGATCTACCGGGACGACGTCGACACCGGCACGTCCACGAAGGTGGCGTCCGTCGCGGCCGGCGGGACCTTCAAGGCGGACACCGCGTACACGCTGCGCCTGACCGTGTCGCCCACCCAGCTCCGGCTGTCGGTGCCCGAGCTGTCCACAGCTGTGGCCGTTGCCAGTGACGGCGCGCATCGCGGCCCGATGTCCCTGTACCTGGGACGGGCCGCCTCCACCGCAGGCATCACCGCGAAGGCCTGGGACATCAACGTCATCTGAGCCCTCCTCTCCCCCTACACCCCACCGCCCCGAGCCAGTTGGCCGGGGCATTCTCATGTCTGGAGTCCGCATGGCCACACCCCCCAGCGCTGCGACGTTCGCCGCGCTGCTCCGCGACGAGGGCGCCACAGTCGTTGAGGTCGGCGACTGGGAGCACCACAACCGCAACACGAAGGGACCGTGGGGTCCGGTGCACGGTGTGATGATCCACCACACCGTGACCAAGGGCACCACGAGCACGGTCGCCATCGTGCGTGACGGGTACGCGGACCTGCCCGGCCCGCTGTGCCACGGCATGATCGCCAAGAACGGGACCGTGCACCTGGTCGGCTACGGCCGCGCAAACCATGCAGGCCTCGGTGACCCGGACGTGCTGCAGGCCGTCATCGCCGAGAAGGCCCCGCCCACGGATGACCAGGCGGCGGTCGACGGAAATCGGCACTTCTACGGGTTCGAGTGCGAGAACCTCGGCGACGGCCAGGACCCGTGGCCCGAGGAGCAGCTGCTCGCGATAGAGCGGGTGGCCGCGGCCCTGTGCCGGCACCACGGCTGGTCGGAGCGCTCGGTCATCCGCCACCTGGACTGGCAGCCGGGCAAGGTGGACCCGAGGGGGCCGGGCATGGACTGGTCGTCGATGCTCGCCCGGATCGCGAAGCGCCTGGGGGCGAAGCCGTCGACGCCCACGCTGCCGACTCCGCCGCAGATTCCGAAGGTGTCCCTGTCCAGGCTTATCGCCGCGGCCAAGCATGACCCGGCAGCGCACGGGACCCCGGTCACGTACGCCGGTACCCGCACGGTCGAGATCGCGCTGATCAACGAGGGCTTGCTCTCGCTCGCGCGGCTCGATGGCCACTACGGCACCGCGACCAAGGACGCCATGTCCGAGTGGCAGGAGCGGTGCGGCTACCACGGACGGAAGCCCGGGCAGCCAGCTGACGGCATTCCTGGCAAGGACTCGCTCACCCGGCTCGGCAAGAAGCACGGCTTCAGCGTCGTCGCCTGATGAGCCCGGACTACAGCCGCCCGCCAAAGGACTGGCCGGGTCTGGAGAGCGTCGACCTGGTCGAGCTCACGCCGGGCATCTTCTACGGGTGGCTGGACGAGACCAACCCGATCTTCTGGCACCGTTGCGCTGCGCTGGCCGACGTGCCCGAGGAGCGCACGGTGCACGGCCCCTGGCGGGCGGCGGGCACCGGCGCGCACACGCTCGTCACGCGCGAGCCCCTCCACCTCGAGCCGTCGCTCCTGTGGAAGTGCTGCGGCACCCACGGCTTCGTACGCGACGGGAAGTGGATCCCCGCCTGATCACCGCTCGGCTCCGACAGCCGGGCGATCCTCCATCACAGAAAGGAGGCTGGCTATGCCCGCCTCGCTCTTCCCGTCCATCATGCGGACCGTGGTCCCGCTCATAGCCGGATGGCTCCTGACGCTCGCGGTCAAGGCTGGAGTCACGATCACCTCGGACACGGTCACCGCTGCTGTGACCGTCGCCGTGGTCCTGGCCTACTACCTCCTCTTCCGCATGCTCGAGTTCCTCGGGACCAAGTTGCGCGGCACGGTCCTGCAGAAGGCGGCTGGGTTCTTCCTCGGCTGGGCGCGGCCGCCGGCCTACCCCTCGGCCGACGACGCGTTGCCGCCCCTCACGGGTACCTACCGCACGGATGTCTGACTGATCGGAGCACGCTGTGGCAGATGAGCCGACCAACGGCGAACTCGGGAGGCTCATCGAGGCCCTGCGCTCCGAGATGCGTGAGGACCTGGGCGGTCTGAACACCCGGCTCGACCGGGTTGTCCCGCTCGACGTCTACACCATCGAGAAGCAGCAGACGTCGAAGCGACTCGACGACCTCGAGACGGCTCGCAAGGAAGACGCGGCCCGGGTCACAGCCACCCGCCGATGGATGATCGGCACCGTCATAACAGTCGTGGCCGCCCTGCTCCCCTACCTGGGCGCGCTGGTGAAGGGAGCAGGCGCATGACAGGGGTCAAGGGCACGAGGCGCAGACTGCGCAGGCGGGCATGGCATGGTGACCTCCTGGCCGTACTCGGCGCGCTGCTGGCGGGGGCTGCGTTCCTGACAGTGCAGCAGCTGGCGAGTGATCTGCGGGCGGCCAATGAGGCGCGCGACGCTCTCGCCACCCAGGTACAGCGGCTAGGAGCAACACCCGTCGCAGGTCCTCCGGGGACTCGGGGCAAGGAAGGCCGCAGCGTGACCGGGGCACGCGGTCCGAAGGGCGACCCGGGCGAGGCCGGTCCGCCCGGTGAGCCCGGACCATCCGGTTCACCGGGACCGTCCGGACCGCCGGGCAAGAACGGATCGGACGGCGCGAACGGGACGAGCGGGGCGGATGGCGTGGGCCAGGCCGGCGCTACCGGTCCGGCCGGACCGGCTGGGCCCCCGGGTCCGCAGGGGGAGCCGGGCCCCGCAGGTGAGGACGGGCAGGACGGCGCTGACGGGGCGGACGGGCAGACCTGCCCAGACGGTTACAGTCTGCAGGCCCCAGCCTATGACCCTGACGCCCTGGTCTGCAGACGAGAGCCAGCCCCCAGCAACGACAGCCCCGAGAGGTCGAGCCTGCTGTCGTTGGGCCTGGACCCGACCCGACGGCAGTACGCGTGAACCGTGACGGCCCCCGCCTCCTCGAGGAGGCGGGGGCCGTTTCGTCGTGTCTCAGTCCTGCTTGAGTACGCGGGTGCGGGCTTGGTCCAGGCGGTCGCGCAGCACAGTGGCGCTGACCTTCTGCAGGCCGCCTCTGGTGAGCTTGTACACCCAGGGCCCGGGGATCTCGGCGAGGGGGACGAGTTGTTCGTACACCTCGCGGAACTGGGCGATCCTGACGCGGGTGGGGGTGTTGTTGTCGGTGAAGACCACGTAGCGCGCTGAGTGGTCGAGGATCGCCTGCAGCTCGAGCAGGTTGCTCAGGATGGCCTTGTCCGATCCGATGCAGATCCGGCCCGCTTCACTGGCGTCTGCGATCCACTGCTCATCAAGTACGGACTCGGCGGGCGTGACTCCGTACAGATCGCCGATGGTCTGGACGTCGGGGCACAGTTCCCGGGCGGCCTCGGCGAACCTGTGCGCGTGCGCGCTGCGGTCCAGGAAGAGGCGCAGTCCCCCCGCTTCGGTCATGCAGCCTCGCGTTCGATCCGTTCGTGAACTTCGGCCACCTGGTCCTCGGGAAGGCCGTAGTCGATGGCTACGTCTGCGATGGACTCGCCCGCGCGTAGGTCGTCGGCTACGACGTACAGGGGTGTACCTGACTTGGTGAAGAACGGACGCCCGAAGTTGACGCCCGGGAGCACGCTGATCTGAGCGACCTCGTACCCCGGCAAATCGATCTTGCGGGCGTACTGGTTGCCGGAGTCGTCGTAGTCGATCCGGGTCAGGTAGCTCTCGATGGCCTCCCGGAAGACGTACTGCCCGTCCTTCAGGACGATCAGCTTGCGCGTCTCCCGCTTGTCCTCACCGCCGAGATCGTCGCCGATCTCGTACAGCAGCTGGGCGCCGAGGACGTACAGCCGACGGGATGCGAGGGCATGCTCGACGCCGATCTGGTCCCGCACGAGCTCGAGGGCCGGTCGGATCTTCTGCAGCGGTACCTGGGCCCGCCGGAGGGCGGACAGGAACATGCCCTCGGCGAGCCCGATGAAAGGAATCGAGGGGTGAGGGGAGTGAGGTGAGCCCAGATAGGTGATCAGAGGGGAGCCGACGACCTCGGGACGGTTGGGGAAGGTGTTCCGGTATCCCCGTGCCCAGTTCCGGAAAGTCGACGAAGCCATGTCGAGGTAGCCAGCCGCTTCGGCTTGTGTGTACAGGGGGACACTGAAGCGGACGTCCTCACGCTTGTCAGCCACGGCCACCACCTCCGCCCCCAGTCTTACAGCCGTAGAGCGAGGACGATACACAGCCCCCAGCCGTCGAGGGAGTGACTCTTCACCATCGGTCGATAGCTGTGCGTACGCGTCTCGAACAGAGCAAGCCGCTGACCGCTCGTCGCGTCCGGGCTCAAGCAGCCTCGAGGACCTCACCCTGCACAGCGGCCGCCCACGCCACGACCAGCCGCTCGTACTCGACGCGCTGCTCCGCACTCAGGGTTCCGCCGGCGCGCAGCCAGAGCGCACGGATCTGCTCGTTGATGTCGTCGGCAGACCGTGCGGAACCAGGGGCAGGGTCGTCTGGGGACATGCTCCGATCTTACGGTGCACCTCTGTCAGCGAGGCCGGACTGCGCGCTGGGCGCGGGTGATGACTGCCTGAGCGTCGGCGCCGTACACGGCCGACTCCCGAAGCGTGCGCCAGGTCCGGAGGTAGGTCGACACGGTGTCGGCGTCGTCCAGCCACAGTTCGGCATGCCAGTCCTCGGCGATGACGAGCCGTTCGTCTATGACCCAGAAGCCGTTGGCCGGCGGGATCTTCAGGGACGCGGCCAGGGGAATAATGCCGAGCCGGACTGTATCCATCCCGATCATCCCGCCGAGCCGATCGAGCTGACTCGCAAGGACCGACGGTGAGCAGATCAGGGCGTGGAGCGCGGGCTCCCACACCAGGGCGTGGAACTCGCGTCCGGTGGTGTACAGCCACTCCTGGCGCCGCATGCGTGCACGGACCGCCTCGTCGGTGTCCTGCTTCGTTCCGTACAGGTTGGCGTAGCGGAGGAATACGGCGCGCGCGTAGTCGGCGGTCTGGAGCATGCCGGGGATGACGGCTTCCTCCCACGCCAGGATGGTCGTTGCTCGGACCACCTCGATGTTCCAGGCGTCCTGCACGGGCCGGTGGCCGGCGGCCAGTTGGCGGCGCCAGGAGCGGATGTGCGACTCGAATCCCTTGAGGCGCGCGGCCAGTTCGTCGAAGGTGTCCGGCTGTCCGACGGCGTCCGCCCATGCGCGGAGGTCCGCGCTGGTCGCGGTCTGCCGGCCACCCTCCAACTTGTAGATCTTGGAGTGTGGCCAGCCGAGCCGCTGTGCGAGCTGGGGGCCGGTGAGCTGTCCTCCCACGGCTGCGAACCGGAGCTCACGCAGGCGAGCTCCGAGGGCCTCGCGCGCTTGCTGGAAGTCCGTGCTCACCGGCCCGCCGCTAGCGGGACTCGCGCAGCTGCGCGGCGAACTCGGTGCAGCCCAGGGCGTCGTGGCTGGCGACGTCGCGGAGCTGGCAGTAGCGCAGGACCTCAGCGGGCTCGGTGATGATCTCGACGTCGTGGAAAACGTCCTGGTCGTCGAAGTTCAGCCGGGCGACCATGCGGCTGTCGAAGATCCAGAAGTCCTCGAGGGGGAGCAGGCGGGCGTCGGCCTCGCTCCGGGACAGGCAGCGGATGTCTTCGCCAGCCGCGGTGCCCCGCGGGGAGTCGGCGAGGAGGAACAGCTGCCCTTCGGTCGGCGGCTCGTCGACGATACGGACGCGGCCGACTGTCTTCCCGGCGAGGACCTGGGCGCGGATGTTCCGCGACCAGTCGTCGTCGTAGTCGAGGGTGATCGCCCCGGTCTCGAGGAACTCGCGGTAGGTCTCGTCCTCGCGGTCGGAGGCGTAGCCGCGGCGCGTCTCTAGCCGCCAGGCGGTGTGCTCGAAGGTCTCGAAGAGCCGGCCGAACTCGTCCAGGCCGATCAGCTTGGGCACGCGCTCCATCTCCTTGGGGGCGTGGTTGACGAGGAGCTCGCGCGGTACGAGCACGGCCGTGTCGTCCGGGCCGAGGTGGCGCAGCCGAGCGAGGTCCGCGGGGTCGGTGACCGGCAGGCCCTGCACGATCACATCGCCGGTGTCCGTATCCGTGTGAAGGGCGGGGCACCCGCCGTTCTTGCTGTCCGTGCCAGTGAAGATGAGCCGTCGCGCCACGGTGTCCTCCTTGTACGGGGGTTGTCGCCACCAGCATCACCAGCGGATGAGCTTCGCTCTACAGCGTGCCGCGCCCGTCGTGAGAACACAGGAGAACATCCGGCCAGAGCGGGAGAACATTCGAGAACATCGCCTCGCCCGTGTCAACAGGCGGCGCCTACGGTCCTGGTCATGGCCACAGCACCCGAGCTGCACGACACCGTCGACCCGTTCACCGCCATGGAGTCCCTCCGGGCGGCCCTGGACGGCGTCGGGATCGTACTGCCGTCCCTCGCAGTCGACCCCGCGTCACCGACCCTGCGTCTGGTTGACCTCGGGCGAGTCCGCGCTGACGTGGCCCTGCGACTGGCCGACGCACTGCGAGGAGCAGCAGCATGACGACAACCACCACCGAGACTTCGCCAGCAGTCTTCGTCCCTCCGGCTGTGCTCGAGGCCTTAGGGCTTCCCGATCTGCACGGCCTCGACGAGGACCGCGCGAGCGGACGAGCATGCGTCTGGGAGGGCGAGCGGCTGACCATCGAGACCGCGGTCGACCTCGGCGAACAACTGGCGCCGACCAACTCCGCCAGCGTCATCGGACAGCGCTGGTTCCCCCGGGCCTGCCACAAGCACCTCGCCCAGCGGGCGCACGACACGCTCTTCACCCACTGCCCGAGCTGCGAAGACTGCGCTGAACCGGCGGACTGCGAGGTGGGACGTGCCCTGTACCGACTGCTGAGGGAGCACCGCCGATGATCTGCGCGCGGTGCGACAAGCCGATCGGTAAGGGCGAGCGGTCCACGACGTCACCGATTGACGGGGCGTCCGGGGCAGGCGCCACAGTCACAGTTCATGCGGAGCCGTGCCGTCGCGTGGACCAGCCGACAGTGCAGCAGGGGCGCGGCGTGAGCCGCTGGTAGATCTCCCGGGGCCAGGACGGGCCGGACCCGGGTGATGCGGCCGCCCTTGCTCCCCCGCGGGGGCGGCCGCTTAGCGGATGAGGTCAGGCAGCGGTACGTCGAGGACGTCGGCCAGGAGCAGCAGGTCCTCCAAGTTGGGGATGCGTGCCGCGTACTCCCACCTGTGGATCGTGCGGTGGTCGCGGCCGATCCGATGGCCGAGTTCCACCTGGGTGAGTCCGGCGTGAATGCGTGCCTCGCGGAGGCGTGACCCGATGACGGCGCGGCGGGTGATTACCCAGTCGGGCACAGGATCGAGTGGCACACGACCCACGCTGTAACGATCATGGCCACTTGTCTTTGCCTGGCCGGGCAAATTGAATGATCTAGGTCACGGGAGGCTGCTGCCTTGAACTCTCGAGCTGCGGAATTCCGTGAGTAGGGAGCGGCCCCGGGTGTACGAGTCTCCGCCCGGCCGGCCGTCAGGCGCCGCGACTACGTCAAGGCGCCCCGCCCCGGCACCGTTTGGTGCCGGGGCGGTTTAACGTGGACGCGAAGAGGCCCCCACCGTCATGTCCGGTGGGGGCCTCTTGCCTGTATGGGCCGCCTCCCCGACGGGCGCCACACAGGATCGCGAGAGGCGAGTCTCAGACGCGCGCGGGGAGTCACGCCTGCCCCTCTCGTGATCAGCACTCTACGTGTTGTGCACATGGAGTCCAGTCCCTCAGATGGGTGACTTCGCAGCTTTTTCCCTGGGGATGTGGCATCCATGTGGCATCCGGCCACGAGAAAGGCCCCCCGTTCGAACAGAACGGGGGGCCCTCAACCCCTCTGACCTGCTGCGCAGATCAGTGCCCCCGGCAGGATTCGAACCTGCGACACCCGCTTTAGGAGAGCGGTGCTCTATCCCCTGAGCTACGAAGGCGTGCGGATCGTGTGCGATCCG
>NZ_JBIASW010000031.1:0-29710 GCF_042891215.1 Streptomyces sp. NPDC001914
AGACCCGATAAGTCCGACGCGCTCGAAGCCACCCCAACCACCCCCGGGACCCACTGCCAACCAGCCTACGCCTACGACAAAAGCAACGGCATTGGACCTAAGAGTCGTAACACGATCTTGTTGGGGTTCGCTGGTCGGGCGGGACCAGTCTGACGATTCGGCTGTTTGTGATGCCGTGAGTGCTCGGTCGTGGATCGTGGACGACGACTTGTGGGCGCTGATCGAAGCGTTGTTGCCGCCTTGGCCGAGCGGTCACCAGGCGGAGATCCGTAGTATGGACTCCGTCCTGCACGCTTCGGCCAGCATCCGCACGACCGCCTTCAGCTCTCGGTGAAGAAGCGCACCGGGTCGTAGAACTCCTGAGAGGGCGGCCTCGCAGCTGTCGCAGTGATACCGATCCCGGATCCGCTGCTCTTCGCGATCGCCGGTTTCGCGCTTGCGCTTGGTGTCGCGCCCGAGGACACCCTGATGGTCAGCGACGACCGGCAGGCAGGCCGCGGAGCGGCGACGCTGGGATGCGCGGTGCGTCGCGACGGTCTGCGAGCCGGGTTCCGCGGACGACTGCGAGCTGTCGCGGGCCGAGCACCGAGAGGCGTCCGCGAAGCTGGGCCGTGTATGGGAGAAGATCGGCTTCCGGTCGTTCCAGGACGGCGTGCCGGTGCTCGACTGCCACCTGCAGCGCACCCAGGACCTTCTGGCCGAGCGCCAGGAAGAATTCCGCGCGTTGTGCAGTGCATGGCGCGAGCACCACCGGAGCTGAGCGGCATCCCCGTACCCACCCCCTCGGGCGCCCCCCGCGCTCTCAGAACCGCGCGCCGGGATCCGGGAGCTGCTCGTGTGCTGGAGCCGGCTCGTGCGACTGTGATGTCCACTCGCCGACTGGCCTCTGCGGCCAGCCGCAACGCCGCCCAAGCGACCGCCCTCGGTGCGCGCGCCGGAGTGCCACCCGCTGGGATGCGCGTGGCGGGTGCGGGAGCTGGCGGCGTGGTCGACTGGCCGAGGACAAGACCGGGATCGTGGCCCAGGGAGGCAGTGATGGTGCAGCGCCGGTCGGACAGCCGGGTAGCGGTCGTCACGGGTGCCGCACGCGGGGTGGGGGAGGCGACGGCCCGTCGGCTCGCGCGCGCGGGCCTGCGGGTGGCACTGCTGGGGCGCGAGCTGGAATCGTTGCGTCAGGTTGCTGGCAGCCTGCCGACCCAGACGTGCTGCATCGAGGTGGATGTCACCGACGAGGCCGCACTCAGCGGAGCCGCCCGCAGCGTCCAGGCCCGCTTGGGTCCGGCGTCGGTGGTCGTGGCGAACGCGGGCATCGCGGCCGCGGGCCCCTTCACCGCCAGCGATCCAGCCCTGTTCAACCGTGTCATCGACGTCAACCTCATCGGCAGCGCGAATACCGCCCGCGCCTTTCTGTCACACCTCGTGGAAACGAGCGGCTACTACCTGCAGGTCGCCTCGACCGCCGCTTTCGCCTCAGCACCCCTGATGAGTGCCTACTGCGCCTCCAAAGCGGGAGTGGAGTCCTTCGCTCAGGCACTGCGCACCGAACTCCGTCCCGAAGGCGTCGACGTGGGGATCGCCTACCTCCACTGGACTGGCACCGACATGATCGGCGCCCTCGACGACCATCCGGTGCTGCGCGCCCTGCGCACCCACCAGCCCGGCCCGGGACGACGCGTCCACAGCCCCGACCAGGTCGCCGACTGGCTCACGCGCGGCATCAGTCACCGCGTGACCAGCATTTCGCACCCCCATGGCTACGCCTCGTCCAGCCGCTGCGCCCGGTACTGCCGTTGATCGTCTCCCGCATTTCCCGCCGCTCCCTCCAGGCTCTTTCCGCGGCGGAACTGGCGAGTTCGACGGGTGTTCTGGGAGCGGGTGGCCGCGCGGACTGGGAGGCCCGCCAGCCGTTGCCTCCCACGCCCACCATTACTCCGCCGCAGTGCTGATGTGTCTGCCGACTCCACCCTGCTGCTCTACAAACCTCTTCAGCGCGGGACGGGCCGCGGTAGCACGCCTTGTCGGTTTGCCGGCCGCGGTGAAGTCATACGGCTGCGGCCAAGCTCAGCCGAGGTTCGCTGCAGCCGCCTGGTACAAGCAGCTCGAAGTCTGGCGGCGCGACAACCTCCTGCCGGGCAACATCCCCGGCGGAGGCCTCGGCCGCGGCAACGGCAGCACCTCCACCCCGCCACCCGAGAGCTTCGATCTGGTCCTCGCTCTCGCCCGGGGGCGACATTCTCGTGCTCGCCGAGACAGTTGTCCTGCGCCTGACGGGCGAGCAAGCCACCCTGCTGGGTGGCGGGTTGCAGGGGGCCCTGGCCAGCTTATGCCCGGCCCGGACGGAGCGCTGGGTGTTCGCCAGCCAGGGCCCCAGACCGCCCAGGGTGCGGGCGGACACACCCTGGGCGGTCTTGGGGGACACCCTGGCCGACAGCGGCTCCTACAACTCGACTTCCAAGGCCGCGTGTACCAGGCCGTGCTGGCTCGGTCGGGTGCCCTCTACGTAGCAGGCGGCGGGTGGGGCGTCACCACCTGCCCGGAGGATGGCTGGCGCTGTTCCCGCGACCGATGGTCGGAGTCCGTACCGCTCACTCCGCAGGCGTCGCTGGCTATCGGCGAGCGCACAGTCCTGCTCGCCGGCCAACTGGCAGCCTGGCCTGCGGGGGGATGAGGAGAGCGTTCGGTTTCCGGGCCGGGGGACCGTGTGTGGACCTACAGTGCTTCATACGGCTTTGGGGGATTCCGTGGATGTTGCAGCACTTGCCGTGTCGATCACTGCATTGATGGCCACCGTCATCGCGTCGCTTCGCCAGCTCAGACTGGCCAGGCATGCAAACACTCTGCCTGCGGTTGTGGATCTTTTCCAGGAGCACCGCGGCGCTGAACTTGCTCGTGCGCGGCACATCGTCGTGAACGAGCTGGCCAGCCGGGACCTCTCGGAAGGGCTGAGTGCGGTGCCCGAGAAGCATCGGCAGCTCGTCCTGGATCTATGTTGGTTCTACGACAACATTGGCGCGTTGGTGGCGCACGGCGTTGTGCCGCTCGCGCCGGTGTCGGGGTACCTCGGAGGCTCGGTCATCGAGACGTGGAAGGTCGTAGAGCCGATGGCGATGGCCGAGCGCCGAAAGCGTCGTCAGCTCGGGTTCCGTGACCCTGAGCGGTGGCAGGCGTACTACGAAAACTTGTATCACCTTGTCCTTCAGGCGCCGCCCGACGAGGCACGCTTGGACGCCGAGGAGTGGCATCGCTCGCAGGCGCGGCGTCGGTTGCGACTACCGGGCAGCAGCGGATCCGGGCCATCTACCCGGTAGCGACCGCGAAGAGTTCAAGAAGGACGCGGTCGAGCTGGTGCTCTCCTCGCCGGAGAGGCCGGTTGCGGACATCGCCCGTTCGCTGGGCGTGCACAAGGCGACGCTGTGCTCCTGGGCGGAGCGCGAGCTGGGCCGAGGGCGCCGTGTGCTCACGCCTCACGCGAAGTTGAGCAAGTACCCCTGCCCCCATGAGTACTTGTACTCACGTGGCGGCGGCGGGCAGGCCCGGAGACTGTGCCCATGAGACGAAACCCGGCCCTGACCAGCACGTTCACCCGCTCCCCGCACGGCCTGTGCCCCCTGCTCGCTATGGCGGCCCTCACCGCGCTGACCCTCCCTGCCTGCGGCACCGAGAAGACAGACGCCGGCGGACCGCAGGGCAGCTCCGCTGACACCGTCGGGGTCAGCTCCGGCGCCGCCTTCGCCACGACGCTGAGCGAGGTCGCGCAGCAGTGCCCGTCGAGCGCTGCGCCCGAGGCACCTCCGACCGGTCCGACGAGGGTGTTGCCGTCGGGGCAGACACCGCCGGATGATGCGATCGAGCCGGCCGCCCCCACGGCGGGGCCGGAGGTGGAGCTGAATGCTCGCGACTGGTGCGCGGGCAGCCTCCATGAAGAGCGCATCACGCAGGCGCTGTGGGATGTGGAGGATCCCACTCCCGCCAAGGTCAGGGCGATCCTGAACGGCCTCGGTTATGTGGGCGAGCGTATCCACGGCCTCAAGCAGTCCGGTACGGCTACGCGATTCTTCCTGGATCTGCGCGACCAGGGCGGACGGCTTGGCCTGTCCGGCTCGGCGGCCGGTGAAAAGACCGTCGTGGACATGTGCGTAGCACCCGCGACCGGCCCCTTCACGGCTCCAGAGCAGCACGTGTAAGGCAGCGCGTCGGCCGCGGGCGAGCGGGCGACGGCCGACGCGCATGGTGTCAACGACGCGGCCTGCAGGGGTCGGCACGGCCCGGTGTGATTTAAAGGGCCACCCACGGAAACCTGAAGGCTGACGTGATGTCGCGTCAGCCCATTCAGGCGGCAGCAAGCGGGTCGGACTTCTGTCGAGCACACAGCTGTGGATGCTTCTGATTCGATGGGGGAGGGCCACGCCTCTGTTTGTTGTGCGTCTTCTGCAGAGCAGGCGTGGGCGTCAGGCATTCCTGCCGGGGCGCGGGCTTCGCTGACGCCTCTTGCGTACGGCATCAACCGTCCGCGTCGAACGATGAAAACAACCCTTGTTGGCGGGCTGCATTGGGTGGGCTGGGTGACTTGGAGCGTGCCCTTGCTGGAAAACGTCCTGAAAGTCGCTGTCAGCGTCGTTGAGGCGTGCGGCGCGACCATTATCTGTATCGGTGCCGCTCTGGCTTTCGTGCGTTACCTGTTGCTGATCGCCCGGGTCGACAAGGCTCCGGATTTCATCTCCGTCAGGGTCAGCCTGGGACGGCACCTCATCCTCGGCCTGGAATTCCAGCTCGCGGCGGATCTGCTCAGATCAGCCGTTTCGCCCACCTTCTATGACATTGGCCAGCTCGCTGCGATCGCCGCGCTGCGAACGGTCCTCAATTACTTCCTGACCAGGGAGATTGCCGAGGCCCGAAGCATGGACGAGCCGCAGTCCACCCAGGAAGCGGGTCCCGGCACTTGAACGCCGTTCTGCAGGGCGCAGCTCTTGCGGTGGCCCTTGCTGCGGCCGTGGCAGCCGTTGTCGTAGGAGTCGTCAGCCGCGACGGGCGCCTCGCCTCTTTCGTGCTTCTGGACCTGCTGACTGCTGCGGGCATTCTTCATCTCTCGGCCGCGCCGACCTACATGGGCGTAGCTATGGCCGCTTGCATCGTAATGATCAGAAAGCTCATCGGGTCGGCACTCGGCATGACGGACGCAGTCGTCAGCAAGCGTCAGCAGCCTGCTCGACCGCGGCCCGCTCGCCGCCCCGGAAGGCCCTCTCGACTAGACCTCTAGAGCACACATTGTCGGGCGTCTGAAAGACGATGACCATCGTCCGCCGCCCCGCTTGGTGTGAGGTGGGCGGCGGGTGGCCATTTCAGCTTGCCGAGACCGGAGAAACGTAGGGGAACGTGTCCGTCGGCGGGTGGGGTACGGAGTCCTTGGTCAGCCCCGAGGTGAACGCTGTGTTGGTGGCCAGGGAGAACATGACGTCGCAGGCGTTGTCCGTCAGCGAACGACCGTTCCAATCGGTGAATCCGAAGACCGCGGATGTACCCAGGGTGTACGGCAGTGCGTTGGGGAAGATCCGTTCAGCGACAGACCAGCCGTACGCCTTGGGGTCCTGGACGGTGCCGTAGGCCGCGACGACGGCGGCGGCGGATTCAGCGATCCGTTCGCCGAACCGTTCGAGGTCGTCGGCGGGCGCACCGCTGTTCAACTGTCCGGCAAGGTCGTCGTCGTGCTGAGCGAAGATTGGCTGGATCATGGGCACGCCGACCCGGTTGACCGGGTGCCAGCCGCCGGCGTCGGTTGCCAGGCTCGCAAGCGCCCAGACCCGGATGCGGCCGTCGGCGGCAACCGCGAGCAACTGCTCGTCGGGGACCTCCAAGACCAGGGAATAGACCTCGTCGGCGCTGAACGGCTCGTTCTTGGCCTGGGCCGGGTTCCAGCCGGACAGGTCGACCTTGGTCCCTTGGGCGAAGGCGTTGCCGACGGCGCCGAGCACCGTCCCGTCGAGGTAGAAGGGGTCGTGGGCCGGTCCTGCCCACAGCCGCACCCCGCCCTCACCTGACGCTGCGCTTGCGGTCCGGCCCGTAAGGATCACCGGGCCGTCGGCGGCGGAGTCCCCGGCCTGTGCTCCGGTCAGAGACTGCACCTCCACCGACTGCGTGCCGTGCGCGTCCACCTGGCTGAAAGTGATGCGGTAGGCCAGTTCGGCAATCAGGTCGCCATCGCCGTCGACGTGGAATTCGTAGCGTCCCTGCGGATGAAAGCCATGGGGTGCCTCCTTCCCTGCCAGGGATGGGCATACGTTGATCGCGAAGACCGTCCCGGTCTCTCCCGGAAAGACGTACAGATCGGCGATGTTCAGGCGCGGGTCGGACCGTGCTTCGGGTGAGTCAAGGTGATGCGACATCAGAATTCTCCTGGATCTTGGTCTGGGCCAACGCGTGGGAGGTGCGGACTGCAGCCGCGCCGTCCTGTGGTCAGGTGCCGTGCTCGGGGGCGTAGGCGGTGTCCCGGTCCCGGCGTTCCACGGCCAGGTCGAAGTCGCCCGGCTGCTCCACGGTGACGTGGGTCGTGGCGCTGTCGGGGGCTGCGCCGTGCCAGTGCCAGCCTCCGGGTGGGCTGCTCAGTAGGTCCCAGGCCCGGACCACGTGAACGCCTGTGTCGTCTGCGACGACGCCCACGCTGTCCATGATGACCAGGTGCTGCCCGTTGTGGTGCGTGTGTGGAACGGTTCGCGAGCCCGCAGCGAAGTGCTCAGCCAAGGAGTCCTCGTCGGGCAGCGCGCACGGCAGCTTCTGGACCTTGACGTCGTCCGGGCGGTTGAACAGGACCCGCAGCTGCTGGGGAACCGGTTCCCCCTTGCCCGCGGACACGGTCTCTAAGGTGTCCACTTGCTCTCCTCGTCTTTCGGGCGGAGGTCCCGTCCGGCACCCGAATGCCGCAGGTCTCGGACCGCTCCCCATCGTGCGGCCACGCTTTCGTCCGGGCGCGGTGACGCTGCCGAAGGAGTGGACGCGTCAGCCTTTCGGCCGCTCAGACAACACGGTTCGCCCCCCTGTATGCCAGGGTGCTGCGACCCGGGAATTGCGCGCGTTTTGCCGCAATATTCGCGCGCCGGATGCTGGGAAGGCGGCTGACCACGACCACAGGCAGTTCGGAGGCCAGCTCGACGACGCGGTGTGGCGGACCGTGTGAGGGCGGATGTCGAGCAAGTGGAGGCAAGACGGTGGTGATACGTCCCTACCCGGGCATCGGCAGCGCGCAAGGGACCGTGAGTGCCTGACCGCGATTGGGGGGGAGGAAGGGACTGCGCTATACCCTCGCCGGTCGCGTCCGGACGGTGATCGCGGCCGTCCCCTGTGGCGCAGGGGTCGCCCGGCTTTGGCCCGCCGCGAGTAACAGCGGAATCAGCGCCAGCACTAGCGCGACCCTGGGCAGGGAAGGGACGGACACGGCTGCTCTCCTGACGAGACAGGGTTCTACAGGAACCGCCACAGGTGGTGGGCGGTGCCGTTGTCCTCCCACTGGGTAACCTCAGTGGCGTCCGCGCTGCGTATCCCGTCGACGGCGAGAAGCTTGCCCGAGCGGACGTTCACGATGTTCAGCCAGCCGTCGCCGTTGTCGATCAGCGTCCACAGGCGGTCGACGGCGCTGGCACACGGCACACCAGCATGTGGAGAGCAGTCTGCGAGGCGTTGCGGCGCGTGGCCGGTGCCCGCCCCCTGGGAGGTCGGCGCGGGCGGACCGGCCCGCGCCGCGCCGACTCCAACTCGGCCCGGCGAACCCGGGGTTCACCGGGCTTGCGTTGCGGTCCCCACGGCCGCACAACGTGAGTAGCCCTGCCTGTCGTTTGCGAAACAACGGGGCGAAATCATGGCCGAAAGAAGACGCAGCCAGAGGAGGAGTCACGCCAACGGGTACCGTCTCACTCGGCCTTCAGGAGGCCACGCCTCTGGCGAGGGAACTGTCGCCACATCCGGCGGAGCCCTGAGAGGGCAGCCGCTCACCGGCCGTGTCCAGGGCGAGCCGCATCTTTTCTGCTCGCCGGCTTCCGACTTGTGCGAGGAAGAACCGGCTGGTCGAGCCGACGCCGGGCGGCACCTGCTTGAGGCTGGTGCCTGGGCCGTGCGCGCCGGTGCCGGCACCGCCTGACATGCTGGGGCATCGGCTCGGAGGGGATCGCCCGGCACACGCCGTCCGGTCAGCAGCTGTGGACAGGGCCGCATCTCCGGATGGCTGCATTTGCGGGGTAGGAGCCAGCTCCGTACTGCGGCCATCCGTGTGGCATGGGCCGTACCCCGTCCTCTTACTCTCGATTGACTGCCCGTCCGGTATGGCCGCGTCCCCGAGTGGAGCGTCCGCATCAGCTAGTGCCGCGTGCAGCAGGTCAGGCGGTTGGGGTGGTCTCTTGCCGCGGCGGTACAGCATGTAGGCGCCAGCTCCAAAGCCGCCTACCAACAGGGCTGCGCTTCCTGCCACCACCCCGCCGGTGGACGTGGCCAGACCGCCGCCGGTGTGCATCCCGCCGTGCGGCTCCTCGTACATGGCGCCCGTTGCCGTCGTGGTGCTCGCTGCTGTAAGAGGAGTCGTCTTGGTCCCAGTCACCGGCGTAGGCGCCGGGTGCGGCGATGGCGAGAGCGGCCGTTGCGGTGGTCATGGCCGCGAGAAGCCGAGCAGAGCGTATTGTTGAGTCCTTTCGTCGCGGCCGTGTCAACTGACGTGTCATCGGCTCGGAGGTTCACAGCGGTAACACGCTCAACCGTCAGCGCGGCGGCGCCGCCCCACCACTCAGGGCGCTGTTTGCGGGTAGTTGATGGGCCAGACGGGCGTTGCGGGCTGGGAGCTACGGGCGCGTTGAGGAGGCCGGGAAAGCGGGGGCTGCACGGTGGAGGGCAGCTGTCCCATCCGGGCGGCGGCACCAAGACGTCGGGAGCTCTCATCATGTCCAAGCTTAGAAGGCTTGCAGTCTTGATCGCGGCGGCGACTGCTGTGGTGTGCTCCGGTGCTGGCGTGGCCAGTGCCGACGCCGGTGCGCAGGGAGTCGCTCACGGATCGCCGGGTGTTCTGTCCGGCAACGTCGTCCAGATTCCGATCAGTGTGCCCATCAACGTGTGTGGGAACTCGCTCAACCTGTTCGGTGCCTTGAACCCGACCTTCGGCAACACGTGCATCAACGGTGGCTACCGGCACGATCGTGGTGGCTACGACAACGGCAAGGGTGGCCACGAAGGCGGCTACGGCCGGGGCCACAGCGACGGTAAGGGCGGGGCTCACGGCTACGCGGACTACCGCCAGGGCCGGTAGAGCCTGATCCGCATTCCGGCCCGGCCGAACCTGAAAGTCTCGCCCGGGCCGGCTCTGCGCGTCCGCCCAGTTGAGCGGCTCGGTGGCTTTCCGCAGGCGTCGGCTCCTGAGGGAGCAGGTCCACTTCGGAGTATGCGGACTGCCATGTTCGGGTGGCGCCGAGGCCGACCTAGAAGCGTTGCGAAAGGGCCGGCCTTAGGCTGAGAGTGCGGAACCCGGAAGGTGCTGAGCTCTCAGCATCGCGCGTCGGAGCTGCGGCACCGTGCGCGACGTCTTGAGGAACGATCCTGCTCGCTACAGGGCATGGCGATCGAGCGGCCAGTCCACGCCTCGGCTCGGACAGAGGCCCGTCGTTTTGTTTTCGTTTCCGGTCCACCAATGGCTTGTTGTAACGACGGCGGACCTGAACGCGAGAGCATTGAAGGACACCGCGCAGACATGGCGTCTGCGGGCAGCCGGGTAGGCTGACGATCAAACAGATCAGTGCCGAAGGGGCGCGGGTTCTCACGCTGAGCGGCAGATCGACGCCCTGAACGCGGGCGATCTGCACGAGGCACTCGTCGGTGCTGTCGACGATCCGCCGCAGGTGGTTGTGGACTTGAGGCGGTGACCTTCTTGGACTCCAGCGCCCTCAACGTCTTGATCTCCGCCCAGAAGCGCGTGACATTGGCCGGCGGGTGGATCCGTCTGGAGGGCCTGAGGGCTGCGGTTGCCCGGGTCGTTCAGCCCGTAGGCCTCGACAGCATCATCGCCTGCTACCCGACGGTCGACCAGGCGCTTGTTCTCTGACGGAGAATCCACCGCCGGCCGCACGCTCGCATCCGCACGTGTCGGTGTGGCACCTGTTCGGCGCGTATGCAATGCAGGACGCGTCTCGTTGCCCACAGCATGACGCAGCGAGAAGTCCAGAACCGCCATGATCGCCACGAACCTTACGCAGGGTCTTTCCGTCGGCGTACGGCAGTGATCCAGCCCGGCGCGCGCTGCGTGGTCTCCAGGACGATGCGCTCTCCCTGCCTGCCGTTCCTGGACCCGATCACCTGCACAGTGACCTCGAGGGATCTACATGGTCGCAGCACCGGCGGGGCTGTATCCGGGGAAGGTGGGGGCGACCCGGCCGCGAGGGGTGAGTCGGCTTCGGGCCGCCGCACTGGTGCCGTCTCTGTAACCTGCCCGCCAGGCGGATGTGGCGTGTGAGTGAGGGTCCGAAGTGGATCCCCGTTCTGGGCTTCGGACCCTCGTGGCGCGCGGTCTCAAGAGCGTTGATATCCCGCATGCTGACCCGCTCAACGAGCTGGAACAGGAAGTGATACGGCACGCTTCCTCTTCCTGCCTGCATGCGAGTGAGGCTTCTAACGGCGGCCGGCGCGTCGCCACCGGGACAGAAGTAGTGAGCGGGACGATCAGGCGTCACGTCGCTTCTCGCTTCCTTGCGAGGGCGGCTCTCTGCCGCTGTGGTCAGCGCCAGCAGAAGCCGGGCGGTCGACTCGTTGCCGGGAGCGACCGTCCGGCCCCCTGCCGTAGTGGTGATGACGCCAGCCTGTCAGTCACCCCGGCAGAGCGACCGTGTGGTGACGCGCTCTGGTTGCAGCCCGGGAGGCGAGGCCTCACGAAGTCCGAGGCGGCCACAACGGCCGCGGAGCTTCGGACGCCGCGATTGCGGGCAAATGCGCCGGGTCCCGGCCACCTCCGGGCCCGGTACGCGCACCCGTTCGGCTGACACGGACTTCGGGCTGTGTCTCGTTGCTTACTACATGACGATTAAGGACGTATCGATCATGCCAGGCTGTGCCGGGCAGGCCCTGCCCGCAGGATCTCCGTCGCCGTACGACAGCGATCAAGCCCGCCTTGCGCTGCGGGGTCCGCTCGAGGAGGTCCTCGCCTGCTTGCCGTTCCTGTTCCCTCTTACTCAGCCAGGCCAGGCATCCCAGATCTCTGGGTCGCGTGTAGCAGCAGGGGCGGCTGTTGGACGGGAGGGGGTGAGGCGACTCGGTATCGGAGGGTGAGTCGGCGCCGGGCCGCCGCATTATCAGTTTCCGGCTGCGTGACAGCTGCAGCCAGGCGGGGGCACCGCATATGGGTGAGGGCCCGAAGTGGATCCCCTTGCGGGCTTCGGGCCCTCGGTCAGTACGCAGTCTCAAGAGCGTTGATTTCCCGCGCACTGTCCGTGCCAACGCAGTACCCGGCCGAGACGGCACGGCGCCGCAGGCTATCGGCCTGCGGCCTCACTGTGGTCTGAGCTGCCAGGAAAGGCTGCTCGCTATGAGCGACGCCACCCCTATACCCCCTCCGCATGCTGCCGCCCACGCTGCGGGGCCCGAAGACCGTGCAGTTGTCCGTACGGCCGTGGTTCTCGAGGAGCGCAACCGGCGGCTGGCCCGGGCGGGAGTTGAAGCGGCGCAGCAAGTCCTCGTCTCCCGCTACCGGCTGGACTCGCCCGGCGCGGCGTTCGAGCTCCTGCGGGAGTCTTCGCAGCGTTCCAACCTCAAACTGCACACCCTCGCTGACGCCGTGGTGCCGGGTGCCGGGTGCCTCCGCCGGCGCCGCGCGCTGGTTCCCCCGCCGTACGCGGCGGGCCGCTCCCGGCCTGCCGGGCCCGGTAGCCGCGGGGGAGGGGAACGACGTGACGCATGGGATGGTCCTGGACCGAGGCTTGCGGCGGGTCCTGTACATCACCGAGACGGAGATGGGCAACGTGCGGCTCACCGAGCAGGGAATGCTGCGCCTGGAGAAGAACACGGGATCGAACCGCCGGTTCACCGACTTCTTCGCCTTCGTCCGTGACTCCACCACTCTGTGCGCCCAGGCGGCGCAGTCGGGCCACCACGTCAAGGACGTCGAGTCATCCGACATCTTCGACGAGGCCTCCCGTGAGGCGATCCTGCATGCCGGTGGCCGGGCCGCGCACAGCCTCCCCGTCACTAGCCCCACCGGACAGGTAATCGGGATGATCTCCTCGCACCACGAGCAGCTGCTGGCGGGGTTCACTCCGACGCAGCTGGCCGCTCTGGAGGCGACGGGACCATGGTGAGGACCGTCACCCAAACGGCCCGATTTCCGCCAGCGGGGACCGGGGAGGGACGGCCTGTCCTTCCCCCGAGCACCACCCGGAGACTTTTGTGCCTGACGTGAACAGCCCCTACAAGCCCGGTACCCCCTGCTGGATCGACCTGATGGTCCCCGACCAGCGGGCAGCTCTCGACTTCTACTGCGACCTGTTCGGCTGGCAGGGCGAGGTCGGCCCGCCCGAGACCGGCGGGTACGCCGTCTGCACCCTCAAAGGCAGGCCGGTCGCCGGGATCATGAAGGCGATGAACCCGGACGGCACGGTCCCCGACCCCCTGCCCCCGACGGCGTGGACCACCTACCTGTCCACCGACAACATCGACGCCACCGTCAAGTCCGCCACCGACGCGGGCGGCACGGTCATGATGGGCCCGACGGACGTCATGGACCTCGGCCGGATGGCTGTGATCACCGACCCCACCGGGGCCGCCGTCGGGCTGTGGCAGCCCGGCACCTTCGACGGCGCGGGCATCGTCAACGAGCACGGCGCGCTCAGCTGGAACGAGCTACTCACCGCCGACCCCCAGGTCGCGTCCGCGTTCTACTCATCCATCCTGCCGGTCACTACGCCGCGCTCCGAGATCCCCGGCGTCGAGGGCGTCATCGAGTTCCAGGTGGACGGGCGCGCGGTCGGCGGGATGACGGACCTGGCCCAGCTCCCGTCGGGCGTAACGCCGCGGTGGCAGACGTACTTCCAGGTGGACGACGTCGACGAGGCCCAGGCCGCCGCCGTCCGCGCCGGCGCCACCGTCCTCACCCCGGCCTTCGACATGGCGGTTGGCCGGATGGCCGTCCTCTCCGACCCGCAGGGCGGCGCCTTCGCGGTGATCACCGCGACCAGCGCGGAGCAGCCGGCCTGACCGGATATGACCCAGCGGGAGGCGCACGGTCAGCCTCCGGTCGAGGAGCCCGGTCGGACGATCATGAGGACGAGTACGGCGGCCCAGAGCAGCGAGGAGACTCCGGTGCATGTCGTTGCTGCCCGCACTCACGGACCCGAAGACCGAGGCCGCCACGACCGCGGGGCTGCGGACCGTCGCGGTTCACAGCGAGCAGCCGGTGAAGGAGCTGTCCCACCTTGGCTCGGCTCTGTTCCTCCTGGGGGGCCGGTACAAGCCAGCCGGGGACGCTGATCTGGAAGGGCGGCCCGGTTGCGAGGGGGGTGCCCTATGGGTTTGGTCAAGCTGATGGGGCGGGCTGTGGGTCGTAGAAGGTGCCGTCGCGGAGCATCGCGAAGAGGACGTCGGCTCGTCGTCTCGCGAGGCAGAGGAGTGCTTGGGTGTGGTGCTTTCCCTGGCTGATCTTCTTGTCGTAATAGGTCCGGGAGGCCGGGTCGGCCAGGGCCGCGAACGCGGACAGGAAGAAGGCCCGCTTGAGCTGCTTGTTTCCGCGCCGGGACGGTTGTTCGCCGCGGATCGAGGAGCCGGAACTGCGGGTTGCGGGGGCGAGGCCGGCGTAGGCGGCGAGGTGGGCGGCGGTCGGGAACGAACTGCCGTCGCCGACGTCGATGAGGGTCCTGACGCCGATCCCCGGCATGGACGTCAGGACCTTGGAAAGAGGGTGGTTCTCCAGCAGTTCCTCGATCCGGGTGGCCAAGAGTTTCCGCTGGTCAAGAACCCCTCGGAGCGAGTTGGCGAGGCTGGGGACGATCAGAGCGGCTGCGTCGGTGCCCGGGACGACGACGGTCTGTTCGTCCAGTGCGGTGAAGATGTCCTCGACGAGTCGTTCGGCCATCCGCGGCGCCTTCGGACGTATCAGCGCAGCGAGCCGCCGGCGTCCGGCTTTGCGGATCTGGGCCGGGGGGGGGCCGAACTGGTCGAGGAGCGTGAGCACGGCCGGGTGTTGGACGCGCGGGCCCAGGACCCGTTCCAGCGACGGGTGGATCTGGGTCAGCAGGCCTCGCAGGCGGTTGCTGGTGCGGGTTGCTTCGCCGGCCAGGTCGTCGTCGAAGCCGACGATCATCTCCAGCTCGGCGATGGTCTCGTCCTCGAGGTCGACCGAGCGGAGCGTGTGAGGCATGACGCGGGCCGCGTCGGCGATGACGAACGCGTCCCGGGCATCTGTTTTGGCCTCGCCGGGATAGAGGTCGGCGATCCGTCTCATCGTCAGGCCGGGCAGATAGGCGACCGGGCAGCCCATGTCGCGGGCCACCGCCAGCGGCAGAGCCCCGATCGAGGCCGGCTGGTCGACGACCACGAGCACGGTCCCGTACTTGGCCTGCAGTTTGCCGAAGACCTCGCGGAGCTTGGGCTCGCTGTTGGGCAGCCGCTTGTCGAAGGCCTTCTTCCCGGCCGGGGTGACGGCGGTGGCGTGGTGTTCGCCCTTGCCGACGTCCAGGCCGAGGAAAGCGCCGATGTCACTGACGTCGATCACGTGCGTCCTTCGGTCGTCCTGGCCCGGCTGTCCCACGGCACCGATCGCCACATCCACATTACGAAGAGCCTCCCGACCTGCGAAGAAGCCGGTGGTCATGCCCCTAATCAGCGGTCCGTCGATGCCTTCGGAGCCGGTGACACCACCCCCCAAGCCATCAACTCGACAGGGGGAGACAGTCATGCCAACTCCGAAGGCCGGGCGCCCCGTTGCGGGGCCACCAAGAAGGTAATGGGGGGCCTGGCCGGCCTTCGGTTCGGTGGCCTGACTTCCTTGGGAGCGGCGCTGCCGGTCCGGGATGAGCCGGCTCGCTCCGCATCCGCTGGATGCGGAGCGAGCCGACGGACCAGGAACGCTCAAGCGCTGTGGCCGCGCCGGATCAGTTCCGGGCCGATGCACCATCCCGTGAGCGGGAGTGCGCCGACGGCGTAAACGGCCGCCACGCCCCCGGCCGTGGTCAAAGACGCGCCGCCGTGAACGCCCCGTCCTCCAGCACCGGCACGACGGCGCTGGAGTCCACGTCGGTCGCGATCGCCACATCGTCCGAACTGGCCCGAGCCACCCGGCGTCGCGGTCGCTACCTCGCCTACAACCGAGCCATCGCCCAAGATGCCCGCGCCCGCTTCCCTCTCACCGTCAGCTGCAAGACCGCCCACGCTCTTGCCTACGCTGCCGTTGGCCACCGCTACACCGCGCGCCTCAACTCTCCGCGCCGCCCCGCCTGGCAGACCGGCCACGCCCTCGGCATCACCAAAGCCATCCGCATCGGCGAACGCGACCTGTCACAGAAGGCCCTCTCCAATGCCGTCGTGCGTACTGTGGCGTACTTCTGCCACACTGCCGAGAGAGAGGTCACCCGCCATCATGTCCCGCGCCTGCGCGGCCTCGAAGATGCGAAACTCCACGCCGAACTTGCCCACCATGTTCTCCCGTTCGCCCGCAAAGCCTGGATCGACCTACAAAACCCCGACGGCGGCACAGTCCGCTTCGAACACGACCACTATTTGAAGATCTGGGCCCTCACCCAGCCCAGGATTGACGCCGACTTCCTCCTGCTTGACGAAGCCCAGGACACCAATCCAGTCGTCGAACAGATCTTCCTTGCCCAGCGCGACCATGCCCAGCTCGTGATGGTCGGCGACTCCGCCCAAGCGATTTACGACTGGCGCGGCGCCAAAGACGTCATGACCGGCTTCGACGGCACCCAGCTCGCCCTCTCACAGTCCTTCCGTTTCGGCCCCCAGCTTGCCGCGGAAGCCAACCGATGGCTCGCCATCGCCGACGCCCCGATCCGCCTCACCGGGACCGACACAGTGCCCACGGACTTGGGCCCCGTCACTCGGCCTGATGCGGTTCTGTGTCGGACCAACGTCGGCGCCATGGCGCAGGCGATGCGCCTCCTCGCCGAAGGGCAACGGGTCGGCGTGGTGGGAGGAGGAGACAATTTGCGCGCCCTGGCAACTGCAGCCCAAGATCTCAAGGACGGACGCCGTGCCATCCACCCGGAACTTGTCCTCTTCGCCACTTGGGGAGAACTGCAGGACTACGCTTCTCACGACCCTGCGGGACGTGACCTGCAACCGTTGGTCGACCTAGTCGACACTCATGGCACTGAGGCCATTCTTGCGGCAGTTGCCCAGTTTGTATCTGAGGAGTCGGCCGACGTCACAGTCTCGACGGCCCACAAGGCCAAAGGGCGCGAGTGGGCCCGTGTGAGGATCGCGGACGACTTCACCCCGCCGAAGGACAGCGACCAGACGGACGACAACGGGCGACCCATTCCCGGTCCGATCGACAACGGTGAGGCCCGCCTCGCCTATGTGGCGGTCACGCGTACCCGTCAGCGCCTGGATCTGGGTGGTCTGTGCTGGATCGACGATCATCCGGAGGGTGCGCTTGCCACCTGACGCCCCAAGGCGTGGCGCCATGTTGCGTGCCTCTCACATGGGAGTCTGGCCATGATGCTCAGGCTATGGTCGGCTCGGGCGGCACAGATGCGACTCTCGGCTGGCCGTGACAGCCGGTCAATACCCTAGCTTCGTGCGCCGGACAGGCTGGCTGATGGTCAATCAAACACCTGCTGGCGCAACCGCACCAACGGAAGCCGTCCGGCGTCCGAGCTCTAGCTGACGAGCGTCTCCTTCGGGCGTACGACGCAGAACTCGTTCCCCTCGGGATCGGTCAGTACGGTCCACGACTCCTCGCCGCTCTGCCCTACGTCCGCCTTGCGGGCCCCGAGCGCGAGGAGCCGCGCGATCTCCGCCTCCCGGTCCTCCGCCGCGGAGGTCAGGTCGAGGTGCACGCGGTTCTTGACGGCCTTCCGGTCCGTGACCGGCATGAAGCAGATGCCCACCGGCGCCGTCTCGTCCGGCCCGATCACGACCTCCCGCTCCCGCTCGGAGAGGATCCGCCAGCCCAGCACCTCGGCCCAGAACCGGGCCAGTGAGGGGAGGTCGTGCGCGTCGATGACGATGTGATGCAACGAGAGGGGCATGTCTGGCAATGTGCCCTGGTTTGGGCGGGGGTGCAGCGTCGGAACAGTGCCGGCGTGGCATCTGGCGGACAGGTCGTCGCCGTCCTGGAGGGCGGTGGCTATTGCCCGCCGTTCCGGAAGTAGTGCCCCTTCTCCAGGTCCTCGATCAGGCCCGGGCCCGTCGGGTTCCAGCCCAGCTGGGCGCGGGTCCGCTCGCTGGAGGCCGGGCTGTCGAGGCCGATGAAGCCCGCGAGCCAGGTGAAGTGCTCGGCCGCCTCCTCGGGCGGGACCGAGCGGTTGGGCAGGTCGAGGTGGCGGCCGATGACCTCGGCGACCGAGTGGATCGGAACGCCGTCCTCGGCGTTGGCGTGGAGGACCGATCCCGCCGGTGCGCCCTCCAGGGCGAGACGGAACAGGCGCGCGGCGTCGTCGCGGTGTGTGGCCGGCCAGCGCTGGGTGCCGTCGCCGATGTATCCGGAGACACCCTTGTCCCGGGCGATGCCGATCAGGGCGGCCATGAAGCCGTTGTCGCCGTCGCCGTGCACGGTCGGGGGGAGCCGCACGACGGACGAGCGGACGTTCCGGTCGGCGAGGGCGAGGACCACCTGGGCGGTGCCCATCCGGGTTCGCGGGCCGGCCGGCAGTGCGGACAGTGCGTCGGGTGTCCTTCCGTCGTCCTCCGTGCTCGGGCGGCCCGTGGCCAGCCCGATCAAGCCGGACGCGATGAGTAGCGGTCGCCCGGAACCCGCGAGCGCCTCGCCGAACAGCTCGACGGTACGGCGGTCCGCGTCGGCGGCGTCCTGGAAGGCGCCGGAGAACGCGAGGTCGTGCTTGAACGCGAGGTGGATCACGCCGTCCGACGCCTCGGCCGCCGCGCGCAGGACGTCGACGTCGTCGAGGGTGCCGGACACCGTGTCCGCCCCGACCCTCGTGAGGGCCGCGGCCGAGGCGTCCGAGCGGGCGAGCCCGACCACCTCGTGCCCCGCGTCGATGAGCTCGGGGACAAGTGCGGAGCCGATCCATCCGGATGCCCCGGTGACGAAAACACGCATGAGAAAGCCTCCAGCCTGCGGTGACCGTCCGTGCGCCGGGAGGGCACATGGCGGCCACCGAGCGATGTCAGTGACTGTCATTAAACGTAGCACTCGATGTCAGTGACTGTCATCGGAAGCCCATCGCCGTGATGTCAGTGACTGTTATCGAAGCCTGCCGCCTTCGTGTCGGGGGCTGACGTCGAAGAACGTCCGCTCGATGTCAGTCACTGTCATCGAGTACGATGCCGGGCATGGGTCGATGGCAGCCGGACGCGCGCGGCCGCCTCGCACGGGCGGCACTGGAGCTCTACGTCGAGCGCGGCTTCGACCGCACCTCGGTGGCGGAGATCGCCGAGCGGGCGGGGCTGACGGAGCGGACGTTCTTCCGGCACTACGCGGACAAGCGCGAGGTACTGTTCGCGGGTTCGAGCGAGCTGCGGGACGTGCTCGCGAATGCCGTCGAGCAGGCCCCCGCGTCCGCCACCCCGATGGACGCCGTGGCGGCGGCCCTCGAAGCGGCCGCGGCCGTGCTGGAGGCGCGCCAGGAGCACGCCCGGCAGCGGCAGTCCGTCATCGACGCCAACTCCGAGCTGCAGGAACGCGAGCTGATCAAACTCGCGTCCTTGTCCGCGACGCTCTCGGACGCGTTGCGGCAGCGCGGTGTCGACGAGGCCTCCGCCGGGCTCGCCGCGGAAGTGGGGATCGCCGTCTTCAAGTTCGCCTTCCGGCGCTGGGTCGACCGCACCGAGGACAAGGAACTGGCCCAGTTCATAAGGGAGTCAATGGCCGACCTGAGAGCGGCGACCGCGGACAGGTGACGGCCCTCTCCCGGGACGCGTGGCTGGACTGCCTCAAGTCAGCCCCGTGTGCCGACGGACGCCCGGCGGATCACTGCGAGCTCAGGACATGCTGCCCCGGCACACCTTCCCCGGGGCCGGGGTGCGGCCCGTGCGGAGGTAGCGGTCGACGGCGTCCGTGACGCAGCGGTTCTGCGGATAGGTGCCGTGGCCCTCTTCCTCGACCGTCAGGAGAACGCCGACGCCGTCGCCCAGGGCGCGGGCCATGTGGCGGGCGCCGGCGTAGGGGGTGGTCGGGTCGCCGGTACCGCCGACCACCAGGACGGGGGCCGCACCGTCGGCGTTCACCTGGGGCTTGGTCTGCTCGCCGTCGAACGGCCAGTTGTAGCAGCGGTAGACGCCGATGGACCAGGCCGCGCCGAAGACGGGTGAGGCGGCTTTGACTCGGGCCTCGTCCCGGTCGAGCCGGTCGAAGCCCGGGCGCAGGCTGGAGTCCGCGCAAGTGATCGCGCTCAGGGCGGCGCGGCTGTTGTCGCGCGAGGGTGCCGCGCGCTCGGCGGAACCGCTGCCGTCCGCGCCCTCGTTCAGCGGACGGCCGTCGTTGTGGTCGATCACCGCCGTGAGGGCCTTGGCGAGCGGCGCCCAGCCGTCCGTGCCGCGTTCGAGGAAGTCGCTGACGTCATACGCGAGGTCGACGGCGTCGAGGGTCTCTCCGGAGCCGGCCGGGGCGGGCTTCTTCTCCAGCCGGTCGGCCAGGCGGGCCATGCGCCGCGCGGCTTCCTCGGGCCCGTCGCCAGTCGGGCAGGGGTGCACATGGGACGCGCAGTGTGCGGCGAACCGGTCGAACGCCGCCTGGACCGCCTTGACCTGCGACACCTGCTTCTCGTCGAAGTCCTCGGTCGGATCGACGGACGCTTCGAGGACGAGCCGTCCGACGTTCGAGGGGTACAGGTGGGCGTAGACCGCGCCGAGCACCGTTCCGTACGAGACACCGAAGTAGTGCAGCCGCTCGTCGCCGAGCAGGAAGCGCATCAGGTCGAGGTCACGCGCGGTGTGCGAGGTGCCGATGTACGGGAGGAGCGCTCCGGAGTACTTGGCACAAGCGTCGGCTCCCTCGAACCCGGTGTCGTCCGCGGTCTTCCCACAGCGCACGGGAATGGTCGCGCCGACGCCGCGCGGGTCGAAGGAGACCAGGTCGTAGCGGTCCAGGAGCGGCTCGTACTGGTTCATGAACTCGGGCAGTTCGCTCACGCCGGACACGCCTGGACCGCCGAAGTTGAGGACGAGCGAGCCGATACGCCTTGAGTTCGGGCCGGTGGCCTTGCGGCGGATCAGGGCGACGTCGATCGTCCTGCCGACCGGTTTCCGGTAGTCGAGGGGGGCCTTCATGGTGGCGCAGTCGTAGCCCGTGCGCGCGGTGCGCGGCGAGGTGCAGCCTGACCAGTGGAGGTGCTGGCCGGTGGTGAGTGCGGTGGGCAGTCCGGCGGGCGGGTTGCTCGCGGTGAACTCCGTACGCGGCTCCGTACTTCGGCCGGGATCGTCGTGCTGAAGCCAGGCGCTGACTGCCCCGAACGCGACGAGGACGACCAAGGCGACGATGCGCGCGCCGACCGAGAGACCCGGTTCGCGGCTACGTGTCGGATGTGCGCCACTCATCGAAATCCCCGCGCTCACACCGCTGGACGCCCGTGCCCGCATGCCCCTACCCGTGATCGTCGGCTCGTCGAAGGCGTGCAGGATACAAGCCGCCTCCGACAGCACGGCCGGACTCCCGGCGTGCGATGCCCGGGGTGATGGGCTGAGCGGCAGTTCGGACCTGGTCGACTGGGACCGTCACTCCAACTCCGGTCGTGTGCCCGGAACACCGCGAGCCCGCGATCTTGAACGCCCCGGAATTGGCGCGCGCCGCGAACGGCTCCCGCAGTACGGTCTGACGATGGACGAAGCGGACGGATACTTCGGCGAGCGGGTCGCGGCAACCTATGACGAGTCGTCAGGGGACATGTTCGAACCCGCAGTCATCGAGGCGACAGCCGACTTCCTGGCCGGCCTGGCCGCCGGTGGCCGAGCGCTCGAACTGGGCATCGGGACGGGACGCGTGGCGCTGCCGCTGGTGCGACGCGGAGTCCCGGTCCACGGCATCGACCTCTCACGAGCGATGGTCGCCCAGTTGCGTGCCAAGCCGGACGGTGACGCGATCGACGTCACGATCGGAGATTTCGCGACGACCAAGGTCGACGGGACCTTCTCCGTCGCCTACCTGGTCTTCAACACGATCATGAACCTCACGACGCAGACGGAGCAGGTGGAGTGCTTCCGCAACGTGGCGGCCCACCTGGAACCCGGGGGCTGCTTCGTCATCGAGGTCATCGTCCCCGAACTGCGCCGACTCCCGGCGGGCCAGAACGTCGTGCCCTTCCAAGTCAGCCCCACGCAATGGGCGTTCGACATCTACGACGTCGCCACTCAGGCGACGAGCTCCAACTACGTCGAGGTCGTCGACGGCCGCGGCTCCTACCGATCCATCCCCTTCCGGTACGTGTGGCCGTCGGAACTCGACCTGATGGCCCAGCTCGCCGGACTGCGCCTGCGCGAGCGATGGGAAGGGTGGACACGGGAACCCTTCACGAGCGAGAGCGGCCGGCATGTCTCGGTCTGGGAGAAGCCCGCCGACTGACGGTGAAGGAACTGAGGCCTGTGCGCGGGGGGCTTGTCCGGGCGGGGCGGGTCCGTAGGGCGGATGTTCTCAGGGCCGGAGCACGATCTTCCCGTGGGTCCGCCGCAGTTCCAGCTCGCGGAACGCGTCCCGCACCCGCTCCAGCGGGTACGTGCCGGCGATCGGCACCTCCAACTCCCCGCGCGCCGCCAGCCGGGCCAGCTCCCCGACCACCACCGCGGACGCCGCCGCGCCTTCGCCGTACGTGTGGGCGCCGACCCTCGCCGCCGCCTCCCAGTCGCGGATCGTGTTGATCCGCTCGGGCCGCACGCCCAACTCCACCGCCAGATCCACGTAGCCCTCGCCGAACGTGTCGATGAACGCGTCGACTTTCCCGCCCGAAGCCTGCCGGATCCGCTCGGCCACGCCCTCGCCGTAGAGGACGGGGACGACCCCTTGTTCCTTCAGCCAGGCGTGGTTCCGCTCGCTCGCCAGCCCGATCACCCTGGCACCCCGCCTCCGCGCCAACTGCACGGCGAGAGAACCGACGCCGCCCGCCGCGCCCGACACCACGACCGTGTCGCCCGGTCCGGGGTCCACCGCGAACACGGTGGCGTACGCGGTCGTGCCAGCCACGTACAACGAACCGGCCACGTCCCAGGAGAGCCCCTTCGGACGCGAGACCAGCTTCACGTCCTCCACCACGACGAACTCGGCGTGGCTCGCCCTGCCGTGCGTGAAGCCCAGGACCTCGTCGCCCACCGCGAAGCCGCGCACCTGCGGCCCGGTCTCCACCACGACACCGGCCAGATCGCTGCCCTGCCCGGAGGGAAACACCGCCGGCCAGCGTCCGTGCCGCGCCCCCTCGCGGATCATCACCTCGCCGGGCTGGATCCCGGCCGCGCGGACCTCGACGAGCACCTCCCCGGGGCCGGGAGCCGGACGCTCCACCTCCTCGACCCGGAGCACATCGATCCCGCCGTACTCATGGAACCGGACCGCCTTCATCCTGGGACCACCGCTCTTCCTCGTTCGGTCGAAACGGGGGCGCCGAAGCTCCGGAAGGGCAGCACGGCGACCATGACTTCGGACTCAACTGCGCGGCAGGGCAGTAGTGTTCCCACGAACCCACACCGTCCGCCACACGCACACGCACACGCACACGCACACGGAGAGGACCCCATGTCCACCGACCCCCGCACGGCCCCGTTCGCCGGTCGGCCGTGGTTCGCGGCCAACGAGATCCTGGCGTTCGTGGTGGAGCTCGCCGCGCTCGCCTGTCTGAGCTGGTGGGGATTCACCGTCGGTGACAGCGCGGTCCTCCACATCCTGCTCGGCCTGGGCGTGCCCCTGGCGGCCATCGTGCTCTGGGCGCTGTTCGCGGCGCCGAAGGCACGACTGAGGCCCGGCCTGCCCGGCGTGCTCCTCGTCAAGGCGGTAGTACTGGGCGGTGGCGCAGCAGCGTTGTACGGAGTCGGGCATCCCCTCGGAGCCCTCGTCATGGCGGTCGTCGTGGTCGCCAACACGGCGGTCGCCGAAACCCTCCGCCGTACCGCGCCCGGTCGGCCCGTGGGTCCTGACACCGACAGCACGACCGACTCAACGCAGTCCGGCTGAGACCCGCCGCAGCAGGCTCACCCGTCTACAGGCACAATCACGCCTGGAATTCGGTGAGATCGATCGCGTGAACGGTCAGCGGGAATCCGTACTCCGGGTGGGTCGTCTCCCTCTCCGGCTCCATGCCGAGCTTGCGGACGACGTTCAACGAGGCCTGGTTGCCGACCCGGTCGATGCTGATCACCCGGTCGAGGCCACGGTCCTGGAGGGCGAACTCCAGTGTGGCGTGGGCGGCTTCGGACGCGTAGCCCTGGCCCCAGAACTGTGCCCCGAACCGCCAGCTGATCGCCACGGCGGGCAGCACCTCCGGCAGGAACTCGGGCACCGACAGCCCCGCGAAGCCAGCCAGTTCGCCCGAGGCCAGCAGTTCGACGGCGAAGATGCCGAAGCCCTCCTCGTCCCACTCGTCCTCCCACCACTCCATCTCCTCGGCGGTGGCCTCCAGGTCGCGGACCGAGCCGTCGTCGATCCAGCGCATGACGTCGGGGTCCGCGTTGATGTCCGCCATGGGGGCGAGGTCGTCGTCGTACCAGCGGCGGAGCAGGAGGCGGGGGGTGCGGATCTCGGTCATGGCACCCATCCTGCCCTAAGGGTCGGCCCACACCCGCCGCAGGCCGAGCGGGTCCTTGTTTCGCACGGGTCGACCGGGGCAACCGGCCGTCATGGAGACGAACCACGGCACGGACGAAGTGATCGAGACCCAGGGCGACGAGCACCACGTCGTCCTCAGCGCCGACACCAACGGCGACGGGAAGACCGACGTCTGGATGACCGACACCACAGGGGACGGCAAGGCCGATCTCTACCAGTTCGACACCACGGGTGACGGACAGATCGACCTGACGATGGTCGAACGGGGCGACGAGCCGGGCGTGGACCGGGTCGTGGTCGAGGGCGACGGCGGCCACCCAATGGAGCGCTGATGGCTCGGCAAATCGGGATCCGGCCGCCGGGCTTACGGCGTGCCCGTGCCCGTCAGCGGACGCAGGGCGGCGGCACCGACACGCAGGAGTGCGGACACCGGCGGCCTCACCCACCGCGCCAGCTCGTCCGGCAGTGCCGGGTCCAGCTCGATCGTCACTCGGACGAATCGCGTGTCCAGCCGTGCGACCTTGACGTGCCGCGGCGCGGCGCCGTCCGGCTCCCGTAGCAGAGCGGCCCGGTAAGTGTCCTTGCGCTGGTTCATCTGATTCCTTGGAGAATGCCCGGCCATCAGGCCCGGGTGGGGTATTTACCCCGCCTGCGGGAGAGTGATTTGATCCTTGTGGAGCAGAGCAGAGCAGAGCAGAGCAGAGCAGAGCAGAGCAGAGCAGAGCAGAGCAGAGCAGAGCAGAGCAGGGCGCGGGAGTGCCGGCAGAACGACGGGTCCTCTGTTGGCTGGTTGGTGATGAGTCGCGTAACCTATGCGGTTTCTGTGCTTGCCGGATGACGCAGCGTTATCCTAGATTCGAGGTCATGGCGGCGACGGAGCGACAGGCCAAGGACGTCGGGTGCGCCCGGTACACCTACCGTCTGCGTGTGTCGTCGACCGCCCGCGGCGCACTGGATGCGGAGTGGGCGAGGTGCCGGTGGGTTTGGAACGAGTGCTGCGCCCGATCCAAGAAGGCTTACTTCGAAAACGAGAAATGTGGCCCGGCGCGTCTGGACAAGATGCAGACCGAGGCCCGCTCGGCGAACGCGTGGCTGCGCGAAGGCAGTTCGGTGCCTCAGCAGCAGGCGATACGTGACTACGGCAAGTCCCGTGCCAAGGCTTTGAGGGACATCAAGGGCGGGCTCCCGCGGCACAGGCGTGCCGGGCTGCCGAGGTACAAGAAGAAGCACGCCGCCAACCCGTCGCTGAACTACACACAGCGCGGCTTCCGTCTGAAAGACGGACGGTTGCACCTTGCGGGCGGGATCGTCCTGGTTCTGGTCTGGTCGCGCGCTCTGCCGAGTACCCCGTCCTCCGTGCGCGTCCATCGCGACAGCCTCGGACATTGGTACGCCACGTTCGTCGTGACAGTCGGCATTGAGATGTTGCCGTCTACCGGACTGGACATCGGCATTGACTGGGGCGTGACCGAGACTGCGACCACCACCTCGGACGACCATGACTTGCCTCACGCCCGGCACGGCAGGAACGCCGCGCAGCGCCTGGCGCGCTACCAGCGTCAGATGGCCCGCCGGAAACCCACACGCGGCCAGCCCGGGTCGAAGGGCCACAGTCAGGCGAAGCGGCAAACGGCGAAGCTCCACAAAAGGGTTGCCCGGCAGCGCGAGGATGCTGCCCGTAAATGGGCGAAGAAGGTTGTCCGTGACCACGACCGTCTCGCTGTCGAGGACTTTCGGCCGAAGTTCCTCGCCAAGTCCACGATGGCCCGCAAGGCAGCCGATGCTGCGATCGGCGCGACCAAGCAGGCGCTGATCCACATGGCCCGAAAACACGGTCGTGAGTTGTACCTCGTCAATCCCGCGCACACCACCATGGACTGCGCGCAGTGCGGAGCGAGAACCAAGCACGCGCTACCTCTCTCGGAACGAACCTACGTCTGCACCACGTGCGGAGACGCGTCCCCCAGGGACAAGAACTCCGCCCGCGTGATGCTTGTCCGGGCTGGTCTCAACCCGGCTGGTGCCGATCGTGTAAGAGCTGTCGGGCCGCTGGTCCGCAGCCGACGTGAGCCAGGAATCCCTTCTCGATAGGAGGGGGAGGATTCAAATCGTGTCCTGACGCTTGATCAGCTCTTCCGCGAGGTCCATGTACGCCGATCCCTTGACCGTGACGGGGCCGCCGAACGACTGGGAGTACAGGTCGAGTCGGGGAATGTGGGTGGACAGCACGTCGAAGCCGCGTTCCGTGAGCGCCTCGCGGGCGTCGGCGTCGGGTCCCGTCCGTGTGGCGTCGGGCCGGTTCGTACGGTTCAACAGGACTGCGGAACGGGCCGGTTTGGGCCGCAGGGACTGGACGTCGCCCATCTCACGGCCGATCGGGGCCATGCGGTCCAGCTCGATGGGGGACGGGGTCACCGGCACGATCCACTCCGTCGCGTACCGCATGACGCTGCGGGCGATGTGGGCGTGATCCTCCAGTTGCGGGGCGTCGAAGACCACGGCATCCCGGTCGCCGAGGAAGTCGTTCACGCGCCGGTGCACATCGCCCACCGGGAGCGAGACCACGGGGAAGGGGAATCCGCCCGCCAGTTCGCTCCACCGCAGCGCCGAGGATGCGGGGTCGCTGTCCACCAGCAGGGGTGAGCAGCCCGACTCGTGCAGCGCGTGGGCCAGCCACACCGCGCTCGTCGTCTTGCCCACTCCGGGTTTCAGGTTCACAAAGGCATAGCTCATCGACACAGGGAGCCACGCTAGTGACCGCGGGGGACCGGAGGTCCGCCAAGCGGCCCGTCCCGTACCGTCGTTCACCCCGCCGCGCCCGAGAATCACTCCGATGGATCAACGCGGTGTGTCTCCGCACAGACCCGCTCCGCGAGCGTTGTGCACCCGCCGCCGGTACGCGCGGCCTGCTGTACGGACTCCGGTGCGGCTGATGCCATGCCGGGCATGTCTCCCGCACCTTGCCCGCATCCCGCCCCACTCGTCCCTCTCGCCCCTCCCATCCTTTCCGCACCTCACATCTCTCCCGCATCTCCCGACTCGCTGTCGACTCCGGTGCTGGGCACACGCACGGGCCCGTGCGCGCCGGCGCCGTCTAAGGGGCGCCGGTGAGCGCCGTGGGTGACGGAGAGTCGCTCGCCGTCATGGTGTTCCTCGCCTTCGTCGCCCTGTCCCTGTTGCTGTGCGGCCTGGCGGCGGCCGATCTGGACGACCCCGAGCACTTCTACGCGGGTGGCGGCGCGGCCTTCGGGCCGGTCGGGGGCGGGCTGGCCATCGCCGGTGACTACATCTCCGCGGCCACCCTGCTCAGCACCACCGGGGCGGTCGCCCTCGACGGGGCGGACGGCATCCTGTTCGCCTGCGCCACCGTCTTCTCGCTCTTTCTGATGATGCGGTTCCTGGGCGAACCCCTGCGCAGGAAAGGGGTGTTCACTCTCGGGGACTTCCTGGCCGATCGCCTCGGCGACCCCTCCGTACGCCGTGCCCTCGGCGTCGCGTCCCTCGTGGTCCTCACGCCGCTGCTCCTGGTGCAGCTCTCCACCGCCGGACGCATCATGGCGGCCATGTTCGGGCTCCCGGACGGCGCGCTCACCGGGTGCACCGTCGCCGCGGGAGCCCTGATGGTCTGCTACGCCGCGTTCGGCGGGATGCGCGGTGTCGGGTACGTACAGATCCTGAAGGTCGGTGTCGTGCTCACCGCCCTGCTGCTCCTGGCCGGGGTCGTCCTCGCCCGGTACGGATGGTCACCGCCGGCCCTCTTCGATGCGGCCCGGGAGCACTCCGGAGCGGGCGCGGACTACGCGTGGCCCGGACTCCACTTCGGACACTCCGTCGCCGGGCGCCTGGACCTGATCGGATTCGAGGCCACCCTCCTGATCGGCGCCGCCTGCCTGCCGCACATCACGATGAGACTGCACCCGGTCGGGGACGCCCGCACGGCGAGGCGTGCCGTCGGCTGGGCGGTCGGCCCGGTCGCCCTGGTGTGCGCCGGAGTCGTGGTGGCGGGCCTGGGCGCCTGCGCCCTGCTGGGCCGGGGCCCGGTCCGGGCGGCCGACCCCGGGGGTGCGACCGCTCTGCTGATGGTGACCGGCGCACTCGACCCGGTCGCCGGGGGCACCCGGCACAGCATGCTGTTCGCGATCGTCGCGTGTGCCGTCTTCGCCACCACTCTCGCGGCCGTCGCGGGCATCACGCTGGCGGCCGCCTCGAGTCTCGCCCGTGACTTCGGCGGGCGGCCGGCGCACGGGGGCCGGTCTGCCGCCGGGGAGATCCGCCGGGCGCGCCTGGGGATCGTCCTGGTCGGAGCGGTCGCCGTCGTCGTGTCGGCGGCTCTCGGGGACCACGGCAGGATGACGCTGATCGCCCTGTCGTTCACCGTCGCGGCCTCGGTGCTCGCCCCGGTCCTCCTGTACGCGCTCTTCCTGCCGGGCCACTCCGCGACCGGGGTGCGCTGGACCGTCTACGGGACCCTTCCGCTTGTGGTGCTGCTGCTCGCGGGATCACCTGCGGTGTCGGGCACCCCGTTCGCGGTCTTCCCCGGCCACGACGTCCGCTGGTTCCCGTTGCAGACGCCGGGGCTGATCACCATTCCGGCCGGTTTCCTGTTCGGGCTCGTGGGCCGCACGCACGCGCGGAGCGGCGCTCCCCGGACCTCTTGGCCCCCGGTCCTCAACTGCCGTGGGCGCGCGACCTCTTGACTGAGCTGGTGCAGACCTTTAGCGTCACGGCACACGAGGTTCACAGGTGAACTCAAAGTTCATCCATGTGAACCTGCCTTCCCCCACCGTCTGCTCCACCCGACCAGACGAAAGGCCGTGACCGTCATGATGAACATGCGACCACGTAAGCGAACTCCAGTCCTCTCCAACGGACGTGCCGCTCCCCGGCTGCTGACGACGGCCGCCGTCGCGGGACTCGTCGTCGCGGTCACCGTTCTGGGAACGTCCAGTGCCGGTGCCGCCGACCCCAGGGTCGCGCCCGGCGGCAACTTCGACCTGTCGGTGTGGCAACTCCAGGAGCCCGTGGGCTCGCCGGGCTCGCCCACCACCATCTCCTCCGCCCGGTTGCAGGGGGCGAACGGCTACCAGGACGCGTACTTCTACACCGACACCCGTGACGGCGCGATGACGTTCTGGGCGCCCGAGAAGGGCGTCACGACGCCCAATTCCAACTACGCCCGCTCCGAACTGCGCGAGATGAACCGCGGCGGCGGCGCGGCGGACTGGTCACTGGGCGGCAGCCACCGGCTGAGCGCGACGCTGCGGGTGGTGTCGGTCACCTCCAACGTGTGCGTCGGCCAGATCCACCTCGGCTCCGGCGGATCGTCCACCAAACCGCTCGTGGAGCTGTACTACCGAGCGAGCGGTGACATCGTCGTCGGCACCGAGAACTCGCCGTCCGGCGGGCAGACGACCCACACGGTGGGGCATGTGGCGGTCGGCAAGACGTGGACCTACACGATCGCCGTCTCCGGCGGGAACACCATCGACCTGACCGTCAACGGCAGCACCACGCACTACGCGATCCCGTCGTCGTTCTTCCCGTACAAGCAGTACTTCAAGGCGGGCTCGTACAACCAGTCGTCCTCGCAGAGCACCACGAAGGGGGCGAGGGTCGCCTTCTACGGCCTGAACGTCTCCCACGGCTGACCGGCCGTCCGACACGAGGGATCGGACAAGGCCGGACACGAAGGAGGGGTGGGGGGGGGGCCCCGGCCCGGGGCCCCCCCCCCCCGGCGGGGCACCCGGGGCACGCGCCCGCGCGAACAGCCCGTGTGGGGGTTGGGTGGCCACACCCGGCGCCGGCCCGGGCGGGGCGCGTCCGGGA
>NZ_JBIASW010000031.1:29720-43299 GCF_042891215.1 Streptomyces sp. NPDC001914
GGGGGGGGCGTGGGGGGCCGCGCCCCGGGGGGGGGGGGGGCGGCGGGCCCCCCCCCCCCCCCGGCGGGGGGGGGGGGCCCCCCCCCCCCCCCCCCCCCCCCCACCCCTCCTTCCTCGGTACGACCGGATCAGAGCGACGTCATGACGTGCTTGATCCTCGTGTAGTCCTCGAAGCCGTACGCGGACAGGTCCTTGCCGTAGCCGGACTGCTTGAACCCGCCGTGCGGCATCTCGGCGACGAGCGCCATGTGCGTGTTGAGCCACACGCAGCCGAAGTCGAGCCTCTTCGACATCCGCATGGCCCGCGCGTGGTCCTTGGTCCACACCGACGAGGCCAGCGCGTAGTCGACGCCGTTGGCGTACGCGACGGCCTGGTCCTCGTCCGTGAACGACTGGACCGTCATGACGGGGCCGAAGACCTCGTTCTGGATGATCTCGTCGTCCTGCTTCAGACCCGAGACCACGGTCGGGGCGTAGAAGTAGCCCTTGTCGCCGACCCGGTGGCCGCCGGCCTCGATCCGCGCGTGCTCGGGCAGGCGCTCGATGAAGCCGCTGACCTGGGCGAGCTGGCCCGCGTTGTTGAGCGGGCCGTAGAGCACGTCCTCGTCGTCCGGTTGCCCGGTCTTCGTCGCGGCGGCGGCCTTGGCGAGCGCGGCGACGAACTCGTCGTGGACGGACTCGTGGACGAGGACGCGGGTGGCGGCCGTGCAGTCCTGGCCGGCGTTGAAGAAGCCGCCGACCACCAGGTCCTCGACCGCCTTCGTCAGGTCGGCGTCCTCGAAGACGACGGCCGGGGCCTTGCCGCCCAGCTCCAGGTGGACCCGCTTGACGTCCTTGGCCGCGCTCTGCGCGACCTGGATGCCGGCGCGCACCGAGCCGGTGATGGAGGCCATCGCCGGGGTCGGGTGCTCCACCATCAGCCGGCCGGTCTCGCGGTCGCCGCAGACGACGTTGAAGACGCCCTGGGGCAGGCCGAGCTCCTCCAGGACACCGCCGATGATCTCGGCGATCAGTACGGTGGAGGCCGGGGTGGTGTCGGAGGGCTTGAGGACGACCGCGTTGCCCGCCGCGAGGGCCGGGGCGAACTTCCACACCGCCATCAGCAGGGGGTAGTTCCACGGCGCGACCTGGGCGCACACGCCGACGGGCTCGCGGCGGATGATCGAGGTCATGCCCTCCATGTACTCGCCGGCCGAGCGGCCCTCCAGCATCCGGGCCGCGCCCGCGAAGAAACGGACCTGGTCGATCGCGGGGGCGAGTTCCTCGCTGAGGGTGAGGTGCAGCGGCTTGCCGGTGTCGCGGCTCTCCGCGGCGACCAGTTCCTCCGCGCGTGCCTCCATCGCGTCGGCGATCTTCAGCAGGGCGCGCTGCCGCACCGAGGGAGTCGTGTCGCGCCAGACGGGGAACGCGGCGGCCGCGGCCGCCATGGCCGCGTCGACGTCGGCCGCCCCCGAGAGCGGGGAGGTCGCGTAGACGTCACCCGTGGTGGGGTCCACCACGTCGAGCGTCCGGCCGTCGACGGCATCCGCGAAGGCGCCGTCGATGTAGTTGCGGAACGTGCTGCTCATGGAACGTCTCTCCTGGTCAGGCGGAGGTGCGGGGGGACAGGTGCTCGTGGACGGCGAGCCAGGCGCCGTCCTCGGAGCGGGCGAAGACGATGGTCTCCCGCTCGTGCACCGTCTCCTCGCCGGCGTTGGTGGCGACCTGGGTCTCCACGTCGTGGCTGAAGACGGCGGTGTCGCCGAGCGGCTGGATCAGCTGCGCCGACGAGGTGCAGCCGAGGATGCGGAAGCCGTCCTGCTCCACCCACTGCTGCCACAGCGCGCGGTACTCGGCCGTGGACTCCAGACGCTGCGGCGTGGTGTGGAAGGCGAACGTCGCGTCGGGCGCGAAGGCTCCGAAGTAGTCGTCGAGGCGGCCCTCGGCGAAGGCGGCGACGAGCGCGTCCGCGGCGGCCCGGATCTCCTGCACGGTGCTGGTGCTCATGCTCGGCTCCTGATCAGGGGCGCCCGGCGGTCAGGGCCGGGCGCCCAGTCTGTGGTGGGTGGCGTGGCGGGTCAGGCGGCGGCGGGCTCGGCCGTCTTCTCCTCGGGGCCACCGGTGATCGGCGTGATCTCGGCGTCGGACGCCCCGACGAAGCGGGGGCCGGCGGGCCCGTACACGGCGCGCGGCTCGGGGAACAGGGCGAGCGCGGCGAGGTAGAGCACGACCGCCAGACCGAGACCGACGGGCAGCGAGATGTCCGCGCCGTTCGCGAGGTTGCCCAGCGGGCCGACGAACTGGCCCGGCAGGTTGGTGAAGAGGAGGGCCACGACGGCGCTGACGATCCAGGTGCCCATGCCGCGCCAGTTCCAGCCGTGCGCGAACCAGTAGCGGCCGCCGCGCTGGCGCCGGTTGAAGACCTGCAGTGCCTCAGCGTCGTACCAGCCGCGCCGGGTGACGTAGCCGAGCGCCATGACGACCATCCACGGCGCGGTGCAGGTGATGATCAGCGTGGCGAAGGTGGAGATGGACTGCGTGAGGTTGAGCGCGAAGCGGCCGAGGAAGATGAACCCGATGGACAGGACGCCGATGAAGAAGGTCGCCTGGACGCGGTTGAAGCGCGGGAAGACGCTGGCGAAGTCCAGCCCCGTTCCGTAGAGGGACGTCGTACCGGTCGACAGACCACCGATCAGGGCGATCAGGCACAGCGGCAGGAAGTACCAGCCGGGGGAGATGGCCAGCAGCCCGCCGACGTAGTTCGGGGCGGCCGGGTCGACGTACTTCGCGGCCTTCGTCGCGATGATCGACGCGGTGGCCAGGCCGAAGACGAAGGGCAGCAGGGTGGCGATCTGGGCGAGGAACGCGGCGCCCATCACCCGGCGGCGCGGGGTGTTCGCGGGGATGTAGCGGGACCAGTCACCGAGGAACGCGCCGAAGGAGACCGGGTTGGAGAGCACGATCAGCGCGGCGCCGATGAACGACGGCCAGAACAGCGGGTCGGCGGTCGAGGCGAAGGCGCCCGCGTATCCGGGGTCGAAGTCACCGGCGAAGGCGAAGGCGCCGAGCACGAAGAGGGCCGAGGCCGCCATGACCGCGATCTTGTTGACCAGCAGCATGAAGCGGAAGCCGTAGATGCAGACGACGAGCACGAGTCCGCCGAAGATCGCGTACGCGATGCCGTACGTCACGTCCGTCTCGGGGACGTCGACCAGCCGGTGCGCGCCGCCGACGAGCGCGTCTCCCGAGGACCACACCGAGATCGAGAAGAACGCGATGGCGGTGAGCAGGGAGAGGAAGGAGCCGACGACCCGGCCGTGCACGCCCAGGTGGGCGGAGGAGGAGACGGCGTTGTTCGTGCCGTTCGCGGGGCCGAAGAGCGCCATCGGGGCCAGCAGCAGCGCACCCGCGACCAGTCCGAGGACGGTCGCCGTGAGCCCCTGCCAGAAGGAGAGCCCGAAGAGGATCGGGAAGGCGCCCAGTACGCAGGTCGCGAAGGTGTTGGCGCCGCCGAAGGCGAGCCGGAACAGGTCGATCGGCCGGGCCGTGCGGTCCTCGTCCGGGATTCGCTCGACGCCATATGTCTCGATTTCGGTGACCGAGGTCGTCACGGGCCCTCCAATGTCCGTTAGTGCACCGTTCAAACGGTGGCCTCCACAGTGTGAGGCCCCCGGTGACCTGCGACAATGGTGTCCATCACAGATGCGTACGATGTCATTTGTGGCCAGCGACAAACTCACCATCCAGGATCTGCTCTCCTCCCCGGCCCTCCAGCTCTCGCTGAAGGCCGGCGGAGGCCTGGACCGGACCGTCTCCTGGGCGCATGCCAGCGAGCTCGTCGACCCGACGCCCTGGCTGCTGGGAGCCGAGCTGATCATGACCGCGGGCCTCGCGATCCCCCGTACCGCGGCGGAACAGCGCGCCTATCTGGAGCGGCTGGACGACGCCGGGGCGTCCGGTCTCGCCCTCTCGGCGCAGCTGCACATGCCGCCCCTGCACGAGGCGTTCTTCCGGGCCGCGGAGGAGCGCGGCTTCCCCGTCCTCGAAGTGCCGCTCGCCGTTCCCTTCATCGCCGTCGCCCAGGAGGTCGCGGCCTCGGCTCAGGAGGAGGCGCGGCACCGGCTGGGCGCGCAGCTCCAGGTCTTCGGCGCGCTGCGCTGGCTGGTCACGGAGAATCTCGACACCCCGACCCTCCTGCGCCGCCTCGAAGGACTGTCGGGCTACGACGTCTTCCTCTGCACGCCCCAAGGGCGCCCGCTCCTGCCCGGGGTCCCGGTGCCGGACCCGGCCGTCCTGCCCGCGTCCGTCGACGCCCCGCCGACGATCCCCGGCGGCTTCGTCCTCCCGGTGCCCGCCCCCGGCGGCCCCGCCGGCTTCCTCGTCGCGTACGAGCGTGAGGGCGCCCGGCCCGCGGGACTCGCCGTCGTCCAGCACATCGCCACCGTCGCGGCGCTGCGGCTGGCGATGGTGCGCAACGAACGCGAGACGCTGCGCCGCGAGGGGGCGGAGACGTTCGCCGAGCTGCTGCAGGAGGTGTTGGACCCGGAGGCGGCGCGCCGCCGGCTCGCCCGGCACGCGATCGAGGGCGACACCGTGCTGCTCGTCGTGCGCCGCACCACCGACGAGGCCCTGCTGCGCTGCCTGGAGGACCGGCCCCATCTGCTGCTCACCCGGGGCGAGGACCGCTATGTCCTCGGCGCGCCGGACCTGACCGCCGCCGTCGGTGAGCTGCCCGGCGTGGCGGCGGGGGCGAGCCGCCCCTTCCTTCCGGGGGACGCGCTGAAGGTCGCCCAGCGCGAGGCGCTCTGGGCGGTGTCCAAGGCCGCCGAGTCCGGCCGTGCCGTCGTCCACTACGGCGACGACGGGGCGGGCCGGTGGCTGCCGGACGACCCCGCCGTCCTGACGGCGCTGGTGGAGCACGTGCTGGGCGAGGTGCTCCGGTACGACGAGAGTCATGACTCGCAGCTGCTGGTCTCCGCCCGCACCTGGATGGAGCGCGACCGTCGCACCGAGACGGCGGCCGCCGCGCTGCACATCCACCCGAACACCCTCGCCTACCGGCTGCGCCGCTTCGGCGCGCTCGCCGACCGCGATCTGACGTCGACGGCGGCCCTGGCCGAGGTCTGGCTGGCGATCCAGGCGGCGGGAGCGCTGGGTCTCACCGACTGAGCAGGCGAACATCCCGGGCCGCCATGCGCGCTCGGTCCGTCGTGCGTGCCCGGTCCGCCGTGCGCGCTCGGTCCGTCGTGCACGATCGCGGCGCGGATCACCCCTCGCGCCGCGCGACCGCCTCGACCAGGCGCGTGATGTCGGCGAGATCGGCCTCGAACTCGGCGGTGAGGTCGAGGGGAAGGTCCAGCCACGGCGCGAGCGCGCTGTGGCCGGGGAGTTCGCCGTCGTCGACATGGCCCCGACGGCCGCGCGGGTCGCCGGTGCCGGGAGTGAAGCGGCCCGAGGCCTCGGAGGCGGCGAAGCCGATCACGAAGGTGCTGATCAGGCGTTCCAGCCGGGGCACCTGAGGTTCGGGGACCCCCGCCTCGATGAGCGCGGTGTAGATGATGTCCACCGCCCGCAGGCCGTCCGGGGTGACGGCCGGCCGCGAGAAGAGCAGGTTCGCGGCCCAGGGATGCCGCTGGGTGACGTTCCGGGCCGCGTGTGCGAGGGCGCGGAGCCGTTCGTCCCAGGTGTGGTGTCCGGCCGGATCAGTCGGCAGCAACGCGGTGAGCAGCCGTCCGACCATGCCGTCCAGCAGTGCCGACTTGTCCTTGACGTGCCGGTACAGCGCCATCGGCGTCACCCCGACGCGATCGGCCAGGGCGCGCATCGAGACGGCGTCGACCCCGTGCTCGTCGGCGATGGCCACGGCGGCGTCCAGGATCTCTTCCCGTCTCCCACTCATGGGTCTACAGTGTAGACGTATACAGTGTAGACGTGTACGCCGTATACACGCCCGACGTAGACCTCATGAAGGACGGATGATGCTGATCGCAGAGGAAGTGGTGAAGCGCTACGGCCCGCGCCACGCGCTCGACGGGTTCGACCTGACGGTCCCGGCCGGGGAGATCGTGGGCCTGATCGGTCACAACGGCGCGGGCAAGACGACGTTCGTCGAGATCGTCGCCGGTCTCGTACGTCCCGACGCGGGCCGCGTCGCCATCGCGGGGCGCGACGCGCTGCGGGACGGCCGGGCCGCCCGGCTCCTCCTCGGCGTGGCCCCGCAGGAACTCGCCCTGTACGGCGGCGCCACCGCGCGGGAGAACGTGCGGCTGTTCGCCGGGCTGGCGGGCATCCGCGGACGGCGCGGGGACGCCGAGATCGCGCGGGTCCTGGACGAGCTGTGCCTGACGGCCGTGGCGGACCGGCCCGTGGCCGCCCTGTCCGGAGGCCAGCGCCGCCGGGTGCAGGCGGCCACCGCCATGGTCGGCTCACCACCCCTCCTGCTGCTGGACGAGCCGACCGCCGGAGCCGATCCGGAAACCCGCTCGGCTCTGCTGAGCGCGGTCAGGTCCCGGGCCGAAGCGGGCGCGGCCGTCGTCTACACCACCCACTACCTGCCGGAACTGGTCGATCTCGACGCCACGCTGGCACTCGCGCGGGCCGGCCGGATCATCGCGCGCGGCACCCAGGAAGAGCTCACCCGCCACCTGCCCGGCGAGCTCAGGGTCACCTTCGCCGACCCGGGCGAACCCGAGCTGCGCCGGCCGACCATGGACCCCGGTGCCGATCTGGCGGCCCTGCTCGCGTCCGGTCGTACACCCGCGTCCGTCGACGTCCGCCGCCCAGGGCTGGACGACCTCTACCGGTCCATGGAAGCCGCGCGGACCGTGACCCCTGCGGAGGTCCGCGATGCCGCGTGAGTCGGTCGCCCGCCTGGCGGTGCTGGTCCGCCACAACGTGCTGCTGATGGCGCGCGAACCCGGTCCCGTCCTGAGCCGGATGATCCTCCCGCTCGTCTTCATCACGCTGTTGCGTCCGCTCTACGTGACCGGGCAGGGCCGCACGGCCGGCACGGAACAGGCGGTCGTCGGCACACTGGTCACCTTCTCGCTGCTCGCCCTCAGCATCTGCGGCGGCGCGATCCTCACCGAACGGCTCGGCCGGACCTGGGACCGTCTGCGCGCGACCGCCCTGCGTCCCGTCGAACTGCTCGTCGGCAAGGCGGTTCCGGCCTTCGCGGCCCTGCTCGCCCAGCAGTTCCTCGTCGTCGGCTTCGCCGTGTGCGTCCTCGGCCTGCGTGTCCCGCACCCGTTCCTGCTGCTGGGCCTCCTGCTCAGCTGGAGCTGCGCGCTCCTCGGGCTCGGCACCCTGCTCGGTGTACTGGTCCGCAGCCTGGGCGCGCTCTCGGCCTCCTTCGACATCGGCGGCATGCTGCTGAGCAGCCTCGGAGGGGCGCTCGTCCCACTCGCCGCCCTGCCGCCCTGGGTCGCGGACGTGGCCCCGGTCTCGCCCGGCTACTGGGCCGCTCGCGGCATGCGGGGCGCCCTGTCCGGTGACGCCTACGCCGTGGCGGAGTCCTGCGGCACGCTTCTCGGCGTTGCGCTGGTCTGCGGCGCCGCGGCCTCGGTCCGGCTGGTGGGCCGCAGCGGGCGGACGGTGGCGCTCTAGGCGTCCGGTGCCCCTGAACTTGCCTGCTGGGAGGGCGAGTTCAGGGGCGTCGGGCAACTCCGGCAGATCGGGCCGTCACGGCCCTTCGGTGCGGCGCAGGCCGGCTACCAGCGTCTCGACCAGTCGCCGCGCGTCGTAGCGGGGGTCGTTGTCGGCGCCGATGCACAGATTGCCGACGCCGCGCATCAGTTGATAGGCCGTCAGGCCAGCGCGGATCTCACCGGATTTCACTGCGGCGTCAAGGAGTTGGTCGCACACGGGGACGAGCCGGTCGACGAAGTACCTGTGCAGGGCGTCGAACGCCGTGTTGTCGGGCTGCAGGACGGCGGCGAGCCCGTGCTTGGTGACCAGGAAGTCGACGAACAGGTCGATCCACCGCGACAGTGCGGCGTAGGGCGACGCGCAGTCGCCGAGCAGGGTCGGCCCCGCCTCGGCGCAGGCCTCGACCTGGTGCCGGTAGACGGCGACGACGAGATCCGCCCGAGTCGGGAAGTGCCGGTAGATCGTGGCCGTGCCGACACCCGCCTCGGCCGCGATGTCGCGCACGGGCGCCTCCACGCCCGAGGCGGCGAAGACCGTGGCGGCGGCATCGAGCAGCGTCTCCTGGTTGCGCCGGGCGTCGGCCCGCCTGGGCCGGGCAGCCGCCTGCCCCGTGGTGTCGTCGCTGTCGTTCATCGCGCCCTTTCCCTCCGTGGCCGGACAGCCAAACGGAACGGTGTTCCGTATCGCCTTGCTAAGTGGGACAGCGTTCCGTATCGTCAAACGGGACGGTGTTCCGGTTGCTCATGATGGCAGACCGGGGACCCGGCGACCAATCTCGCCGTCACCGCGCTTCACCCGTATCGAAGGCTTCACCCGTATCGAAGGAGACAGGGTCATGCAGTACCGCACCTTGGGCCGCACCGGTGTGCAGGTCGGCTCGCTCGCGCTCGGCGCGATGAACTTCGGCAGGATCGGGCGCACCACTCAGGACGAGGCCACGGCCATCGTCGACGCCGCCCTGGAGGGCGGGATCAACCTCATCGACACCGCCGACATGTACGGCGACGGCGAGTCGGAGGAGATGGTCGGCAAGGCCATCGCCGGCCGCCGCGACGACCTCGTGCTGGCCACCAAGGCGGGCATGCCGATGGGGGAGGAGCGCAACCACCGGGGCTCCTCACGCCGTTGGCTCGTCACCGAGCTGGACAACAGTCTGCGCAGGCTCGGTGTCGACCACGTCGATCTCTATCAGATCCACCGGTGGGACCCGGCCACCGGCGACGAGGAGACACTGTCCGCCCTGACCGACCTGCAACGCGCGGGAAAGATCCGCTACTTCGGATCCTCGACCTTCCCCGCCCACCGCATCGTGCAGGCCCGATGGGCCGCCCGCGAGCATCAGGTACGGCCCTACGTCACCGAACAGCCCAGCTACTCCATCCTGCAGCGCGGGATCGAGGCGGACGTCCTGCCCGTGGCCGAGGAGTACGGGCTCGGTGTGCTGGTCTGGAGCCCGCTGGCCTCGGGCTGGCTGTCCGGCGCGGTCAGGAGGGGCCGGGAGATCACCACCAGCCGCTCGGCGTTCATGCCGCAGCGCTTCGACCTCGCCATCCCCTCCAACCAGGCCCGGCTCGACGCCGTGGAGCGGCTGGCGGTCATCGCCGAGGAGGCCGGACTGACGCTGATCCAGCTCGCACTCGGCTTCGTCACCGCTCACCCGGCGGTCACGAGCGCCCTGATCGGCCCCCGGACCCTGGACCACCTCCACGCGCAGCTCGCCGCCGCGGACACCGTGCTCCCCGCGGACGTGCTCGACGCGATCGACGCCGTCGTGTCTCCCGGGACCGACCTCGCCGCGCACGAGAAGTTCGACACTCCGCCCGCGCTGCTCGACCCGGCGCTGCGCCGCCGCTGACGGACCGGTGCGGCGACCTGAACGGCCCCGCCCGGGTCAGAGTTCCGGAGCGGGGCCGCCAGGGGTCCGTGGGTGAACGGGATGTCGGCCGGTGGATGCCTTGGTCGGCCGGCACGTGCCTCGGTCGGCCGGTGTATGCCTCGGTCAGCCCGTGTAGGCCTCGATCTCGGACAACTGCCCGGCGGGCCAGCCGGTGTTGCCCGTGACGAGGACGCGCAGATAGCGGGTGGGGGTGCCGGACAGGGTGATGGTCGCGGTGTTGCCGCTCGACGGGTCGAAGGTGTAGCCGGCCGACGCCTTGAGGGTGCTGAACGTGCTGTTGTCGGTGCTGCCCTGGATGCTCAGCGTCTGCGTCCGTGTGGCCCACGCCGCCGCCGGCGGCAGCTTGAGGACGACGCGCTTGACCGCCTTCGCCGCGCCGAGGTCGACGGTGACGGACTGCGGGAAGGCGTTGTTGGCGCTCTCCCAGTAGCTGTTCGCGTTGCCGTCCACCGCGTTGGCCGCGGGGTACACGTCCGTGTGGCTCGACTCGGTGACGGGCCGGTTCTTCGCGAGGTTCACGGTGGGGTCGGTGGGCGGGTCCGTGGGCGGGTCGGTCGGGGGATCGGTCGGCGGGGTACCGCCTCCTGGCACTCCGCCGTTGGTCCACTGCGGGGCCGGCCAGTTGCCCGTACAGGCCGGGGGATCGGCGTACCAGCCGCTGTTGCCCGCACCCCGCGTGATCTGGAAGCCGGATCCTACGCAGTTGTGGATCGGGTTGGACTGGGCGATGTTCGTGGCCGTGACGTTGCTGAAGGACGCCGTGCCCGGCGCCTGGATCTGGAGGGCGTAGGTGCCGGCCCCGTCGATGCGCACGTGGTCGAAGTGCAGCCCGTTCGTGGCTCCTTCGATGTTCATGATCGCGGCGTAGGAGCTGTCGAGGATCTCGCTGTCGGTGACGTCGACGGTCGCGTTCAGGGGTTCGTTGAGCCCGCTGAACCAGACCGCGCCGACCCCGAACTGCCAGTTGTAGTCATTGTTCCCGGCCCGTATGAGGGTGTTCCGGGCCGCCGTGATCGTGCCCGAGACGGCCGTGCCCTGGCCGGAGTTGACTCCGGGATAGCGGTTGGCGACGTGCAGGCCGCCGCCGTTGGTGACGGTGTCCGCCATGACGTTGTCGGAGAGGGTGATGTCCTTGCCGCCGTACGTCACGATGTTGTTCGCGAGGATCGGCAGGACCACCGTGTTGAAGGTGAACTTGTTCTTGACGTCCGGAACGCTCTCCGCCCACATCGCGAGGCCGTCGTCCCCGGTGTTGCGCACGAAGGTGTTCGTGACGGTCGAGTTGGTGACACCCATGTGGAAGTTCACGCCGTCGGCGGTCTGATCCAGGATGCGGCTGTTCTTGATGGTGAAGTTGTTCATCGGCCCGTCCATCCAGGCCCCGCACTTGGTGTGCTGCATCCATACGTTGTCGACGGTGGAGTCGGACAGCGCGCCGCCGATGGCGTTGACCTGGTCGTCGTCCACGCGTTCACGGATGTCGCCGATGATGGCGAAGTCCTTGAGGGTGACGTTCTTGCTGCCGCCCTGGCCGGCGTACTTGCCGTAGACGCCGACGGCTTTCGACCGGTTCACCGGGTCGCGGCCGGTGAGGACGCTGTACCAGGGGCCCGCCCCGGCCAGTGTCACCTGGTCGACGACGATGTGATCGCGGACCTGGAAGGTGCCCTGCGGGATGTACACCGTCCTGCCCTGCGCCTTGCCCGCGTCGACCGCTGCCTGGATCTTGGCGGTGGAGTCCGCGGCGCCGGTCGGATCCGCGCCGAAGTCGCTGACGACATCGAGGGCTCCGGACGGTTTCCCGATCGGTGCGCCCACCTGCTCGAAGTCGGCGAGGTCGATGGTGAACGAGGGTGATTCGCTCGTGGAGGAGACCTGGAGCCGCACCTTGCTGCCGGCCGGCAGCGTGGAGCCGAACATGGTGCGGGTCTCGTCATAGAAGTGATGCGGGTTGGTGTCGCCGGGGTTGTTGTTGAAGGGGTAACCCCCGTAGTACCAACCGTACTTGGAGGTCACCGGAACACTCTTGAGCCGATTGCCGTCGACCCTGAGGTCGAGGCTCGCGTCGCGGCCGCTGCCCGCGGCGTTGTCGGGCAGCGAGTAGCGGAACGACATGGCGTTGGCCGGGGCGGTCAGCGTGAACTCGACGTACTCGCCCGTCGCGTCCAGTGTCACGGCCTGGCGGCCGGACGCCTCGGAGGGGAGATGGCCGTAGAGCCGGTCCGGACCGATGAGCGTGCCGTTGGTGGCGGCGTACTCGGCTTCCTGTTCTTTGAAGGGAACGGCCGCGCCCCGGCCGGAGATCCCGACGGGGGAGGGGGCGGGTACTCCAGCGGCGGCCGCGTGGGGGGCCAGGGCCACCGCGACGACGGTGCCGGCCGCGGCGAGTGCCAGGGACACGGACACCGCCGTGCCGCGTCGCAGGAATCTGCCTTGGGGATAGGGAGTCACAGGCATGCGTCCTCAGGGCTCGTGGGGTGAGCGGACGCAAGAAGGCTAGGAGTGAAGGCAAGAGAAGTCTATGAAGATGCGCAAGATTGATACAGAGTCTCGCAATTACTCGACGGTCTTGCCTTCGGGTCGGCCATGACCGACGGTCTGGCTGCCGCTGCCGCTGCCGCTGCCGCTGCCGCTGCCGCTGCCGCTGCCGCTGCCGCTGTGGCCCTCGTCGTCGCTCTCGTCGTCGCTCTCGGGCGTCGGTCCGGCTGCCCGTACCTTGGCCGCGGCACCCGGCCGGGGTGTCCCGTCGACCGCGACGCAGATGCCGAAGACACGGTCGTGCCCGGTCCAGCCGTTGACGTGACCCCGGTTGTTGCTGATCTGCACCCGCTTCCTCGCGGGTTCGAGCGACGACACGAGATGCAGGTACACGGTGCCTGCGACACGGGCGAGGACGATGTCACCGACCGTCAGCTTGGAGGGATCGACCGGAGCGACGGTCACGAGCTGCCGGCTCCGGATCAACGGGACCATCGACGCGCCACTCGGCCGGAACCGCACGGTTTCCCCACCGGCGACCCTCGCCGCCACTCCATCCAGCATTCCCATACGGCGAGCCTGGCAGGGCCGGGTCACCCAGCCCACCGATTATTGACCCGGGCCAAGGCAGAGCCGAGTTACCCAGCCGCGGATCGCCGGAGTTCGCGGCGCGTGGTGAGCCAGCGCCCGGTGACGAAGAGCAGACCGATCGTGGCGGCTGCGGTGAACAGGGCGAACGAGGGGAACTCGTCGTCGCCGTCCGGGTAGCGGTCACCGCACAGCCGGGTCAGCCGAGGCCGCTCGCGGGCCGCCTCCAGACATACCCGAGCACCCTTCCGCGGGAGGCGATAGCCATCGTTCGGTACCTTGCGAACGGTGTAGTGGCGGCCCGCCACGGTGTACGCGATCTCGTCGCTCTTGTTTCCCTTGCCGGTCGGGACCACAACGCGGGTGACGACACCCGTGACCCGTATCCCGGTGTCGTCGAGCAGCTCGGCCTGTCGCCAGTCGTGCCGCATCACGCCTCCGCCGAGGACGACGCAGACGCCGAAGACTGCTGCGGCGGCCACGTACCTGCTCGCCCTTGGGGCCGGGATCAGCGGAGTCCTCAACGGACCCTCACCTTCCTTCGCGCGGGTCGACGTCTGCCCGGATCCTGCGGGCGGGCGGAGTGGTGCACGGCCCCGCCCCCACCGAACGCTGCGGCGATTCTGGCAGGTCGACCTCCGGCCAGAGGACTCCCGGTACCGGGCCGATTCCGTCTACGCCGACGAGGCGTTGGCACACGGATCCGACCCCTTCTGCGGTTCCGTCGGCAGGTTCGGTGATCCGAACGTCCGGCTCAGCCGCCTGCGAGCTTCTCGCGGAGGGCGGCCAGGGCCTCGTCCGAGGCGAGCGCGCCGGAAGCGGCCGGGGCCCCAGAGACCTGCCAGTGGCTGTCGGGTTTCCTGTACACGGATGCGTCAGGCTCGGCATCCTCGGTCTCGGCCTGCGCGTCGGCCTCGCGGGACTTGATGACCTGAGCCTGGTGCTGCTCGAAGCGCTGCTGCGCCTCGGCGTACTGGTTCTCCCACACCT
>NZ_JBIASW010000032.1:0-37582 GCF_042891215.1 Streptomyces sp. NPDC001914
AGACCCGATAAGTCCGACGCGCTCGAAGCCACCCCAACCACCCCCGGGACCCACTGCCAACCAGCCTACGCCTACGACAAAAGCAACGGCATTGGCCCTAGGTCGCCTCTTGATGTGACGAGACCGCGATCGTCGACAGGCCGGTCTCCACCGCGCGGGCATCCTCATCTGGGCCGCCCCAGCGATCCGCTCCAAACAACCCGGCGTTCCGATGGGGAGGGCCTTGGTGCAGGATGAGCTCGTGCTTCCTCCTCGGCTGCTGTGGTGTGATCCTCGACCCATCCCCCGGTTCAACCGGCAGGAGCGGGTGATCCTGATTGTGCGTGATCCTGGCTTGTACGAGCCGAGCGACGAGGACCACTGCTCTCGGTTCGGGTACTTCTGCCAGACCCATGACCGCCCTTACAGCCACGAGTCCTGTGGGGAAGGGGACCATGTCATCGCCCTGGACTGCCAAGAGCACGGGCCCGAAAGCATGTGGCCGCAGCCACTGATGCTGATGTTCCCAGAGGGGTTCGATCCCCCGCTGAGCGACGCGCAGCTGGCCTGGGTGCGGGCCGAGGAAGACGCCGTCTAGGCATGATTGAAGAGACGGCCCTGCTCTGTATGGGCCGCCCGCGCAAACAGGCAGCGTCACACGGCGAACCCGGCTCCAGGCCGGCCCGGCCCCGGCGTTAGCCTCGCCGGATGATTTCTGCGCAGCTTCCGAAGGTGATCACACGCCACCGCGACGGGGCGATCCACGCCTACGTGATCGCCCCCGGCGCACTCGGGGCGCTGGAGCCCGCCGCGGTGTTTCGGCCGCTGCTCGGGGACTCGGTCGTGGAGTCGGTGGTACGGCCCGACCTGGAGCGCATCGTGTACACGACGCTGAACCGCGTCGTCTGCCTCACTCGCGCCGGCGACCTCGTGTGGGCCTCGGACTTCGAGCCGCACTCCGACCTTCCCCATAGCCACCGTCCCGGCTGCGAACTGTCCCTGGACGGAAGGACCGTGTGGGTCTACCGGCCGGACGCGATGGCGGGACGCGGAGGCAAGGATCAGTGGGTCGTGCACGACGCCGAGACCGGCAAGGTCCTCGCCCGCCGGGAGTTGGAGACCGTCGGTCACGGTGCCAGTCACCACGTACACCCCGCGGACGGCAGCATCTACCTCGACATCGGTGAGGGTCAGGACGGATCCGTCATCGTTCGCGGCACGGCCGGAGCCGACACCGAGGCCACGTTCGCACCGTACCCATGGTGGGATCGCTGCCTGATCGACCTGGCACCGGACGGTCGGCAGTTCATGACCGTCGACCACGACCAGGCCGATGTCGCTTTCCACCGCCACCCCAGCGGGGAGGTGCTCTTCACCCTACCCGTCGAAGCCTTCGGGTTCGACCCGGAGGAGACCTGCGTGGAATGGAGCGGCGGCTATCTGACATCGGACCTGGCCGTGGTCGTCCTGGGCGGTGAGGACGAGGACACAGAGAAGGAGTGGTTCCGTCACCATCTCGTCGACGTTCAATCGGGCACGGTCCGCGGCGATTTCACCGTCGACGTCGCTCATCCGTATGAACTGGTGCCGTTGGGAGACGGTTCCTGGCTCACCGACGGTCCCGACGGTAGGCCCGTCCGCCGGTCGCCCGATCCGCTGCCCGCCACACCTCCGGTTCCGCCAAACCGATGAACCTGACGGCACAACTTCGCGGCGACGGTGCCTACCAACTTCCAGGGTCTATCAACTCCGGTTGAAACGGCAGACGTTGACCCTCAAGCGGCGTCAAAGCCAGCCGCCTCCCGGGCCGTTCCCCTTCCCTGGACCAGAGCGGACAGCGACAGTGCGCCGGGCCCGAAGAAGACAAGGAGCAGGAAACCCCAGCAGAACAGCGCGGGCGACAGACCGCCGTTCTGGAGGGGGAAGAGACCGTCCTTCTGGTGCTCGGTGAAGTAGGCGAACGCCATGGCGCCCGAGCTCAGGAACGCGGCGCCGCGCGTTGCGGCTCCGAGAAGGACGAGAACTCCACAGACCAGCTCGATGAGCCCGGCGTACCAGAACGGCCAGTCCCCCACGGGGCTGCTCTGCCGCCCCAGTATCCCGAAGATCGTGGCAGCGCCCTCGCTGGCGAAGAGCAGGCCGAGGACGATACGGAACAGGCCGAGGACGAGCGGCTGGTGGCTCGACAGCCGGTCACTCAGAGGTGCGGCGCTCATGGGTGGGTACTCCTTGAATCGGTCGGGTGTGTACCCGGGTGGTGTCACGGACCGGGCCTTGTACGAGAGTTCATCTCATTTCCTCTTACGTGCGCGCAGGATGGTCGGTTCAGAGCGGCGCCCTGCCTTTTGCCGCCACCGGCCGAACAATCACCCGGCACCATCACCAGGGGCGATCCGCCTGATCGGACCAGACCGGACCGGACCTGTCCAGTCCAGCCCGAGCCACGGGTCACTTCGACCGGATCAGCTGCGCCCGCACACCATAGTGGTCGGACAAGTAGGCCTGGCGGCCGTCGTCCAGTGTCACCTCGTCCTGGAACACGAAGTCGGCGCTGCCGGTCAGCGTCTCCCCCGCCGCCGCGCGGAGCAGTACGTGGTCCAGGGCCGGCGGCGACGGCCATCGAGGTGTGGGTCGGTAGGTCGGGCGCGTGTCACCGGCGAGGATGTCCCGCAGCCCCGCCGCCGCGGCGAAGTCGGCGAGTGCGGCCGAGTCGCGCGGGAGGTTCAGGTCACCGACCACGGCGACGGGCAGGGACGGGCCGACGTCCGCTATCAGCGCGGTGAGCCGGGCCAGTTCGCCCGTCGCGATCCGCGTGTACCGGTTCGCCGGGGACCAGTCGTCGTCCCGGTTGGCCGACAGGTGGGTGTTAACGATCACCAGTTCACCGTCCGGGGTGGCGACGGACGCGATCTGGGCGCCTTTACGCATGAGGAGTTCACCGCGCACGGGACCCGTCATCGGGTACCGCACAAACCGGCAGCGGCTGATCGGCCACCTCGACAACAGCACCAGGCCGCCCTTGATCAGGACCGTGCCCGAGTACGCGAAGTGCCGATAGCTGGGAGCGGCACGGCGGATCAGCCGGGCGTTGCGGCGGAACATGACCTCCTGCAGGCAGACGATGTCGTAGTCGGCCTCCTCGAGCGCCGTGCCGAGGGCGCGCAGCCGAGCCGGGACGTCGCCGGTGAAGAGGGTGTTCATGGTCAGGAGTCGCAGGGCCTTCACGCACTGTCACCTTCCGTCCGGTGGCCTGTCGGGCCGTGCGGGGAGCCGCTCACGGGCGTTGATCGTGCTTTCGTGGCTGCCGTCGAGCGGGGCGCCGTGGACCGGGCGGGTCCACGGCCCCCGTACCTTCTGAAGTCCCTCAGACCTCAGAGTTCCTGAAGTCCCTCAGACCTCAGACCTCAGACCTCGGACTTCTGAAGTCCCTCAGATGGTGGAGTGCGCGCCAGGAAGTGCTTCTCCGAAGTTGATCTCGGTGTACTTGCGTGTGAGGCCGACGCTGGTTCCGCTGATCGTCGTCGATCCGTTGGTCACCGGTCCGGCCGCGGATCCGCGGGCCGTCCACAGCAGGCCGTCCAGGTTCTCGCCGGGGGCGCCGACGATCACCTCGGCCTTGCCGTCCTTGGTGACGTCGACCAGATGCGCCGAGGTGGCGAACACGTCGCCGCCCTCGGCGGTTCCGGGCACGCCGCTGGTGTCCTGTGTGTAGGCGAGCGAACCGGTGGCGGTGAGCCCGGCGGCCGATCCGCGCAGCAGGGTCGCCTGTCCCGCGGCCTTGACCGATCCCAGGGCCTCCCAGGGTGCTCCGACCAGGACGTCGGCGTACTTGTCGCCGTTGGTGTCGCCGACGGCGAGCGACATGCCGAACTGGTCGCCGTCCTCTCCGCTGCCGGGCACACCGGGAGTGTCCTGGTGGATGATCTGCTGTTTCTGGCCGGGTGTGATGCCTTGGGCGCTTCCGTAGAGCACCTGGATCTCGCCGCCGCGGTGCGTGGACGGGTAGCCCAGGGACGCGTCGTAGGGCGCTCCGGTGACGAGGTCGCCGTAGCCGTCGCCGTTGATGTCGCCGATCTGACCGGACAGTCCGTCGGCGAGGGGCAGTTCGGTGTACGTGCCGTCGTGTCCCTCGGCGTAGACGGGTCCGCTCTCGTCTCCGTCGGTCGGGCCCGGCAGCCAGAAGCGTTCGGCTCTCCCGTCGCCGTCGACGTCGCCCACGACGACTCCGCGGTTGGTGCCGAGGTCGTTGACGAAGTTCCGTGCCGCCGGGGTGCCGGTACGGGTGAAGGGTCCGGTGTACGTGGTGGCGCCGCAGTTGCCGGTGACGGAGACGTCGGGGGCTCCGTCACCGCTGACGTCGCCGACGGCGAGCCCGGCCGCGAAGTGACACCCTTCGTCCAGGCCGGTCGGCGTCGGCACGGAAGCTCCGCCCTTGAGGCCGGACGGGCCTCCCCACACCACGGTGAGCGAACCGATGCCCCACATCGTGCCCGCGGACTCGTCGGGGGTGCCGACGAGCAGGTCTGCGTAGCCGTCGCGGTCGATGTCGGCGGAGGTGACGGCGGTGCCGAACCGGTCCCATTCCTCCGGTGTTCCGGGGATGCCGGAGGTGGCCTGCGTGATCACGGTGCGGTGGGAGGCGGCGACCCCGTTGGCCGAGCCGTAGAGCACGACGACCGCGCCCGCCGCGTCGACGGAGCCGTTGGCGGCTCCGGGCGCGCCGACGGCCACGTCGCGGTAGCCGTCGCCGTTGAAGTCGTCCTGGACCGCGGCGGTGTTGGCGCCCCGGTAGGGCGCGTCGGCCACGGCCGCGGCCGGCAGTGCGACGGCGGTCAGGGTGGCGGCCGTGCTGACAGCGATGGCGGAGGCCAGGAATCGGGAGGTGAAGGTGCCCGGAACGCGGACGCGCCTGGGGGTGCGGGAGGACATGGGGGCTCCGGGATCGAGGAGGGGTGGGAGGAAGCGGGGCGACGTCATGGGCCGGTCACCACATTGCCGAGGTGCGCGCCACCGGCCGAGCCGAGGCCGGTGCCTGCGGCGCCGGTGCTGACGGCGCCGGTCGTGGTGACGGACGAGGCGGAGCCCCGCAGCCACCACACGGCGCCCTTGCCGCCGTCCTCTCCGGGAGCGCCGATGACGAGGTCCGCGTAGCCGTCCTTGTTCAGGTCGACGACCCGTACGCCCGTGCCGAAGGCGTCGCCCGCCTCCGAACTGCCGGGGACCCCCGTGCTGTTCTGGGTCCAGGTGGCGGCGTGGGCCGTGTCGAGGAGGGTCGCGGTACCGCGTACGACGGTGACCGCGCCGCTGCCTCCGTTCTCGCCCGGAGCGCCGATCACGAGGTCGGCGCGCCCGTCCTTGTCGGTGTCGCCGATGGCGAGCGCGGCGCCGAAGCGGTCCTTGGCCTCTCCGGATCCCGGGACGCCCGACGTGTCCTGGGTGATGGTCTGGACCCGGCTCGGGGAGCCGGAGTATCCGGCGTCGTAGTAGATGGTCACCTGGCCGCCGAGCGAGGTGTCCGGGCTCTGCGTGGGGTCTTCGGGGTTGCCGATGACGAGGTCGGGTGAGCCGTTGCCGTTGAGGTCGCCCACGGCCGACGTCGTGCCGGCGGGCAGGTCGGCGTCCTCGAAGCCCGCCGGGTCGGCGAAGGCGGTACGCGGGTCGTCGCCGGTTCCGTCGTAGCCCCAGCCGCCGTCTCCCGTGCCCCGGCCGTGGACGATCAGACGGTCGTCGTCGGTGTTGGGAACGTCGATCGAGGTCAGGGCGACGATGCCGTGGGCCGGGTTGAACGCGAAGCCGTTGCCGGAGGTGTTGGACTGCGCGGACAAGTCGGCCGGTACGAAGGTGACTTCGGCGTCATTGGCGCCGACGGCGATCGACAGCTTGCCGTCGTTGACCGGGTTCAGGCCGTTGTACGTACCCACGGCGAGCGTCCGCCCGTACGCGTCGTGCGAGCCCGGCCACGGGTCCTGGACCGTCTTAGCCCTGGTCAGACCAGAAGCGGTCCCGTAGACGACGGTGACCGACCCGCCGCCGTCGTCTCCTGCGACGTCCTCGTCGGGGGCTCCCACGACCAGGTCGCTGTATCCGTCGCTGTTGAGGTCGTGCACGACGACGGCCGCGCCGAAGCGGTCACCGCTCTCCGCCGTTCCGGGGACACCGGTCGAGTTCTGGGTCAGTACGGTGCGTCTGGAGGGATCGATGCCGTGCGAGGTGCCGTACAGGACGACCACCGCACCGGCCTTGGCGTGACCGGCCACCGTGGCGTCGGGGGCGGACACGACGACATCGCGATAGCCGTCCTTGTTCACATCGCCCGGCGTGCCACCGGCGGCCTCGGCGCTCACCACGATCAGGGGGGTGAGGCCGGAGGCCAGCAGCGTGGCGGACATCAGCAGGGTGCGTTTACGCACGGGGTCCTCCAGAGAGGGGAACTCGGAACAGACGGCGGTGTACCGGCACGCCCGGGACTGCGCCCGACATGACCCGGTCAAGATCGACGCACGCAAGACTCCCGGAGGGGCACAACGGTTGTACGGGATCGGCGACTTTTTTCAACCGGCCTCGAACCGTGCGGCCGAGCCGTCATCTCAGGCGCCGCTCCGCGCAGTTGTCGACCCGCTCAGTTGTCGCTCCGCCCAGTTGTCGCTACATGCCCGCCGCGGGGTCGCCGTCGCCGAGACCGATCCACCAGTGCCCGTCGTCCTTCACCAGCAGCAGTTCCTGCCGCTGGCCGGTTTCCCGGTACGCCACCGTCACCGAGTTGAAGTAGCTGACAACGCCCTCTCGTACGGTGACGTCGACGGGGCCGCCCGCCGCCTGACCGTACAAGCGCACGTACTTGGCCGCAGTGGGCTCAGGCTGCCGGTAAGCGGGCCCGGCGAGCTCGGCGATGCCCTTGGCATCCCCGTCCTTGAGCCGCTGCACATAGACGCGTACGAGAGTGTCGACGTCCTCCGCCGTCTCCTGCACGTCGGGGTAGTTCGACGTCTCCGCGCGCACCGTCACGTCGACCATGGGCGCGTCGGCCAGGGCGTAGGGCTCACGAGCCCGGTTCCACCACACGGCTGCGATGATCCCGACGACGAGCAGGCCGCTGACGAGCGAAATGACCGGCTTCTTCAAGTGCACCTTCCTCCACTATCAGTTGGACTCGACGCGGTGAACGAGTGCTCGGTTCCCTCGCACGAAGACGGCCCGAGTCGGCCCCGACAAGCCCGACGCTCGCGGTCAACCCGAGGGTACGGTCAGGTCATGGGTACCAGTCGCCGGCCGACGCTTGATGAGATCGAGGAGCGCTTCCCGACTGGGTCAACTTCCTTTCGGCGGAACGCGTACGTCGTGCGCCGCCTGACGACCCCGGAGGGCAGCATCGGTCGCTTGTGGCGGCACCGCAGGCGCTCTGTCGGCGTGCTGCACGGCGGGTGTGTACTGAGGGCTTGCCGCATCGAGGGGGAACCATGCCGCAGACACCAGAACCGGGATCACCCGAGTCGGCGCACGAGGAGCAGCGCTGGCTGGACAGTCGCGAGGTCGCCGAGCTGTGGCCGGTGCGAGAGGAGTGGGTGCCGGGTGCCGCTGGTCGTGCGGAGGTCCGCGTCCGACGCCACGGCGGGGAGAGTCGGGGCACGTACGGGGCGGCGCCCACCTTCTACTCGTATCACCCCGAGGATGTGCGACGGGCCGCGACGGCCATCGCCGAAGGTCGCGTCGACATCCCGTCGGTCTGGCGCACCGACACTCCCGACGGCCGGCGGGCGGAGTACTGGAGCAGATTCCGGTTCCGTCTCTCCTGCACGGTCGCCCTGACCCTGGTTCTCTGCATCCTGGGGTTGGCGGTCTACACCGTGGTGTCCTGAACCCCGAGTCGGCCGGTGGCGTGTCTAACTCGGCCGAGGCCCGGCGCGACGCGGCCGGTCCTGGTGAGGGGTGCCGATCAGCGGCGGCGGAAGAGGCAGATCAGCGCCGTACGTTCCCCGGACAGCGCCTTGCCCTCGGCTGCCGTCATCGTGTCGAGGCTCCAACCCTGTCGCTCGATGGCCTCGATCTGCTCGCCGACACCTTGCATGATGCCGGTGTTGCGTGAGCCTGCGTTCGCTTCGATGATCTTGAAGACGATCGTGGACCGGCCTTCCGAGAAGGCGCTGGCGGCCTGACGCTCGGCCTCATTCGCCTTGGCCTGGTTGATGAACCCCATGATTCCCCCCGTGCGGTGTCGTGGCGTTGATCATTATGGACGGATGACGCCCAAGGGACGCACGGATTGCTGGAGTTGGGACGCGGCGAGGCCCAAACCGGTCAGGACACTCCGCCAGGACTACGGCTGCGCGGGCGGGAGCAACGCCCACGCTATGCCGCAAGCGCGGCAGGCTCACCGAGGTGTGCGGCCGCCGTCCTCCACGCCATGGTCACCGCGGTGCGTGCGCGCTCCGTGCGGACGGCGCTGTCACCGGTCAGAACAAGCGGGGCACCCACATGGACATGCAGGTCGGGTCGGCGCAGCGGTGCCGTGGCGAGGCCCGCGATCTGCTTGATCACGCTGCCCGAGGTGACACGACGGGCACCGGCCTGGCCGACGGGCACGACTGGGGCGCCGGTGCTCTCGGCGAGACGCGCCAGACCGGTGCGGAAGTCGCCGGGGGCCGCCTCCGCGGCGTCCTTGCGACGGGGCAGGCCGCCCTCGGCGTAGATGAGGACCAGTCGTCCCTGCCGCAGCGCCTGCGCCGCGAGGTCGAGCGCGCCGGCGGCTCGCCGGTCGCCCCGGTGGACGGGGATGTGCCCTTCGCGGGTGAGGGAGCGACCGAGCAACGGGACGCGCCACAGCCCCGCGGTGGCCATGATGACCGGCTCCACGCCGAGGCGGTGCAGGGCAGCGACCACGACGGCGGGGTCGGCCAGGGAGGTGTGGTTCGCGGCGATGATGCTTCCCGGAGCGAACTCCGCACCGGGATCGCAGGTGACGGACAGCCGTCCGACGGCGGACACCAGGGTGCTGGCGGTACGGCTGAGCATGAGCGGGCTCCCGGCCTCGGCGATGATGATCTCTATCGTCGGTGCCGGGCACGGTCAGGGGCATGAGCTGTCGTACTCATCTTCTCGGCCGCCTACTCAGCGGGGTTGCCGTCCTGTCTCAAGGAATCCAGAGCCTGGCCGCGTTGCAAACGGGCCTCAGTCCTGCCACGGTCAACAGCGTTCACCCCGTCCAGGCCCGGGCGCCGACGCCGGCTGATCGACGGTGACGGCAGCCGGTCGACGCGAAGGCGCGATCACGCGGGACCCGAGCGTCGATCCCTTTGTGTGCCACGCCCATCGGCGGGATCCACGTTCCACGCCTCAGGCAGGTCACTTCCGCAGAAGACGCAGACGAAGTCCTCCTCCCGCACGATGTTGCACTCCTCGCAGCCAGGGCACCGCCGGAACACCACCTCATGGGTGAAGCCGGACGGCCGCCCGAGCCCCGCGCCGTCCAGAGCACGGGCGACATCCGGCCAGGAGCTGACGTCCGGGCAGTACCCGGTGGAGTGGTTGCTCACGTCGTCCACGGTCCATCGGCCCGTCTCACGGGTGAAGTGGATCTCGCCGGCGCTCAGAACCATGGCTCCGCCCGCGCAAGCGACGTGCTCGCTTCGACGCGGGGCCAGTCGTAGTACACCGTCCGTGCCCACTACGAAGGTGAAGGGTTCGGCCAGTTCCGCCGCCGATCGCGCGGCGACCCAGCTCCCGAAGTCGGCCGCCGAGCCGATCGGGTACCCGCCGCTGCCAGGCCGGAGCGCAGCCCTCAGCTCGGCAGGTCCGACGTATCGATAGCTCCGCCCCCGCACGCTCATACGATCCAACCTAGCGTTGTGGCCGATTCTTCCGCCGACTCGCGGCTGCGTCCGGAGCGTGCCCCGGCAGGCGATCGGACGGAGACCTGGCGGGCCCGACGGGCAGGGCCCCGGCACCGTCGTAGCCGGAATGGAACTCGATGCGGCCCACCGGCGAAGGACAAGAGAAACCCGAACAAGCCCAAGCCTTCAAGGCGTTCGTACGAACGAAAGGAGCCCCGATGGCCGTCGAGTCCCCGGGCGTCCGCACCCGCGAGGAGCATCGCGAGGACAGCGACGCCCGTGTGATCGCGCGGTCCCGGGACGAGCCCGAGCAGTTCGCCGCGCTCTTCGACCGGTACGCCGAGGCCGTGCACCGCTACGTGGCCCGGCGGATCGGTCCCGAGACGGCGGAGGATCTGATGGCGGAGACGTTCACGACCGCCTTCCAGCGGCGCCACACCTACGACGTCAGTCGTGCCGACGCCCGCCCCTGGCTGTTCGGCATCGCGACCAACCTCATGAGCCGGCATCGCAGGGCCGAAGCACGCCGTTTCAAGGCGCTCGCGAAGGTTCCGGAGCCGGTGCAGCACGAGGAGCCGGTCGCGGACCGAGCGGTCGCCAGGGTCGGGGCCACGGCGGTGGGCACGGAGCTGGCCGCGGCGCTGGCCAAGCTGTCCGCCCGGCACCGTGACGTCGTACTGCTGGTGGCCTGGGGCGACCTGGACTACCAGGAGACGGCCCAGGCCCTCGGGATACCGGTCGGCACCGTCAGATCCCGGCTGAACCGCGCTCGCAGCAGATTGCGCGAAGCACTGGGCGGGTCCGATCCGACAGCTTTCCGAGAGGCAGACGCCCATGCGTGACACCGACGAACTGCGAGAACTGAGGGAGTACGACGCGGGGGCTCCCCCGCTCGACGACGCCGCCCGGGGACGGGTGCGGGTACGGCTGCTCTCCGCGATCAACGCGGAGAACGGACCCGCCCCGGCCGTACGCCCCCGCCGCTCGGTCCTGCGCATCGCCCTGACCGGCGCGGTCGCGGCCGCGGTCGTCGGCGGTGTACTGGTCGTCGAGCAAGGCGACGACAACGGCAAGGTGCACAAGGCGGCACCGCCGGCCACCAGTTCCCCCGTCATGCAGAACGTGAGCGTGCAGACCGTGCTCAACGGTGCGGCCACCTACGCTCGCCGGCACGAGCAGGCCGCCAGCCCGAGGGACGACCAGTTCATCTACACCAAAGAGATCATCAAGGAGACCAACCAGAAGACCGGCGCCACCAAGAGCTACACCGACGAGGACTGGAGGTCGGTGGACAACTCGAAGCCTTCCTGGGTCATGGAGATCGGGAAGGGCTGGTGGTCACCGCCGCGGAAGGCGAACGAGACCGTGTGGCCGCCGCAGGACTGGGGGACGCTGAAGAAGCTCCCGACCGATCCCAAGAAGCTGATCCTTTCGCTCGCGCACGGGAGGAGGCCCGGAGACAAGGGCGACTCGCTCAGCGGAATCAGCGAACAGGAGTGGTCGATGGTCCACTTCCAGCTCGCCGGGCTCCTCAAGCTGGTCCCGGTGATGCCCGAGGGGCTGCGCCCGGCGGCGTACGAGGCGCTCGGCATGATCCCCGGGGTGAAGGCGGTGGCGAACCAGAAGGACGCCAAGGGCCGTACCGGCGTAGCCATCACCTACGAAGACCCGACGCTTCCGCAGGGAACGACGAGCTTCGGCGGCTACTTCATCTTCGACCCGAAGTCCTATGAATTCCTCGGCTTCCGTGACGCGCGCACCTCGGGTGACGGCAAGCAGAGGATCGAGTTCACCCAGCTCTCCTATCTCGACAGCTGGGCCGTCGTCGACAAGGCCAAGGTGCGGCCGTAGTCGAAGGACAGTCATGGGGTGGTGGCCAGAGCGCCGTTGCCGCGAGGCAAGCGACGATCGAAGTCCACCGCCCCATGCTGCCTGACCGGCACCACCTCACATCGGGCAGTTGACCCCGCGCGCGCTGTCCCCGTCACAGACTTCCTTCGCCGAGCATAGAGGCGGAACTCCGTCGCCCAGGTCACCACATCGCTGATCTGCACCGGGACGTCGGGCGGCAGCTCAGGCCCCGCCGGGAGCCGGCCACCGTCGGTGTAGACGGCGGCCGGGAAGCTCTTGTCGGTCGGTGGCTTGACGAAGGCCGCTCGGTTCAGGCGACGGGCCTCGCCCAGGGTCGCCATGGCGATGTGCCGGCCGGTGTACGCGGGGGACACGGTGACCAGCCAGTCGTCGGAGGGCTCCAGGAGCGCGAGCTCAAGGTCGTCCACGACGCCTGCCGCGAACAAGGGGCCACCGTAGTAGTGACCGCCGCGCCTCCCCGCAGCGGTGCCCGCGCCACCCTGGGTGGGGAGGACTTCGACGTCCATGCCCCGCCGACGCGCAGACGTCGAGAGCAGCTCGGAGGTCGTGGTGTACTGCGGCGCCAATGCCAGGAAACCGTGCTTCGTCACGACCGATGACCCTGCCATCGGCCCGGTCGGGCAGTCCACCGAATTCGGCTCACGCCGCACGACCCGGCCGGTCAAAAAGGCTCTCGTGGACAAGGCGTTGGGCCATGGCCATCCGCAACCGCCGTCCGAAGCCTGGCGGGATCGTTCACGCCGCTTACGGAACCCGGTTCACCCGCTGGGTGTTCGGGGAGCGGATCCGCCCTGGGGGCCTGCCGCCGTCGTTCGGCACCGTCGCGGACGCCGGCTTCTCAGACCCTGCCTAGCCAACCGCGTCGGCGGGGCTTCCGTCCTGCTCCGGGAGAAGCTCGGGCATCCCCGCCACCATTACCACGACTCCGATCACCTCGCCGGCCTCAGAACGGCCGACCCACACCGGGTAGGTACCGTCCCCGGTCGTCGCAAAGGCCATGCGTTCGCCGCCGGATGCCTCGTCCCAGGTGCGCAGCATGAACATGGAACCGTCCTCGATGTCGTCGAACCCGTCCAGGTCCGACTCCCCCTGGATCAGCCCCCGTTCGAAGAGCGCGATGAGTGACTCCCAGGCCCCGGCGTCGGCGAAGCAGCCGGTGGCGCCGTCGGTGTCGAAGCCGGTTATCTCCTCTTCGATGAACAGCCGGGGATCGTCGTCCGGGCCGAGGGCCATCTCCCAGGTCGCGGCGGGGGTCTCGCTGACGAGCAGGCGGACGGCCGTGGGTTCCGTGGTCGTGACCTCGGCGTCGCGCCACTCACAGTGGTAGCTGAAGCGGACCCGTGCCTCGTCGAGTACGTACTCCCCGGGCGGAATGGGGACGGTGATGCGCGGCCCGTCGCCGTGGTCGATGTCCGGGCCGGAGACGGCCAGCAGCCCACTCGGTATGCGCAGGGTGCCGACCCGGCGCGGCTCCACGACGGTCATCTCCGGGTGATACCCGTCGGTCACGCGCACCCCGGGTCGGAACAGCTCGTTGATCGGCCCGGGCTGGGCGGGACGCGGCGGGCGCCAGCAGGTGGCGGGGGCGTCTTCGTCACCTGGATCGATCGCCTCGATCACCTCGGCCACTTCGAAGGCCGTGGGCTCAACGAGCCCGTGTACCCGGGCCGAAAGCAGCGGCCATCCCCCGAACTCGGGGCGGTCCATCCAGCGCTCGTCGTCCCGTAGTCCGGGCGAAGTGGTGTGGGAGCCCCCGCCCTGCCCCTGCCGCTCCTCCGTCCGTCGGCCCCTCCCGTCCGGGAAAAGGTCCACGGTGATGCGTGGGCACGCCTTGTCGAACTCGGCCATCTCCGGGCCCGTGTAGTACCAGCCGACGGAGTATCGACGCAGCAGCCGCGACGGGTCGTCCAGCAGCCGCAGGTTCAGATCGTAGGTGCGCCGACCTTGGGCGTCATAGACCCACAGCCCGACGTAGTGGTCCCGCCAGGAGACGAGCCGGACTTCCAGCGGAGCCTCCCGGCCGGGCTCCCGGTACATCACCACGTACGGAAGCCCGGCGACATCCCGCTCCCGGGCCTCCTCGGCGGATATCGGCCGCCAGGGCGCACAAGCCTCCCGGTCCCACGCCTGTGCGTAACCGACCTCGACGACCATTGCCGCTCCTCTTCCTGCAACCTGCCTTGGCTGCGTGCTGGGCTGGAAGGTAGCCGATGCCTGTGACAACGGTCCGATGGGGGCGAGCGGCGGGTCGGCTCCTCTTTCCGGGCGGAATGACCTCCGTCGCCCGTTCGTGCAACCGCCCGCGAACACCTCGCGTCCGTCGATACGATCACCACACGCGAGCGGGGGCTCGTGAGCGAGGGGGCGGGGGATGAACGAGGGCAACATTGGTGTGCCCAGGGGGACTTGGCCGTGGCGGGTCGCTCTGATCGTTGCCGCGACGGGCTTGGTGCTCGGCGGCTGCAGTTCGGGGGACGGGGACGACGGCAAGGCGGCCGGGCCCAGCGCTTCCGCACCATCGAGATCCGGGGGCGCGTCCGGCACTCCCACGGCCGGCTCTGCCACGGCCGCCCCGTCCGCGTCGTTAGCGAACGGCGACACGTTTTCGGCGCTGTTCGAGGCGGACCCGGCCAAGGTGCCCAGGACGAGGAGCCGGGCGGAGGCGCTGGCAACGGCCGTCGCGCTCAAACCGAACGAATGGGGCTCGGATTTCAGGGCGCAGCAGCCGGCCGCGAGTACCCCGCGCACCGTCGCGGTGCTGGGCGGGCAGTGCCGCTGGGAGCGGCGGTCGCTGCCCGAGAGCGTCCTGGCTTCCCTGTCCCGTTACAGCGAGATCCCCGCAGCCGGCGGCAAGGGCGAGCTCAAGGTCAGCGCGGCGGTCACCGTGCACAAAACCGTGCGCGACGCCGATGAGCAGCTGGCCTCCACCCTGGAGGAGCCGTTGCGGTGCCGCGAGCAGCAGGTGCGTACGGACGAGCGGATCGCCAAACTCATCTCGGCCGCCACTCCCTACGGCCAGGGCAACAACACCTACTCCGACGACCAGGTCGTAGAGATCGGCAGCTATCTCACCGGAAACGGTGAGCAGACCTACTCCTGGTACGTCACCCGGATCGGCACGGTGACCCTGGCGGTGTCGGTGAAGGGCGCCAAGGGCTACTCGGACGCCGAGTTGGGCACCTTCGCGTCGCGCGCCAACGTCACGATGCTCGACCGTGTGGAGTCCGAGCTCGGAGGAGAGAACTGATGGAGCCGCTGCGTTCGTCGGACCCCGCGCGTATCGCGGACCATCGCCTGCTCGGGCGGCTCGGTGCCGGAGGCATGGGCGTCGTGTACCTGGCGCGCACACCGGGCGGCGCGCTGGTGGCACTGAAGGTGCTGCTCGCCGAGTACGCCGAGGAGCCCGGCTTCAAGGAGCGGTTCCGCCGCGAGGTCGAGGTCGCCCGGCGGGTCGAAAGTCCCTCCGTAGTACCGCTGGTGGACGCCGACCCGGACGCCGACGCGCCATGGCTGGCGACGGCGTTCGTGCCCGGACCGTCGCTGGCCGAGGCCGTGACCGCGTACGGGCCGCTGTCCGAGCGTGGTCTGCGGCTGCTCGGCGTCCGGCTGGCCGAGGCGCTGGGCGAGGTCCACCGGGCCGGGCTGGTCCACCGGGACCTGAAGCCGGGCAATGTGCTGATCGCCCATGACGGGCCGCGGCTCATCGACTTCGGTATCGCTCGCGCGCCGGAGGACCGGACGCTCACGGCGACCGGGGTGGTGGTCGGCACGCCGGGTTATCTGTCTCCCGAGCAGGCCGAGGGACGCGTCGGGGATGGCATCGGTCCGGCGAGCGACGTGTTCTCCCTCGGCTGTGTCCTGGCGTTCGCGGCGACGGGCCGGGCGCCGTTCGGCAGCGGGGCGGTCGACGCGCTGCTGTACCGGGCCGTCCATGACCCGGCGGACCTCGAAGGGGTGCCGGCGGGACTGCTCGAAGTCATCGGCCGCTGCCTGGAGAAGGATCCTGCCCGGCGGCCCGAAGCCGGTGAGCTGGTGCGGGAGTTGACTGCCGACGGCGCCGCCCGGGACGAAGTGGCGCCCGACGTCTCGCCGCACGACGACGAGGCATCCGAGACCGTCCACCTGCACGAAGAGACATCCGAGACTGGACCACAGCACGAACCGGCATCCGAGACCGCACTCCTGCGCGGAGGAACACCGCAAGCCGCAGCGCAGGATGAACCGGCATCCGACGCCGCGCCACGGCGCGAACGGACGTCGGACACCACACCGGAGGACGAAGAGGCGGCCGGGTGGCTGCCCGAGGCGGTCACTCGGCTGATCGCCGAGCGGTCGGCCGCCGCGCTCTCGCTGCCGGACATCGAGCACACGCTGGTGCCGTCCGCCACGCCGTCCGCCACGCCGGCCGCTCTCGACCCGACGGAGCCCGACACGCGTGCGACCTCCGGGGCGGCGCATCCGCAGGACTCCCAACCGGCCGGCCGGCGGCGCTTCCTGCTGCTCGCCGGTGGGGCCGTGGCGCTGGCAGCGGGCGGGGGCGGGGCCTGGTGGGCGGTCAACCGCGACGACGACTCGGGAGGCGGAGGCCCCTCGTCCGGGTCCTCGCGCCGACCGGTGCACACCATCGCGCTGCACGGCGACCTCAGCGGTCCCCAGCGCGAGACGGGGCGGGCCCAGGAACGCGGACTGCGGCTCGCGGTCGCGGAGTTCAACGCGCGACGCGACGCGCCGTTCACCGTGAAGGTCAAGGCCGTCGACGACGGAGGTGATCCGGCGGCCTCGGCCCAGCTCGCCGCGAAGCTCACCGACGATCCGACGGTCCTCGCCGTGGTCGGCCCGACCACCGACGAGACCGGACAGGCCGCGCTCGCGACGTACGACGCCGGACTGCTGCCGGTCGTTGGCGTCTCCCCCGGCACAACCGCCCTGTCCATTCAGGGGTTCCGCTCGTTCCTGCACGCGCGGCTGCCCGACGCGGTGCTGCCCATCTATGTGAGTGCCTACCTGCGCGGCGCAGCTCGGTCGCGGAAGATCGGCATCGTCGTCGACCGTCCGGCCGGCAACTACGGGACGAACCTGAGCAGTTCGCTGAGCAACGAGCTCAACAGGGTGCAGCACCCTTCCGTACCGGAGGTGGTCAGCGGCATGCGCCCGGACTTCGGCAGCGCGGTGGACACGGTGCTCTCCGCGGGTGCCGACTCCGTGTTCTTCGCCGGTCTGCCCGACCGGGGAGCGCTGATCGCCGGCACGCTGCGCGAGCGCGCCTTCCCGGGGGCGCGGATGTCCGGTCCGGCACTGCTGGACGAACGCTTCCTGACACAAGCTCAGGAAGCCGCCGAGGGCTGGGTGATGGTGGCGCCGGTCATCGACGCGACCCGCAAGCCCGAGGCTCGCGAGTTCGCCGCCGTCTACCGCGAGCGCTTCAAGGAGGCGCCACCCAGATATGCGGCGGAGGCCTACGACGTGAGCGCGATGCTGCTCAAGGCCCTGGCCGCGCTGCCGTCGAAGAGCCGCACCCGGCAGAACCTGCTCACGGCCGTGCGGGACGGGAAGTACAAGGGCATCACCAAGACCTTCGCCTTCCAGAAGACCGGCACGATCGTGATCGACGGCACCGGCGGCTTCCTCTGGCGGGTGGACCAGGGGCGTTTCGTGTACGACGGCCCCGCCCCCCTCACCGTCTGATGGAGCCGCTGCGGGTTGGCGACCCGTCCCGGATCGGCCGCTACCGTCTGCTGCGGCGGCTGGGCGCCGGCGGCATGGGCGTGGTCTTCCTGGCTCGTGCTCCGGGCGGGGCGATCGCCGCGGTGAAGACGGTCCGTCCCTCGTATGCCGACGAGAGCGGATTCCGGGCCCGGTTCCGCCGTGAGATCGAGGCGGCCCGGCAGGTCGACAGCCGCTGGGTGGTCCCGCTGCTGGACGCGGACGCCGACGCGGAGACACCGTGGCTGGCGACCTCGTACGTTCCGGGGCCCTCACTCGCCGAGACAGTGGAAGCCTTCGGGCCGCTGTCGGTCACTTCCGTACGGGTGCTGGGCGCACGGCTCGCCGATGCGCTCGAGGCGGTGCACGGCGCCGGTCTCGTGCACCGCGACGTGAAGCCCGGGAACGTACTGCTGGCTCCGGACGGACCACGGCTCATCGACTTCGGCATCGCCCGCGCGCCGGACGCCACCGCGCTCACGTCCAGCGGCGTGGTCGTCGGCTCGCCGGGCTTCCTGTCGCCCGAGCAGGCACAGGCGCGAGGCGGCGCGATCGGCCCGCCGAGCGACGTGTTCTCGCTGGGGTGCGTGCTGGCGTTCGCCGCGACCGGAGTGCGCCCGTTCGGCGGTGGCGGGGCGGCGGGGGTGCTGCTGCGCACGATCTACGAGGAGCCCGATCCGGCGGCGCTCCCGGGCGATCTGGCACCTCTGTTGAAAGCCTGCCTGCACAAGGATCCGGTCGACCGCCCGAGCCTCGCGCGACTCCGTGCGACGCTCGGGGAGGGAACGGCCGCGGACTCCCCCGGACCGTCCGACTGGCTGCCCGCCCCGGTCACCCGGCTGATCAACGACAGGTCCGCCGCCGTGCTGACCATCGGTGCGATCGAGCCGACCCAGGTGTCCGCGGCAGCGGCCTCGAACGCGGCGAACCCGTCGTCACCGGAGCCCGCGACGCTGACGGCCGTCACCGCCACCCGCCCCGTCTCCCGACCGCTCGGCCGCCGAGGCTTCCTGCGACTCGGCTCGACGGCGGGACTCCTCGCGGCGGGCGGTGGCGGGGCATGGTGGTGGAGCACCCGGGCGAAGCCGGGAACGTCCACGCCGTCCGGGACCGGCCGCCCACGCCCGGAGCTGGTCGTGGCGTCCCAGGCCGATCTCACGGGCGCCCGCAAGGAGTCGGGGCAGGCCCAGCTCAACGGCGCCCGGCTGGCCGTCGAACAGCTCAACGCGCAGCGGGACCGCCCCTTCCGGCTGAAACTGCGGTCGTACGACGACGGCGGCGACATCAAGCGGGCCGGCGAGCTGGCCGTCCGGCTCACGAAGGACGCGGCGGTGCTCGCCGTACTGGGGCCAACCACCGACGCCTGCTTCGGCGCCACCGAGAGGACGTACACCGATGCGGTGATGCCCGTCGTGTCGGTCTCCGTGGGCACCAACACGCGGAACTCGGCGTCGAAGTCGAACGTATTCAACTGCCACGCGGCACTGCGCGTCACAGACGATCTGCTGGCGACTCCTTGTGCCCGCTACCTCGCCAACCACGTCGACTCCCGGCGCGTGTTCCTCGTGGAGGACAGGGCCCAGAAGGACTTCGCCTGGATTATCTGCGACTTGGCCGGGAAGTCCCTGCGGCAGAGCGGACGGGACGCCACGGTGACCCCCGTGGGTGCCGGGAGGATCGACTACGCGTCGCTCGCCGCCAAGGTGAGATCCACCCGCGCGGACGCGGTCGTCTTCACCGGCGACGCGGCCCGGGCCGCCGGATTCGCGTCGGCGCTCACCGCCACCGGATTCAAGGGTGCCCGTGTGGCGACGGAACGTGCCTTGGATCCGCAGTTCCTCGCGTCGGCCGGCGCCGCCGCGTCGGGCTGGGTCTTCGCCACCTCCTTCACCGACCCCACGGCCCGGTCCTCCACCCGCGCGTTCACCTCGGCCTACCGCGCCCGCTTCGGCACCGACCCCGGCTGGTACGCGGCGGAGGCGTACGACGCGGTGATGTTCCTGGCCCGGGCCTGTGAGAAGGACGGCACCACACTGACGGAACGCGGCGCTATCGCCCGCCGGATGCCCGAGATCACGTATTCCGGCATCACCCGCACGATCAAGTACGAGTCGACGTTCGGCTACAACCACGACGCGATGTTCGACTTCCAGGTCGTCGACGGCGCGTTCCGCTACAGAGGCAACTACCGGGACGCCGCGATGTCGTGACGGGGAGGGTGGCCGCCTCATGTTGGAACGGACGGGACTGTCTCGTTTCCGGCGTCGCGTTGCCGACATGTCCCTACGGGAGGCCACACCCTCCAGGCTCATGTGTGGTCCGGGTCCAGGGCGTCGCGGACGGCGGCCAGGATGGCGTCGGTGTCGGCGCCCAGCGCGCGGGCGGACGAGGTGAAGTCGCGTGCGAGGGTCGCGAGTTGGGAGGCGTGAGGGCGGGCCGGGGCGGCCGGGGGTGCCGCGACCCGGGACCCCGCCCCGCGGCGGGTGCGGATCAGCTCGGCGGCCTCCAGCTCACGGTAGGCACGTGCCACGGTGCCGGGTGCGAGGCCGAGGTCCGTGGCCAGCTGGCGCACGGTCGGAAGCCGGTCGCCCTCGGCAAGCTGCCCGGTGAGGATCAGCGCGCCGAGCTGGGCGCGGATCTGGGCGTACGGGGGCACCTGACTGGTGGTGTCGACGCGGACGGCGGGCTCATGCATGGTCGGGGGACTCCTCGGGCCCGTCGTCGCTGACGGCCCGCGGGGTCACCAGGGTGACCAGGGACCAGACGACGGTGCACAGGTTCAGCAGGGCCAGCGGGTAGAACACCCAGAAGGTGAGCGCGCCCATCGCGCCGGCACAGCCCGTGTCCGTCAGCGAGACGGAGACCATCACCACGGCGTACAGCTGCTGGCTCGACACCAGCAGGCCCCAGGCTCCGGTCACCGCCCAGGCACGGTCGCGGCGCTGCTGCTCCCCGCCCGGTCCGTCCGCGATGCGACGCAGGGCCCACAGGCAGGTGGGAGTGGCTATGGCGAGCGCGCCGAACATCGGAAGGCTGTAGTACAGACCGGGCCACGGGCCGAGGGTCGTCCACATCCCGTTGCAGGTGACGGCGACGACCTTCCCCGTCGTGAAGACACGGTCGGGGTCGACGGAGGCCGTGGCGGCCGTGATCGCCAGCAGCACGGTGAGCGAGACCCCCTGAAGGGCGATCAGGGGGCCCATGCGAGGTGGCACATGATCTCTCACCAGGCGCGGGGCGAGGCTCGCGGTGCGCACCACGTCCTGAGGGACCAGGGTCAGGGCGTCGGCGAGCAGTACGCCTGCCACCGCGCACAGACCGAAGGCCGTGATGCAGAACACGACACGCTGCTCGAACTCGATGTGCCCGAGCGTGGAGATCGCCTGCGCGGCGATGATGCCCACGGCCAGGCCCGACCAACGGGCGTAGTGGTCCGCATGCTCGAGGAAGCGGCGCTGGAGCGGGGCGGCATCGAGCATGGAGAGGTCCCCCTTGGGTCATCTTGTATCAAGTGGCTAGTACAAGATGCCGCAGCTGGAATCTTGTGTCAAACATTCGATACAAGATTCCAGCTGTCGAGGGAGACGGATTCTGGTGCCAGGGGGTTCCTTGTCGCGGCGGTCAACGGTCGTACTGCGCTGGACGGACCCCCTGCCACGTCCGCGGCGGGGGACGATCGGGGCCGCGCCGAGCCGCCAGTACGCCAACCTCGCGGCTCGGCGGACCGGCGGACCGGCGGACCGGCGCGAGCGTCGCCGCCGCCGGGAAGAGCGGAAGCGCCGCACCGCGTTCCCGGCCGTGATCAATCGCGAGCGCGGAACTCCGCTCATCGCACCCACGGCCCCCACCATTTGGGTGGCGGAGGGTCGGCCGGAGCCGATGTCGGCTGATCGGGATGGAGTCCGAGCCGTCTCAGGACGTCCGCGCTGACGCTGACGACGATCGTGCCCTGCCAGTGCCCGTCGGAACGCACCCCGCACATGTGGTCGATCCAAACGTCCTGGTCCGCAAAGGGATACCAGTCGATTCCCCGGTCACGCAGTCAAACCGACAGGAGCCGGCCGGGCCGCGGGCAGCCAGGAACGTTCTCGAAGCGGAAGAGAGCCACCCAGTCGGATGCAGATCTGTCCATGGTCGCCATCATGCCGCAGGACGTGCAACTCCCGCCCGCGACAATCCCGGCGCCCCGACTCGACGGGCGGAGCCGAACGCCGGACAGGGCGCGGGTACGGGCCCCTCGGCCCCCACCCGCGCCCACACTCACCGAACCACGCACCGGGACCGACGGCCCGCCGCGCGGCTTACTGCGATCGGCGTGCGACCTACGCCGACAGATCCCACACCGCGTACGCCAACGCGTCCGCGTTCCGGTTCAGCGCGGTGTCGTTGATGTTCGACGACGTGTCGCACGAGGAGTGGTAGCAGGCGTCGAAGGCCTTGCCCGCGGTGCCGCCCCACTTGGCGGCCTGGGCGGACGTCTTGATGTAGTCGGCGCCACTGAACAGGCCGCCGACGGGGATGCCCGCGTTCTTGAAGGGCGCGTGGTCCGAGCGTCCGTCGCCCTCCGTCTCGATCTCCGTGGCGACGCCGATCCCGGTGAAGTACGTCTTGAAGGTCTTCTCGATCGCAGGGTCGTCGTCGTAGACGAAGTACCCCGGGTTCGGCGAGCCGATCATGTCGAAGTTCAGATAGCCGCTGATCTTCGAACGGTTCGCGGTGGTGAGGCTGTTGACGTAGTAGCGGGAGCCGACCATGCCCAGCTCCTCCGCTCCCCACCAGGCGAAGCGAAGGTGCTTCGTGGGCTGGTAGCTGGACCGGGCCACGGCGAGTGCCGTCTCCAGCACGGCCGCCGAACCGGAGCCGTTGTCGTTGATGCCGGGGCCCGCGGTCACGCTGTCCAGGTGGGAGCCGGCCATGACGACCCGGCCGGTGTCCCCGCCGGGCCAGTCGGCGATCAGGTTGTAGCCGGTGCGGCCGCCGGAGGTGAACTGCTGGACGGTCGTGGTGAACCCGGCCGCGTCCAGCTTGGCCTTGACGTAGTCGAGGGACGCCTTGTACCCGGCACGGCCGTGTGCGCGGTTGCCTCCGTTGGCGGTGGCGATGGACTGGAGCTGGGCGAGGTGGGCCTTGACGTTGGCCACGGGGATGTCGGGTGCGGCGGCGGCCACAGCTTCGGGGGCGGGGGCCGCCCCGGCTATGGAACCGCCGGTGAGCAGCGCGGCGGCCGCGACGACAGCGGTCGCCGAGGCACGCCCAGGAATGGAGAGCTTCATGTGGGGGGCTCCGAATTCCAGGGAATCCGGGCGGAGTTGCCACGTGGGGGCGTGGGGCGTCCGGGGATTCCACGGTGAATGGGGTGCCTGGATGGTGAAGGTGGGACTGACTTACCGTCAAGAGCCGTATTCGGTCAGCTGCGTTCGCATTCCGGACAAGGGTCTGGTGCGGCCTCCGTCCGGCACGGGCGCCGCGGGCGGTCGGAGACGGGCCGAGTCGCCCCCGGGCGCGCCAGCGGGAAGACAACTCGCGCCAGCGGGAGGGCACCTGGATCCATACCTTCGGACCGGGCCCGTAGACCTTCGGCGGACGGCGGACACGCCGGCGGCTTCCCAGACTGGGTCCGAGGCGAAGGACGCCGGTTTGCGGAGTAGGGAGGCGCGATGCAGGGGACGCCGGGAATCAGCCGGGCACGGTTTCTGGGGATGGCCGCGGCCGTCGGCGGCGCGGTGGCGCTGCCCGTCGGGGCGGCGGGGCAGGCGTCGGCTGCGGAGAAACGAGTGGCGGGGACAGCGTCAGCCGCGGACAGACGAGCGGCGGATCAGCCCGGACCGGTCAGGGACGAACGAGTGGCGGGTCAGCCCGGATCGGCCGCGGAGGGACGAGTGACGCACGCCCGGTCCGGGCTCACCTACCGGGGCGTGGTGTACGAGGTCGGCGCCGGCGAGACGGCCGCGACGGCGTGGAACATCAGGGACATGCGCACCGACCTGCGCGCCATCGCCCGTGACCTGCACGCCAATTCCGTCAAGGTCACCGGGGACGGTGTCGGGCGGCTCGCCGCGACCGCGACCGAGGCGGCGGAGCGCGGACTGAACGTCTGGCTCGAACCGACCCTCGGGGACGTGCCCGAACGGGAGATCCTGGACCATCTCGCGGAGACGGGCCGGCACGCCGAGCGGCTGCGGCGGCAGGGAGCCGGGGTGCATCTGAGCGTCGGCTGCGAGTTCGTGCTGTACGTCCCCGGGCATCGTGCCCGGCGCGAACGTCCAGGAGCGCGTCGAGAACCTGCTCAAGGGCGACTTCGACCCGGCCCTCATGGCGCGGCGGCTGCACCGGTTCACCGCGAAGGCCGCGCAGGTCGGCCGGTCCGTCTTCCATGGACGGCTGACGTACGCCGCGGCCCAGGACGAGGACGTCGACTGGAGACTCTTCGACCTCGTGGGCATCGACTACTACTCGTTCTTCCGGCGCCCCTCGGACCACCTCCGCGAGCTCGCCGCCTATCGGCGCTTCGGCAAGCCGGTGGCCGTCATGGAGTTCGGCTGCTGCACCTTCGAGGGCGCGCCGGAGCGGGGTGGCATGGGCTGGGACGTCGTCGACCACACGAAGCAGCCTCCCGAGATCAAGGCCGGTCTCGTACGCAGCGAGCGCGCCCAGGCCGCGTATCTGACGGACGTGCTGGCGGCGTTCGAGGCGATGGGGCTGTACTCGGCGATGGCGTACACCTTCGTCACCCGCGACGCCCCGCACCGCCCCCAAGACCCCCGCCACGACCTCGACATGGCGAGCTACAGCATCGTGAAGACGATCGAGAACCGCCCCGGCGACCCTGCCGCCGGTGTCCACTGGGAGCCCAAGGAGTCCTTCCACGCGCTGGCCCGCCAGTACGGGCGCGCCCGCCACGGCTGACCGTCCGACAATCGGCCGCACGACCGGGCAGGCCGGTCACGACGCGCGGACGGCTCACTGTGCACGCCCGCGGGTGCGGAGGCATGCGACGCATCGATGTCAGTACCGCCAGGCGAAGGCGGCGCTCTCCCGGACGTCGCCCGGGCAGACGGCTTCGGCGACCTGGTGCGCGAAACGCCGGTAGGCGGCTTCCTGTTCGGCGGTAAGCACCCGCGAGACCGCGTCGTCGGCGTCCATCCGCGCAGGCGGTACGAGCAGCGGCCGCAGCACGGCCAGATCCTCCGGCGCCGGTTCGGGACGGAGTGTGTCGAGCAGAATCCGTAGATTGCCGCACAAGCTGGAGGCGGTGGAGGGGCCGAGCGGGTAGGGGTGGCGTTCGGCGATCCGGTCCAGCAGTGCGGCGCCCTGCAGCCGCCCTGCGAGGACCTGTGTCAAGCGGTCCAACAGGGTCGCGAGGACGTCCAGATCACGTACAGCGAGTTCCACCAGATGCACGGGTATGTGCTCGCGTCCGTCGGGTGCGCGCAGGCCGCTGCCCCGGGCCACCCGGTCGCGCGCCTCCACGGCCTGCCGTTGCACGCGGTCGCTCACCGATTCCGCGGGATCCTCCGTTCCGTCCGCGGGTTCGGCGAAGTCATCTGCGGGCTCGAGGACTTGGATGCGCAGCGCTTCGGGGAGTTCGGTGCGCAGCCTCTCCCACGCGGCCAGGGCCGCCACCGGGTCGATGCCGTCCGGCAGTTGATCCGGCTGTCCGGCCGCGGCGGCGAGCGGGGCGAGGAGCATCGAGTGCGCCCGGTGGAAATGCCAGAGCCACGCGGGGTCGCCCGGTACAAGCCGTTCGCAGCGCACGTCCTCCGTGCCGGGGGTGTCGTCGCCGACTGTCACGGGATCCTCCGATGGCCGATTTCAGGGAAGTACGGATGGGCTGTCGCGCGGGTCCGCCCGACAAGCCATCACCATATCGTCAACTTGACGATATGCGAGAGGTTCGCTGGATTTTCTTGACGCCGGCCAACTCCGGCCAACTCCGGGCCCGTGCGGCGGCGTTCGATCGGGCTCGGCCTCCGTGAGCACGCTGGCCACGGCGAATGTCCTCGTAGACCTACGGCGTGGCACGATGACGCCATGTCGGGTCAGGTCTGGGTGTCACTCATATCGCTGGGTGGCGTCGCCCTCGGCGGAACGCTGTCGTACCTCGTCCAGCACAGGACTCAATTGTCGGCGGAACGCGCCGAACAACAACGGCAGCGGAACGCCTTGTCGGAGGCCCGGCGCACGGAACGGCTGGCGCTGCTGGAGCGGTTCATCGAGGTGGCGGCCGAGGCCGAACGCTCCGCCTTCAGCCGGCCTTCCGAGTGGGAGGACACCGACGCCTGGTTCCTCACGACCCAGGACGCCATGAACAGACTGTGGGTCGCGGAACGTCTCATCCGCGTCCAGTTCCCGCTGCCCGTGCACGACGCGGCACGCGCGTACTTCCTCGACCTCAACCGGACGGTATGGGAAGGCCTGCCGGAGGGCGAGAGCGTACGGGACTACCTGGAGGACAACCGGCTGACCTTCCTGGACGCGGCCCGCGCTGTCATGGGCTAACGGACTACCGAGCTCGGAGAAGCGAAGCCACCGAGCCACGCAGGCGGGACCACCCGGAGGGCATCGAAGGTCCCTCGCAGTTCGGAGGTGCTACCGAGTCAGCTCCGGCTATGCGCTGTCGATGCCGAGACGCGTCCGCGGCCGTTCCGTCATCTCGTCCCCCGATCCGTACCTGAACCCGAGATCCTACGATCCGGACGGACTTCCAGGCCCGCAGCCTCCGCGGCCCGCCGCCTCGCACGTCACCGACCCGCAGGACCGTCCCGGTCGGAGTTCCGGCTCCGTCAGGCAGGAACGCTCCCGGCACCGGCCTGTGCATGGACATGGGCGTCCAGTACGGCGAATGTCGCTTCGGGGCGCTCGACGTGCGGCAGATGACCGGCCTCGGCGATGGGCTCGAAGGACCCACGGCCGAACGCCCTCGCGTAGGCGCGCCCGTACGCGGGCGTGACGATGCGGTCGCTCTCACCCCACAGCACGAGGGCCGGGATCCGCACCCGGCCGAGCCGGTGCAGGAGCTTCGGGTCGTGCATGTACGGGTCACCGGCCAGGAGGCGCAGGCTGGCCATGTTGGCCTGCTGGACGGCGATCCGCTCCTCGGTGAGGCCGGCCGGATCCACGAGGAAACGGGCCGGATCGTGATACGCGTACGCGGCGATCTCGTCCGGGCGGAGCCCGAAGATCGCACGGACCGGCTCCCCCGGGACGGCCACGCCCGTGGCGTTCACCAGCACCAGGGAGCTGATCACCTCGCCGTCGTCCCGGACGGCCAACTCGGCCGCGGTCCAGCCGCCGACCGAGGAGCCCACGACGAGGACGTCACGGTGGCCCTCGTCCTTGAGCCAGTGCAGGTAGGTGAGCGCCAGGTCGTCGATTCCAGTCAGCCAGTCGGGGCGCTCGGTCCCGTTCCAGCCCGGATGCGTGGGGACGACGGCGCGCATGCCGTGGCGTTCCGCCAGGTGCGTGGCGATGCCCTGGACGGTGGCGGGCCCGCCACCGCCGTGCAGGACGAGCGCGAGGCGGCCGTCGACGGGTCCGGTCTCAGTGAGAGTGAGGGGAAGGCCGGGGCGCGGGTGGACTGTACGGCTGCGTATCTCGGTGTCGGTCATGCGCCCCACGGTATCTACGCATACGTATATACGCAACCTTAGATCTCGGCTTAGGATGGAGCCATGACCGCGAACCATGACGAAGCCGGGACAAGAGCCGTGTCCGACAGGGCCGAGACCAGGACGGGCACCGACTCCCGTACCGGCACCGGCAACGGCACTGAGACCAGCAACGGCGCCGGTCGCACCGCTCCGGTCGGCGTGGACCCCGGGGCTGCCACGCCCACCACTCCCCCGCCCACCGTCGATCTCGAAGAGCTGGGCCGGGCCGTGAAGGAGGCGCAGTACCGGCACCACCGCGCACTCGACACCCGGCTCGCGACGGTCGGCACGACGCTGGCGCAGTGGGACGCCCTGCGGGCGATCGCCCGTAGGCCCGGAGCGTCCGCCCACGAACTGGCGGTCGCGACTTTCCAGGGCGATCAGTCCTTCGGCACCCTTGCCTCGCGGCTCGCGGCCCAGCACCTCATCGAGCGTCGGCCCGGTCGCGGCCGACGTATCGAACACCACCTGACCGAGACAGGCGAACAGGTCCTGCGGGCGGGACGCACCGTCACCCGTGAAGTCCTCGCCACATCCTTCGGCCCGCTGGACGAACGTGAACGGGCCACGCTGCTGGGCCTGTTGCGCCGCATCGGCGCCCCGAGCGAAGGCTTCGCTCCGAGTGACGGCTTGTAGAACCAGCGACCAGGGGTGCCCACCGCGTCCGCTGGTACGGCCCGCCAACCCACCCACGGAAACAGGCCCGTACCCCTGTAGCGTCAGCCCCGTGATCTCCCTCGACGCGCTCGTCCGCCTCTGCCCGCCACCCGCCGATCCGCCACCCGCGGTGGACTGGGCGGACGCCGAGCGTGACCTGGGTACGGTTCTGCCGGCCGACTACAAGCAACTTGTCGAGACATTCGGCGACGGCGTCTTCGACGAGACGATCTGGCTGCTCGTCCCCGACTCCGCCTACGACGACTGCGACCTGCACGCGCAGACGACGGAACGCGACGAGATCCTGACCGACCTGTGGGAGTTCGAGGACAAGCCGGACGGTCTGCGCGAGGTGGGGGCGAGGGTCCTGCCGTGGGCGTTCGAGGAGGGCACGGGGGCCTTCCTCTACTGGCTGGCGCGGCCCGGTCAGCACCCGGACGAGTGGACCGTGCTCTACAACGAGGGGCGCGGCCCGCTGTGGGAGCACCACGCCATGGGATGCGTCGCGTTCCTGCTGGCCGTGCTCAACGGAACAGCGGAAACGGAGTACTTCGGCCGGCTGCACGAGGTACTGAAGCCAAAGGTGCACCACTTCACGACGGCTGACGAGGCCTTGGGCACGACCGGACAGTGAGCGGTCAGCCGCTCTCGATGTTCGCGTTGAGAGCGGTCAGCCGCTCTCGACGTTCGCGTTGTCGTCAGGCTCGCCCTCCCGCCCCCGCCCCACCAAGCAAGCGGCTCTCCCGGGAGCAGGGGCTCGCCCGGTTTCCGGGCCGGTGGCGACTGCCGCCCAGCCTCATCCGCGGCTGTACCCGGCCCATCGGGGTCCGCCGGCCAGCTCCAGGACTTCTTCCACTGCTTCTACGAAATCGCCGTTCCCCTCAGGGGTATTGGAAATCGCCGCCGCCGCGCCTGCTGTCAGGCGACTGTGCAACTCCGGTTCTGCTGCCGCGAGTCGACGTGAGAGCCACTTGCCTCCGCCGAGCCAGTGCCCGCCCACCAGCAGGGCGAGTTCTGAGGCGCGCTGCAGCAGGTCGGCCACGATGTACGTCCGCTCCCGCGGGTCGGCGCAACCGCGGAGATCGTCCAGGCTGTCGGTGATGGCGTACCGCCGGTCCTCCAGTTCCGTCGCCGACGCGGGAGGAGGCCCTGCCGCCATCCGCGCCCGGGATTCCGCCTGGAGGGCGGCTCCGAGCCCGTCCGTATCGATCAGCACCATGCCTTCCGCGCACATGGCGAGCAGCGGCGATCTGCGGGCCGCAGTCTCCCGCTCGGCGAACAGACGCCAGTCGGCCTCGGTCTGGACGAACAGTTCCACCGGCCAGCCTTCATACGCCAGGCTCTCCCTGAAGGGCGCTGGCGGGCCGGCCAGCAGCACCACGATGTCCAGGTCGGAGGTGAGCGTGCGACGGTGTGTCAGGACGCTGCCGGCCAGGAAGGCGGCCCGGGCCTCGGGAAAACGGCTCCGCACCAGTTCCCTGGCGATCTCCACATGATCCATGGTGCCAGTGTGACCCCACGACCAGGCAACGGGCGTGGTGGGGCCCTGAACGAAACACGGCAGGCAACCATCCGGTGTCGACCGTGATCGCACTTCATAGACGACGGGGACGCCGACCGGTGCGGGCTCGGTTCAGGAGGTCCTGAACCGCCCGCTCACTTTGCTCCTCAGCTCGGGAGGCGAAGGCTTCGAGCAGTGCCAGCATGTGTACGCCGGCCGGTCCGACCTCACGTTCCTTCTCGACGTAGGGCGCAATGGCATTCCATGTCTGCAGAATCCTCGAATTGAGCATGCCGGCCACTTGCTGCTCACTGGTGATGCCCCAGGTGGCCATTCCCGCGAAGGTCTGCAGATAGTACGCGACATCGTAGACGGCTTCCTTGGCGGGTCGAGGAAGTCCGCTGATCCCCTGGCCCAGCTCAGGAGGGTGCTCCTCATGCAGCTTCGTGCACACGTAAATGAAGTGTTCGTTGAGTTCGACGTTTCGGAACTGCCCGAGCAATTCGACCAGTACAGGCAAGTGATTGGCCTCTCTGGCGATGCGCACCTGTTGGCGCGCGAACCACACCGCGGCCGCAAGCGCCGCGATCGATATACAGATCGCCGTGATATTCAGGTACGTCGAGCCGTCCATCGAATACCCCTCCCCCGCTTCGAAAGCCTCCAGCCACTTTGCCCGGCGGGTCCGATGGTGACGTATCACTACTCGCCGCACTAGAGGGCGCCAAGACGGACATGATCGACACGCCCCGACCTTTCGGCGATGCGGATCACCGACTGCCTGGAAAGCCCCAAGGTTCCCTGACTCATAGGATCACCTCGTGACAGCCGCGCTCGTGCACACCGTGAACTGGGATCCGTACGACTACCCGCCGACCTTGGAGGACGCCGCCCTCGCGCTGGCTCACGACCTGCCGGGGAAGCCGCTCAGTCGCGACGAGGTCCGTGCCGGACTGCGGTCGACGCCGACCGCGCTCGGAGAGACCTTCTGGACGGAGATCGACGTGCCGCGACTGCCCCACGTCGAGAACGTCCCGTCGGCGATCAGGCCCGGGCGTCTGTGCGTCGGCCTTCACGTCTGGTCAGACCAGTACGACGACTTCGCCCGCACGATGGGACCCCTGTGGCTGGCCGTCGAGGACCCCGCCAAGTGGACCGCGTTGTGCGACGTGGCGGCCCGACTCCTTCGTGACGAGAGCGACCCCGTCGACGGGCAGTTGCTCGCGTACGCCCATTTGTCCCAGCGACTGGGCTGAAGCGTCTCGCACGGTCACCGGCGAGGACGTTCACGCCTCCATGCGCAGCCAGGAGTTGCCTGCGCGGAGCCAGAGGGAGCCGTCGCGGCCCTGGCCGCAGCGCATGACGACGCGACCGGGTACCCGCAGCCTCCGGCGGCCGGTCACTGCCCAGGTCGTGTCGGTGAGAAATTCCGGCAGACAGTCGCTGAAGAACGCCGAACAGCGGACCGTGGACGGCAGAGTCGGACGCTTCCGCTCTTCGGTTTGGCCGTTGCGGGCGTTTCCCTCGACTGGGGTGGCGTGGTACTGAGAGTGGAAGACCACGTCACGCAAGGGGGCAGCGTGTCAGCGTCACTTCGGCAGGATGGCGAGCGGTCTCGGGACTGGCTGAGGTACCTGACAGCTGTGGGGGCCGGCGGGGTCGCCGTGGCGCTGTCGGCGATGTGGGCGTCCGGTCCACTCGCCGCGGGTATCGGCGCGGCCGTCACCGCGGTGTACACGCTTGTCACCGACCATGTTCGACCGCAGCGGAGCGAACCACGCGATGCGGCTCTCTTGCGTACTCCGTCGGGTGGCATCCCTCGGGTCGAGCAGGTCGACCGTCCTGAGCTGGCGGGCGTCCACCCCGCCGACGGACATCCCGATCACCGACTGGCACCGCCCTATGTCGAGCGGGACGCCGAGCCCGTACTGCGGCAAGCCGTGCTGGAGAGCGGTTTCGTCCTCATCGTGGGTGAGTCGACCGCGGGCAAAACCCGACTCGCCTATGAGGTCGTGCGCTCGTGTTTCCCGCGTCACGCGTTCATACGCCCCCTGGCGAGGTCGGCACTCGCGCATGCTGTCAAGATCGCCAAGCGTCGTCGCCGCGCCGTTCTGTGGCTGGACGACCTCGAGAACTATCTGGGCGCTGACGGGGTGACCGCGTCCACGCTGGCCGGACTCCTCGCCGGCCCTCCCGGGCGGGTCGTGGTCCTGGCCACGATGCGGTCGCAGGAGTTCCGCCGCTACGACGCCCGGGAGGAAAGCCGACTGACGGGGTCGGACCGGGATGCCTGGCGAGTACAGCGCGAAGTGATGCACATGGCCGTGCAGGTCAGGTTGGAGCGCCGCTGGTCTGCGGCGGAGCAGGCTCGCGCCGACACGCTCCAAGACCCACGAGTCCGACTCGCCCTGGGCAGTTGTGACCGCTTCGGACTTGCGGAAGTCCTCGCGGCGGGACCGGAGTTGTTGGCGGCGTGGGAGAACGCCTGGGCTCCGGGAGCCAATCCGCGGGGAGCAGCCATCGTCGCGGCAGCGGTCGACTGCCGCAGGTCGGGGTTACGCCGACCTGCGAGCAGGCAGTGGCTCCAGGACCTCCATCTGCCCTACCTCGCCGAACGTGGTGGCCCAGACCTACAGCCCGAGCCCTTCTCCGATGCGATGCAATGGGCGTGCAAGGCCGCGTACGCCACCAGCGGTCTACTGATCGGGAATTACAGCCAGGGCTACGTCGCGTTCGACTACCTGCTCGCCGCCCCGCGACTGGCTCCCGTACCGGAGCACCTGTGGGAGGCACTCTTGTCGCGTGTAGGTGCGACGGACGCGTATGACATGGGACTTCTCGCCCATCAAGCGAATCAACTGGCGCGGGCGACCAAGGCCTTGGAACGGGCTCGGGCGGGAGGGGTGGCGGGCGCCGACTACCTCCTGGCGATAGCCGTCGGAGACCGCGGCCGGCCACGAGAAGCGGCCAGGAGTCTGGAAGCCATCGTGCGGCGCAGGCGGGCCCAGTTGGGCCCGCGCCACCCGGACACACTGGCCTCCATCCACCAGTGGGCGTTCTTCACTGGAGAGGCCGGTGATCTACAGGCGGCCGCGGATGCTTTTGGGGACTTGGTCGTCACAGCGACCGCGGCGTTGGGCCCTGAGCACACGGACACGCTCGCCGCCCGGCACCAGTGCGCGTACTTCACCGGGGAAGCCGGGGACACGCGATCCGCTGTTCTGCAGCTCACCGCTCTCCTGGAGGACCGAACGCGGCTGGAAGGCCCCGGGAGTCCCCAGGTTCTCGCCAGTCGGCGCAGCCTCATCTGGTTCTCCGGAATGAACGGAGACCTCGAAGAGGCGGAACAACTGCTGCGGCAGCTCATGGAGGATGCCGAGCAAACGCTCGGGCCGGACGACCCGCATCTGCTTGCCATGCGCAGTACCCAGGCGGACTTCGCCGCACGGGCAGGCCGAGCCCACGAGGCGACCGCGGTGTTCACACAACTCGTGGCCGAACGCAGCAGGATTCTGGGGGCCGACCACCCGCATGCTCTCCACACCCGACTGCAACGAGTCCAGGGACTGATGAGTACGGGTCTCAGCGAGCAGGCGCGGCGAGAGCTGACGCAGGTCATCGCCGACGCGGAGCGTGTGCTGGAACCCGGTCATCGTCACCTGGTCCTCGCACACCGGATGCTCGACCGACTCCAACAACCCTGAACCGCCCGGCTGTTCGCGGGTGTCGCTGCCGGAAGGGAGACCCCGACCCAGGCGCGGCTTTCCCGGTCAAGATCTCAGCCCGTCCTCCATGAGCCGTCAAGCGCCGAGGCTGCCGCGAGCGATAGCGGTGTCAGATGTCCAGGACAGCCCTGATCGTCCGGATGACCCCGTCCTCGGTGTGTGGTGGGGCCAGGTGGCGGGCGCGGCTGATGACCGCGGGGTGGGCGTTGGCCATTGCGTACGACCATTCGGCGGCGTCGAGCATGCCGAGGTCGTTCAGATAGTCGCCGAACACCATCGTCTGGTCCGGGCCGATGTTCAGGTGTTCCTGAAGCCGGCGTACGGCTACTCCCTTGTCGGCGGTGTGGTTCATGACGTCGATCCAGTGCTCGCTGGAGACGACGACCTGGTGGGTGTCGGCGAAGGACGCGAGGGCGGGCGCCGTGGTGCGTTCGATCGACCCGAAGTCGAAGACGGCCACCTTGACGATCTCGTCGTCCACCGCGGTGGCGTCGTCCACCAGGCGGTGTGCGTGGTAGTACCGGCCCACTTCATCGAGGAAGGCCTGGTCACCGCGTTCGATGTAGGCCCCGCGCTTGCCGCACACGACAACGCCCACGTCCACGCCCTCGTCCGCGAGCTGCCGGACGGACTTGACCAGTCGGGCGGCGACGGCGGGGTCGAGTGGGTCCGAGGAGACCTCGATGCCGTCACGGACGACGAACGCGCCGTTCTCCGCTATGAAGACCATGCCGTCGTCCGCGCCGGTGAACAGGTGCGCCAGCGTCGCGTACTGACGTCCGCTGGCCGGGCTGAAGACGACACCCCGGCGGCGCAGATCGGCGAGCAGGGGCCACAGCCCGTCCGGGACAAGGCCGTCGGCGTCGAGCAGTGTGCCGTCCATGTCGGTGACGACGAGCCGGATGTCGGGACGAGGGGCGACGGAGGCGGAGGGAGAGGCGGACGTAGGGGCAGGGGCGGATTGCGTGGTCATCGTGTTCCGGGTGCTCGGTGCGGAAAGGGGCTGAGGGTGGTCACCACTGTGTGGCGGGGTGGGCTGAGCGGACGATCAGCGAACCGAGCTCCTCGACGGCACGCGAGCGCGCTCCGGCCAGCTCGGGAAGGGGCAGGGCCGCGGCGCAGATGGGAACGCTGCGCGGCGAGCCGGTGAGGTGTTCCTCGATCGCGGCGATCAGACGGGGGTGGGAGCCCCAGGGTCCGCCCACGACGACCGTACGGGGGTCGGCGAAGGAGAGGGCCGCGGACAGGACACCACCGATGGCGTGGGCCAGTGCGACGCGTACCCGCTCGGCGGCGGCGGCGGTGTCGGGGGCGTCCAGGATGCCCAGCAGCTTCGGCACGTCGACGGCGGTGGAGGAGGCGCGGCGCAGGCCGAGCGCGGCGAACACCTCGGTGAAGGCCATGGCCCGTCCGTCCGGCCCGGCTGTGTACAGGTGGGCGATCTCCCCGACGAGACCGCCGTGTCCGCGGCGCACGACGCCGTCGCCGACCACGGCGCAGCCGAGCCCTTCACCGAGGTAGAGGTAGACGAAGTCGTCGACGCCCTGCACGCAGCCGTGCTCGTACTCCGCACGGGCGGCCCAGTTGACGTCGTTGTCCACCAGGACAGGGCCGGTCACCGTGTCGGCCAGGACGGCGGGTGGATCCAGGGCGCCCACCAGGAAGGGGGCGTCCGGCAGGTGCACCAGTCGTCCGGTCGCCCGGTCGACGGGGTCGGCGGCGCTCACGACCGCCAGACGCAGCGGGCCGCCGGCGTTGCCGTCGAGCTCCACGGCTGCCGCGCCGAGTGCTTCCGCGACCGTTTCCTGCCCCGCGTCGGCGTGCAGCGCCGTGCGGACCCGGCCGTGGGTGCGCCCGAGCGCGTCCACGGCCTCGGCGACGACACCGTGCGGGGTGATGCCGGCCACCAGGGCGGTACCGAGGTGCGGGGCCAGCGCGTAGTACGAGCCGACCCGGCCGCGCCCGGTGGTGCGCTCGCCGGTGTCGACGACGAGTCCTGCCTGCTCAAGCCGCTGGACGCTCTCGGAGATGGTCGGCTTCGAGATGCCGGTCCTGGTGGCGATCTCCGCCCGGGTGAGCCGGTCGTGGGCCATCAGGACGCGCAGCACGTTCTCGTCCGTCAGGCCACGCAGCAGCTCCAGGGACGGTTTCGGCGCGGTCATGGGAGCATTCTAGTAAGGACTCTTGCCTAAACATGCGCAGGGGTCTACGTTTCTCTAGTAAGGAGTCCTGACTAAAGGAACTGAGATGACGCTCACCACCGAGCAGCGCCGCCTGCCCTCGCTGCCGCACTGGAACCAGACCCCCGAAGACGTCGCCGCGGCCATCCGAGCGTTCAAGCCCGCCCTGCGCGCCCGGATCGAAGCGCGCGGCCGCACCGTGGAGGAGGTTTTCGCCGCCGTCGAACAGCGCATCGGGGCGCGCATCGCGGAGATGGAGGCCGAGCGCGCGCACGGCGAGGAGATCTGGCCCGTCCTGGACTACGACGCCATCGCCGCCGGCACCGTCACGCCCGCGCAGACGGCCAAGCTCAAGAAACGCGGCTGTCTCGTCGTACGAGGGCTCTTCCCACGCGAACAGGCCCGGGCCTGGGACCAGGACATCGTCGACTACGTCGAGCGCAACAAGTTCTTCGAGACGTACACGGGCCCCGGCGACGACTTCTTCGGCAGCGTCGGCTCCAAGCCCGAGATCTACCCCGTCTACTGGTCGCAGGCCCAGATGCGGGCCCGCCAGTCCGACCGGATGGCCACGGTCCAGTCCTTCCTGAACTCGTTCTGGAAGCACACCGGCGACGACGGCACCCAGTGGTTCGACCCCGACCGCGACGCCCTCTACCCCGACCGCATCAGGCGCCGCCCGCCGGGCACGGACTCCGCCGGTCTGGGCACCCACTGCGACCCCGGAACCCTGGACCTGTGGATGACCCAGGAGTACCAGAAGGCGTTCCGTCACCTCTTCAGCGGCGACGTCGAGGCCTACGACCCCTGGGACGCCGCCCACCGCACCGACGGGCCCCAGTACCCCGGCTCCACCATGTGCTCCGCGTTCCGCACCTTCCAGGGCTGGACCGCGCTGTCCGACATGGACGCCGACCAGGGCGTCCTGCACACCGTCCCGATCCCGGAGGTGATGGCCTACCTCCTGCTCCGCCCCCTGCTGCCGGACGTCCCCGAGGACTCCATGTGCGGCGTACGGCCCAACCAGGTCTTCCCCGTCACCAAGCGCTGGCACCCGGCCCTCTACCGCGCCCTGACACCGATCCCCGACGTCAAGGCCGGCGACGCCGTGTGGTGGCACTGCGACATGATCCACAGCGTCGCGCCCGTCGAGAACCAGCGGGGCTGGGGCAACGTCATGTACATCCCCGCCGCGCCCTGGTGCCCCCGCAACGAGAAGTACGCGGCCGACGTCAGGGACGCTTTCACCACCGGCTCCAGCCCGAGCGACTTCCCCGAGGAACACTACGAGCGGTCCTGGAACGGCCGGTTCACCCTCGGCCAATTCAACGAGACCGGCCGTCGCGGCCTCGGCCTGAGCTAGGGGGCCGCCAGGCCTTTGCCGGACAGGAAGGTTTGTCTTCACACGTCGGTGATCAACGGTGACCGCACCCGTCTCCGCAGCGCGTCAGGGTCGCTTAGGGTCTGCCTACCGTCCAGCACCTGGAGGACTTGTGCAACGTGGCGAAGTCTGGTGGGTTCAGTTCGACGAGCGCAGGTTGGTCGTACTGCTGTCGGGAGAGGGCCCGTCCGGGATCCGGGTGATGCAGGTCGTCGCTCCGGCGGGCGTCGACATCAGCGGTCTGGGCATCGAAGTGACGGTGGGCGCCGGTGAAGGACTGCCCTTCGAAGGCGTGCTGCGGCTCGCGTTCTCGCGTCCAGGCTTCACCCCGTGCACGTGGCTGACCACTGTGTCCCGGGACGACCTGCTGGAGCGGGCGGCCGTCCTGTCGTCCCTGAAACTCGGCGAGATCGACGACGCCCTCCGACTCGCTGAACAAGCGCACGAGCGGACCTCGGCATCGACCGCGAAGCTCAGCGAGATGAGGGACGCCCTCCGTCTCAGTGAACTCGGGTAGACGAGGAAGCCGACGCCCGCCGCTGCGTGGGCCAGGCGCTTGCGACGCGTCAGGAATTCCGGCCGGCACCTACGAACCGCTCGACCTCGCTTCGCAGGTCTGGCGAGAGGTCCGACAGGCCACTGACGATGAAGGTCAGTTGACGTGCAAGGTCCGGATAGACGCTCCAGACAGCCGGGGTCCTGGTCAGAACTGCGCAGAGCAGGTCCCCCTCGTACATGTGGCCCTCGGCCAGCGGGTTGTCTCGCAGCACTTCAACCGCGAGCGGAAGAAGCACCGCCAGCCCGATGTCCTGCCTGATCAACAGACGCAGGTCTTCAACGGTCAGAGTCCCGACCGGTCGGCTCCGCAGGACATGCGCCGTCGCGATGAGACGGGTGGCGTCAGGTGGGGGTGCGCCCCAGCGATCGCCCTCAAGCTCCTCGAGGGACCGACTACGGTCGATGGATACAGCACCAGGCGATTCTCTCGTGGCAGCGAGATCGCAAACGCGGCCTGAGAGGTCGTTTTCATCTGTCTTGCCTGGTTATTAGGCGATTCTCTGGGTGATGGATGGTGGTGCAGGCGAGTTCTTGGGGGCTGTCGATGTC
>NZ_JBIASW010000033.1:0-33304 GCF_042891215.1 Streptomyces sp. NPDC001914
GGGCCCCCGGGGGGGGCCCCCCCCCCGGGGGGGGCCGGGGGGGGGGGGGGGGGGGGGGGGGGGGGGGGGGCCCGGGGGGGGGGGGGCGGGGCCGGGGCGACGGGGCCCGGCCCCGTGCACGGAGGCGGCCCTCCTCGCCGTGTCGCGAGGAGGGCCGCCTCCACCCGTGCCCGCAGCCGTTCAGCCCACCGGCTGTGCCTGTGCCTGTGCCTGTGCCTGTGCCCGTGGCTGTGGCTGCGGTGCCGAGCCGTCCGCGTTCGCCGTCATGACGCCATCTCCTCGCCGAGCGGCTGCGGATTGGGGACGATGCCGCGGGCCCCGGGCCGGTCCGGCGGCTTGAGGAACAGGGCCAGCACGGCGGACGCCAGACCGATGGTCCCGGCGAGCACGAAGGCGCCGTCGTAGTCCCATGCGCCGACGACGACCGCGCCCATGCCGGAGCCCAGGAGGCCCGAGATCAGCTTCGAGCTGTAGACCATCCCGTAGTTGGAGGCGTTGTTGTTCTCCCCGAAGTAGTCCGCCGTCATGGCCGCGAACAGCGGGAAGATCGCGCCGCCGCCGAAGCCGGAGACCATGGAGCAGAACAGGAAGAACGGCATGCTGCCCATCTGGCCCGAGACCAGCACACCGAACTGGGCCGTACCCAGCACCAGACACACGATGATCAGCGTGTGCCGCCGTCCCACGCGGTCGGAGATCCAGCCGATGACCCCGCGCCCGGTGCCGTTGACGATCGCCTTCAGCGACATCGCCGTGGCCACGATCCCGCCCGCGAAGCCCATGTCCTTGCCGAACGGGACCTGGAAGGCGATGCCGAAGATGTTGATCCCGGCCGTGCACAGCAGACAGAACCACATCATCCACAGAACAGGGGTACGCGCGGCCTCCTTCGGGGTGTACTGCTTCACCGCCGGCGGGTTCTTCTCCAGCGTCCGCCGGATCTTGGGGTCGTCCGGCAGCTTCAGCGGGTCCACGTCCGGCGGCCACCAGCCCTTCGGCGGGTCCTTGAAGAACCAGCCGGCCGTCGCGACCACGGCGCAGCAGAGCAGACCGACGCCCACCAGGACGCCCTGGTAGTTGCTCAGGTCCATGTACGAGGTGAACAGGAAGACGAAGGGCACGGACCCGTAGGCGAAGCCGCCGTTGACGAACCCCGTCTTGCCGCCCTTGCGCTCCGGATACCACTTGCCGACCATGTTCACGCAGGTCGCGTAGACGAGACCCGCTCCGATGCCGCTGCACATGCCGAAGCCGAGATAGGCGACCAGCACGTGCGGGGCGAACGCCAGGGACACGTAGCCGAGCAGTGTGCCGAGCGCGCCCAGCAGCATCGCCGTGCGGGCGGGGAGCCTGCCGCTCTCGCGCAGTTGCCCCGCCGGGAAGGCCACGGCCGCCTGGAAGAACACCCAGACGCCCATCAGCCAGAAGATGTGTCCGCTGCTCCACAGATGAGCCTCGTGGAGCGTGTCCTCCGCCGAGGTGAACGCGTACTCGGCGGAGCTGATGCCCAGCATGCCCGCCCAGGGCAGGAAGACCATCCAGGCGCGTCCGCGGCCCATGATGTCGATGTCGGTCTCACCGACGCGGTACACACGTCCGTTCCGGTCCTTCACCTCTCGGGGTGGAACCGATGTCGAGTAGCCGGTGGTTGTCATGTCGATCGAGATCCCCTTGCGTCGAAAGAACTGGTCAGCGCCCCCTGCCACATGCCTTTCGTGCGCTCACGGGTCCCGGGGGCGGCCGACGCGCACCGTCGGCCGGCCCCCCGCGTCCTCATGTCATGAACGACCCCCCAACAGGCCCGCCGCCCGTGCCCAGCGGTACTTCGCGCCGAGGACGGCCACCGGCATCTCGGTGGTGTACGGGTAGGCCACGACCCCCCGCTCGTACAGGTACCGGCACGCCTCCTCCACCTCGACGTCGCCCGCGAGCGACGCCACCACGGGCTTCTCGATCCCGCGTTCGCGGAACTCGGCCACCACGCGGGCGGTGAGCTCGGCGAAGACCAGGGGAGGGGTCACGATCGTGTGCCAGTAGCCGAGGACGAGCGCGTGGACGCGCGGGTCCTCCAGACCGAGCCGGATCGTCGCCTCGTACGTCGACGGCGGCTCGCCGCCCGTGATGTCCACCGGGTTGCCCGCGGCCCCGAAGGGCGGGATGAACTCACGGAAGGAGGCGTCGAGGTCCGGCGGGATCTCCATCAGGGACAGCCCGTTGTCGGTGACCGCGTCGGACAGCAGGACACCGCTGCCGCCCGCGCCCGTGATGATCACGACGTTGTCGCCCCGGGGAGCCGGCAGCACCGGCAGGGCGCGCGCGTACTCCAGCATGTCGTTCAGGCCGGGAGCCCTGATGACCCCGGCCTGCCGGAGGATGTCGTCGTACACGGCGTCGTCGCCCGCGAGGGCTCCGGTGTGCGAGCCCGCGGCCCGTGCGCCGGCGGCGGTCCGCCCCGCCTTCAGGACGACGACGGGCTTCTTCGGGACGGTGGCGCGGGCCGCCTCCACGAAGGCGCGCCCGTCCTTGAGGTCCTCCAGGTGCATCGCCACGCACCGGGTGTGCGGGTCCTCGCCGAACCAGGTGAGCAGGTCGTCCTCGTCCAGGTCCGCCTTGTTGCCGAGCCCGACGATCGCCGAGACACCCGTGTTCGTGGTCCGGGCGAACCCCAGAACGGCCATGCCGATCCCACCGGACTGCGAGGAGAGCGCGACACCGCCCTTCACGTCGTACGGCGTGCAGAACGTGGCGCACACGTCCTGCCAGGTCGAGTAGTAGCCGTAGATGTTCGGGCCGAGCAGCCGTACGCCGTACCGCTCGCCGATGGCCGTGATCTCGTCCTGGAGCGCCTGTTCGCCGGTCTCCGCGAAACCGGAGGGGATGAGGACCGCGTTGGGGATGTTCTTGCGTCCCACCTCCTCCAGGACGCGTGGCACCGCCCGGGCGGGGACGGCGAAGACCGCGACGTCCACGTCGCCGGGGATGTCCGTGACAGTCGCGTAGGCCTTGCGGCCCTGGATGTCGTCCGCCCTGGGGTTCACCGGGTGGATCTCGCCCGCGAAGCCCCCGTCGACGAGGTTGCGCAGCACCGCGTGGCCGATCTTGCCCGGGACGTCGGAGGCGCCGATGACCGCGATCGACCTGGGACGCATCAGCCGGTCCATGGAGGCGAGGATCTCCTCACGGGCGTACCGGCGCCGCCCGGCCGGGGCGCCCGGTCCGAGGATCACGCGGATGTCCGCCGCGATCGCGCCGTCCGGGGCCGCGATCACCGGGTTGAGGTCCACCTCGGCGATCTCGGGGAAGTCCGTGACGAGTTCGGAGACCCGGCGGATCTGCTCGGCGAGGGCCGCCCGGTCCACCGCCGGCCCGCCGCGCACCCCGCGCAGGATCTGCGCCGAGCGGATGGAGTCGAGCATCGACAGCGCCTCGTCGGCGTCCACGGGAGCGAGCCGGAAGGTGACGTCCTTGAGCACTTCGACGAGCACACCGCCGAGTCCGAAGGCGACGACCTTCCCGAAGGTCGGATCGGTCACCGCGCCGACGATGACCTCCTGCCCGGGCGGGATCAGTTCCTGCACCTGCACGCCGTCGACGCGGGCGCGCACGTCGTACGAGCGGGCGTTGGCGACCAGCGTCCGGAACGCGGCCCGTACGTCCGCCTCCCCCTCGACGCCGACCAGTACGCCGCCCGCGTCGGTCTTGTGCAGGATGTCGGGGGAGACGATCTTCATCACCACGGGGCCGCCGAACCGTTCCGCGTGGGTGACGGCCTCGTCCTCGTCGCGGGCGATCTCCTCGCCGGGCACGGCGATCCCGTAGGCGTCGGCGATCCGCTTGCCCTCGGGCGCCGTCAGCGCGGTGCGTCCCTCGCGCCGGACGCCGTCGAGCAGGGCCCGCACCAGCGCCACCCGGTCCAAAGCCGCCACCTCAGATCACCCCGCCCGACTTGAGAAGCCGCAGTTCCTCGTCGCCGAGGCCGAGTTCGCCGATGTAGATCTCCTCGTTGTGCTCACCGAGCAGCGGGGAGGCGGTGATGTCGACGGGGGAGTCGGAGAGCTTGAGCGGGCTGCCGACGGTGACGTACGAGCCGCGCCCCGGGTGCGCGACCTCGACGACCATGTCGTTGGCCGCGAGCGAGGCGTCCTCGATGATCTCCTTGGTGGACAGGATCGGTCCGCACGGGATGTTCTCGGCGTTGAGTTTCTCCAGCACCTGCCATTTGGGCAATGTCGTGGTCCATTCCTCGATGAGCTGGAACATCTTGGCGAGCCTGGGCAGCCGCGCCCCCGGGGTGGCCCAGTCGGGGTCGTCGGCCAGTTCGGGGCGGCCGATCAGCCGGGTGATCGGTTTCCAGCCGGTGGGCTGGACGATGACGTAGACGTAGTCGTTGGGTCCGCCCGGCGCGCACTTGACGGCCCAGCCGGGCTGGCCGCCGCCGGAGGCGTTGCCCGAGCGGGGGACCTCGTCGCCGAAGTCATCGTTCGGGTACTCGGCGAGCGGGCCGTGTGCCAGGCGCTGCTGGTCGCGCAGCTTGACCCGGCAGAGGTTGAGGACGGCGTGCTGCATCGCCACGTTGACGCGCTGGCCGCGTCCCGTGCGGGTGCGCTGGAGCAATGCCGCGAGGACGGCGGCGACGGCGTGGACGCCGGTGCCCGAGTCGCCGATCTGGGCACCGGTGGCCATCGGCGGGCCGTCCTCGAATCCGGTGGTGGCCATGGAACCGCCCATGGCCTGCGCGACCACCTCGTACGCCTTGTAGTCGGTGTAGGGGCCGTCCCCGAAGCCCTTGATGGAGGCGTAGACGATCCGCGGGTTGATCTCGCGGATGCGGTCCCAGGTGAAGCCCATGCGGTCGATCGCTCCGGGGCCGAAGTTCTCCACCATGACGTCGGACCGGCGGATCAGCTCGGTCAGGAGCTGTTTGCCGCGCTCGGTCTTGGTGTTGAGGGTGATGCTGCGCTTGTTGCTGTTCAGCATGGTGAAGTAGAGCGAGTCGGCGTCCGGGAGGTCCCGCAGCTGGGTGCGGGTGATGTCACCGCTCGGCGCCTCGAGTTTGACCACGTCGGCGCCGAGCCATGCCATCAACTGGGTGGCCGAGGGGCCGGACTGAACGTGCGTCATGTCCAGGACCCGGATGCCTTCGAGAGCCTTGGTCGTCACAGGTCACCTCACTTGTCCGTTGCCTTGAGCCGCTCCGGTGCGGCGGCGGGTGGGTCAGGTTCGGCACATTGCATACAGTCGACGAATACTGTATGAAGATTGTTATCCCGCATCCGATGGGTGATGTCCAGGGGTCGTGCACCACTTTCAGGACAGGAGCCGAAACGTGGACCTGTACGAACATCAGGCGCGGCAACTCTTCGAAGAACACGGCATCTTGGTGCCGCCGGCCGAGGTGACCGACGCACCGGGCGAGGCGCGCGGCATCGCCCGCCGGCTCGGCGGCCGGGCCGTCGTCAAGGCCCAGGTGAAGACGGGCGGACGCGGCAAGGCGGGCGGCGTCCGGCTCGCCGAGGACCCGGAGGCCGCCGAACGCACGGCACGCGAGATCCTCGGCATGACCATCAAGGGCCACCCGGTCCGCACGGTCATGCTGGCCCGACCCGTCGACATCGAGGCCGAGTTCTACGTCTCGTACGTCCTCGACCGCGCCGCCGGACGCTTCCTCGCCATCGCCTCCGCCGAGGGCGGCACGGAGATCGAGGAGGTGGCGGCGGCCAGGCCCGAGGCGGTGGCACGCGTGCCCGTGGACCCCGCCGAGGGCGTCACCCCGGAGAAGGCGGCCGAGATCGTCCGGACGGCGGGACTGCCCCCGCGCGCCGCCGACGTCCTCGTCCGGCTCTGGCAGGTGCTGATCCGCGAGGACGCCCTCCTGGTCGAGGTGAACCCCCTCGTCCGCACCGCCCAGGGGCAGCTCATGGCCCTGGACGGCAAGGTCACGCTCGACGGCAACGCCCGCTACCGGCAGGCGCGTTGGGCACAGCAGGAGAACTCGCACGAAGACCCGCTGGAGGCCGCGGCGGCCGCCAAGGGCCTCAACTACGTGAAACTGGACGGCGAGGTCGGCGTCATCGGCAACGGCGCGGGCCTTGTCATGTCGACGCTCGACGTCGTCGCCGGCAGCGGCGCCCGCCCCGCCAACTTCCTCGACATCGGCGGCGGAGCCTCCGCGCGGATCATGTCCGACGGACTGTCCGTCGTCCTGTCCGACCCCGGCGTCAGGTCCGTCCTCGTCAACGTCTTCGGCGGCATCACCGCCTGCGACGCGGTCGCCGACGGCATCGTGCGGGCCCTGGACGCCGTACGGCCGACCAAGCCGATCGTGGTCCGGCTCGACGGCAACAACGCCGCCCGCGGCCGCGCCGTCCTCGGCGGCCTGGCCCACCCCCTGGTGCACCAGGCCGCGACCATGGACGACGCCGCCCGGCTCGCCGCCCGACTGGCCCACACGAGCTGAAGGAGCGGCACATGGCCGTCTTTCTCACCCAGCAGTCCAAGGTCCTCGTCCAGGGCATGACCGGAGCCGAGGGTATGCGGCACACCCGGCGCATGCTCGCCGCCGGCACCGACGTCGTCGGCGGCGTCAACCCGCGCAAGGCCGGTCTGGCCGTGGAGTTCGACGTCCCCGGCCCCGGGGACGGGAGCGGCACCCGCAGGACCGTCCCCGTCTTCGGGTCGGTGCGCGAGGGGATCGAGGCCACCGGAGCCGACGTGAGCGTCGTGTTCGTACCGCCCGCATTCGCCCGCGCGGCCGTGCTGGAGGCCGCCGACGCCGGGATCGCGCTCGTCGTCGTCATCACCGAGGGCATCCCCGTCCACGACTCCGTCGCCTTCTGCGCGTACGCGGCCGCCCGCGGGACCCGCGTCATCGGCCCCAACTGCCCCGGTCTCATCTCCCCCGGACAGTCGAACGCGGGCATCGTCCCCGCCGACATCACCGTCCCCGGACGCATCGGGCTGGTCTCCAAGTCCGGCACCCTCACCTACCAACTCATGCACGAACTCAGGGACATCGGCTTCTCCACCTGTGTGGGCATCGGCGGGGACCCCGTCGTCGGCACCTCCCACATCGACTGTCTCGCCGCCTTCGAGAAGGACCCCGACACCGAGCTGATCGTCCTCATCGGGGAGATCGGAGGCGACGCCGAGGAACGGGCGGCCGCGTACGTACGCGATCACGTCACCAAGCCCGTCGTCGGTTATGTCGCCGGATTCACCGCCCCCGAGGGCCGGACCATGGGCCACGCCGGCGCCATCGTCTCCGGCTCCTCGGGCACCGCCGAGGCCAAGAAGAAGGCCCTGGAAGCGGCCGGGGTGCAGGTCGGCGGCACCCCGACCGAGACGGCACGGCTGGTCCTCGCGCGGCTGGCGGAGCGAGCGACCCCGAGCGATGTCACCCATAGTTGACCCGAGGTGACGTTCGGAAGCCGCCCGCCCTCACCGCCTTCCCTCCTCCCACCTGCGCGACGACTGCTCGCGCGGGCCCGGCCCCGGCCGTCCGGCGGGGACGGGCCCCCGCCCCCGACTGTGCACCGAGAGCGGAGACATTCGTGACGACCCCCGACCCCACCCCGAGCACCCCCACCCCGTCCGCCGCCATGCCGCTCCGTCGCGGCACCCGCCCACCCGCCCCCCTCGTCCTCAAGTCCGGCACGGCCTGGGCCGACGCCTGGCGGCGGTGCCTCGCCGCCGCCCCCGAGGCGTTCCGCGACGACCGGGTGCTCAACCTCTGGAACTCCGGCTGGCAGACCGACGGCCGGGCCCTGCCCGCCACCAGCCCCGTCGACGGCGGACCCGTGGCGGGACCGCCCCGCCTCGACGGCACCACCGCCCGCGCGGCCGTCCGCGCCTCGCTCGACCAGCACCGCGCCTGGCGCCACGTACCCCTCACCGAACGCCGGGCCCGCGTGGCGGCTGCCCTCGACGCCCTGACCGAACACCGTGAACTGCTCGCCCTCCTGCTGGTCTGGGAGATCGGCAAGCCCTGGCGGCTCGCCCAGGCAGACGTGGACCGCGCCATCGACGGCGTGCGCTGGTACGTCGACGGCATCGAGCCCATGGTGGAGGGCCGGACCCCGCTCGACGGCCCCGTCTCCAACATCGCGAGCTGGAACTACCCGATGAGCGTGCTCGTCCACGCCATGCTGGTGCAGGCGCTGGCGGGCAACGCGGTCATCGCCAAGACCCCGACCGACGGCGGGGTCGCGTGTCTCACCCTGGCCTGCGCGCTCGCCGTACGCGAAGGCATCCCGCTCACCCTGGTCAGCGGGAGCGGGGGCGAACTGTCGGAGGCGCTGGTGCGCGCGCCCGAGATCGGCTGCGTCTCCTTCGTCGGCGGCCGGGACACCGGCGCCGCGGTGGCCACCGCCGTCGCCGACCTCGGCAAGCGGCACGTCCTCGAACAGGAGGGGCTCAACACCTGGGGCGTGTGGAACTTCAGCGACTGGGACGCGCTGACGGCGGTCGTCCCCAAGCTCTTCGACTACGGAAAGCAGCGCTGCACGGCCTACCCGCGCTTCGTCGTCCAGCGCGCGCTGTTCGACGACTTCCTCGCCGCGTACCTGCCGGCCGTCGCCACCCTGCGCACCGGTCACCCGCTGGCCGTCGAGCGGCCCGGTGACCCGTGTCCGGCGCTCGACTTCGGCCCGGTCATCAACGCCGCCAAGGCCAAGGAGCTGAACGACCAGGTCGCCGAGGCCATCGACCGGGGCGCCGTCCCGCTGTACCGCGGCAGGCCGTCCGACGCCCGCTTCCTGCCCGGCCAGGACACGGCGGCGTACGTCCAGCCCGTGACGCTCCTGGGCCCGCCCCCCTCCTCACCGCTGCACCACGCGGAACCCTTCGGCCCGGTCGACACGATCGTCCTGGTCGACACCGAGGCCGAACTGCTCGCCGCGATGAACGCCTCGAACGGCGCGCTGGTGGCCACCCTGTCCACGGACGACGAGGCCACGTACACCCGGCTGGCGCCCCAGATCCGCGCGTTCAAGGTCGGCCACGGCAGGCCCCGCTCCCGCGGCGACCGCGACGAACTCTTCGGCGGTTTCGGGGCGTCGTGGCGCGGGGCGTTCGTGGGCGGGGAACTCCTGGTGCGAGCGGTGACCCAGGGCCCGGCGGGGGAGCGGCTGCCGGGGAACTTCCCGGAGTACCACCTGATGCCGTGAGCCCGGCGGGAGGCGGGGTACGCATTATGCCGGGCCGTGCACAGTCATGCTGTGCCGTTCCGGTCGGCTAGCCGATGCCCTGCCGGTCCGGGCGCAGCGCGAAGGCGCGGTCCGACGGCTCGGCGTCCGAGCGCTCCACGGCCTCGACCAGCAGGGCGCGATGGCGGAGCAGGGGCTCGCGGCGGTCCGCGGGAGCGATCGCCGCGAGATCGTCCAGACCGGCGACGATACGGCGGGTGACCTGCGGCGTTCCCACCGCGCACCCGCGGATCTCCGCGAACCCGAGATCGACCAGCTCCGTCCAGCCCGGCACGGGCTGCACCAGCCGCAGCTTCCCGCGCCGGTCCCGGTGCAGAGCGGTGTCGAGGGGCCGGCCGGCGACGGCGGCCAGGAACTGCACGATGCGGTCGATGGCCTGCACGGCCGTGGTCGGGTCGTTCACCGCGGCCGACAGCGCCCGCAGCCCGATGTCGGCGAGCTGGCGCAGCCCGAACGCGAAGTCCTGGTGGAAGGTGCGGTCGACCCCGACGGACACGGTGTAGCTCAGCGACCGACCGGCGGGGGCCGGACCTCCGTGCACGGCGAACAGCGGGGTGCCCGGGACGACGAAGTCCCCGATCCGCGGGAGCAGCCGCAGGACGACGTCCTCCTGCCCGGCCGCCCGCACCAGCCGGGCGATGTTCACGTCCCGCAGGACGCCCGCCCGCCCGTGGTGGACGACCCGGGCGGTCTCGGGTCCGAGCCTGTCCTCCTCGCCGGCCGAGCGGGCCACGGGCATGCGCGCGAGGACCTTGAACGCCTCGCGGGTGATGCGGTCGATGACATGGCTGATGCGCATGAGCCGCAGCGTCTGGTTCACGTACAGCACGAAGAGCAGGAGGCTCAGCCCGAGCATCGTGAGCGTCAGGACCGACTGGATCAGCGGGATCGAGGTCACGTACCTCGCTTCGGCCTGCCCCTCGTACGAGGTCAGCACCAGGAGCGACAGCAGGAACGTGGCGAGGAACACCGCGAAGGTGGCCTTGGTGATCCGGCTCCGTACGAAGATCCGCACCACGCGCGGAGTGAACTGCCCGCTCGCCATCTGCACGGCGACCAGCGAGATGCTGAAGACCACACCGATGAAGGTCATCATCGCCGAGCTGACCACGGTCACCACGGCCTTCGCGTCGTCGGCCAGACGCAGCAGATCGTCGAGGGTGTCGTAGTCGCGATCGTCGCGCAGCGCGTCGACGATCGCGGTGTCGATCTCCGTCGCCACCGCCCACACCACGAAGACCAGCACCATGGCCGCGGTGGGCGCGAACCAGAACGTGTCCCGCAGATGCTCCCGCCACGGCGACAGCGCTCTCGGCCGCCGCCCTTCCCGCAGACCACCGGTAGTCATCCAGTCACCCATGGTGAGACTGTAGGCGCACCCCCACTCCGCTCCGCGGACCCGCTCCGGGGGCCGGATATGCAGGTGAAGGGCACTCCGAAACCTTGGTATTGTTATCCATGTCGCCGCGGGGAACACCCTCGGCCAGGCGGCAGACACCTTGTCCGGGTGGCGGAATGGCAGACGCGCTAGCTTGAGGTGCTAGTGCCCTTTATCGGGCGTGGGGGTTCAAGTCCCCCCTCGGACACTTCTTGTAGTAAACGAAAGAGGACCCCGACCTTGACGGTCGTGGTCCTCTTCGCGTTGCGTCAGTTGGACGTGCCGCCCGCGACCCACTCGCTCCACGACATGTTCCAGTCGCTGAAGCCGTTGTCCGGGGCCGCCGTGGCCTTGTCCGCGGAGTTCTTGACGATCACGACGTCGCCGATCATCGAGTTGTCGAAGAACCAGGCGGCGGGCATCTTGCCGTTGCCGGCGTTCCTGACGTCCTTCAGGCCGACGCAGCCGTGGCTGGTGTTGACCTTGCCGAAGACCGAGTCGCCGCCCCAGTAGTTGCCGTGGATGAACGTGCCCGAGTCGGTCAGGCGCATGGCGTGCGGTACGGCCTTGATGTCGTACGAGGGCTTGCCGTCCTTCTCCGTGAGGCCGACGGTCGCACCGTTCATGTGGATGTGCCGGTACTTCTCGGAGATGACCATCTGGCCGTTGTACGTCGGGTGCTCGGCGCTGCCGGACGAGATCGGGATGGTCTTGATCGTCTTGCCGTCCCGCTTGACGGTCATCTGCTTCGTCTTGGAGTCGACGGTGCTGATCTGGCTCCGGCCGATCTTGAACGTGACCGTCTTCTGGACGCCGTCGACGTTCATCGTGACGGTGACGGTGGAGCCGGGCTTCCAGTAGTGCTCGGGGCGGAAGTCCAGACGGCTGTTGTTGAGCCAGTGACCGACGACCTGCTCGCCGCTGCTGGTGCTGACCTGGATCTTCGACTCCACGGCGGCCCTGTCGGCGATCGCCTTGTCGAAGGTGAAGCTCACCGGCATGCCGACACCGACGGTCGAGCCGTTCTCGGGGGAGAGGTGCCCGAGGAAGTCGTTGGCCGGGGAGGCCGTGGAGAAGCCGGCGTTCTCGGTGGCGGAGCGGCCCTTCGCGTCCTCGGCCTCCGCCGCGACCTGATACCTGGTCGCCTGCTTCAGCGGGCCGTTCGGGGTCCAGGACGTGCCGTCCGCGGAGAGGGTGCCCGGGACCTCGGTGCCGGTCGCGACGGAGGTCAGGGTCACCTTGGTGAGTCTGCCGTCACTGACGGTGACCTTGACGGGACGGTCGATCGCGACACCGCGGACTCCGTCCCCGGGTGCGATCTTTATTCGGGCGTCCGAGGCGTCCTGATCGCCCGCCTGATCCGTCTGTGCCTGCGTCTCCGGGGGAGTCGTGGTGTCGTTGGTCGCAGCGTGGCTGGTGCCGCCGAGCGCCGTGAGCGCGATGGCGCCGGCCGTAACCATCAGCCCTGCGTGTCGCTTGCGTACGGTGATCAAACGCTTCTCCCATGCCACTGGTCGTTGAGTCGTCGGGGCTGGTCGCCGGAGGGGGCAATCAGCCACAAAGAAGCATTTTTATCGAATAGTCCGATTTTTGGGAGTGGTTTGTGGCGGGTCTCACGCCGCGCGCGTGCGTCGCCGGGCCTCCGCCCTGACCCTGCCCGGACTCCGCTCGGCGGCCGTGGTCTCACCTGTCGGAGATCTCGGCGAGCCATGCCGTGTCCTCCGGTCCGGGCGCCTCGGGGCCGGGCTCGGGGAGCCTGCGGATCAGGCCCGTACGCAGGGCGATCGTCGCCCGGGGCCGCATCGGCCCGTGTCCCCTGCGTGACAACAGGACGAGTTCCCGGACGGTCGCCGTCATGGGGTCGAGCCGGCCGGCGCAGTCGGCGCCGACGCGCCGCGGATCCCGGGTCCGGCCCAGGGAGAGGTGGGGAGTGAAGTCCCTGGCGGGCCCCTGACGGAGCGGGAACCGCTGCTGAAGTGCGCGGTGCAGGTCGTGCCACGGCCCCTTGCCGGCCGCCGCCGGATCGAGCCACACGGTGGAGTACGCCCTGTGCCGGAAGGTCCGTACTCCCTCCAGCCGGGCGGTGAAGACCGCCGCCTCGGCCGCCGCCTCGGCGAGCAGCGGGGCGGCCTGCTCGACGTCGGACTCGGGCACGAAGGGGAACAGCAGGTTGACGTGCGGCGGCCAGCGGTGGATCTGCGGATCGTGGTCCCGGCGGATGTCCTGGATCGGCGGCCACAGCTCCGCGGGCGGGATCCAGGCCACCGCCGTGCGGGCCGGGTCCCCGCCCGCACGGCGGTGGCCCCCGTGGCCGGTCTCGTCGCTGGTTCGCATCACGTGCCCTGTCGCACCGCCCGCCTCCTCCAGGGTGCCGTCGCGCGTGTTTCCGTGACGTCAAACGTGATGTTGAATACGGAAACAATGTTGACATGAACACTTCCGTCAAGTGGTTGTCCGTTGTACCAAATGAGGGCCAGCTTTCCCGCTCAGGGAGGTCCTGTGAGACGCGTCAATCTGCGATCCACCCTTGTCGCCTTCGGTCTCGCGATGATGTTCGGCCTGGTGCTGACCGGTCCGGCGCACGCCGCCGGACCGGCCTACGTCGCACTGGGTGACTCGTACTCGGCCGGCAACGGCGCAGGGAACTACGACAGTTCGAGCGGAGGCTGCCACCGCAGCCTCAGTGCCTACCCCTACCTGTGGAAGAACGCCCACGCACCGTCCTCGTTCGCCGACACCTCCTGCTCGGGCGCGGTCACCACGGACGTGACGAACAGCCAGCTCGCTCCCCTGAACTCCTCCACCGGCCTCGTCTCGCTCACCATCGGCGGCAACGACGCCGGCTTCTCGGACGTCATGACGACGTGCGTGACCGGCTCGGACACCGACTGCGTCAATCGCGTGAACACGGCCGAGAACTACGCCCGGAACACGCTCCCCGCCCGCCTGGACGCCACCTACGACGCCATCCGCGCCAAGGCGCCCAACGCCAAGGTGGTCGTTCTCGGCTACCCGCGCATGTATACGCTCAACGTCTTCTGCGTCGGCCTGAGCGCCACCAAGCACAGCAAGATCGACGAGGCCTCGGACGTCATCGACGGCGTCATCGCCGCCCGTGCCGCCGCCCACGGCTTCGTCTTCGGAGACGTCCGCACCACGTTCGGCGGCCATGAGCTGTGCTCCAGCGACGGCTGGCTGCACTCCCTGGTGGTCTCGCCGAGCTGGGAGTCGTACCACCCCACCGCCACCGGCCACGCCAGTGGCTACTACCCCGTCCTCAACGCCAACAGCTGACCGCCCCGGGGGTGGGCCGACCCGGCTCGCCCCCCACCTTCGCCATCGAAGGGCGGACCTCGCCCCGGGATCGGCCCATCCTGAGCCGCGCCCGCCGGGGTGGTCACTGATACTGATGAAATGGGCAAACTTGGGCGATACGTCCCGGCGAGCCGACGGGGCGACCGTGTGCCGCCGAAGGCCGGGCCGCCGGAAGCCGGCCCGGAGGCCCATCGTCGATCGGCCGGGCGGCGTATGCGGTCGTTGCTGACACCGCGCAGCGTCGCCGGTCAGGTCTTCCTGCTGCAACTGGCGGTCGTCCTGCTGCTCATCGCCACGGCCGTCGTCGTGCTCGTGTTCCAGGACCGCAACCGCGCGATCCGGGAGGCGGGCGACCGGTCACTGGCCGTGGCCGAGACGTTCGCGAACGCCCCGGGCACCGCCGCGGCGATGAAGAGCAAGGACCCCACGGCGCTGCTCCAGCCGCATGCCGAGGTGGTGCGCAAGAAGACCGGCGTCGACTACGTCGTGGCCCTGAGCCCCTACGGCTTCCGGTGGACCCACCCGGACCCGGACCAGATCGGCAAGCACGTCTCCACCTCCTACGGCGCGGCGCTCGGGGGCGAGCCCCACCAGACCACGTTCGACAGCAGTCTGGGGAAGGCGGTCGACTCGACGGTCGCCGTCTTCGACGACAAGGGCACGGTCGTCGGCCTGGTCACCGTCGGCGTCACGGTGGACAAGGTGGCCGGTGTCGTCCAGCACCAGCTGCCGGTGATCTTCGCCGCCGGCGGTGTCGCGCTGGTGCTGGCCGCGGGCGGCTCGGCACTGGTCAGCGGGCGTCTGCGACGTCAGACCGGGGGCCTGGGACCGGTGGAGATGACCCGGATGTACGAGCACCACGATGCGGTGCTGCACGCGGTCCGGGAAGGCGTGCTCATCCTGGACGGCGACGGAACACTGCTGCTGGTCAACGACGAGGCGCGCCGGCTCCTCGAGCTGCCCCCGGAGGCCGAGGGCAGGCCGGTCACCGGACTCGGGCTGAGCCCCGCCCTCGCCGTGCTGCTGGGATCGGGCCAGGCGGCCACGGACCAGGTCTTCCTCGCCGGGGACACCCTGCTCGCGGTCAACGTGCGGCCGGTCGGCCCGAAGGGGGGAAGCGTCGCCACCCTGCGTGACACCACGGAGCTGCGCGCCCTCGCGGGCCGGGCGGACGTGGCGGGCGGACGCCTGCAACTGCTCTACGACGCCGGCACCCGCATCGGCACCACCCTGGACGTGAAGCGCACCGCCGAGGAACTGGCCGAGGTCGCGGTCCCGCGCTTCGCCGACTTCGCCACCATCGAGCTGGTGGAGCCCGTGCTGCACGGTGGTGAGCCGACGGGCGCAAGCGTGGAGATGCACCGGGTCGCGGCCAGGGGCATCCGTGACGACGCGCCCCTTTCTCCCGTCGGGACGCGCATACAGCACGTGCCCGGCCACCCGGTGGCCATCGGCATGGTCACCGGCCGGCCGGTCCTGGTGGAGCACCTCGCCACGGCCGACGGCTGGCTGTCCCAGGACCCGGAGCGTACGGGGCGGATCATCGCGTACGGCATCCACTCCATGATCTCGGTGCCGCTCCAGGCGCGGGGCCAACTGCTGGGGGTCGTGGAGTTCTGGCGTTCGGAGCAGACCCCCTTCGAGCCGGACGACCTGTCCCCGGCCGAGGAACTCGCCGCCCGGGCGGCCGTGTGCATCGACAACGCCCGCCGCTACACCCGCGAGCACATCACGGCCGTCACCCTCCAGCGCAGCCTGCTGCCCGGCGTGCTCCCCGAGCTGTCCGCCCTGGACGTCGGGCACCGGTACCTGCCTGCCCAGGCGGGGGTGGGCGGCGACTGGTACGACGTCATCCCGCTGCCGGGTGCCCGGGTGGCGCTGGTGGTCGGCGACGTCGTCGGACACGGTCTGCACGCCGCGGCGACCATGGGCCGCCTGAGGACGGCGGTGCACAACTTCGCCGCCCTCGACCTCCCCCCGGACGAGATCCTCGGGCACCTGGACGACCTGATCACCCGGATCGACGAGGACGCGGCGGCCGAGGCCATCACCGGTGCCACCTGCCTGTACGCGGTCTACGATCCGGTCACCGGGCGGTGTGTTCTCGCCCGGGCCGGTCATCCCGGTCCGGCGCTGGTCTCGCCGGACGGCTCCGTGACCTTCCCCGACATCCCCGTGGCCCCGCCCCTGGGCGTCGGGGCGGGCCTGCCGGTCGAGACGGCGGAGATCCGGCTGGCCGCCGACAGCCGGCTCGTCCTCTACACCGACGGCCTGGTCGAGGCCCGCGGCCGTGACATCGACACCGGGCTCGGCATGCTGAAGGACGCGCTCGCCCACACGGAGGGCAGTTCTCCCGAGGAGACCTGCCAGACCGTGCTCGACGCGATGCTGCGCACCAGGGCGAGCGACGACGTCGCCCTGCTCGTCGCACGCACCCGGCTGCTCGACCCGGGCCAGGTCGCGGAGTGGGAGGTGCCCGACGATCCCGCGGCCGTCTCCCGGATCCGCGCCGAGGCCACCCGCAGGCTGGAGGCCTGGGGGCTCGGCGAGGCCGCCTTCACCACCGAGCTGATCCTCAGCGAGCTCGTGACCAACGCCATCAGGTACGGAGGAAGCCCCATCAGCCTGCGGCTGCTGCGCGACCGCGACAGCCTGATCTGCGAGGTCGCCGACGGCACCAGCACCTCCCCGCACCTGCGCCGCGCGGCCATCACCGACGAAGGGGGCCGCGGTCTGTTCCTCGTCGCGCAGATGTCGCGCCGCTGGGGGACCCGGTACACCGACCGGGGCAAGATCATCTGGGCTGAGCAGGCGCTCGACGCCGGCGCCGCCTTCGACCTGGGCGCCCTCCTGATGGCGGATCTGTGACGCGGGACCGGAGCGGGCCGCCGCGTGTGACCTCCGTGGGGCGCGCGGGCTTAGGGATGCGCGGGCGCCGGTAGGTGCGGGCTCCGTTGCGTGCGGCGGTCCGGAGCGTTCAGGAGCCGGTGTCCACCGTGAAGTACGGGATCTTGTCCGGGTCCTGGCCGAAGGCGGCTCCGAGATAGACGACCGACAGTTTGGCGAGCGTCCCGTCGTCGATCAGCTGCTTGATGATCCGGTCCAGCTCGTCCTTGTTGGGCGACCCCTTCGGGTACAGCGCGCCGTACCCCTGGTCGGTCCGGTACTGCCCCACGATGCGCACCCTGCCCTCCCGCTTCTGCGGATAGGCCAGCAGGATCGTCGTGTCGTGCACGACCGCGTCGATCCGGCCCTCCTCCAGCGCCGTGACCATCTCGGGGTCGTTGGCGAAGGCGGTGACGGGCTTGGCCGGCTTGAGGCGGTTCTTGACGAACTCCTCGCCCGTGGTGCCCTCGGCCACGCCGATGCGCACGTCACGGAGGTTGTCCTCGTCGATCTTCTCGCCGTCCCTGATGAGTACACCCAGGGTCGAGTCGAGATAGGGCGGGGAGAACTCGGCGACCTTGCTCCGCTCCGGGGTGATCGTGATCTGCGCGAGGGCCAGGTCGAAGTTCTTGGTCTTCCCGGACACGACGTCCGGGAAGGGGGCGTTCTCCACCTTCAGCCGGTCGAGTCCGGACCGGTAGGCGATGTTGGCGGCCATGCAGTACTCGTAGCCGCTCTTCACGGAGGCAGGTGTGCTGCCGTTCCACCAGCCGGGCGCGGGCAGGGTCGTCTTGACCGTCAGGGCGCCCGCCGTCCGGGGTGTCAGATGGAACTCCCCGTGACGCCCTGAGACCTCGCAGTCTCCGTACTGGGGGTTCGACGACTCCGATCCGCCCTCGTCGCAGGCCGATGTCGCGACGGCGAACGCCGCGCCGACAGCCAGGGAGACGATCGCTGCCGCGGCGCGCATCATTGCACCTCCGGTCGGGGCATCCTCCTTGAGTCACCATAAATCACCCCGAACCATACGACCGCCGGAGCCACGTGGGAGGATTCCCGGGCTGCCCTGCTCACGGCGCTGTCCGGACACCGCCGCCCCGTGCGCCGGCCGCGTCACCGTCGGCCCGGTCCCCTCGCCGCGCGTTCTGGAACCGCCACCCGTACGGACGGATGCCGCGTGTACGGACGGATGCCGCACGGCCTGTGGAACGACGGGGGCCGTGGCCGTCCTCGTCATCGGTGCCCCCGGGCCGGGACGCGGGCTCCCCGGTGTGCAAGGGGAGCCCGCGCCGCGGCCGGTGGGGTCAGAGCCGGTCGAGGATTCCCCGGAGCTGCTCGACCTCGGCGGACTGGCCCGTGACGATGGCGCCGGCCATCTTCACCGTGCCGGTGTACCTGCCGCTCTCGCGCTCGTCCTTGGCCATGGAGATCGCCCCGTTGTGATGGCCGATCATCATCTGGGCGAACATCTTGTCGAACTTCGAGCCCTTCATGGCCTTGAGCTCCGTCATGTCCTTGTCGGACATCATGCCGTCGCCCATGTCCATGCCGGGCATGTCACCCATGGCGGCCGGCGCGCCCCAGGACCGAAGCCATCCCGTCATCGTCCTGATCTCGGGGTCCTGAGCCTTCTTGATCTTCGTGGCGAGGGACCTGATCTCCGGGTCGGAGGCGCGGCCGTCGGCCAACTCGGCCATCTCCACGGCCTGTTCGTGGTGCGGGATCATCATCTGCGCGAACTGGACGTCCGCCGCGTTGTGGACACCGGCCGTGCCGGTCGCCGTGGCCGTCGGCTTCGCCGTGCCGGTCGCCCGGCCGTGGCCGCTTCCGTGGTTCGTGTCGGCGGTGTCGTCGCCGTCGCCGCCGCAGGCGGAGAGCAGCAGGGCGCCGGCGACGACGACGCCGACGGCGGTGAAGCGGCGGGCGGATCCGCGGCGCGGGGCACGCGTGAAGGCGGTCATGTCGAAATCACCTCGTGTGTGGTTCTCGGCTGTTGGGGCGTACGCGAGATCGCGGGAGCACGCTGCCGCGTGTCCGCGAGGGCGCGTCGGCCTACAGCCGCAGGACCGACAACCGGGTGAGATCGGGGCCGCGTGGCGGCGGCCGGGAACGCGCCACGACGTGTGACCGCGCCAGAAGGGCGGCCAACTGGCCGGGATGGCCCGCGAACGCCGAACGCACGAGGGCGATGAGGACGGCCGCGCCCAGGAGTACGGCCACGCAGAGGGACAACATGTCCATCGTCATGGGCGGTTCGTGCGGGGACGCGAGGTGCCCGGGGCTCTTCGTCTTCCCGGTCGTGCGCATGGGCGTGACCGCTCCGGGACCGTGCGCCGGGTTCTCTTCCATGGCGTCCACCGCGCTGTGGGACGCGCTGCTCATGGTGGTGGAGCCGGATTCCTGGGGGTGTCCCAGGCTGTGCATGAGGAAAACGCCGAGCGCGAGCACGACGACGAGCAGCAGGTGCCCGAAGGCGCCTGCCGTCCGTACGTGTCTGCTCACCCGCACCGCGCGCTCTCCCGGTCCGTCCGGCCGACGTCTGTGTGCCTCGACGGTACAGGCACGGCGGTGAACCGGCTGTGAGGGGCTACTCCTCCCGGGTTCCACCACGCCGCTCGACAGACGCCACGGAGGTCCGGCCGGGGCCGGGCAGCCGAAGTCTCTTCAGGGACAGGGCGTTGACGGCGACGATGACACTGGAGCCCGACATGGACAGCGCGGCGATCTCCGGGCGCAGGACGAAACCGAAGGCCGGTTCGAAGACGCCCGCGGCGATCGGCAGCGCCAGCGCGTTGTAGCCGATGGCCCAGCCGAGGTTCTGGCGCATCTTGCGCAGGGTGCCGCGACCGATGCGCAGGGCGGTGGGCACGTCCAGCGGATCGGAGCGCATCAGGACCAGGTCCGCGGTCTCGATGGCGACGTCGGTGCCCGCGCCGATCGCGATGCCGAGGTCGGCCCGGGCGAGCGCGGGAGCGTCGTTCACACCGTCGCCCACCATGGCCACCTCGCCTCCGCCGGCCTGCAGTTCGGCCACCTCGGCGGCCTTGTCGCCGGGCAGGACCTCGGCGATCACGGTGTCGATGCCGAGCTGCCCGGCGATCCGTTCGGCGGTCGCCCGGTTGTCGCCGGTGAGCATGACGACCTCGACACCGAGAGCGTGCAGTTCGCGGACCGCGGCCTGCGACGTCTCCCTCGGGGCGTCCGCGATGCCGATGAGTCCGGCCGCGCGGCCGTCGACCGCCGCGATCACGACCGTACGTCCCGTGGCGGCCGGCCTGTCCCGGTCTCGGGCCAGTTCGGCGAGGCCGACGCCCTCGCGCTCGGCCAGCCGGCGGTTGCCGACCACGACCCGGTGGCCCGACACCCGGGCGATCGCGCCGTGCCCGGGCACGTTCTCGAACTCCTCCGCCCGTTCGCCCGCGATCCCCCTGGCCTCGGCGTACCGTACGACCGCCTCCGCCAGGGGATGTTCGGACTCCCGCTCCACCGCGGCCACCAGGCGCAGGAGTTCGTCCTCGGTCGTCGGGGCGAAGGTGAGGACGTCGGTGACCTCCGGCTCGCCCTTGGTGAGGGTGCCCGTCTTGTCCATGACGACGGTCCGGACCCGGGCCGAGGTCTCCAGGCCCAGGGCGTTCTTGAACAGCACACCCCGCTTCGCCCCGAGTCCGGTCCCCACCATGATCGCGGTGGGCGTGGCGAGCCCCAGCGCGTCCGGGCAGGTGATCACCACGACGGTGATCGCGAACAGCATGGCCTCGCTCGGCGGGCGGCCGACGAGCAGCCAGACCGCCAGCGTCACGGCGCCGCCGATCAGGGCGACGAGGACCAGCCAGAAGGCGGCGCGGTCGGCCAGTCGCTGCCCGGGTGCCTTGGAGTTCTGGGCCTCCTGGACGAGTCGTACGATCTGGGCGAGCGCGGTGTCGGAGCCGACCTTCGTCGCCCGCACCCGCAGCGTGCCGTTCGCGTTGATGGTGGCTCCGACGACCGGTGAGCCGGGCTCCTTGTGCACGGGCAGGCTCTCGCCCGTGACCATCGACTCGTCGATCTCGCTCGTGCCCTCCTCGACCACACCGTCCACGGCGATCTTGGCTCCGGGCCGGACCAGCAGCAGGTCGCCGACCACGATCTCGGCGGTGGGCACCTCGACGGGCTCTCCGCCGCGCAGGACGAGCGCCTTCGGCGGGGCGAGGTCGAGCAGGCTGCGGATGGCCTCGTTGGCGCCGCCACGGGCCCGCATCTCGAACCAGTGGCCGAGCAGGACGAAGGAGGCCAGCACGGTGACCGCCTCGTAGAAGACGTCACCGCCACCGGTGAGGGTGACGATCAACGAGTACAGCCAGCCCGAGCCCACCGCGACCGCCACCAGCACCATCATGTCGAGGGTGCGGGCGCGCAGGGCGCGGAGGGCGCCGTCGAAGAAGATCGTGCAGGAGTAGAGAATCACCGGCAGGCTCAGCAGCAGCGCCCACACGTCCTCGCGCAGCCCGAAGGGGACGGGCAGGTCCAGACGGAGGACGTCCCTGCCGATCGGCGACCACAGCACGATCGGGACCGAGAAGAGCGCGGCCACGAGGAACCGGTTGCGCATGTCGGCGACCATGGCGGCCATGGACATGTCCCCGTGCGCGCCGTGACCCGTCGTCTCGTCCGGAGGGGACGGCGGTGTCGAGGCGGGCGCGGTCCCTGACGTTGCGTCGGGTGCGGGTGCGGGTGCGGGTGCGGGTGTGGGCGCCGCTGTCGGGGCCGGAGTGGCCGTCTTGCGCGGGGCGGGTTCGGTCATGGGGTCGCAGATGTGTGTCGGGACGGACTGCCCCGCGCAGTGGTACCCGCAGTCCGTCACCCAGTTCCGCAGCTCGGCCAGGGACGTCCGACGCGGGTCGTAGACCACCGTCGCCGTCTGCGCCACCGGGTTGGTCTCGACGTCGAGAACCCCCGGCCGCCGTCCGAGGACCGCTGTGACGGTGCTCTGCTGGGAGGCCCAGGCCAGCCCCCGGACGTCCAGCACGGCGGTGCTGCGGTCCTTCGGCGTCTTCGCGTGGCCACCGTGTTCCGTGTCGTGGTCGTGCACGGCACCACTGTGGCGCAGCGGTTGGCGAATCGGCGCAGCTCCGGGGCCGGACACCGTTCCTTCCCACCGGATGACGCAGTGGCTCCGTGAGGAGCGGTGAGAATCCGGGCTATCGCATATCGCATACATGGAAGGGGTAGAGGTCTCTCCGTCACCGACCGGAGTGAGGTAGCCCTTCCATGTCGACTTCAGCATCCCGTCGTCCCGCTCAGTCCGCCGAACGCCCGGGTGACGGGACGGTGACCGACCGGCTCGTGGCGGCGAACCGGGCGTATGCCGCCGGGTTCGCCGACCCGGGCATGGATGCGCGGCCGGTCCAGCGCGTCGCCGTGGTCGCCTGCATGGACGCCCGGATCGATCTGCACGCCGCGCTCGGTCTCCAGCTGGGCGACTGTCACACCGTGCGCAACGCGGGCGGTGTCGTCACCGACGACACCATCCGCTCCCTGACGATCAGTCAGCGTGCCCTCGGGACCCGCAGCGTCATACTCATCCATCACACGGGCTGTGGGCTGCAGAGCATCACGGAGGAGTTCCGGCACGAGCTGGAGATGGAGGTCGGGCAGCGGCCGGCCTGGGCGGTCGAGGCGTTCCGTGACGTCGACCAGGACGTACGGCAGTCGATGCAGCGGGTGCGTACGTCGCCCTTCCTGCCGCACACCGACGACGTCCGCGGCTTCGTCTTCGACGTCACGACCGGACTGCTGAGGGAGATCGACCCGAGAGGCTGAGCCGTCGCCCGTCGCCCGTCGCCCGTCGCCCGTCGCCCGTCGCCCGTCGCCCGTCGTCCGCGGGCAGCCCCTCCTGGATTCGTCCATGCGTCTCCCTGGCGCACTGCGGCGGTCAACTGCATACTGTATGCAGTTCCCGTGGGAAGCTGTTCGCGAGGAGGGGGTCACCCCGTGTCCTACCGCACTTCTCTCTCGGCCGTCCTGGCCGAAGTCGTCGCCCCCGAAGCCGAACTTGCCGCAGGGCAGGGCCGGTTCCCCCGTGAGGTGGTGTCGGCCTTCGGTCGTGCCGGGCTCCTCGGTCTGACCGTCGCTCAGGAGTACGGCGGCGCCGGGCTCGGGCTGTCGGAGGCGCTCGACGTGGTCGGGCGGACCGCCCGGGTCTGCCCGGCGACCGCCGCCGTGCTCGCGTCCCACTTCGCCGCGGTCGCCGCCATCGAGTCCTGCGGCGGTTCCTGGGTGCGGGGGGAGATCGCCGCCGGACGGCACCTCGTGAGCCTCGCGCTGGACGAGGATCCGTACGAGGCGACGTGCGACACGACATGCGGGCTGCCGTACGAGAGGACCTACGTGCGGCCGTACGAGACGGCAATCGGGACGACGTACGCGAGGCCCCGTTCGACCGCCGTCCGTTTCGCCGACGTGGTCGCCCTGCGGGGCCGCAAGTGGCAGGTCGTCGCGGCGGGCGAGGCCGACAGCTACCTCTGGTCGTCGCGACCGCTCGACGGGCGGGACGGCATGACGCTGTGGGTCGTCCCGGCGCAGGCCTCGGACCTGTTCGTCCCGGCCCGCCCCGGTGGGGGAGGGCCGCCGGGCAGCGGCACCTCCAGCCTGCACGCGGATCCGGTGCTCGTGCCCGCCGACGTCCTGCTCGGACGGGACGGGGGAGGGGCCGACGTCCTGCGGCGCAGCACCTCGCCGTGGCTGCTGGAGCTCGGATCCGCGGCCGCAGGGCTCAAGTCCGCCGACGAGGGATTCAAGTCGGTGGACAACGAGCTCAAGCCCGCAGACGCCGGGCTCCGGCCCGCCCCCGCGGCGTGATGCGGCGGACGGGCGTCATGAGTCCCGCGCGAGGGCCCCTCCGGTCAGTCCTGGTTCGCCCCGGCGGCGAGTTGCTTGCGGTAGAAGCCGGTGGTGCGCTCGGTGTGCTTGCGCATGACCTCGCCGGCGCGGTCGGCGTCGCCCTTGGCGATGGCCCTGATGAGCTGGGCGTGTTCGTTCCAGGCTTCCTTGCCGCGGGGCCGCGCGATCGGCGTGTAGTACCAGCGCACCTTCTGGCTGACACCCGCGATGAGTTCGGCCAGTACGGCGTTGTCGGCGATCGACGTGACGCACGTGTGCAGCGCGGTGTTGGCCGCGACCAGCCGCTCGATGTTGCTGGCGGCGAGAGCGTCGACGCCTTCGCCGTGCAACTCCCAGAGCCGCTCCACGTCCTCGGGCTTCGCGTGCTGGGCGGCGAGTTGGGCGGAATAGGTCTCCAGAACCGCTCGGACACCGAGGAGTTGGGCCGCCTCCTCCTCGGTGGGGGAGTGCACGAAGGCCCCCTGGGCGGGGCGCAGGTCGACCCATCCGTCGGTCTGGAGTCGCTGCAGGGCCTCCCGTACGGGCTGGCGGCTGACCCCGAGATGCTCGGCGAGTTCGGCTTCGACGAGGTGCTGGCCGGGCTTGAGGGAGCCGTTGACGATCAGCTCGGTCAGGGCGTCGTACACGGCCTGCCGCAGTGGTGCCGGGCGGGTGACGCGCCGGGTCGCGGCGGCCGTGAGTGCCTCACGCATGGGAGCCCCGTTCCGCCACCGGGCCCGCGGGGCCGACGGCTCTGCCAAGAGGTGGTGGCCGCCGAAAGGGTTGCGGACGGCTGCGTCAGCATACAGGTTTTCGTATGCAAGACGGCGGGTCGCCGGGAGGTGATCCCAGGTCGGCGGGGGTGCCGCGTGCGCACGGGCCGCGGGAGATCGGCGTGGCACGGGGTGCGCCGATCTCCCGCGAGGGTTTTCCTGCCATCGTCTCTGCGGTCAACGGCCCTCCGAATGCTGGAGGTTGATTCGGATTGAGTTCTGTATACAGAAGCCTGTATGGGGTAGTGTCCCAGTCTCACGAGCATCGCCGGGGACCCGCACGACGGAAGGCGGAGCGATCATGACGGCCAGCGTGGGTGACGTGACGGTCGAGAGCGTGGTCCGCAGGGCGGCGGCCGCCCACCGGGATCAGCGCGGCGCGCTCCTTCCCGTACTGCACGCCGTACAGACCGAGTTGGGACATGTGCCGCAGGAGGCGATTCCCGTGCTCGCCGACGAGTTCAACCTCTCCCGGGCGGACGTCCACGGAGTGGTGACCTTCTACCACGACTTCCGCAAAGAGCCCGCCGGACGCACCGCCGTCCGCATCTGCCGGGCCGAGGCCTGTCAGGCGCTCGGCGCCGAACGCCTGGTGGCCTACGCCCGAGAGGCCGGTCTGGCACTCGGGGAGACGAGCGCGGACGGCGCCGTCACCGTCGAGCAGGTCTTCTGTCTCGGCAACTGCGCCCTGGGTCCGTCGGTCGAGGTGAACGGGCGGCTGTACGGACGCGTCGGACCCGCCCGGCTGGGCTCGATCCTGGACGGGACGGTCTCCTCATGAACGACCACGTCAACGGCACGGCGCGCCCGGCGACGACCGTCTACGTCCCCCGCGACTCGGCGGCCCGCTCCGTCGGCGCGGACGAGATCGCGGACGCCCTGCGCGAGGCCGCCCTGCGCGACGGCCTCCCTCTCGACGTCGTGCGCAACGGCTCACGCGGCATGCTCTGGCTGGAGCCCCTGGTCGAGGTCGTGACTCCGAACGGCCGCGTCGGATACGGCCCCGTGGCCCCGTCCGACGTCGAAGGGCTGCTCGCCGCGGGCATGCTGGACGGGGCCGACCACCCGCTGCGGCTCGGCGTCGTGGACCGGCTGCCCTGGCTGGCACGGCAGAACAGGGTCACCTTCGCCCGGGTCGGCGTCACCGACCCGCTGTCCACGGACGACTACGTGGCACACGGCGGCCTCGCCGGACTGCGCGCCGCGCTGGAGCGTCCGCCCGCGGACGTGGTCGCCGAGGTCACCGCGTCCGGCCTGCGCGGCAGGGGAGGCGCGGGCTTCCCCGCGGGCATCAAATGGAAGACCGTCCTGGACTGCGCGGACGGCCTCAAGTTCGTCTGCTGCAACGCCGACGAGGGCGACAGCGGCACGTTCGCCGATCGGATGGTCATGGAGGGCGACCCGTTCATGCTCATCGAGGGTATGACCATCGCGGCTCACGCGGTCGGTGCGAGCGAGGGCTACGTCTACATCCGCTCGGAATACCCGGACGCGGTGGCCACGATGCGGGCCGCGATCGGCATCGCCCGCGAACACCACTGGCTCGGCCGGGACATCCTGGGCTCCGGACTCGACTTCGACCTGCACGTGCGGGTCGGCGGCGGCGCGTACATCTGCGGCGAGGAGACCTCCATGCTGGAGAGCCTGGAGGGCAAGCGCGGCACGGTCCGCGCCAAACCCCCGATCCCGGCGGTCGAGGGGCTGTTCGGCCGGCCGACCGTGGTGAACAACGTACTCACCCTCGCCACCGTCCCCGTCGTGCTCGCCTCCGGGGCGCGCGCCTACGAGCGACTCGGCGTCGAACGCTCCCGCGGCACCCAGGTGTTCCAGCTCGGCGGCAACATCGCGCACGGCGGCATCGTCGAGACCGCGTTCGGTGTCACCCTGCGCGAACTCGTCGAGGACTTCGGCGGCGGTACGTTCTCCGGGCGCCCGGTGCGCACGGCGCAGGTCGGCGGACCGCTCGGCGCCTACCTGCCCCCGTCGATGTTCGATCTGCCCATGGACTACGAGGCCTTCGCGGAGGCCGGCGCGATGGTCGGCCACGGGGGCGTCGTCGTCTTCGACGACACCGTCGACATGGCCGCCCAGGCCCGCTTCGCGATGGAGTTCTGCGCCGCCGAGTCCTGCGGCAAGTGCACACCGTGCAGGGTCGGTTCGGTCCGCGGAGTCGAGGTCATCGACAAGATCGTGGCCGGCCGGCACCGGGACGAGAACCTGGCGCTCCTGGAGGACCTGTGCGACCTGATGACCGACGGTTCGCTGTGCGCGATGGGCGGGCTCACCCCGATGCCCGTACGGAGCGCCCTCACCCACTTCCCTGACGACTTCCTCGCCCGCGAGGCCGGCCGGGAGCCCGACTCCCGGCGGCACAGCGGCGCGAGGGGGGAGGGCACGTCATGACACTGCTCAAGGAACCCGACTTCGGAACCCCGGAACGGCCCGGGGCCGCCACCCTGTCGGTCGAGGTCGACGGGCTGGCGGTGACCGTCCCCGAGGGCACCTCGGTGATGCGCGCCGCCGCGCTCGCCGGCGTCGACATACCCAAACTGTGCGCCACCGACAGTCTGGAGCCGTTCGGCTCCTGCCGGCTGTGCGTGGTCGAGATCGACGGCCGGCGCGGCACCCCGGCCTCCTGCACCACCCCGGCGGCGGACGGGATGCGGGTCAGGACCCAGACCCCGAAGGTGGAGAAGCTCCGCCAGGGCGTCATGGAGCTGTACATCTCCGACCACCCGCTCGACTGCCTCACCTGCCCCGCCAACGGCGACTGCGAACTCCAGGACATGGCGGGCGTGGTGGGCCTGCGGCAGGTGCGGTACGGCTACGAGGGCGAGAACCACCTCGACGCCGAGAAGGACACCACCAACCCGTACTTCGACTTCGACCCGGCCAAGTGCATCGCCTGCTCCCGGTGCGTGCGCGCCTGCGGCGAGGTCCAGGGCACCTTCGCGCTCACCATCGAGGGGCGCGGCTTCGACTCCAAGGTCTCGCCCGGTGCCGCGGAGACGTTCATGGACTCCGAGTGCGTCTCCTGCGGTGCCTGCGTCCAGGCCTGCCCGACCTCCACGCTCCAGGAGAAGTCGGTCGTCGAACTCGGCATGCCCACCCGGTCGGTGGTCACCACCTGCGCCTACTGCGGGGTCGGCTGCTCCTTCAAGGCCGAGCTGCGCGGCGACGAACTCGTCCGCATGGTGCCGTACAAGGACGGCGGCGCCAACGAGGGCCACTCCTGTGTGAAGGGCCGCTTCGCCTTCGGCTACGCCACCCACCCCGACCGGGTCCTGAAGCCGATGGTCCGCGACAGGATCACCGACCCCTGGCGCGAGGTCGGCTGGGACGAGGCCATCGGCACGGTCGCCCGGCGGATGCGGGACATCCAGCGCCGGCACGGGGCGGGCTCGATCGGCGCGATCTCCTCGTCGCGGTGCACCAACGAGGAGGTGTACGTCGTCCAGAAGATGGTGCGCGCCGCGTTCGGCAACAACAACGTGGACACCTGCGCCCGCGTCTGCCACTCCCCGACCGGATACGGACTCAAGCAGACCTTCGGCGAGTCCGCCGGCACCCAGGACTTCCGCTCCGTGGCGGAGGCCGACGTCATCATGGTGATCGGGGCCAACCCCACCGACGGGCACCCGGTGTTCGCCTCCCGGATGAAGCGGCGCCTGCGCGAGGGGGCACGGCTGATCGTCGTCGACCCGCGTCGCATCGACCTGGTGCGCTCACCGCACATCGAGGCCGCGCACCACCTCCAGCTCCGGCCCAGCACCAACGTCGCCGTCGTCAACGCCATGGCCCATGTGGTCGTCACCGAGGGGCTGGTCGACCGGTCCTTCGTGGACGCCCGCTGTGAAGGGTTCGACGCCTGGGCGGAGTTCGTCGCCCGGCCCGAGAACAGCCCGGAGGCCACCGAGGAGATCAGCGGCGTCCCCGCCGGCCAACTGCGCGCCGCCGCACGGCTGTACGCGACGGCACCCAACGGCGCCATCTACTACGGCCTCGGCGTCACCGAGCACAGCCAGGGCTCGACCATGGTCATGGGGATGGCCAACCTCGCGATGGCGTGCGGCAACATCGGCCGCGACGGCGTCGGGGTCAACCCCCTGCGCGGGCAGAACAACGTGCAGGGCTCCTGCGACATGGGCTCCTTCCCGCACGAACTGCCCGGCTACCGCCATGTGTCCGACGACGCCGTACGCGAGGTGTTCGAGAACCTGTGGGGCGGCACCCTCCTCGCCGAACCCGGACTGCGCATCCCCAACATGTTCGACGCGGCGATCGACGGGACGTTCCGGGGCCTGTTCGTGCACGGCGAGGACATCGCGCAGTCCGATCCCAACCTCCAGCACGTCACCGCCGCCCTGGAGGCGATGGAACTCGTGGTCGTGCAGGATCTGTTCCTCAACGAGACCGCCAAGTTCGCGCACGTCTTCCTGCCCGGCGCCTCCTTCCTGGAGAAGGACGGCACGTTCACCAACGCCGAACGCCGGATCAACCGGGTGCGGGCCGTGATGAAGCCGAGGACCGGCATGCACGAGTGGCGGATCGTGTGCGAGATCGCCACCGCCATGGGGTACCCGATGACGTACGACCATCCCGGCCGGATCATGGACGAGATCGCCGCCGTCACCCCGACGTTCACCGGAGTGTCCTTCGGTCTGCTCGACAAGCTGGGCAGCGTGCAGTGGCCGTGCAACGCCTCCGCGCCCGAGGGGACGCCCGTCATGCACGTCGACGAATTCGTGCGCGGCAAGGGCCGGTTCGTCGTCACCGCCTACGTGCCGACCAACGAGCGCAGCACCCGGCGCTTCCCGCTGGTGCTCACCACCGGGCGCATCCTCAGCCAGTACAACGTCGGCGCGCAGACCCGGCGTACGGGCAACGTCGCCTGGCATCCCGAGGACATCCTGGAGCTGCACCCGCACGACGCCGAGGTCCGCGGCATCACGGACGGCGCGCTGGTGACCCTGGCGAGCCGGGTCGGGCGTACGAGCCTGCGGGCGGAGATCTCCGACCGGATGCCGGCCGGCGTCGTCTACACCACGTTCCACCACCCTGTGACCGGTGCCAACGTGGTGACCACCGAGAACTCGGACTGGGCGACCAACTGCCCCGAGTACAAGGTGACGGCCGTACAGGTCGGACTCGCGCATCCGCTCGGTCACGGCGGGACGGCACCCGAACGGGCCGCCGACGACGTCCTCACGGTGGTGGACTGAGATGACGGCGACCGTGCCGCCCGAGCGCCGGATGGCCAACGACATCGCCGTGAACCTCGGACACCTGCCCGATGAGGCGGCCGCCGAGGCCGTCGCGGGGCACATCGGCCGCTTCTGGGATCCCCGCATGCGCTCCCGGCTCCTCGCGTACGCCGACGCCGGAGCCGAAGGGCTGCACCCGCTGGTGATCGCGGCGGTGCGGCTCCTGCGCTGAGCGAGGCGGGCCGCCACCGGGACCTGCCGCGGACAGGACGGGTCCCCAGGACGAGCCACCAGGACGAGCCACCACCAGGACCGGAAAACGACAGAACCAGCCCAAGGAGGACCTCGGACCATGACCGCCCCCTCGACCCAAGAGACCGCGGCGAACGCCGACGCGCAGACCGAGCTCACCGACGGGTACCACCTGGTCGTCGACGCCCTGCAGATGAACGACGTCGACACGATCTACGGTGTCGTCGGCATCCCGATCACGGATCTGGCCCGTCTCGCGCAGGCGCGGGGCATCCGCTACGTCGGCTTCCGGCACGAGAGCAACGCCGGTCACGCCGCCGCGGCCGCCGGCTTCCTGACCAAGAGGCCCGGCATCTGCCTGACCGTGTCCGCGCCGGGATTCCTCAACGGTCTGGTCGCGCTGGCCAACGCCACCACCAACTGCTTCCCCATGGTGCAGATCTCCGGCTCCAGCGAGCGGCATCTGGTCGACCTCAGGCAGGGCGACTACGAGGAGATGGACCAGCTCGCCGCCGCGCAGCCGTTCTGCAAGGCCGCCTACCGGGTGAGCCGCGTCGAGGACATCGGCCGGGGCATCGCGCGCGCCCTGCGCACCGCCGTCTCCGGACGCCCCGGAGGCGTGTACCTCGACATCCCCGCCGCGGTGCTCGGCTCCGTCATGGACGCGGACGCGGGCGCGCGGACGCTGAGCCGGATCGTCGACCCCGCGCCGCGCCAGTTCCCGGGGCCCGAGGCGGTGGACCGGGCCGTCGAACTGCTCGCGGGCGCGGAACGGCCGCTGCTGGTGCTCGGCAAGGGCGCCGCCTACGCGCAGGCGGACGAACGCGTCCGCGAGTTCGTGGAGTCCACCGGCATCCCGTTCGTCCCGATGTCGATGGCCAAGGGCCTGCTGCCCGACGACCACCCGCAGTCGGCGGCCACCGCCCGTTCGCTGGCCCTGAAGAAGGCCGATGTCGTGATGCTCGTCGGCGCCCGTCTCAACTGGCTGCTGAACCACGGCCAGGCACCCCAGTGGAACCCCGACGCACGGTTCATCCATGTCGACATCGAGGCCAGGGAGATGGACAGCAACCAGCCCGTCGCGGCCCCGCTCGTCGGAGACATCGAGTCGGTGCTGGACGCGATCGCCGAGCGCGCCAAGCCCGGCAGGATCGCGGCCCCCGCCGCCTGGCGCGCGGAACTGGGCGCGCGGTCGGCGCAGAACGTCGCGAAGATGGCGGAGCGGCTGAGGGCGGATCCGCACCCCATGCAGTTCATGGGCGCACTGAAGGCCGTACGTGATGTCGTGCGCGAGCGCCCGGAGACGTACATCGTCAACGAGGGCGCGAACGCGCTGGACATCGCGCGCAACGTCATCGACATGCACGTACCTCGGCACCGCCTCGACAGCGGCACCTGGGGTGTCATGGGCATCGGCATGGGGTACGCGATCGCGGCGGCCGTCGAGAGCGGGGGCGCCCCGGTCGTCGCCGTGGAGGGTGACAGCGCCTTCGGGTTCAGCGGCATGGAACTGGAGACGATCTGCCGGTACGGGCTGCCCGTCGTCACGGTCGTCATGAACAACGGCGGTGTCTACCGCGGCGACGACGTCAATCCCCTGGGCGACGCGCCCTCCCCGACCACCTTGATGTCCGAGGCCCGCCACGACCGGATGATCGAGGCGTTCGGCGGCAAGGGCTACCGCGCCACCACGCCCGCCGAGGTCACCGCGGCCCTCACCGAGGCCCTGGCCTCCGGCGGCCCGGCGCTCATCGACTGCGTCATCGACCCCTCCGCCGGCACCGAGAGCGGCCACATCGCCCACCTGAACCCGAAGGGCATCACGGGCGGGAACATCGGGTCGGGCGGGAGGTAACGCGAACTCCGCGTGTGACCAGCTGATTTATATGCCGACCAGTGACACGGTCGCCCCGTCGAATGGGACTTCGACGATCACCGTTCTCATTGGTCGGCCCCCAAAAAGAACCTGACGATGGATACCCTGGGCCCGGCAAAGACGCGTGCGGGTTGGGGGAAGTGTGGGACTGGCGAACGAGACGTTCATTTCCCAGGTGGAAGACCTTCTGAACGGCAGGGTCGTCATTCCCTCGATCCAGCGGGACTTCGTATGGATGAGGCCCGACGTACGTGACCTCTTCGACTCCCTTTACCGGGGATACCCGGTCGGCGCGTTGCTGCTCTGGAAGACGAACCTGGCCGTCCCCTTCAAGACTGCTGCCGTGGTCCAGGCGTCCAAGTCGGTGCACCAGCCTCTCTATCTGCTGGACGGTCAGCAGCGGCTGACTTCACTTGCCTGGGTGTACCGACCGGAGTCCAAGGCGGACGGCCGTCTCATCGACCTGCGTTTCGACGTGCGCACCGAGGAGTTCGTCAACCCGAGTGCGGTACAGCGCAAGGATCCGCTGCTGTTTCCGGTGTCGACGCTGTTGCAGGAGAACACGCAGTTCTATCAACTTCTGCATAAGGCCGGAGTCCAGTTCGACGATTCGCACTTCGACACGTGGACACAGCGACTGCAGAAGGTGAACAGCATCCGGCATCACCAGATCGCTGTCATCACCTACGAATCCGACGACTACGAGGAAGTGGCCGAGGTCTTCGCCCGGCTCAACAAGGGTGGCCGGCGACTGTCCAAGGGTGATCTCGTGTACAGCGCCATCGCAGCCCGTTGGGCCGACGGGCTCGACACCATGGATGCCTTCCACCAGGAACTCCAGGACAGCAACTTCGCGTTGAACCGTGAAGCCGTCCTTCGACTGATGAGTCTGCTCGCGGGAACCGGCGCCCACCACATCAAGCTCATCGGAGCGGACGTGGACGAGGCGGCCCTGAAGGAGGCATGGCAGGCCACCGAGCGAGCCTTGCGCTTGGCCGTCGACTTCCTGCGCGGGGAGTGCTCGATCCCCCGTTCCGAGATCCTCTCTTCGCCGAACGTCGCCATCGTGCCGGCCCTTCTGCTGCACCACCGTGACGGCAAGCTGCATCCGGGAGAAGCGCAGCTGTTGCGCCGGTGGGTGTACACGGCGATGGGCTTCAGCCACTACTCACTGCAGGTCGAGGGCAAGCTGGACGCGGAGGCCAGGCTCATCAGAGCGCGAGGTGGGGAGGACCTGTTCACCGAGCTCATCCGCCGCGCTTCCGGCACCCGGTCCGTGGACAGTCCCCTTCGTGCGAGGGACCTGGAACAGAAGTACTCCACGCATCCCTTCTTCAGGCTGCTCTACATCGCCGCGCTGCGGGGCACGGCGCGGGACTGGGCCACCAACATCGCCATCAGCGATCAGCCGATGACCAGCGGTGCCAAGATCGAATTCCACCACGTCTTCCCACGCGCTCGGGTTCAGAGGTCGTTTTCTCCCGTTGTTTCATCCCGGAATCTGATGTTTGGTCTGCGGTGCCGGGTTGCGCCAGGAGACCGTGTTTTCGCTGGTGAGG
>NZ_JBIASW010000034.1:0-32733 GCF_042891215.1 Streptomyces sp. NPDC001914
CCACAACAACCACACCACCACCGAAATCACCGGCACCCAAAACAACCAAACCACCTTCACCACCACCATCACCGCAACCACCACACCACCCACCACACACCCATAAACATGAGCCCGGGCAAAACAGACGGCATGAGCCCTTCTTCGCCCACCGAAGCCCATGCATCCCGCATCCCCCTGTCCGGGTGGAATCCATGGGCGGGTCTTTGATCGTCACCCCCGTCTCCGAGTTGGCTGCCCGGCGCGGCTACACAGAGACCAGAGCCATGGCGGGAGAGGTCACCGCACCTGAGGGCTACGAGCGAGCCGGTGCGGTGGAGACCCTGGCCAGTGTGATCACCGTTAACGACCCGCCATCTACCCGAGCACCGAACTTTCCTGCGATGGCTCGCCACCGACTCCGAGTCCCAGCCGAAGACGCCGGCCGGGACTATCCCCACAGCCCCGCCACCAAGTGGGAGGAGTGCGGCATGTGACCGTCGGACGGACCAGCCACACTCATGCACTCCGCCCAAGCACACTCCGAGCTGGAAATGGACTACCCCGGCGGCAGGCTGCCCGCCCAGGCGTCGATTTCGCTGCCAATCGGATTCTGAGCGGTGAGTTGCTTCGGTTGAGTGCGATCAAGCGCTGCCTGCAGCGTTGTCGAGATACAGCCAGGAACATCCACTGGCCAGCGGATACACCGCCGCCCTGAACACGGCCCGCCGATCGCACGGCACAGTCCGCCCACTTCACGGATGCGCAGCGGCTCACTGGATCAGGTCGGTGGCGCATGCCAGGGGAAGGCCGGGCAGACCTGCCGCAGCTCGTGCGGGGCTACCAAGCAGTCGGCTCTCCCGGTGCCGAGGTCGCAAGCAGACTTCACCGGAGTCATACCGGAAGGAAGTCCGGCCACCAAGGTGGAACGTTCGCCGGACAGAACGGGGCCGGGTAGGAATCCGGCATGCCAAGCCACGTAACAAGAAACCAGACCAACCAAAGAGTGAAGACCAACCCTGCGACCAGAGCTGTCCTGCGATGACGTATCCCGAGGGTGCTGAGCAGGATCACCCACGGAACCGCGGCAGCGATCCAAACAAGAGGCGCAAGAAACAGCAAAGTCATGCCGTTGGCTGCCGCGTTGACGCCGACATCGCAAGCCGCCCACGCCCAACCAATGCCAGCAGTACTCACCACCGCGGTCAGCCCACCAATGAGAACACCAAGGCCAGCGCCCCTGAACCGGCCCTCTTCACGACTCAATGGCTCAGCCCCCACAATCCCCCTCACCACAGACCCGGGAGACTACCAACGTCCCGCAAAAACCCGGGACACCAGGCTGCACTGACGGTCGCAGGCATTCGCACCAGAGATGCAGACCGACAAGGCACTCGGCGAACACGCCCAACGACACAGCCTGCAGGTCCGGACGTGGCCGGAGCGGTCTTCGAGATCGCCCGTCCGCCGTACATGCCCATCGAGACCGGTGGGAGCGAGCAGTCGCCGACGATCCACCTCCCTCCATCTGTCATGTCTACGGCTCGTACGGCAGGACACTGCGCGGTATTGAGCGAGACCAAATGTCGCCGTCGGATCTCCTGTGGCCGCCAGAAGAGAGTCAGCGTGTGACGCCTGCCGGGAGACGGCAACTCTCGTCGACGGGCGCCGGCCGACCGCCAAGCGAGGTATTGACGCACGGGTCAGCGTGCGGAGGCCGTCGGACTAATCCTGCGGAGCCGACCTCACGTCGTTCTCCATCACTCAACAGGACCTATGGCGTTGACGGCCAGCGCGCTTCTCGTGCCCGGTAGATGCTCGCGACGCTGGCGCCTACCCCTTGCGCTTGCCGGCAGGCAGGCCGGCAGGCAGGCAGGCAGGCAGGCAGGCAGGCAGTTGCGCGTGCCATGAAGTGCCCGCTACTCAAAGCTCATCCTCGATCCGTCCGCTGCCGTCGTCGGCCTGTTGAGGAATTGGGTTGCGGCAGATTGTGCGGATGCGGTGATACTCCCTCATGAGTAGAGATGCCGAGGTCATCGTGCTTGCCCGTTGGTCGGGCGAGGTCATGGAACCGCTGACGAAGGACGACCCGGAACGCACGTGGCGAGGCCGCTTCGTCCCGATCGCAGGGCAATGGGGCTATGAGTTCGGGTGGGCCCTGGAGTTCGAGAAGGTGCGCGCCCGCAAGGGCCTGCTCAAACACCTGGAGTCACTGCCGTGGCCTTGTCCGCACACGGTGCAAGTGCTGCTTCGCGACCAGGACGACGACTGCTTCGGACTGTGGATGTTCCAGGAGGACCGACTGGTGGAAGTCACCATCCCGCGCACCGAGCGTTTCCACCAGCCAGCACCGCCCAACGAAGAATTCGAACCCGACCCAGGCATGCTGCTGCGCACCGACCTCGACACAGCCCTGCCCGACCAGACACCGGCAGCACTCCGCGACAGCCGCCCGCCCTGGTAGACCCCGAGCCCGACCTGCGACGATGCGCTAAGGGGACGCAATGAAGTGCGCATTGACTCACAGGGCAGCGAACACGGCCGGTACTTCCGAAGGTGCTGGCCTACTCCACGTAGAGAGCTGCCAGGCGGGGCAGTCGGCGAGTCATTTCGTCGTGGTCGTCGAAGTCGAAGTTCCAGGTGGGGTCCAGCTTCCAGGAGCGGATCGTGGATGGGCTCGGGGGAGCTGATCACCGGTCGCCGAGCTGTGTGCGCCCCAGGCGATGCACAGCATGTCCTCACCCTCCAAGTCGACGCCGTCAGCTGCGGAGGCTTGAACGATGGGCAGTTCTGCCAGGGCATCGGGGTCAGCGACTGCGCGCTCGAAGACTCCACGGCCCTGAGCGATCATCCAGCCGCGGAAGTAGTCGAAGCCGTCGTCAGAGCACCCACCGTTGGCGATGGAAGCAGCGGCCCACAGAGGATTGGTGTAGGAGTCGACCATCAGGTCCCACAGCACCTGCTCAGCTGCGACGATCTCCTCGACCGGCCGGGAGGCCAAGAGCGAGGTCGCCTCGCGAGTGACCGCGTCGCCGTCGTTCGGGTTGGACGCCTGATCGCGAGCTGCCTCAATAAGCTGCCAGAACTGCTGCTTGTTCATGGAGGCACAGCCTGCCACCCGGTACTGACATCGGGCCGGTCGCGGGAGCTTGGCCCATCGGAGCAGCCACGTCGGCCCTGTCAGCGTATGTGGTCACCGGGTGCATATCGGCTCCAGGTTCCTCCGGCTTGGTCACCAGGCGGGTGGCGGCCTTGTCGCCGTCACCCCGCGGACGAGCTGGCGGATCGTGGAGGACCTGCCTCGTTGCGGCAGGACGCCCACCTTTCGGAGATGGACTTAGAGGCTGAATGACCAGTCCGGAGGTGCATGGCATCATGCGCAGGTGATCGCTGACTGGGGGCTGTGATGCTGGGTGCCTACCTGATGGGATATATACCTTCGTTGGCCATTCTGGTGTTTGCTGTGGCGGCCAACTGGGCGCGCTTGACCCTGCGGCAGCGAGGCGTGCGCACGCAAGGGCGGAGGGGCGGCGATAGCTGGGGGGCTGGCATCCTCTCCGTGGACGTCATCTACCGAGATCACTTGGGGGAGCGCCACCACGTAACGGTGGCCCCCGAGGACCTGCCAAGAAGCGGCAACTCGTCTGTCGTCGAGATCGTTTATGATCCGCGGAATCCGACAAGGGCGATGTCCGCATGGGAGTTTGAGCGGCCCGTCTGGAAGACCTCCGACGGCGGCTTCTTCTTCGCCGCGATCGGCACAGCCCTGCTCTACACGGTGCTCCTCCTGCTCCTGGCGTGAAGGACCAGCCCCTAGCCGACAGTGACACGTTCCCAACCCCATCAGTTGGCGAGTTCGAGGGCGACGACGGCTCGAACGATGGCGGTGATCCGTGTGGTGCTGCAGCGGAGCTTCCGCAGGATCCGCCAACCCTCCAGGATCGCCATGGCGCGTTCACCAAGGCTGCGGATCTTGGCGTGGTCCCGGTTGTGACGCCGACGCCAGCCGCGCAGGCTCGTGCCCCGGAACGGGACGCGGATGACGGGGCTCGCCCGTTGATACGCCTTGTCCGCCCAGCACTTGATGTCGGCGGCGGTCAGAGCAGGTGGCATGTCGTGGATCCGGGCTGCGGCCAGGTCGCGGGTGGCTCCCGGCCGTGCGTCCGATGCTCAGATCAGGCGTCCGGCCGGGTCGGCTAGGACCGGCACGTTCATGCCGTGGTGCTTCTTCTTCCCCGGGCAGTACGGGCGGTCGGCGGCGATGCGGTCGGTCAGCAGGAGTGTTCCGTCGAGGATTGCGTACGCCTTCCTGCGGGCGGTATCCATGGCCTGCTCCAGCGTCGGAGCGAGCGGGGCCAGGGGATGGGCGGACTCGCGTATGTAGCGGCAGGCCGTCGCAATCCGGATGCGGAAATCCGCCGCAAGGCGAGCGTATGTATCACCGCAGCGCAGACGCGCGAGGACGAGCAGGGCCTGTCGACCACAGGTGAGACGGCGCCAGCGAGAGCCGATCCGACGCCGGTGACCTGCAAGAAGACCGGAAAGGCGTTGCAGGGTGCGGCTGGATAGATCGATGGCAGAGGTGTAGACAGACACGAGAGATCCTGGCGGACCGGTGATCTAGATCGCGACCCGTCTACCAGAGCTTCCTTCATGCCCGCCACGAGGGTGTCTTTCGGTCTTCGGTCGACAACGACATCGAGATCGTCGGCAGGAATCCGGACGACACCCTCGTCTGTGACCGTGAGATCCCCATCGAGGGTCTGCGGTGGCGCCAGCTGCATGTCTGGTGGCAGGACACCCACAAGATCGGTGCCGAAGCTGAAGCGCGAAGGGACCTGCACCAGAGACTCCACGAAAGCCTGCCGGAAAACGGAAGGTCAGATCGGTGACCCGGACTCGCGCAGTACCTGTGCCCTGGACAGAACGGCACCCACGCCGGCCGCGGCCGGCGTGATGCTCGGAGGTCGCGACGGGCGTGGGCCCCGTGAGCGTCAGCGGGCCGTGCCGAAGTCCTGCGTCCAGTAGTTGCCGGGCTGCGCCACTCCCACACCGATCTCCTTGAAGCCGCAGTCCAGGATGTTGCGCTTGTGGCCGGCGCTGGCCATCCAGCCCGCAATGACCTGCTCGGGCGTGGAGTACCCGTACGCGACGTTCTCGCCGTAGGTGCTCCAGATGTAGCCCGCGCGTGTGATCCGCTGCCCCGGGTCGGAGCCGTCGGAACCGGTGTGCGACATGGTGTTGTGGCTCGCCATGTCCGCGCTGTGGGCCTGGGCGGCTTGCGAGAGCTTCGCGTTCAGATTCACCGGGGAGCAACCCACCTTGGCTCGCTCGCTGTTGACCAGGGCGACCACACGGGCGACGGCGGCGGACGCGGGGGTCGCCGTGCCTGCGGCAGGGGCCGTGGTCGTGGGCGGCTTCGGTGCGGCGGTCGTCGTCGAGGGGAGCGCGGCGGTCGGCTTCGGCGCGGCGGCGGACCTCGTCGGTGCAGGCGGGGTGGTCGCCTTCGAGACGAGTGCCTTGGGCTTCTTGGTGGCGGGCGCCGCATTCTTGGGAGAGGCCGTCGTCGAGGCCGAAGGCGAAGCCGTCACCTTGGGCTTCGCGGTCCGGACGTCCCGCCACCGGTGCCCGTCCCGGGACGCCTTCCTCCCGTCCGTCCGGTGTCCGTCCCAGGACGCCTTCCTCCCATCCGTCCAGGGACTGCTGGACGTAGCGGTGGTGGTCTCGGCTCCTTCGTCGTCCATGCACGCCATGGCGGCCGACGGCACCGCCACCGCGCCAATCGCCAGGACGGCGACGGCTATGGGTCGGCGGCGCGTCTTCCTGCCGTGCTTCCGGTGGTTCCTCATGCGGACCTCGTTCGGTCGACTCTCCTTGCGCCTCCGGCGGGCTCGGTTTCGCACAGACATTGCGCTTGACCGGCGGGGGCGCCTTGCAGGGCCGTCATTGTTAAAAGCCGCGGGAGGGCACGGCAACGGGGGCGTTCTACTACTGCGCCTAGTAGGCGAGGGCTCCCTTGAATCCGGCCCGGGATTGTGCCGGGCTGCCGCGCCGGACGCCGACGAGGCCTCACGCTTCGTCAGGACGGCGGCAGAGGCGGTTCGGCGGCTCGAGGCCGGTGCCCCGGCCCGGCGACCCAGGCCTAGATGCCGTGTATGTCTGCTTCCATATGCCAGATCCGCCTATATCCTCCACACGCCACGTACTATCGCGGCACGTGGATGAGGACCGGGCACGTGAGGCATGTCACTGACATTCCCCGCAACCCTTTCGGCGCCCGGCGTCCCGGGGTGCAGCCAGGCGGCGGTGACCGTACGCAGGAGCGCGCCAAGGCCGTCAACGTAGACGCCGTGACGTCGTCGATCACAGCTACCGCCAGGCCATCACCGCCGCCGCCAGCGACTACCACGCCAGCCAGGCCGCCCCTGTACGCCGAACCCCACCTCGCGGCGCTGGGCGACGAAGAGGCCCTCGCCTCGGTCCCCGCGTAAAGCCAAGAGGACAGCACCGGGACATCTGGTGGAAGGCATCCACTGCGACGCGGACGCTGCCGGAACTGATGCTGAGCGCCCCGTGCTCGAGCTCTATCTACGGCCGGGCCGGACCGTGGAGCCCACGTGGGACGGGTTCCGGACGCTGATCTCCGTCGCGCAGGGTGACCCCGCCGGCCGGACGCCGCCGGCCCTCGATGGTGTGCCGGCGGCTGGGCAGAGCACGGCCCTGCCCGCCAGCGGGCTCGTCACCGAACTGCGGGCGCACCTCGGTCAGCCACTGCGGCTAGCAGCCTGTCCACCCCTTCGGTGGCCGGCAGCAGGTCGGCGGCGTACGCCAGGGCGCGGTCTACGTCACCGAGCTTCCGGTGGATCCCGACCCCCGATGCCCGGAGTACGTCTTTTTTCGGCCATTCCCCTATAACGCCCCTGTACAGAAAGGTACTTCCGTACATGAGCATGCGCCTGACATCTTGCATCCACTACTCGTTTCGTACGGCCCGGCCGGTGCCCTCGGCACGGCCGGGCCGTCTCCGGAGGACGCCTTGATACCCCACATATCCAGCCGGACCAGACGCACGCTGGTCCTGGCGGCCACGCTCGGAGCCGCCCTCGCGTTCGGCGCCCCGGGCGCCCTCGCGGGCACGCTCCCCGTCGGCCCCTCCCCCGCGCCGGCCGCCAAGGCCCACGCTCCGGCCGCCGTGGCGGCTTCCCAGAGTGCGGCCTGGGTTGCCGGCACGCGTGCCTATCTCGTGATCACCGCCCCCGGTGACAGTTCTGCGGTGCGCTCCGCGATCGCGGCCAACGGCGGCACCGTCTTCTCGAACTTCGACGCCATCGGTGTGATCGTCGCCCACTCGGCGTCCAGCGGATTCGCCGCCACGATGCGCGGCGTCGCCGGCGTGCAGCAGGTCGGCGCCACGCGCACCTCGGACGTCCCGGCCGACGCCTACAACCCGGCGCTCCCGGCCAACCCGGCCCAGGCCTCGACCCCGGCCGGAGAACCGGTCCGGGCCGACATGAGCCAGATCAAGGCCGACCAGGCCTGGGCCGTGAACCCGGGCTCCGCCTCCGTCAAGGTCGGCATCCTGGACACCGGTGTGGACGACCAGCACCAGGACCTGGCGCCCAACTTCGACGCGGCCGACTCCGTCTCCTGCGCGTACGGCAAGCCCGACACCCGTGTCGGCGCCTGGCGGGACGTCGACACGCACGGCACCCACGTAGCGGGCACCATCGCCGCGGCCAAGAACGGCAAGGGCGTCGTCGGCGTGGCCCCCGGGGTGAAGATCGCCGCGGTCCGGGTCGCCGAGCCGGGCAACTCCTTCTTCTTCGCAGAGAACACCATCTGCGGCTTCGTCTGGGCCGGTGACCACGGCTTCAAGGTCACCAACAACAGCTATTACACGGACCCGTGGCAGTTCAACTGCCCGGACAACATCGACCAGGCCGCCATCATCGAGGGCGTCAAGCGCGCCCAGGAGTACGCCGAGGGCAAGGGCTCGCTCCAGATCGCCGCCGCGGGTAACGAGAACTACGACCTCGCCCACAAGACGACCGACTCCGCGAGCCCGAACGACTCGACGCCGGTCACCCGCACGATCACCAACGCCTGCCTCGACATCCCGACCGAGCTGCCGGGCGTGGTCACGGTCGCGGCCAACGGCACGGGTGTCACCAAGGCCTCGTTCTCCAACTACGGGCAGGGCGTCATCGACGTCGCGGCGCCGGGCAGCAGCGTGTACTCCACCGTCCCCGGCGGCGGTTACGGGAGCAAGAGCGGCACCTCGATGGCCACCCCGCACGTGGTCGGCGTGGCGGCCCTCATCGCCAGCGCCAACCCGGGCATCACCCCGGCGCAGATCCGCGACAAGCTGGCCGCCCAGGCCAACGACATCGCCTGCCCCTCGGACAGCCGCTGCACGGGCACGACGGCCAACAATTCGTTCTTCGGCGAAGGACAAGTCGACGCCCTCAAGGCCGTCGGGACCACTCCGCCGCCCGGTAAGTACTTCGAGAACCTCACGGACTTCGTCATCAACGACAACGCGACCGTGGAGAGCCCCATCGCCGTAACCGGCGTGACCGGCAACGCCCCGGCCACGCTCAAGGTGGGTGTGGACATCAAGCACACCTACATCGGTGACCTGAAGGTCGACCTGGTGGCGCCCGACGGAACCGTCTACACGGTGCACAACCATGCCGGTGGCAGCGCCGACAACATCGCCCAGACCTACACCGTGAACGCCTCCTCGGAGGTCGCGAACGGCACCTGGAAGCTGCGCGTCAATGACAACGCCGCCTCCGACACGGGCAAGATCGACGCCTGGAACCTGACCTTCTAGCGCAGGGCCCGGCAACACCCGCGTACAGCACGATACGGGCCGGCGACAGCTCCTTTCACGCGGCCACGGACAAGGCGGCGGGCTGCGATCTGTTCGGCCAGGGCTGCGAACTGCCGGGTGACAGAGGGCATATGGGCCTCGGAAGCGGTGAACGCCGCGGTCGGGGCCCATATGCCGGCGACGTCAAGGATGGCCGCGGACGGGCCAGGTCCGGCGTCCAGTTCACCGTGCGCCTCCCTGCGGCTGCAGGGCCATGCCCGCGTTGACTGTACGGGCAGCGCGGACACGACTGCGCGCGCCCCCGCTACCAAGCCTTCCACGACTTCCAGAACTCGTCGCACATACCTGCAGGACGGCAGGCCAACGGCACGCAGCCACAGCGACATCAGTGAGACCTGACTCGCCGATAGCCGGACCTGGCCGCAACGACCAACCGAACGCGTCCCGGAACGTACCGTCCGACTCAGCCGGTGCCGTCCTGCACCGGATAGTGGATGACGACCGCACCGCCGGTGGCGTAGTTGGCGACATCGGCGGCCACCCGCCGGCCTTGCGGTGACGCCCGCGCCGCGACCATGGCGGCGGCGTCAGCGAAGTCGCCCTCGAAGACCGCGAAATACGGCGCTTCTCCCGTGGTCGCCGCCACGTCGAAGCTGTAGCGCCACGCAAGCAGGCCGGGCCAGTTCATGACCAGGGGAAGGTGGTTGGTCACGTAGTAGTCGCGGAAGTGGTCAGGGTCGGCAGGCCTCGGGTACAGGACCACCAACTTATGCATGACGGCCTCCGTCCAGATCAGGGTCGACGGGGTGCGTGAGTGCGATGTCCAGGACCACTGTCCGTTGAATCGTCATATGCGCAGGTTAGGGCTTCACGTGCGATCGAGGGAAAGATCGGTACGGCATAGACTCAGAACGGATCGTTATCAATCCGCAGGGAGGGCACATGGCACCGGATACGGTCAGCCTGCGGTACTTCCTGGTGCTGGCGCAGGAGTTGAACTTCACCCGCGCGGCCGCCCGGATCGGCATCGCACAGCCTGCGCTCAGCGCCCGGATTCGCCGATTAGAGACGGAACTCGGTAACGCCTTGCTGATTCGAGACACGCGGAGCGTCGTATTGACCACGGCCGGTGCGGCCTTGGCGGAGTCCGCGCCGCCTGCGCTGGCGGCGCTGGACCGGGCATGGGACACCGCCCGGCGGGCGGGGGCCGGTGAGCTGGGCACGCTCCGCATCGGATACAGCCTCAGCACCGGGGCCGAGACGGCTCCGGCCCTGGTGGACAAGCTGATTCACAGCAGTCCCGGACTCGAAGTCGGCGCGGTCCCGATGGCGACTCCGGAGATCTCCCCCGCGGTCGCCGACGGCCGCATCGACGCGGGGATCACCCGGGGTGAACAGCCGGGCCGTGGCGTGCGCCGGTACCTGCTGCGGCGTGAGCGGGTCGGCGTCCAATTGGCGCAGCATCATCCGCTGGCCGAACATCCGGAGATCGAGATCACCGATGCGGCCGTGTACCCGCTGCGACTCCCCGACCGTGCGGCCAACCCCGTGATCCACGACCAGCTGGCCGCGTTGTTCCGCGATACCCGGCCACATCCCCGATTCCACACGCCCACAGTCTCCTTCGACATGTCACAGCGCGACCTGCGCGACGGGCTCACCCTCGCCCCGGCCGGTGACGCCGCCGTTACGGCATCACCGCCCGGCATCACCTGGCGACCGCTGCATGGCGCACCCAGCCTGACGATCCACCTGGTCCTTCCGCGCGAACAGTCGCCACTGCACCGCCGCGTCCGTGCCGTCGCCACGACCCTGGCGCACGAACTGCACTGGCTGTCGGACTGACGGGCAGCAGGTCAAGCCGGGCGGACTTCCGCAGTGGCGAAGCCGCCGCCACCTAGGCCGCCAACAGGTCCGACACGACCTCGCTACGCGGGCGGGTCAGCATCCGGATATGGCCCCGGGTCCCGTCCCAGTCGTACACCGCGGCAATGTCCTCGCCCATCCCGAGATCTCGGCGGATGTGGGCCACCGCTGCCTCCGGGACGTCATCCAGCGGGAGGAAATAGCCCATCCGGTTCAAGTACTTCAGCTGCACCATCAGTGCCAGCAGGTGGTCGTCCGACCGCACCTTCCCAGTCGCCCTCGCGATCTCCTCCGTCTGCGGCGTCTGAACCACGTGCAACGGCTCCACCGGTTCGACGGGCGGTTCGACCGATGGCTCGGGCGGCTCGGCCAGCGGGTCGCCGTCGACCGCTGACTACGGAACGACGTCGAACGGCGGCAATCTGGCAGAGACCGGCTCCTCGACACGGCCGATCACGGTCGCGGCAGTGGTCACGGGGGCGGGCACCCTCGTCATCGTGCGCCGCCGCCAGGCCCGGAACCTGAGCTGACGACCGCACACTGGTGGCGCCGTCGGCCGAGGCGAGGTCGGACAGATAGGGCTGGACATGCTTGCGGACCCAGTGGGCGTACTGCTCGATGTTCACCACGTCGGGTCGATGCCGACCGCGACCTTCGTATACGAACGGACAAGCGGGTTGCACGGTTCCACTCATGAAGAAGATGGACCGTCGTGACCGCGATGGCCGTGGGTTGGGCATTGAATTGATCATGGCCTGATCTGCACCTTTGCTGGCTCCTGCGTTGTCACTCTGCGACTATCCAGGCATGCCCATGCTCAACGATGACTTTGGACATCTTTCCTACGACGTGGCAGGTGAAGGCTCGCCCGTCGTGCTCGTACACGCCGGTGTCGCCGATCACCACATGTGGGACGCGGTCGTGCCCGCCCTCGCGGAACGGCACACCGTGATCCGTTACGACCTGCGCGGTTTCGGCGAGTCCACGCCTCCCCGCAGCCCGTTCCGCGAGACCGACGATCTGCTCCGTCTCCTGGACCACCTCGGCCACGAACGCGTACGGCTCGTGGGCGCGTCCTGGGGCGGCCGCGTGGCCCTGGACTTTACGCTCACCCACCCGGACCGGGTCCACTCCTTGGCGATGCTCGCCGCGCCCTGGCCGCGCTACCACTGGTCTGCGGACATGATCGCGTACGACGAGGCCGAGACTGCGGCCCTGGAAGCGGGCGACCTGGACGCCGCCGTCCAGATCAACCTGGACATGTGGCTCCGCGGCCCCGTTCGCGGCTGGGACGACGTGGCCGACGGACTGGCCGACCGGCTCCGTGGCGCGGTGCGGACATCGCTGGTGAACCAAGAGATCGTCGGACAGTACTCCCAGGGTCCCGCGAGCGGCGACCTGGCCGACATCTCCGTCCCCACACTGGTGGGCGTCGGCAAGCTGGACGTCGCCGACTTCCAGGACATCGCCCGGCGCTACACCGCCGAGATCCCCGGCGCCACACTGGTCGAGTTCGCTGCCGCCGCGCATCTCATCGCCCTGGACACACCCACCGAACTCAACGCTGCACTTGGCCCGTTCCTCGCTCGTTAGGGTGTGTCGATGACCGCGTCGCGGACGCCCATGCGGCCGGTCACCCGGACATGAACGTGCGGCGGGTCCACGACTGGATCGCCCTGGGGCTGCTGGACCAGCCGCGGCTGCATGTCCGGCGCCGCGGTTCGGTCAAGGCCGAGCACAGCGTCAACCAACGCCAGCTGCTACTGCTCCTGCTCGACATGCGGCAGCAGGTGGCGCAGCTGAGTGCGCCAGCGCAGGTGCCGCTATGGATGTGGCTGTGGTGGGACGGCTACGTCCCCACGCGGCAGGCGCAGCGGGCTGTTCGGCAGGTGCCGTCTCACGGCACACGTGGTAGCGCCCAGGAGGCTCAGCGGACCGTGGCGGCGTCTCGCAGGACGAACCGCATGTAAAGGGCAGGCGGGGCCCGGGCTCGGCTCGCCCGGCGGCAGCACGGGAGCCGACACCTCGAACATCCGCTCCATCACCTGGTCCGCGTACCCGTCCGTCGTGGCCGCTGCCTGAGGCAGCACACCCCCGCCCGCAGCGGAAGCACTGGGTGGAACGCGCCCGAGTCCTCTACCGTCGCAGCGCCATCCAGCCGCCGCGGCACAGGTTCCGCCGGACAAACCGCCACCCAGGCGCAGCCGCGCAGGAACCACCTGCCTTCATGCAATACGTCCGGTTCCTGCGGCGCGGCACGGTATCGAGGTTGGTGAGCTCGTCGAAGGTGTCCCCATGGCGGGCGTGGCCGCCGTCGAGACCGCACCGCTGCGCCGGCCCGAGGCATGGATCAGATCCGGACGCCGAACTGGTAGGGCATGTTGGCGATCGACTCGTAGCGGACGACCGCGCCGGTGTGCGGGGCGTGCAGCACCTGGCCGTTGCCCGCGTAGAGGCCGACGTGGTGCTGGTCGCCGTAGAAGATGACCAGGTCGCCGACCTGGAGATCGCTCTGCGAGTAGATGCGGGTGCCCGCGTTGGCCTGGGCCTGGGAGGTACGGGGTATGGTCACGTCGGCCTGGGCGTACGCCCACGAGGTGAGGCCCGAGCAGTCGAACGAGCTGGGACCGGCGTGGGTGTACACGTACGGGGCCCCGATGACGCTTTGGGCGGCGGCGAACGCGGCTCCGGCGCGGCCCGAGGCGGCCTTGGTGTTGCCGAGGTCGACACGCTCGCTGGCGCGGGTGGCCCGCTCCTGCTCCTCGGAGGCCAGCGCCGCCTTCTCCTGCGCGGTCAGCGTGTTGAGGAGCTTCTGCGCGGAGCCCAGCTTGCTCTGGACTTCCTTCTTCTTCTTGGCGAGCTCGGCCCGGGTGTCGGCGAGGTCCTTGAGCTTCGCGGAGGCCTCGGCGTGCTGCTGGGCGAGCGAACGCTGCTTCTCCTGGACCTTCTTGAGCGACTCGACCTGCTGGGCGCTGAGCTGGTCCATGGCCGAGGCCTTGTCCAGGAAGTCGTCCGGGTCGGAGGAGAGGAAGAGCGCCACGGAGGGGTCGATGCCGCCGGTGCGGTACTGGGCGCTGGCCATCGAACCGAGGCCGTCGCGCAGCTCGTTGAGCTCCTCCTGACCACGGGCGACGTTGTCCTGAAGGGAGTTGATCTCCTTCTGGAGCTTGTGCTCCTTCTCCTTGGCGCCGTCGAGCTTCTCCGTGGCCTGCTCGGCCTCCTGGTAGAGCTTGTCGACCTTGGTCTTGACCTCGTCCTTGTTGGGCTTCTCGGACGGCGCCGCGTTGGCGGCATTGGCGCTGAGCGCAACGGCCGCCGCGGCGGCCGTGGTGAACACGGTCACACGGGTGCGGCTCGGCTGCTTGGGTCGACGGTGGGACGCCACGAAAGCGAGCTCCTTTTCCTCCGGACCGTCTGCCGAATAGACCGACGGGCGGTGATCCTTCACTGTCACCCCCAACGAGTGAACGACCGAGCAAAGGTTCGGATGGGGACTGTAGTGACTCAATCTTCGTCAGAGCAAGTGGCGTTGTATCGAGCGGTGCGTAGTGACAGAGACGAGTTGCTGCTTCCTTCGGAGCTTTTTGCCGAGTAGGCGGCAGATGCTGACCTTGGATTCAGACGGGCAAGGCAGCACTCTCGACTCGTGGAGAAATCGCAGGCAGGTGCGCGAGGGATGTCGAGTTTCGGTGTGATGGCGTTGAGTTCGCCCTGACTGAACGTCGGGCACGATTGTTCCTTGGGCAGGTACTGCCGGGCAGCTCCTCGATCCGTACGGCCATCCGGCACCTGTGAACGCCACTGGCCTTTCATCGCTCGGCACTTGTTCTTCCGGGTCGCGCGGCCGGTTCGGCGGTGCCTGCACGGGGCGCGGGCGACCACCTTCCAGCGCGTGGTGGGCCCGGTACGGTACGACTCGACGGAGCAGCCCGGGCGGGATCTTCTCCCGCTCGCCCGCGTGTGCGATCCTCGACCAGCACTGTTGCTGACCGGGTGAATCCAAGTCCGTCGAAACGGAGCTGCCTCAGCGGGAACCTTCGGCCGGTTGCCGGACACGTATGGAGCATGGAACTGAACAACGCTGGTCCCGATGTCCCGGTCGGAGGGGTCTCTGATCGGGAGCTGTGGGCGAGGGCCGTCGACGGCGACCGGGAGGCGTTCGGTCGGATCTTCGACCGCCATGCGAAGACCGTCTACAACTACCTGTTCCGGCGGACGGCCGACTGGTCCGAGGCTGAAGACCTCACGTCGACCGTGTTCTTGCACGCTTGGCGTCGGCGATCGGAGACGGTGCTCGACCGCGACTCGGCCTTGCCGTGGCTGCTCGGCGTCGCCGACGGTCTGCTGTCGAACACCCGGCGGCGGCTGAGGCGGGCCGAGGCGTTGTTGCACCGGCTCGTCTCGCATGGCGAGCCCGTGGGCGACCACGCGGACCGCGTCGCCGTCCTGGTCGACGACGAGCGTCGTATGTCGGAGATCCACCGGGCGTTGGCCCGGCTGCCGCGCCATGAACGAGAGGTCGTCGAGCTCTGCGTGTGGGCGGGACTGGATCAGCAGGCGGCCGCGGCAACGCTGAAGGTGGCGGTCGGAACCGTGAAGTCCAGACTGCACCGCGCGCGGCGGAGGCTGGGAGCCGACCTCGTCGGCGGAGCCACGGTCCTGGCGTCATTCAGTTCGAGGAATCCCGTCAACGCGGAAGAGGTCGCACGATGAACGACATGCCGGGCATTCCCGCGGCCCCTTCCGAGCGTGATCTGCCGAACCACCGGCGGACCCGGGAGGAGCTCCTGATCAAGATCGGTCCAGAGGGCAACGGTGCTTCGCTGCGGCGCAGGTGGGGCGTTCCGCTGGGCGTTGCCGCCGGTGTCGCGGGGGTGAGTGTCGCGGCCGTGTCCGTCTTCAGCGGGGCAGGGGATGCCAATCCGCTTCTCGCCGGCCCTGCCGGAAACCCGACGAGCGCCGCCGCGTCACCGACTCCGAGCACAACGCCCGGCCTCACGTCGGCCGGAGCCGGCTCAGCGCCGTCTTCGACGCACGCGACTTCCACCGCGGACGCGTTCACCATCACCAGCGGGACGACGACTCCGATCCAGGCCAGGACCGTCGCCAAGATCCTGGCTGCCTGCCTGGGCTCGGATGCATCCCGGTACCAAGCGGTGGTCGCGGCCCGCGCTCCCATTCGCTCGCAGCACGGGGACGGCGTGGTGGTCGCCGTCAACTCCGACGATCAGTACGTGCAATGCGAGTCGAAGGGCGACAAGGGCAGCAGTCAGGATTCTCCGCCCACGTTTATCAACAATCGCCTGTGGGGCACCGGTCATTCGATCGAGTATTTCGACTCCACCCTCGAGCCCGCCGGCAAGGGGAGATACCTCGTGATGGGTGCCGGGCATTACACATCCGACATTGCCAAGATCACCATCAGTTACGGCGACAACCCGAAACAGTATCCAGCGGTCATGGCAGGCGGTGCATTCGTCTACGCGGCGGCTCTCTCCACGGATAACCCCGGCCCGCACTATGCGGGACCGATCCCCTACGTCCACGCCTACAACGCATCCGGCGAGGAGATCTACAACCAAAAGAAGGACCCGCAGTTCACCGAAAAGCAGTAAGTCGGCCGTTTCGACCGATTCCGAGGCCGACGTTCCTGAGCCGGGCCCGGGTCAGGTCCTAATCGACGTCCGTGCCGCCGCCGTGAACCCTCTCGACCTGAAGATCCGGTCGGGAAGGGTTGGCGAGATGATTCCGGTCCGATTCCCCATGATCCCGGGCTACGACGCGGCTGGGGTCGTCGACCCGCTCGGGCGCACGGGTCCGCCGTCGCGCGGCCGCAGGAACACTTCATCGACGTAGCACCAGGCCCATACTTCCCCGCCTGGCTCTGCGGACTGTGCGAGGGGGTGACCGCTCGCTTCATAGTGAGCGGTGGCGTGGGCGCCCGGCGCGCTGTCGCTGCATCCGAGGTGGCCGCAGGTCAGGCAGAGCCTCAGACGCGTCTCCTCGTGCCCCTGGGCGGAGCACTCCAGGCAGACGCGGCTCTGGGGTGCCGGCGCCGGGCCCGCGTCGGCGGCATGGGGACAGTCGTGGCCCTGCGGACGGCCACCGTCCGGCCGAACCATCCACTCTGTCATGGCGTCGCCTCTCACATGCCGGCCGTCACTGTAGGGATGTCACTCGTACTTCGCGCGTGCAAGTACACATGGATGCACAACCGCGCACGAGCAAGCGGGCCGAGGCCGCTGAGCCGGTCCGCGTAGGGGTGGGGCTGCGGCGGGGATCGGCTGCTCACTGAGGCAGCGCCCCGACAACGGTGCACGGTCTTGGAGTCGAGACTCGACGGCGGGCTGGACAGTGTCGCAAGGACATGGCACGTATGCTGCAGCATTTTAGTGATGGTCAGTCAGAAAGTTTACATTGCGCTCTGTTTGTCAGCGGCTTGTGTGCGCTGGCACGCTCAAGACTCCGTTCCATGCGCACCAGATCACGAAAGAGATGCCGTGATGCATGATCACGCACAAGACGCCCACCAGTGGCGTGACCCGAAGCGCTATCTGTGGCTCTTGGCGCTCGCAGTGCCCACACTGCCGTTTCAAGCAGGTGGCCTAGCGGCCGTGACCGGCATCGGGGCGATGTGGTGGTGGGGGCCGGTCTTCGCCTTCGTCCTCCTTCCCTTGATCGATCAGGTGAGCGGCAAGGACGGCGAGAATCCACCCGAAGCGGTCATGCGGCGCCTCGAGGCCGATCGCTATTACCGCTGGTGCACCTACCTGTACCTTCCGCTCCAGTTCGGCGCCCTGATATGGGCATGCGACCGGTGGGCCAGCGGCGCCCTGTCCGTCCCAGAGGCACTCGGCTTGGCAGCCACCACAGGAGTGGTGGCGGGGGTGGCGATCAACACGGCCCATGAACTCGGCCACAAGCGTGAGCGACTGGAACGGCAACTGAGCCGGCTGGCACTGGCGCAGACCGGCTACGGTCACTTCTACGTCGAGCACAATCACGGCCATCACATTCGGGTCGCCACCCCCGAGGATCCGGCTAGTTCCAGGATGGGCGAAAGCTTCTGGCGGTTCCTGCCGCGGGCTGTTGTCGGCAGCGCCCGCTCGGCCTGGAGACTTGAGAGCCGTCGACTCGAGCGCCGCGGCCGTCGCGCGTGGGGACGGCACAACGATGTCCTGACGGCCTGGGCGTTGACCGTGGCGCTGTTCGCCGGCCTGAGCTGCGTCTTCGGGATGACGGTGCTGCCCTACCTGCTTCTGCAGGCGGTCGCCGGATTCTGTCTCCTGGAGAGCGTCAACTACCTGGAGCACTACGGACTACTCCGACAGCGTCGCCCCGATGGCCGATACGAACGAGTGGCGCCGCGGCACAGCTGGAACAGCAACCACGTCGTCAGCAACCTCTTCCTCTTCCAGCTCCAGCGGCACTCCGATCATCACGCCAACCCACTTCGGCGGTACCAGACGCTGAGGCACTTCGACGAAGCGCCTCAGCTTCCGTCAGGCTACGCAACGATGATCGTCGTAGCGTGGTTTCCCGCGCTGTGGCGGCGCATGATGGATCCGCGACTGGTCGCCCACCTCGACGGGGACCTTTCCAAGGCAAATCTCCACGCGACAACGACCCCGACGGCCACAGCCAACGTGGCGCGTACGGGGAGCTGTTGAACGGCACGGGGAGCGCGGCCGATACGGAGGCGCATGCCCGCGTCGATGTCGCCATGCACAGGCTCTGGCTCCCCGCTGGCCCTCCTGGCATCACCCGGGAGCGGGTGCTCGGCTCACCCTCGGGCGGTGAGCAGTCCCGGCTCACGCTCTCCTACGTGCTGGCAGCCTCCCCGAACTGCTGCTCCTCGACGAACCGACCAACCACTGCGACGCGACGGCCACTTCGCGAGCGAAACGGGATATATCGCCGTCTCCAAATTACTGTGACCCCCATCCGATTCTGAACAGGACGGGGCCGCGCGTATGGCATTCGCAGAACCGGGCGGCGAGCGGGTGTCCGCCTCCCCCGGTCAGCCGGGCAGGCAGAACGGGGAGCGGTCCTTGGCCCCGCTGTTCGCTGTGTGCGCCGGGTATTTCATGGTGATCCTGGACGTGACGGTCGTGAGCGTCGCGGCGCCGGTGATCGGCCGGGAGTTGTCGGCTTCTGTCACGGGCATCCAGTGGATCACCGATGGATACACCCTGGCCTTCGCCGGTTTCCTGCTCCTGGGCGGGGCACTGGGTGATCGATGGGGAAACCGTCGGATCTTCTGCACGGGCGTGGCCGTGTTCACGGCGGCCTCCGTCGCCTGTGCTCTCGCACCCAATGCCCCTGTGCTGACCGCGGCCCGCCTGGTCGAGGGATTGGGGGCGGCGTTGATCGTGCCCGGTTCACTCGCGTTGCTCCGGCAGGCGTATCACGCTCCGGCGGCTCGTTCGAGGGCCTTCGGCCTGTGGGGATCCATGGCCGGTACCGCGGCCTCGGCCGGGCCGCTGCTGGGCGGACTGCTCGTCTCCACGGTCGGCTGGCGATGGGTGTTCCTGATCAATCTGCCGGTCGGCATCGTCTGCCTGATGCTGACACTGCGCCACGTGGCGATTTCCCCCCGGTTGGTCTCCCGTGCCGTCGACTGGCCCGCGCAGTGTGCGGTGGTGGCGGGAGTGGCCTTGCTGACGGGCGCACTCAACGAGGCCGGACGACGCGGTTGGACCGCGCCGGCGGTTCTCGCTGGACTGAGCCTGTCCGTACTGGCAGCCGTGGCGTTCGTGGTCCGCGAACGGCTGGCTCGATCTCCCGCCGTCCCACTGAACCTGCTGGGTTCGCGCGCCCTGGGCGGCGGCAGCGCCATCGGCCTGCTGTTCAACTTCGGCTTCTACGCCATGGTGTTCACCGCCAGTCTGTACTTCCAGCACCAGCGCGGCTTCAGCGCGCTCGAAACTGGGGTGGCGCTGCTCCCCGCGGTGGCGATGACCATGTTCGCCTCCGTCGTGTCCGCTCGACTCGCCCGTCGTACCGGAGACCGGCCCCTGGTGATCGCCGGGATGCTCCTGGCTTCCGCGGGCCTGGCGGGCTGGACCGCGGCAGGGGCCGACCCTGCCTACCCCCTGCTCATCGTCCCCATGATGGCGGCGGGATTCGGCACCTCATTCGCACTCACCGGAACCACCTCCACGGTCATGGGCTCCGCACCTCCGGCATACTCCGGGACGGCTTCCGCACTCTTCAACACCGCCCGCCAAGTGGGCAGTGCTACCGGTGTCGCCCTCGGTGGCACTCTGCTTGCCAACGCCACCACGTACGGCCAGGGAATCCGCGTCAGCATGGGCATCGGCGCACTCGCCTACCTGACCGCCGCCGGGCTCGCGTGGCGATGCGTACCGCCCAAATCCGGGCCCGATCTTCCCGGACCGTAGATCGGCCTGCTCGGTGACCATGCCACGCCACCCTGTCCTCGCAAGGAGATGCCCCGCGCCCCGCACGCGGCCATCCGCCGACGCCCGCTCTGGATCACCGCGTCGGGTGCACCGACCGGTGAGAGGCAGGGTCGCCTCACAAACGGGGCTCCAGTATCTCCAGAGCGCCCGTCTCGGTGTCGTAACTGCGCAGGGTGACGAGCTGGACCGACAACGGCGGGGCCGGGAGCAGTTCGGGGACCCGCCGATCGGCGAAGGCGCCGGCCCGCCGGGTACGGCCGAGTGTGATGTGCGGGCTCCAGCGCCTGGGGTCGTGCAAGGGGTTGAGGGTCTCGGGCGGGCTGTCCGAGGCCACCGCGTCCCACACCTGGCCGTGCAAGTCGGCCAAGGCGGAGTCGAGTTCGAGGGCCCAGGCCAGCACAGAGGTGGGTCGCTCGTAGCGGACGACACCGGAGATCCGTACCGGCAGTGGCAGCATGGCGGCCGCCTCGCCCAGGGCCCAACGGATCGGAGTTGTCAGCTCGGGGCACGAGGCCAGCGTGAGGTGCGGGCTGTTGGTCGGGGATCGATGGCGCGCCTGACTGGGCAGCCCCGCATCCGCAAGCCGCCGCCAGGCCGCCCGGACCGCGAGGTCCGCCGCCTCGTCCAACAAGACCTCGACCGTGCGCATCGGCGCAGCCTAGCGGCAATGCGTGCGGTCTCGGCGATGGCTGCGCTGGTGACGGCAACCCTGTCGCGGCTGACGACGCCCAGGTCACCAGCCCCGTCAAGCGTCGGCTCAAGCAGAACTCGTATCGATCGGGCAGGGTCGACGGCGGCCTCGTCGGCACGGGCGTTGCCCTTGACAAGTGACGGACCCGGGGAACGGACGGCCGGCCAGGTGGCTCTACGATCGCGACACCCCCCAACGCTTGTGCCAGACGAATCGAGTGAGCCCGTGAGCGAAGACGTCCTGTCGATCATTCCGACCGATCCCCAGTGGCAGCCCGACCGGGCGGCGGCCGAGCGCACTGCCGCGCTCGCAGCGGACCTGGCTCCTGGCCTGGCCGATGGCGTGGAGGTCGAGATCGACGTGACCTGGCACGACGCCCTTGCACCCGTCGACTGCGGCGAGAACCTGGAAAGGATCGGCTGCCCGCACTGCGGCGTCTCGATCGACACCGAGTGGTACGGCGACCTGCTGGAAGAGCACGGCGAGGACGGCTTCGCGACCTTGACCGTGGAAGTGCCCTGCTGCGGCGCCGCCACGTCGCTGGACGTGTTGGACTACGACTGGCCATGTGGCTTCGCCCGCTTCGAGATCGCCATCTGGAACCCCGGACGTGACTGGTTCGAGGACGTGGAACTGGCCACCTTCGGTGACACACTCGGTCACCCGGTGAAGCAGATCAGGGCCCACATCTGACTCCGGTCTCCGCAGGAGGCACGCTTACATGTGGTCCCAGGTGCCCGGGGTGGCGTACTGGCCCGCGAGGCTGATCCGCAGGCCGGCCTGGACCTCGGTGGCGCTGAATTCCTCCACGCCGCAGGTCTCGGCGAACTCGTAGGGGTCGAAATTCGGGTCCTGGTAACCGAGCACCTGGGCCACGACGAGCATCACGTTGGCCCGTACGCGGTTCGTCTCCTCCCGAGTGAGGACCTCCCCGGCCCGATCAGTGGCCCGCCGGTGGCCTGCCTGGTCCGCCCGGTACGGGGCGTCAGACCAGTCGTGGTTGAAGATCTCGGCGGCGAATTCGAGGGCCTGACGGGACAGAGCCATCGGGCTCCCCCTTTCGATGGGCTTGACCGGTTGATCGCGACGGCTACCACGACCCCAAGGACGTGCCTCGGCATCCGCCCTTCACGCATGTGATCACTGCGGCGCGTTCCGCTGGGGCTACGGGCAGCCTCGATCGGGTTCCGCAACCGCGCCCCCTCGGGCATTCCCAGGAAGTCGCCGGCGCGGGACGTGATCGAGCGAGGAGTCCGCACTCGCCCGATCACACTCCAACTCCCGCCCGGGCTGTCTTGGTTGTGCGTTCTGGCTGTCCGGGTCGGTCACTCGCGGGCGAGCATGGCCTGAGCCTCGGTCTCAAGGTCGATGTAGGGGTGGCCGCTGACGTCGACGGCGACGCGGTGGAGGGTGGCGCCGGTGAACGTCCAGGGGGCGGTGCCTGGGTAGCGGTCGGTCACGGCTTCGCCGCTGTCGCGGCCAACGGTGAGGCCTTCTCCGGCGAGGGTGAAGCGGCCGGGCTGGGTCTTGATCCGGCCTTCGCCGACCTTGTGGTCTCCGTGGTAGAGGCTCAGGATGCCTGTGGCGACGCCGGGGGTGATCTCGCCGTCCTTGTCGAAGGACGCTCCGAGGATGAGCTTTTCGCCGAGTGGGAGTTCCTGGGTTGCCGTGATCAACTGGTGATCGGTACCGAGGTAGTTGTAGACGTAGTGCAGGCGGTTGTCGCGGACGAACAGCGTGTGTCCGCCGAAGCGGCCGCCGTGGGCGAAGAGCACACCGTGGGCACCGGGGCCGGGGATGTCGACGAGTGCGCCGATGTTGTACGAGCGGTTGCGGATGTTGACGGCGACCGCCTCGGGGACCTCGGAGCCGCCGGGCCGGTAGACGTAACGGTCGCGGGGCGGGGTGAGTTGTGGGCGTGGGGTGGAGAGGATCTCCAGTGCGGAACGGTCGTCCAGCGGCAGGGCGTGGTTGACTCCTGCCTCGTAGAACCACAGGCCGATCAGCTCGGTGAGGCGTTGTGGCTGCTGCTCGGCGAGGTCGTTGAGTTCGGAGCGGTCCTCGTCGGTGTGGTAGAGCTCCCAGGTGTCCTGGCTGTAGTTGCCCCAGCCGCTGATCGCGGGATGCGTGGTGACGGCCTTCCAGCCCTGGTGCCAGATGCCGCGGGTTCCGAGCATCGAGTAGAACTGCGTGGTCCTCGCCGAGGGTTCGGCCGGGGCGTCGAAGGAGTAGCGCATGCTGACGCCCTGGAGGGGGACTTGAACATGGCCGCGTACGGTCTCGGGCATGTCCAGACCGATGCAGTCCAGGACGGTGGGCACGATGTCGATGGCGTGGTGGTACTGGGTGCGGACCTCTCCGCGGGAGGCGATCCCTGACGGCCAGGAGACGATGCACGGGTCGCAGGTGCCGCCGTTGAAGGAGTAACGCTTCCACATCTTGAAGGGCGTGTTGAACGCCATGGCCCAGCCGTTGGGATAGTGACCGTAGGTCTCGGTGCCGCCGATCTTGTCGATCATGGCCAGGTTCTCGTCGATGTCGTCCGCGACGTTGTTGAAGAACTTGTTCTCGTTGACCGAACCGTTTGGACCCCCTTCACCGGAGGCACCGTTGTCGGAGACCACCACGAAGATCGTGTTGTCGAGCTGCCCGATGTCCTCGAGGTAGGCCACGAGCCGGCCGACCTGGTCGTCACAGTGGGAGAGGAACCCGGCGTACGCCTCGGCCATCCGCGCGAACAGGCGCCGTTCGTCCGCGCTCAGTTCCGCCCAGGGGCGGGTGAAGTCCAGTGCGGGGAAGGGTTCTCCGCCCGGCCCCGTACGCGTGTCCGGGGAGCCGATCGGGTTGATCGGCGGCAGTTGGGTGTTGTCCGGGACCAGTCCCAGTTCCTTCTGACGGGCCAGGATCTCCTCGCGCATCACCTCGTACCCGGCGTCGAAGCGGCCGTGATACCGGTCGATCCATTCCTTCGGTGCCTGGTGCGGGGCATGGGCGCAGCCCGGTGCGTAGTAGAGGAAGACCGGCCGTTCGGGTGCGATGGCCTTGACGTCGTCGATGTACTGGATGGCCTTGTCGGTGATGTCGACGCCGAAGTGATAGCCCTCGTCGGGGGTGGCGGACTGTTCCACGGGGTGGTTGTCGTGGACCAGGTCGGGGTACCACTGGCTGGTCTCGGCACCGAGGAAGCCGTAGAAGCGCTCGAAGCCGCGGCCGAGCGGCCAACTGCGGCGGGTGGAGGCGAGGTTCATCTCGTCCTCCGGGCACAGGTGCCATTTGCCGGTGATGGCGGTGCTGTAGCCGCGCTCGACCAGGACCTCGGCGAGTGTCGCGCACTCCGGCGGGATGTGGCTGTTGGCGTTCGGGAAGCCGATCGCGGCCTCGCTGATGCAGGCCATTCCGTTGGTGGTGTGGTTGCGCCCGGTCAGGAGTGCGGAGCGGGTCGGGGAGCACAGTGCGGTGGTGTGCCACTGCGAGTAGCGCAGGCCCTGCTCGGCCAGGCGGTCGATGTGCGGGGTCTCGATCGGTCCGCCGTAGCAGCTCATCGCGCCGAAACCGACGTCGTCGAGGACGACGTACACCACGTTGGGTGCCCCTGCGGGTGCCTTGGGCTGCTCGTACGCGGACCAGTCGGGCACGGAGTCACGGACGTCGAGGTTCACCACGCCGCGGAATGTCGAAGCCACGGGTCCTGCCTTCCACGAGCATGCCCGCACCCCGGCTCGGTGCGGACTCCTGCGCTCCATACTTGGCCTGCGGCCGGACGAGCGCAGGTCGGCGTGCGTGGGACATCGGCCGACCGGGGGAACGGTCGGAGGATCCTGACGCGGCCGGGCGGACCGGGCGGCGTCGTCGGGCCGGACGGCCGACGCCGGCGAGCGGACTGGTCGACGCCGCCGAGCGAACCGGGCAAAGCCGCCGAGCGAGCCGGGCGGCGCCGCCGGGTCGGTCAATCGGTCAATCGGTCAATCGGTCAATCGGTCAGCGCAGGATGCAGCGGAAGCCCAGGTGGCAGCTAGCTGTGTCCTCGCTCTGTGCCTGGCGGGCTGCGGGACGGTAGCGCAGGCAGTAGTTCGGTGCGCACAGGTGGGAGCCGCCCTTGATCACCCGTCGGGGGAACGGCTCCATCGGTGAGCTGACGGGGTCCGGGGCGGGCTCGCGCGGGGTGTCGACGCGAGCGTTGCGTGGTGCGCAGCAGGCGCTCGGTGCGGGGGCGGGGGCGGGGTCGGGGGCGGGGTGATGGGAGGTGAAATGGGCGGTTGTCCATTCCCATACGTTGCCGACCACGTCGTACAGCCCGTAGCCGTTGGGCGGGTATGCGCCGACCGGGGTGGTGCCAGGGGCAGGGTTGGTCTTGCCGCGGGGTTCGTACTCCCAGGGGAAGCGGCCGTGCCACGTGTTGGCCATCCTGCGGCCCTTGGGCGTGAAGTCGTCACCCCACGGGAAGACGGCGGAGTCGAGGCCACCGCGGGCTGCGAACTCCCACTCCGCTTCCGTCGGCAGATCCTTGCCGGCCCATTCGGCGTAGGCCCGCGCGTCCTCGTAGGCGACCTGGGTCACCGGGTGCCGCTCGCGCCCGTTCAGAGTGGTGTTCGTCCCCTGCGGGTGATGCCAGGAGGCATCGGGACGGTAGTCCCACCAACGGCGCCAGTCGTCGAGGTCCACAGGGCCGCGGGTCATGGAGAAGACGAGCGCCCCCGGTACGAGATCGGCAGGGTCGGCACCCGGATAGTCGCGTGCGTCCACCGGGCGCTCGGCAACGGTGACGTAGCCGGTCGCCTTCACGAAGCGGCGGAACGCGGCCACGGTGACGGGATGCTCGTCCATCCAGAACCCGTCCACCGACACCTGATGCGCCGGACGCTCCTCCGGATAGAAGTCTTCGGAGCCCATCAGGAACGAGCCGCCGGGGATCCAGGCCATGCCCCGGGCCGGAGCTGTGGGCGGGCGCTGCGCAGTCGTCGTCACGACCTCGACGGTGCACCACCCTCCGACCTGGGGATCCCGCGACACGCCCAGGGCGGGCGGGGGCGTCCGGATGGGCGGGGGCGTCTTCTCGTCGCCGGTGGCGCCTGGCACCTGGCACCTGGCACCTGCAAGGCTGGCGTCCACTTCACCAGCGGCCGCCCCTGGACGCCCGATGCAAGGGAAACCGCACGATCGATGTCCACCATCCTCATGCTTCGCAGCGGAAGGCATAACCCGGAGCCGTATGTCACCCAGGAGATCGCCAAGGCTCTGGGTATGTCCGAAGCAGACGTCAGAGTCATCGCTGGACTCGACGACGGCATTACGCGGTAACTGGTAGGCGGCAGCGCCACGATGCGGCGTTGGCGCTGCGTCAAGCGACGCTCGACCTGTGGAGACTCCCCGCCGGTAGCGGTCGGCAGCTCAGAACGGTGCCTCTTCTTCGTCGAGGAAGGCCACAGACCTTTCCTCATGGGGCTGGCCAGAACACGGATCTGGCGTACCTCGCCGCTCTGCAGGCGCAACCGGACCTCAGCGTCCCTCAAAGCGCCCGCCAGCCCTTATGGCAGGTTGCACAGCACGCCGCCCAACACCCCCGAGACAGGAACCAAACCGCCTAGTGCTCGATGAGGGCTCGCTCCTCGTCGGTGAGCCGGTTGAAACAGACCGTCTCCGTGACCATGACCGTCACCTGGTCGAGTGAGGGTGCCGTGAGATGCCGGGCGTGCAGGAACCAGCCCTTCTTCTTGTACGAGGCCATGAAGTAGGTACTACTGCCCCCGACGGGTACCGTCTGTCGAGGTGTGCCTTCTTTCCAGCCCCGTGCCGTGAGGCCGGACAGCATCGCCTCCAGTTGTCGCTGCCTGTCAGCCGAATCGGCGGCGCGCAGGGGGCGGTACTGGTCCGTCGGCACCCACGTGACTACGCAGGGAGTCAGCCGGGTGCCGAGTGCGGCAGCCTTACCCTTCTTCCCCGTGTCGACGAGGGAGTGTGACTCCTGGTGCCTGCCGAACCCCGCCTCCACCTTGCCGCCTGTCAGTCCCGCTGCTGTGACGGCCGCCTGCAGCTCTCTCCGAACGGCCTTCTGGCCGAAAGACACCGGTGCCGAAGAAGAAGAGGCGTGGGTGTGGGCCGTGGCCGCAGCGTGGTCGGCGGGAGCGAGGTCCGTGCCGCAGCCAGTGGCAAGAATCGTTCCGACGGCGACGGCGACTGCCCGTGCGGCGTTGATCATGGTGGTACGCATGTGCTCTTCCTTGGCGCGCCGACCGCCGAGCACCATTGGATCGGCCAGGTCAGCCAAAGCCTGACGCGCGAATCTTCGCATACGACTGCTCCACGCTCGTACGGGTCCTGGAGCAAGCCGATGAGGGTGCTCCACCAGCCACCCCGCACCAGTTGCCTGATGCGGCACTAGTTCCCGGATGCGGCGCCGACGGTGCGGGAACCGGAGTGGCCCGGCTTCGACGGGGCCCATGTGGGCTTGGCCGTCACCTCGGCCGGGTCGGGCTCGGCAAGGGTCAGGCCCCAGGAGTCGTCCTCCCTTCCCCTACGGGCCTCGATCTCCTTGATCTGGCCGCTCTTGGCGAAGTAGAGGACCACGACCTGCCGTACGGAACCTTCGTCGTAGAAGTCCGCCGTCACGTCTCCCTCGGCGGCGGGACCGAAGGCCTTGACCCAGTTGCGGGCTGTGGCGTTGGCGTGCGTGTCGTCGACGGCGAGCTCGGCCAGTCCGGAGACGTCGCCGTCGGCGAGCCGCCACACGGCCGCCTGCACGGTCTGGAGACTTCCCGTGGAGGGGTAGCCGACGACCTTCAGCGGTCGGTGATTGCTGTAGTCCGTCTGGTACGTCAGGGACTCGTCGTCCGATGTGCAGCCCGTCAGGAGTCCGCCCGCGAGGGCAGCGGCAAGGGCGTAGCGGGTGAGTCTTGTCTTGCGTGTCATGGTCAGGAACTGGCCTTCGAACGGGGGATCATGACCTGCTTGATGTAGTTGGGCCTGCCACGGTTCCTCGCTCGGCAGGCCGTCCGCGTCGAGCGCGATCGGTCACCCGGGTCGCCCGCGCCCGTGCCTGGCGCTGACGTCCCGGCTGCATCACATGAACCCGGTGCCCGAATGCCGGGAGAGAGTCATCCTGCGACGCCCTCGATCCTGGTCACCGCCGTCTGCGGCTCGCCTGGATCGGCGCACTATCGTGCGTCCGCTTCGGGGGCCGCAGTCGCGAGGTCACCTCGTGCGTCCGGTCTGTGTTGCTTGTGGCATGGATGTGCAGGCATCGCAGGTCACGAGGGGTGACAGGTCACTTCAGGAGCTGATAGGAAGATCCAACTGTCCGACCGATTACTCGAGTAAGCCTCCGGTAGTCGGCTGATCGGCGATCCCCCAACGGACGGACGCGTCTCGCCACTGCCATCCCGCTGCCATCGCCGACCAGGTCTGGAGCACCACCCCCGCGCGGTCGGACCTTCGCACCTCAGGAACTCGCCATGCCCTCTGCCTCCCGTCCCCGCTTCAGCATCACTTTCCTGCTGGCAGCCGTCAGCATCTCCGCCACCACTGCATGCAGCGCCGACTCCGGTCCCGCTCATGTCGCCTCCGCTCCGACGGCCTCAGTTGCCGAACCGGGTCCCTACGGGCCACGGGCGCTCGCATCGCATCCGCGTGAGCTCAGCAACAAGCCGATCGCGGTCGGTGCCGGAGTCGTACTGACACTGCCGGACGACCAATCGACATTGGTCGCCTACGATCCGGCCACCGGCGTTGAGCGATGGAAGTCGTCCGTGCAGTCCGGGTACGCCGAGCAGGCATGGCCCGTCGGCGACGACTTCATCGTCAGCTGGGGAAAGCTGTCACCTGACGGGACCGACCAGAGCGTCGTGGGCGAATTCGTGGCGCGCCTCGACGGGCGCACCGGAAAGCCAGTCTGGTCCACCAGAGTCATCAAGGGGGCCAGTCGGGCCGGGAACATCGAGTTCAGGCCGAGGGCAGGCGTCGTACTGGTCACGGGTGCTTCGCATTACGGATGGACGACGGCTGCTCTGGATCTGGAGTCGGGCAGGAAGCGTTGGATGAAGAGCGATTCCGTGCAGACCGCCGACGACTTCGACACCGGGGACTTCGGTGGCAACTACGCCCTGATTTACAAGCAGTTGGACTCATACGCGGACACCGGGCGTCTCATGCGCATCGACCCTCGCAAAGGTGTCGCCATGTGGACGGTGGCCCTGGGCAAGGCATACGGCACCACCGTGTACAACGTGCGCAATCACGTGGTGGTCTCCCGCCGCGGACGTGACGGCGGCGGGACCGTGTTGTTCCTCGACGGTGTCACCGGCAAACGAGTCGCTGAGGTTCATGGTGAGGTCCGGGCGGAGGACGGCAACATCGTCGTGGTCGCCTCCGGCACCGGCGTAGTTGCCTACGATCAGAGCGGCACCAAGCGCTGGGAAGCAGCCGGCACCGTGGTCGAGGCCGGGCGGCGTGGCTTCAGTGACGGCAAAACCGTCTACTTGCTGACTGGAAGCAAGAAGGAGGGCATGCTCAGCCTCGTGACCCTGGACGCCAGGAGCGGAAAGCGTCTCGCATCCCTGACTGATCAGACGGAGGCGGAGCTCCTCGGCACGGTCAATGGCTTCCTCATCGCCGAAAGCCCCTACGGACGCGACGGACTGATCTTCGCCGGTAAGCCGCACCGTAGTTGAATCGGTGCTCCAGGCGGGGTGCAGCTGGGCTCGTAGGTGTTGACCGTGGCGTCAGCCACTTTCGGAACAGCCTGAACTCAGTCGGATGCCTGCGCGCCGCCCAGGAGACTGGGCGGCGCGCTGTATTGCGTCGTGTCCTTGACGTCGATGCGGGGAGGCGCCAACGGGGCGAACGGTGCCTGATCTATTCGCCGTCGCGGCACAGGCAGAAAGGGTGGCCGGCCGGGTCGAACAGCACCCGGACGTTTCCCTGCGGCTGGACCTCCGCGAGGGTGGCTCCCAGTGCGACTGCCTCGGCGACCGCCGAGTCCAGGTCGCCGACCTGGAAGTCGAAGTGCATCATCGGGCGCTGGTCGCCGTCGGCCGGTGGCCACACCGGAGCCCGATAGCCCTCCGCCTTCTGGAACACGAAGAACGGTCCTGCCGGGGAGGCCGCAACGATGGCTGTTCCCGGCTCTTCGTGCCCGATGTGCCAATCGAGGAGTTCGGCGTAGAACTTCGCCAAACCGCTGGGGTCCGGCGCTTCAATCGTCGTCCCCCACCACATGCCGCCTGTTCGAGATCGCATGCTTGAGCCTATCCAAGACTTCCGCAGGAGCCGATACCACGCGTTGGCACCGGAGCGAGACAGCCCGCCCAAGCCGACAGGGCGAACGCTGCCTGATGCGGCACTGGGTCGGCGACGAAAGCGCCTACGGCCCGATAGGCCACGCCCGTCGATGACGAAATACGGCTCACATCCGGTACGTCCCGGAGCTGTTCCGTACGGCACATGAACTCGCGCGAACTGAACAGACCATGACGGTCGATCACATGTGCGGCCATATGAGAGGCTTCCGTGCGCGGACTTGTCGCCGCGGACGACGGCGGACACCTCCGGCACCCTGACCTGTGCCCCGCAGGCGGGCGCCGTCCCCTCGGCCGGACACCGCTCACCGACCGACCTGAACCGAACCGAAATCCCAGGGGGACCGATGCACTCCATCATCCGCAAAGCGGCGAACCTCGCCGTCGTCACCGGCGCGGTCGCGGCCGCGACCATGGCCGGCGCCCCGGCCGCGAACGCCGAGCCGGTCCAGCACGGCTGTGCGTACCCATACGTCTGCTTCTACGTGAACCGGGCCGCCGTCAATGCCGGTCACCCCGCCGCCAAGTTCCAGGTCGTCACCAGCGGATTCCAGGACGTGACGTCCCGCGACGGCTACATCGTCCTCAACACCCGCAACGACGACGTCGCCTATCTGCGCAGCAACGCCGGCACCCTCTGCGTCGGACCGAACACCACCACTGTCATGAGCGCCGGCATCACGATCGACGGCATAAGGATCTCCAGCAGCTCAACCTGCTGAGCCCACCGCGGGCGCGCCCTCGGCGCGCCCGCCCCGCCCCGCACCCAACCCGTACGAGGAGAACGTCAGGTCCTCGCACCACGGGCGACGCGGTACAGCACGTTCGGACGCAGCGGACCTTCGGGCGCGGTGGGATCGTCGAAGTCTTCGGCCGGGTCACGGGTCATGCCAATCCGGCGCATCACGGCCTGCGAACGCAAGTTGGCGGTTGTCGTCACCGCGAGGATCTCAGGCAGCTCAAGGGTGTCGAAGCCGTGGGCCAGGACAGTCAGCGCGGCCTCGGTGGCGTAGCCCTGGCCCCAGGCCGAGCGGGCGAGCCGCCAGCCGATCTCCACGCCCGTGAACGGCATGTCCTCGTCCACGTCGTCCAAGCCGGCGAAGCCGATGAACTCGCCCGTGGCCTCCACCTCGACCGCCCACCACCCATAGCCTCGCTGATCGAACTCGGCCTGGAACATCGCCACGGATGCATCGCTCTGGTCGCGGGTAAGCAGATCACCCAAGTGCTCTCGAACCTCGGGATCGGCGTTCATGGCCGCCCACGGTTCAAGGTCGGCGTCGCGCCATCGGCGCAGGACAAGTCGATCGGTACGTAGTTCAGCCATGCCGCTCACCCAACGTGACCTCCGCCTCCGAGGCAATCTCTTTTCTGCCGCCGCGCCCGGGGTGACAGGACATGATCACGAAAACCTACGAACCCCGACGAGAGACCGGCGCCGATGAACGCCTCCTGCGAGCTGCCTGGCGGCAGAACCCGTGGCCGCCGCGGCCAGGGCTCAGCCGGATGCGCAAACCGCGCCAGGGCTGAGCGGCCGGCCCGCGAGCAGGGCCGGAAGATCCTCCGCGACTGCCCTCCCCAGGTCACTGCATCGGGATCGGCTGGGTGAGGTTCACCGGGTTGCCGTCCGGGTCCTTGATGTGGGCGACGCGCTGGCCCCATGGCATGTCCTTGGCGGCGCCGCTCACCGAGCCGCCCAGCGCAGTCACCCGGCCGAGCGTCTCGTCGACGTCGTCGACACCGATGCTGAGCAGGATCCGCGGCGCCTCCCCGGTTCCCGGGTTCTCCTTGGTCACCAGCCCGAGGTCGGTGTCGCCGATGCGCAGGCCGAGATAGAAGGGCGGGCCTTCCGCCGGTACGCGGTAGATCTCCTCGGCGCCGAACAGTTTCTTGTAGAAGCCGAGCAGGACGTCTTGGTCGGCGGTCAGGATCACTGGCTGGATGGTGGACATGGCACTCCTGTCGAGAACGGTCGTGTCATTCGGTAGACCGTCCGGGGACGGTGAACTCATCGACAGCAGGTCTATGGGACGTCCGCGCCGGACGATCTTCCGGCCGACCTGCCGCCCCTAGCGGGGGATGATGGGGAGGAAACGACGGAAAGCGAGGTCAGGAGCCATCATGACGAAGCGGGTTCACCAACCCCGGGAGGACGCGGAGTTCGATTTCATCCTCAAGATGAGCGGAGTGCCGGTCCTCGCCTACTTCATCGGGACATGGCCCAAGGCGATCGAGCCGTGCCGGGCCATGGACCTCGTCGTGGGTGCCATCGCCGACGAGTACGCAGACCGTCTGACGGCCGTCCGCACCGACATCACGCGCTGTCCGACCGCGACCAAGCGCTACGGAATCACCGGAGCCCCGTCCTACGTCCTGCTGAAGCAGGGAGAGGCGGTGGCACACGCCACGGGACCCAAGACCAGCGCCGAGGTGCGCGACTTCCTGGACAGCCACCTCTGAGGAACCGCAATCAGCACGGTGGACGACGCGGCACCACTGTGACCACCCAGAAGACCACCAGGCCACGAGGTCCGTACCGGTGCCCTAGGTCCAATGCCGTTGCTTTAAGGGTCTGGGGCGGGTGGTTGGGGTCGTTTGATGCGGATGGCTTGGGTGCCGGCGTGGGTGGGTTGGGGCCAGGTCTGG
>NZ_JBIASW010000035.1:0-19431 GCF_042891215.1 Streptomyces sp. NPDC001914
ACGACTGCGACCACGCGAGGGTCTGACGGGCGGTCTTTGCCCCGGGTGGTGACGCTGATGTTGCCACCACTTCGCTACCCCCGGTCGCCGGTGGAAACCACACGTCCCCACCGCATCGAGCTCCCGGCCCTCACGGGATGCAATCAGTGACCCAGCGGTCCGGATGCGCCGCCGCCAACCCGCGAGAGCGTTGTTCCGACGCGACCAGGTCTGGCCCCGTGCTTCACAGCTTCGGTGACAGCCATGTGCGAGCTGCCGTGTCCGTGGCATCGCCGGATTTGGCAACTGCCAGGCCGCGGAGGCGCGGTGACATCCACCATCCGGTCACAGGGTCCCGGTCGGGTTGGCCGACCGCAACCATGGCTGGCCGTGCGGCGTGTGATCCGGTGGGACGGCTTTCGTCCGTTCCCGACCGGAAGACGGGGGAGTGGGGGAGTCCGATGACACAGGAGCAGACCGGGAACACGACGTCGCGGACGGGACCGGGCACCAGTCGGCCCAGGACGCTGCGCGGCCATGCATGGCGCTGGGCGTTCCGCCTGGCCATGGCGGCCCTGATCCTGATGCTCGCCCTGCGCACCTACGAGGAGACGGGCGTCGCGCACGCCCAGTCGAACAGAACGCTGCGCACGACCGAGGCCACCATCACGAAGCTGACGTCCCACACGACCAGCGGGAGGGACGGCGGAGGCCAGGACGGCGGCAGCGGCGAATGGACCGTCACCACCACGTACACGATCGAACTGCGCATCGGCGACGAGACCAAGACGGCGAACGGCGTCGCGGACGATTCCGCGAACGGCCTCCAGGAGGGGCAGCGGGTCCAGGCGGGCCTGTGGCACGGGCGGGTCGTAGAGGTCGACGGGCGTGACGTCTGGCGCGGCTGGCACCCCGGAGGGTGGGACATGGCCCTGTTCCTGCTCTACCCGCTGATCACGGGCTATCTGATCGCCCTCGCCCTGGCCGCCGCCGCGCGCCTGGCCGGCCGCGACGGCCGGGTACGGCTGGACCGGAAGGAGCGGGCTGCATCCTGGGCGTTCGGATTCCTGGTCGCACTGGCGGCGAGCTTCGCGCTCATAGGATGCGCGGCCTTCGGAAACACCATCGAGTACTGGCCCCTCGCCCCCCTCGGAGCCGGAACAGCCACGGCACTGGCAGGCCTGAGCCGGACACTCCACCGGGCCCGCGCCGTACGTGCAGAGGACGCACCGAGCGGGAGTGCACCGGTCCAGACCTGACGACCGGCGCCCGCCACCACCCAAGAGCAGTCCCGTAACGACGGGTGAGCTGGGGCTTTGGCCGACGGTACGGTCGTGGAGTGGAGTCCGAGAGGCTGAACCAGTGCCCGCTGCATGGAGCCGGCGTACGTCCTGCGTACCTGGTCGGGCGGCGCCTTGAGCGGGTGATCGTGTCCCGGCACCTGCAAGGCGCGCAGGCTCCGTCCGACCCGCTGGATGTGTGGTTGATCGACAGCGACGAGGTCGCCCCCCACATCACGACCGGCTCCGACTGGTGCCTGATCGTCTAGACGTCCGCCCCCTGCGAGGGATACGACATGGCGGAGTACGGCCGTATCGAAGTGGGACCGGTCAGCGTTGGTACGCCGTTTGCGGATCACCTCGGCGAGACAGTCCTGGCGGTGCGGGAAGAGGGCTCGGACAGCGGGCGGTCCGCCCTGGAGATCACGTTCCCCTCCGGCCGAGTCCGGTGCGAGACGTGGGCTGGAGATCTCCGCCTGTCGGATTCCCGCGACCACCTGAGCGACTAGCGGCAGACCGGATCACAGCAGGAGCGCACCGCGCCCCGCACCCCGCGAGCGGCGCTGCGCGTGCAGGACGTCGACATGCGACGAGACGTGCCAATAGTACGCGAATATGACAATTTATGCCGAATGAGAAATTGATGTGCATTTCATAAGAGGCAGTGTTCTGTGGCGATTTGGCGGCATCCGGGCGTGAGGATCACTGCGTGCCCGGCCGAACGGTCCGGGCAGTGCCGGGGCGTCAGCTCCGGCTCGCACGGAAAGGTCCGAACATGATCAACGGGTTGAAGAGGGCCGCGGCCCTGGGAGCGGCGACGGTGGCCCTGGCCGCGGGAGCCGTCGTCGGAACGGTCGGCACCGCGTCGGCCGCCCCGCAGAACCACCCCCGACCGTCGGCGGGGCCGCAGGACCACCGCGGCCCCTCGGCGGGGCCGCAGGACCACCGCCGGCCCTCGGCGGCGCCGCACCGCTGCGTGAAGGTGGCCGGCTACTGGGCACGGCAGTGGCACCCGGCCTACCGGGACCGCCACCACCGCTGGCACCCCGGGCAGTGGACTCGTGTCTGGGTCCCCGCCCACAAGGAATGCCACCACCGCTGACCCCGTGACGGACGTCGCCACTCGCCTGTAGAGGCGGCAGCGACTCGAACCGGAACCGGCCCCGATGCGCTCTTCACCGGCGCACCGGGGCCGGTTTTGTCATACCCACACCCGCACTTCGGCCCGCGCGGGTCGAACCCGCCGTACGACCTCCCCGCCACCCGGGAGCGGACGGGATCCTCGGTGGGCGGGATCAGCCGTCGGCCGGCCCCGCCGGAGCCGAAGTGTCCACCCGCCTTCCTGACGGGAGCGTTGAGGGATGGACGCACCGGACCCGTATCCCGGAATGCCGGAATGCCGGAATGCCGGGCTTCACGATGCGAGTCCGCCCGGGCGCGCGGCGCGCGGGTCAGCACCTGCGCCCACCCCGCAGCTCCAGCCGCCCCCCTGAAAAGCGCTCACGGAAACCGCGGTCGTGCGAGACGGCGACCACCGCTCCCGGATACGCCGCGAGCGCCGCCTGAACGTCCTCGACCAGGTCGAGCGCGATGTGATTGGTCGGCTCGTCGAGTACGAGAAGGTCCGCGGGGCGAGTCACCAGCCGGGCGATCTGCAGCCGCCGCCGCTGGCCCGCGGACAGCTCCGCCACCGGGACGTCCAGGTCCTCCTCGCGGAACAGCCCCAGCGCCAGCAGCCTTTCGGCGTACTCCTGCGGCGGCCCGGGCCGCCCGGCCGCGAAGGCGGCGAGCAGCGGCACCCGCGGGGAACGCGCGGGCAGTTCCTGGGCCAGGTAGCCGATCCGTCCCGCACGGCACACCGTCCCCGCGTCCGGCTCCAGATCGCCCGCCAGGACACGCAGCAGCGTCGTCTTGCCCGCCCCGTTCCCGCCCGTCACCAGCAGCCGCTCCCCGGGCGCGATCGTCAGCGTCCCCTCCAGACGGAGCCGCTCGCCGACGCGTACGTCGTCCAGCTCGACGAGCCGGCGCCCCGCGTGATGCGTGCCGCCCACCGCCGCAAGAGCCGCCGTGAAGCGCAGCGGCCGGGGCGGCGCCGCCACCGGGTTGCGGCGCAGGTGAGCCAGCCGCTCGCGGACGGAACGCACCTGTCCGCCGAGCTTCGCCTCGTGCGAGCGCCGGTGCTTGCCGAAACCCTGCCCCGGGTCCTTGCCGGTGACGGCCAGTCGCCTGCCCGAGGCTTCGAGCAACTCCTCGGCGCGGGCCACTTCCTCGGTCCACCGCGCGTACTCCTGCTCGGCCCGGCGCCGGGCGGCCGCCTTCGCCGCGCGGTATCCGAGGATGCCGTCGCCGTACCGGCGCACCGTGCGGGCATCCCGGTCGACCTCGAGGATCGTGGTCGCGATGTTCTCCAGGAAGCCGCGGTCGTGGGTGACCGCGACGACGGTGCCCCGGTGCACGCGCAGATGCTCCTCCAGCCAGCGCACGGCCGCCGCGTCGAGGTGGTTGGTCGGCTCGTCGAGGAGCAGCAGTTCGGGGGAGGCCGCCAGCACGCAGGAGAGCGCGAGCCGCGACTGCTCACCGCCCGAGAGCGAGCCGAGCACACGCTCCCGGGTGATGCCGGCGAGCCCGAGCCCGTGCATGGCGGCATCGACGCGGGCGTCCGCCTCGTATCCGCCGCGCTCCTCGTAGGCGTTCAACAGCTCCCCGTACGCGGCGAGTTCATCCTCCGAAGCCCGGCCGAGCCGTTCCTCCGCCTCGCGCAACCGGCCCTCCATGGCGCGCAGTTCGGCCAGCGCGAGATCGACCGCGTCCTGCACGGTGCGGTCCGGGCCGAGGTCGAGGGTCTGGCCGAGGTGACCGGTCCCGCCGGCGAAACTGACGGTGATCTCCCCGAAGTCCGGCACCTCGGCCGCGGCCAGCAGCCGCAGCAGGGTGGACTTGCCGGAACCGTTCTCACCGATGACAGCGGCCTTCTCGCCCGGTCGGACGGTGAAACACACCTGATCGAGGACGGTCCGGGTGCCGTAGGACTTGGTGACGTCCTTGACGGACAGCTGCGCCACGGCAGCGGGTACAGCGGTATGGGCGCGTTCGCGCATGAGACTTTCCCTGAGGATGCGAAGGGTCGGCGGGCGGCAGAAACGGCGATGTCAGCCGTGCCCGGACTCAGAGAAAGTAGAAAAAGCGCATATCCGCACCGTACCGGGCGATCCGCGCCCTCCCAAGGGGATTACCCCGCTCACGCTTGCCGCCTGTATCGATATTCGATAGATCCGATCGTAGATCGATGGGGTAGCAGGGTCATGGGAAAGAAGACAGGGGCATGGGAAAACTGACAGTGCGCGCGTTGCGCGCCGTGCTCGCGGTGGTGCTCACCGGCAGCGTGTTCGTACAGGTCCTGATGGCCTGGGCGTTGATCAGCGGAAACGACCCGGAGGACGGCTCACTCCCGCTGACCCCGCTGCGCCTGGTCACGATCCTGGGCATCGGGACGGCTCAGGTCGCCCTGGTCTGCGTATGGCGACTGGTGACCATGGTCCGACGCGGAACCGTGTTCTCCCACGCGGCCTTCCGGTACGTGGACACCATCATCGGCGCGATCGTCACGGCCGCACTCGTATGGTTCACGGTCACCGCCCTGAACGCACCCGGCCAGCGCGACGACCCGGGAGTCACCCTCATCATGGGCGGAATCGGCCTGGCCATCCTGGGAGTCGCCCTCATCGTCCTCGTACTGAGAACGCTCCTCGCCCAGGCCGTCGCCCGGGACACCGAAGCGGCACAACTCCAGGCCGACCTGGACGAGGTCATCTGATGCCCATCGCCGTCGACATCGACGTGATGCTGGCCAGACGCAAGATGTCCGTAGGCGAACTCGCGGACCGCGTAGGAATCACCCCCGCCAACCTGGCCGTACTCAAGAACGGCCGCGCCAAGGCGGTCCGCTTCACAACACTCGCCGCACTCTGCGAGGTACTCGACTGCCAGCCGGGCGACCTGCTGCGCTGGGAGCCCGAGGACACCACGGACGAGTGACCCCGGCCGACACATCACCACGGAGAGGCCATCCGCGGGTTCCGCGGGTTCGGCCGCTGGCGGGCGTCTGCCGGGGCTGCCCGTCCGCACTGCGGCCATCCGAGTGTGCCGAAGCCGTGTCAGGCGACCGACCGGAAGCCGAGTGACCATGCTGGGCGGGAATCAACACGCTGCCCAGCGACGAGGAGTACGGCATGCCGATGGACTCGGTGGCTAGATTTCTGGCGGCTCTGAACCCGGAGGACCGGCAGACCGTCGACGCCGCACCCCCCGACGAGCAGGAGCGCCTCGCTGCCGCCTGGGAAGCAGAGTTGGAGGCAGACGACGAACTCGACACGCTCGACGAGCTGTCGCCGCCCGCGGCAGAGGCGGAGGCGGCCCGTCGCGTCCTGGAACGCAGAAAAGGCTGACCTTCGGTTTGGCGGCCTGACATCCTCGCGAGCGGCGTCGACGGACCGGGGTGAGCCGGTCCGGCCCGCTCGATGCGGAGCGGGCCGGACCGACGGAACCAGGAGTGGTCAAGTGCCGTGGTCAGTCGCGCCGGATCAGTTCCGGGTCGACGCGCCGTCCCACGAGCGGGAGTGCGCCGACGACGGAAACGACCGCCATGCCCGCCGCTGCGAGCGCGAGCATCAGGATGTCGACGGAATCCCAGTAGATCTCGCTGCCCTCAGTTCGAGTGGGGGCACGACCAGAATCCCGGGAACGGGACTTATGGCAGCCGCATCGGCATGACCGTCAAGGAGGACGGGCAGACCAGCTGGAATACGATGTATGCCCTTACTCGCGCTCTGCAGTGGGAGTTGGGGATCGCTTCCCTGTCCAACAGCTTCGGACCCGGAACGCTGTTCGCTCTGCAGACGAAGCATCCGGTCGTCAACGCTTCCACCGCACCCTCGGCGGACTTCATACGCATCGTCCAGTCCGCCCTGTACTGCAAGGGCTATGACGGCGGCGGCATCGACGGCAAGTTCAGTGACCGGGTCGCTTCTTCGATTTCGCTGCTCAAGCAGCGCATGGGCGTGGACCAGGTCTACCGGGGCAGCGATCTCGTGCCGAAGGTGTTCAAGGGCCTGCTGAACATGGACGCCTATGTCGGCGTCGCCAACGGCTCCGACTCCGTCCGCAGCATTCAGCAGTGGCTCAACGGACGCTACGTCAACCGGCAGGACTTCTTCATCGTCCCGTGTGACGGGATCTACTCGCGCGATGTGGCCAAGGCCATGATCTACGCCGTGCAGTACGAGATAGGCATGGCCGACGGTACGGCCAACGGGAACTTCGGCTCAGGCACTCAGGAAGGCCTGAAGAGGCACACGATCACGGTCGGTGCGAGGGGCACCTGGGTCCTCCTGTTCACCGCGGCCATGATCTTCAACAGGCGCTACGGTGTGGCATTCGAGGGAAGTTTCACCGCCGGCCTGGCCGACGCGGTTCGCGAGTTCCAGGCGTACGTCAAATTGCCGGTCACCGGAGCGGGCGACTTCTCCACATGGGCCTCGCTGCTCGTCTCCTTCGGCGACCAGTCCCGCAAGGGTGAAGCCTGCGACTGCGTCACCAAGATCACTCCGGCGCGTGCGGCGGCGCTCAAGGCGGAGGGCGTCAAGTATGTGGGCCGCTACCTGTACAACCCGGTGCCCGTTCCGACCGGCGGAGAGGCGGGGTGGGCCTGCCGTGCGCATCGGAGCACACGAGGCTCGGCCTGGTAGGCAGAGGCGCGCAGGGTCGGAATACACCAGGCTGCGGGTACACAACCGCGTACCCACAGCAGAAAGAGGACCTTGCCATGACCTTAAAGACGGAGTCCGTGTCCCTGGAGGACGCCCGGCGAGTCGTCGCTGCGGGGGAGGCCAAGGCCGACGAGATCGGCTCGCCGAGCAACATCGCTGTCGTCGACGTCGGCGGCAACCTTGTCGCGCACATCCGGATGGACGAGGCTTGGATCGGAAGCATCGATATCTCCATCAGCAAGGCCTTCACGTCCCGGGCCTTCGACATCAGTACCGCCGACCTGGCCGCCAACGCGGGTCCCGGTGAGCAGTTCTTTGGGATCAACGCATCCAACAATGGACGCGTCATGATCTTCGCGGGCGGTGTCCCGCTGCGGCACGGCGGCCGGATCGTCGGCGCGGTGGGCGTCAGCGGCGGCAGCGGTGTGCAGGACCAGACCGTGGCCGAGGCCGCGGCGACGGCCTTCTGACGACCGGCCCCGCTATGCCGTCATGAGCGGGGGCCCTCAGCGTGGCCGCGCGATGGAAGGAGGCGCCACGGCCGCCAGCATTCGCCTGATTCCGTAAACGCCATCGGCGTCGCGGGGCCGAACTCGGCAACTTTCGGGGCGGTCTTCTGGCATCCGTCAGCACACCTCCTTCAACCGGCAGCTGTGGGGGCTGACCGAGCAGGGCAAGGCTAAGCCGTCCTGGATTGTCTCCCAGGAGCTGTCGCTGGACCGGGCCCCGGCCTGACCAGCATTTCGGCCACTGCGAGGACCGTTGTGCCAAGGTTCTCCTCCACCTCGACGGCAGCTGAGCGGCGGCAGCGCAGATCCGAACCGGTCCCCCGCCTGCAACTGGAAGGAACCACGCACCATGACCAACGAACTGCACGGCAGGAAGGTCGCAATCCTGGCCACGGACGGCGTTGAGCGCGTCGAGCTCGAAGAGCCTCTCGGCGCACTGCTGGGGGCTGGTGCGCAGGCCGAACTTATCTCCCTCCACACCGGCGAGATCAACGCGCGCCAGATGGACATCGACCCGGCCGGAACCTTGACCGTGGACAAGAAGGTCGCTGACGCCCGTGTGGGTGACTACGACGCGCTCCTGCTGCCCGGCGGCACCATGAACCCCGACCAGCTGCGCACCGACCCGCACGCCGTCGCCTTCGTGAGGGCGTTCGTGGAGACCGGGAAGCCCGTTGCCACCATCTGCCACGGACCTTGGATCCTGGCCGAGGCTGGCGTGCTGCGCGGTCGCCGCCTCACCTCTTGGCCCAGCATTCGTACTGACCTGCGCAACGCCGGCGCCGAGGTCGTCGACGAGGAGGTCGTGATCGACCGCCAGCTCATCTCCAGCCGCAGCCCGCAGGACCTCCCCGCCTTCTGCAAGGCGATCATCGAACGCTTCGCCGCCGCGCTGCAACCCGCCTGATCAGGAGGAGTCCCAAGCCACCGAAATGACATCCGGCACTCCACGGCCGAGTCCCGTGGATCAGCAGAGGAGATCGTCATGGCGAGCAGCAACCGCGCCGTCACCTTCCAGAACCCGAAAGACATGCGCGTCGAGTCCCTCGACTTCCCCAAGCTCCAGATGCCGAACGGGAAAAAGGCCCCGCACGGAGTCATCCTCAGAATCGTCGCCACCAACATCTGCGGCAGCGACCTGCACATCTACCGCGGGTCCTTCCCGGTGCCCCAGGGCATGGTGATGGGGCACGAGATGACCGGGGAAGTCATCGAGCTCGGCCCCGACGTCGAATTCCTCAGTGAGGGCGACCTCGTCTCCGTCCCCTTCAACGTCGCCTGCGGCCGATGCCGCAACTGCAGGGCGCGCCGGACCGACGTCTGCGAGACCACAAACCCCAAGGTGGCCTGCGGAGCGTACGGCTTCAACCTGGGCGACTGGACCGGCGGCCAGGCCGAGTACCTGTTCGTCCCGTACGCCGACTTCCAGCTCCTCAAATTCCCAGACAGGGACCAGGCCATGGCGAAGATCCGTGACCTGGCGCTGCTCTCGGACATCCTGCCCACCGCGTTCCACGGTCTCATGGAGGCCGGTGCCAAGCCGGGCTCGACCGTGTACCTTGCCGGCGCAGGCCCGGTCGGCCGCTGCGGCGCAGCAGCGGCGCGCCTTCTCGGGGCGTCCTGCATCATCGTCGGCGACTACCACAAGGACCGCCTGGAGCTGATGAAGAAGAACGGCTGCGAGACGATCGACCTGAGCCAGGACGCAGCGCTCACCGACCAGATCGAGGCTATCCTGGGCGAACCCATGGTCGACTGCGCAGTCGACTATGTCGGTACCGAGGCACACGGCATCGGCCGCGAGTCCGAGGACATGGACCCGGCCTACGCCCTCAACCAGGTGATCGACGCCACCCGCGCGGGCGGAGCTACCGGAGTCATCGGCGTCTACGGCCCCGACCCGCTCGCGAAGTCGAAGGCCGAGCAAGAGGGAACGTACCCGATCGACTTCGGCAAGGCCTGGATCAAGTCGCCGCGGATCGCCGCCGGGCAGGCACCGATCATGCACTACAACCGCGAGCTGATGATGGCGATCCTCTGGGACCGCATGCCCTACTTGAGCGCCATGCTCAACACGAAGGTGATCAGCCTCGACGACGCCCCGGACGCCTACGCGACCTTCGACACGGGAGTGGCCGAGAAGTTCATCATCGACCCCCACGGCCTCGTTCCGGCCTGAGGCCCGCGATCCGAGAAACAGTGCCTACTGATGTATTGCCCTGTGAGGTCGGGGACGCGGCTGGCGGGTGGTTTGCCTGCGAGCGCGGTGTGTCCGCGGTGGTGATTGTAGGTGTGCAGCCACTGCGGGAGCGCGTCGCGCCGTTCGGTTTCTGAGCGGTAGGGGCGGGCGTAGGCCCATTCGTCGAGCAGGCGGATCTTGCTCATCGTGGCGGCGTCAGGCCGGCGGGAGGGATCGGCCGTCCCGGCGCTTGGGCATCACCGCCGGTGTGACAGTCCCCGCGCCGACTGCCGCTCGTTCCGTCTCCGCCTGTCCCGGGCGGCTGACCTTCTCCGGCTCGGGGATCAGCACGCCGATCTCGCAGCCGAGGACGACGCAGATGACGTCCAGGTCTTCCAGCTTGAGCGAAACGGGCTGCCCCGACCACAGGCCGGACATCTTCCCCGCCGAGATCACCAACCCGTGCTCGGCCAGGTTCCGCTGGAGCTCAGAAGCCTTCCAGACTCCTTTGTTTGCGGCGGTCAGCCGCAGGTTCCACCTCATCAGACCAGTCCTTCCAGCCGCTTCGAGGCCCGTTCCATCCCGGCGACTCAGGCGTCCTCGGCCCGGGTCTGCTGAACGTGGATGTATCGCATCGTGGTGGCGATCCACGAGTGTCCCAAAACCTCCTGGATTGCGAGCAAGTCCAGCCCGTTTCCATAGAGTTGGGACGCGCAGAAGTGTCGCAGGACATGCGGTCCCAGCTTCTTGCCCCACCCGGGCAGGTGTGCTTTGGCCGCGTCCTTGAGCCCATTGCGCAGGGCGTCGTCGCCCACCCGCCGCGAGGACCCGTCGGCGTTCTTGCGCTCGGAGGGGAACAGCGGGGCGCCGGGGCGGGTGTGGTCGTCGAAGTGCTCAGCGCCTGGGACCGGGCCAGCCGGGTGCCGCTCGGCGAGCCACGCAGCACCTTGCCGAAGTACGCGTCGGCGTCGGCTGCTCCATATCCCACAGCGGTCGGCCGAACCAGGTTCTGATCTGGTCCAGGTGCCCGACATCCCCGCGGATCGTGCCGTCCGCCAGTCCTGCCGAGGCGCGTGCGAGGACGAACCCGGACAGCGCGTCGGTCTCGAACTGCTCCAGTTCCTCCGCCGACGCGGGCGCCCAGTGCTCGCGCATGTCCCGTACAACTGCCAGCGCCGCCAACCCGAGCCCCCTCACCTTCGGTCCGACTGTGGATCGGTCGGACACGGTGAGAACGCTTCACGAATCCCGAAGTTACGTCACACGACCACAGAGCACTCGAAGGAGGAGGAACCTCCTGGCCACAGGGGCAGAGACTCAGCGAGGCTCAGAAGAACTCACGGGATGTCGCACAGGACTGTCAGATGCGCCTGGCACGATGCCTGGCATGAGCCCGATACCAGAGCTGACGCAGAGCACCCTGACCGCACGCGGCTTCCGCGGCTTCGTGCCGTTCCGTGAACTGCCCGACAGCAACGTCCCCACCGGGCACGGAATCTACGTGGTGATCCGCACAGACACCTCGCCCCCGTCGTTCCTCCCCACCAGCCCTGCCGGACACCTCAAAGGTCGCGACCCATCCGTGAGCGCCGACAGGCTCGGCGATGCCTGGGTGGACGGGGCAACGGTGGTGTACATCGGCAAGGCCGCGGGCCAGGACGGACTCAATCAGCGGCTTGCCGACTACCGCCGCCACGGCACTGGTCTGCTGGCCGGCCATTGGGGCGGTCGCTACATCTGGCAGCTGGTCGACTCGGACGCACTGCTCGTCGCCTGGCGGCCGTTGACCGAGGGCGACGCCGGCGAGGCTGAGCAGGACCTGATCGATGAGTTCAAAGAACTCCACGGAGGAGCTCTGCCCTTCGCCAACCTCAGAAACAACCCCCGAAGGGCTTCGGAGACCAGCATCTGCTCGACGGCCTTTCCGGGCTCGGGTACGGGGACATCGCGATCCGCTTCTTCCGGCTGACCGTCGGCGGCGTGGTCGTCGGGCTGGTCACCGAACCCCTTGCGGAGGGCGGGGGGGGGAGGGCGACTGGGCCGAGCTCTACCCCGACCGCCTGGGGTTCTCCGCCCCGTGGGACGGCACGTACGACACCTGAGCACCCGGTTTTCCAACGTGACCCTGACAAGCGCCCGCGGTCGTTAGAATCGGCTCCCTTGATCACGACGGGGCTGGGGGCACGGGTGAGGGCGCAGCGAACCAGACGGCTGCTGGTCTGCGCGGCATTGTCCTTGTGGGGGCTCACCGGCTGTGCGGGCACGGGCGGAGGAACGCCCGGCTCTCATACGTTGAGCAACTCGCCCGGCGCTACCCCGGTCACCTCCGCTGCTCCGGTACCACCGCTTTCCGCCCAGGTCCTCAAGTCCATCGCCCTCACCGGTGACGACGTTCCGGGCAACAGAGGTGTCTCGGCGGACGAGCGGCCGGACATGGACTCGAAGAGCACCTTCCCGCCGGTCTCGGACAGCTCCTGCGAGAAGCTGCTCGACGCACTCGGCGCCGGCGACGCGTCGGCCGTCGTGGACCAGGTCTTCAACTGGAAGGGCAGTATCTGGGCGGGCGGCGCCACCCTCGCGTCCTACGCGGGCACCGGTGCCGAGACGGCCTTCGCCCAGGTTCGCACGTCACTGCCGGAATGCCACGACTACACCGGCGTCGGCTTCACGGGGAAGTACACCGCGCATCTGGCACCTGAGTCGATCCCCCGCCTCGGCGACGAGTCGATCGCCTTCCGGACCACCGTGCCGGTGAAGCAGGGGTCCGGCCTGCGTAGCGGCCGCCGCGTCTCCGTACGCAACGAACAGCACATCCTGGTGAGAGTCGGCGGTGTGACCGCGCACTTCACGATGCTGGACATGGACCACGAGGACCACTTCCCCCTGGCCCTCGTCCGCAAGGAAGTTGCCCGCATGACACAGGCCCAGCACCGCTGAGGTACCCCCCCGCCACGAGCACCGCACAAGCGCCTGGCGGCCGCTGGAACTGGTGGCGAGGCAGGTCATGGAAAAGCAGGTGCCAACTCATGGACCGTGCGGGCAGCATGCCCGCATGTCTACCGAAGTCAGTGGGATGATCGAGTGCCGACCAGATGCCTGCCTCTGGGGCCCCGACGACGAGGACTCTGTGTGGCACGCCGCCATCGACCTCTTCCTGCTCAACAACGGCAACGCCTACGACGCCCTCGCCTGCCTCTTCGGTATCCGGAACTACTTCGGTTTCCGCCCTCTTGCCGAAGGCCGATACTTTCCGAGCGACGCGTCCGAGGATCTGCAGACCGAATACGCCGCGCACGGCGGACCTCCTGACGTCCACGGCACAACCTGGATCACCTGGGCCGAGCTTGCCTCCGCCGACTGGCAGGAGACAGACAGCTCCGGCACGCGAAGCCGAGAATCGGTAGCCGGCGACAAAACCCACTGGGGGCCGGTCTGGAGCGTGATGCGGACACTCAGCGAACTCCACGGAGCAGACAACGTGCGACTCGTTGCCTGGTTCCACTGACCCAGACTCCGGCCCCACCTTCCTTACCAGCTCCCCTCGGCGTCGCCAGCCGCCGGGCCGCCGAGCGCCGCTACCTGCGTGGTCGCCCCGGCCCTGCCGGGACTACCGGCGAACAGCGCGTGACGGCCACCCGCCAGGCCCGTGCCGCCAACCGCACCGCTGCCGCCTGGGCCCGCCACAACGCCGCCGACCTGCGACGTCTTGCCGGGCAGATCACCGCACTTACTGACCTGCCCGCCGCAGCCCGCCGCATGCCCGGCGAACTCCACGCGGCTCTCACCCACGACGACCCCGCCGACCTCATAGCCCCGCTGATCGCCACCCGCCCTCACCTGGCTGCCGCGCACCCCGACCTCGCCGCCCCGTAGTACGAGTCGACGCCGGCCGCCCGTCGGCGACGCCGGCCCCGCTCGACCTGGTCGACTCCACGTCATCGCCCTGTGACGCCCGGGCCGCGGCCCGGGCGTCACCCGTCGGTGGTGTCAGGCCCTGCCTGCACCTCGCTCCGGTCGCGACATCTGCCGCAGCATCCGCTGACCCTCCCGCTACCGTGGTCCACAGACAGCGTCGGACACCTTCTTGGCCCCTTCGCGGCTGGTGCCGAAGGTGCCGTCGGTCATGGCGACGGCGGTGATGAACCAAGACCCGTCTTCCCGCGCGGTGTGACCTCGCTGGATCAATCCGAAGAAGGGCTACCCACCCCTGCAGCGCTGGGGCAAGGCGGTCCGCCCAACTGCCGCCGACATCGTTCGCGCGGAAGTTCCAGAGGCATCAGCCGGGTTCGCCCAGCACGATCTTCCACACTCGGGTCGCCACCTGGAGGTTCAGCCGGTCCTCGGCGTTCGTGAGGTCGTGGCCGCTGATGTCGCGGATGCGCTGGAGCCGATAGCGCAGCGTGCTGCGGTGGATCGCGAGGCAGTCGGCGGTCTCTTCGTAGTTGCCGCCGCAGTCGAAGTACCGGGACAGGGTCTCCACCATGGCCGCCTGGTGCCGGGAGTCGTAGTCGATGAGCAGCCCGAGCCACTCGTGGACGAACGTCTCCAGTTCCCGGTGATCGCTGCCGGGTCCCAGGATGCGGTAGAGGCCGAGTTCGTCGAAGAACGTCGGCGCGCCGTCCGTTCCTGGTCGAAAGACAAGCTGGGGAAGACTCCTCGCCTGGGACGGCCCACACGGATCCGGCGGTGTTCCCCGCCTGCACGGTGGGGAACACCGCCGGATCCTTGGGCTGGGACGGCTAGTTGGTGGTGAGCATTCCTTCGCGGAGCTTGGCGAGGGTGCGGTTGAGGAGTCGGGAGACGTGCATCTGGGAGACACCGAGGTGTTCGCCGATCTGGGCCTGGGTGAGTTCGTCGACGAACCGCATGTGGATGATGCGGCGTTCACGTTCGTCGAGTTGCGCGATCAGAGGGGTGAGCGCGTGGAAGTCCTCGACGAGTTCAAGGGCCGTGTCGTCCACGCCGATGAAGTCCGCGAGAGCGGTCTCACCGTCTTCGCCGGAGGTGATGGCGGCGTCGAGAGACGTCGAGGTGTAGCCGTTCGCGGCCTTTCGAGCCTCGATGACGTCCCTCTCCGGCAGGGACATCAGTTCCGACAGCTCCCGCGTCGTGGGCATGCGGCCGAGCCGGCTACGGAGCTCCTCGGTGGCCTTGGCGAGCGCCACGCGTGCCTCCTGCAGACGGCGCGGGACGTGCACGGCCCACGTGGTGTCGCGGAAGAAGCGCTTGATCTCGCCCACGATGTAGGGGACGGCGAAGGAGGTGAACTCGACCTCACGGGTGAGCTCGAACCTGTCGATGGCCTTGATCAGTCCGATGGTGCCGACCTGGACGATGTCCTCCATCTCGTCCGCGCCGCGGCTGCGGAAACGTGAGGCCGCGAACTGGACGAGGGTGATGTTCATTTCGATGAGGGTGTTGCGCGCGTACTGGTACTCGGGGGTGCCCTCCTCCAGGACGGCGAGCTGGTCGAAGAACAGCCTCGACAACTCACGCGCATCCTTCGGAGCAACCTGCGACGGGTCACTGATCTCCGGTAGCGCGACGGTCCGCGTCCCGGTCGTCTCGGTCACTGTCATGCCCGTCCCCTCCTACGTGATCCAGCCTCACAGGCCGTCTGCTCCTGAACGGCAAGAGACGGCGTACCCCCGCTTGAGGCATGCATGCCAGGCACTTCCGCGGTGGTTGCGCCACTCCGTCTCTCGCCTCAGCAGCGAAGGCGGAAGGGAGGTTAACCCATCGGGCATGAGTGGTCCGACGTGAGCCTTGCCGCTCGCCGGGATGCCGTGCCGGAAAAGCCCCTGGTGCCGGGCGCGTCGGGCAAGGGGCGTCAGGATCGTGACAGTGCGGTCGCCTTCTCCGGAAGCGGCCGGGAGTGCCGTCCGACACCATGCCCGGTCGCTGCCTGGACAGGAGGGCGGCGCTCACGGTCTTGCCTCCGCTCGGGTGGCGGGTGGCGGGTGACCGAGGTGGTGCGGGCGAGGTGGTTGACCATGTGCCGGCCGAAGCCGCCGGTGCCGCCGTTCAGGTCGGGGGTGCGTATGCCTGCAGCCCGCTGTCCGGTACGGGCGCCGTCTTTCGCCCCGGCCCCGGCCCGCCGGAGCGCCCTCCCTTGTCGTTGCTCGATGCCGACTTTTTCATCGCAGGGAACACGAAAATCTATGGTGGCTGGAGTAGACATTGGTTGATCGTCTGGCTATGGTTTCTCTCGTAGTCGAGATCGGAAGGGCCCGGCAGACACGAACTGCCAGGCAGTTGTACCGGTAGTTGCAGGTGGCAGGACGGTGCGGTGGTGGAGTTCCGAAGCCAGGGTTTTCGCAGGTCGGCGACGGGGCTGACGACCGGACCGGGTGGCCCGCAGTGATCAGGGGCCGCCATGAGCAGGACCGCAGTTGAAGTACTTGCAGGTGCAGTTCGCAGGACCCAGCAGTGAAGTGTGTGAGTGGTACCTCGGTGAAGGCGTCGGCTGCGGGCGCGCGCACCGGGAGGTTCGGCAGTGGGGTTCTAAGCCAGAGCAGATGCAGGACGGGCGACGGGGCTGGCTGCCGAAGAGTGACGCTTCCTCAGGTCACGACGGAACACGCAGTAGAGCAGTGCCAGCATTACGCAGTCCCCCCTTTGGTAACTGTTGGTCAAGAGGGAAGAACGGAGGAGCGAGACGCCATCAGGATCGCCCGGGCGGAATGGCTGAGCCCGGGTACCGCAGGACATCGATAGTGAGGTGGTCCCCGGTCAAGCAACCGCGATCCCCGCGCCCCCGACAGTAATCTTGGTCGGTCCGCGGAAACAGTAGGCCGGTGCAGTATCAGGGCCGGCGGATGGTGTAGCAGTTCCTTCGGGGCCCTGGCACACATGGTGCCAGGGCCCCTCCACGCGTTCCATGAGAGAGGTGCAATGACAGCAGACGACTCGTACGGCCGGCTCGACGACGACGACTACCCCGCCTACACGATGGGCCGGGCTGCCGAGATACTCGGCACCACCCAGGGTTTCCTCCGCGCGATCGGCGAGGCCCGCCTGATCACCCCGCTGCGCTCCGCGGGCGGCCATCGCCGCTACTCCCGCTACCAGCTGCGCATCGCGGCCCGCGCCCGAGAACTCGTCGACCAGGGCACACCCATCGACGCCGCCTGCCGCATCGTCATCCTCGAGGACCAGCTCGAAGAGGCCCAGCAACTGAACGCCGCGTACCGCCGCGCGGCCGAAGCGGCGGACCCGACGAAGCCTGTTTGAGGAGCGGTCCGCGGCCGGCTGGAGGCCTCGGCCGTCTGCCGCTCGTGGTGGTGCTTGAACGCGTCACGCGCGGGCGAGGACGTCGGCCGGGGCGAGGCTGCTCCGGTAGGTGTGCGTGACGATCGCCGTGGTGGTTCGACCTTCGCGCCCGGAGCCGGGCGATCTCCGCCGCGTCCTGGGGATCGCAGCTGGGGAGGAGGCCGGGACACGCCAGGCTTTCTCGTGCGTCTCCCACGCGTCCGGCGGTTCGGCCGACCAGGGCACCCGCTGGCACAGCGTCCGCAGTTCAGCACGGACCTGACAGCGTTCCTCCCGGGCGTCGACCAGGTCCTGCAGCAAGTCGTACGAGGTTGGCACGACATGACGGTCCTGCTGTTCGAACCGTGCTCCGGTCCGCCTCGCGGCACCATCTCCTGCCCCAACTCCTGCGGCATCTTTTGCGCGAGGCCCGCCCGAGGCTGTGGAGTCCGTGCAGGTCACCTTCACGACCGCGGGCCATCGGACGGAGCTGGGTGGCGCCGTCGATTTCGTCCCCCGGACGGCGGCTCCCGCCGGGCCGGCGTCGTGTCGACCGTCGTCGACGTCACGGGCGAGACCCCGGCATCCTGCGACCAGGCGGGGTGACGCGCGAGGACTCGAAGCGGTGCTGGGGCACCCGGTCGCGGTCCCGCCCACAAGCGGTGTCCGGATGTCGGGTCAGCAGCCGTCGCACTACGCGCCCCGGGCGCGGGTCGCCCTCGTCGAGCCGGAGAAGGCCGTCGCCGAAGCCGAGCTCGCCCAGGAAGACCCGCCCCAGGTGGGTGTCCTTCGTCCCCCGTGCCTCGCCCACGCTGCGGTGAAGAGGCCCCGGCCCTTCGCGTGAGTGGCCACGGCCGGGGCGGTCAGGATGCGGTAGGGACCGCCACGTCGAGGCCGCGGATGGCGACCAGTTGGGCGCTGCCGTCGGACAGTCGGTAGGACAGCCCCACCACGGCCAGGCGGCCGGCAGCCACCGCATCGGCCAGGACACGGGAGCGTTCCATCAACAGGTCCACGGTGTGCTCGATGTGTTCGGCCAGGATCTCTTCGGCCGTGTCGCGTCCGGCGGCGCGGGCTGCCAGCACGCTCGGGGTCACCCGTTCAACGACGTCCCGGACGAAGCCGCCCGGCGTCTGCCCGTTCTCCAGGGCGGAGCAGGCCGCGGCGACCGCGCCGCACGAGTCGTGGCCGAGGACAACGACCAGCGGCGCGTTGAGAACGCTCACGCCGAACTCGATGGACCCGAGGACTTCGGTACCGGCGACGTGCCCGGCGGTGCGGACCACGAACAGGTCGCCCAGTCCACGGTCGAAGATGATCTCGGCGGCCAGTCGGGAGTCGGAGCAACCGAACAGCACGGCGAAAGGCTGCTGGGACGGTGCGATCTCGGTGCGGCGGGTGGCGTCCTGGTTCGGGTGCTCGGGAGTGCCTGAGACGAAGCGCTGGTTACCGGCCATGAGCAGGTCGAAGGCGTCGCGGGGTGTCGGGGGCTGGGTCTCGGTCATGGCCGCAGCCTACGAGGCGGCACCCGCCGTCGCAGCCACTGGTCCCGCCGGACGGCGCCGGCATCACCCCCAGGCGCCGGACGAGGACGGTCTCAACGCGGAACCTCAACACGCAGCGGAGATGCCCGGCTCCGTAGGGGTGATGACTGCTACGGGTTTCTTAGTCATTCATGGTTATTTCCGCTCAGGCATCTCAGCGCCATGGTGTTGTGAAGCTTTCGGAGTGGGCGCGTCAGCAGCGCGTGAGTACCAGACCGCCTGGTCCTGCCGTCGCTGACCACAGCGGCAGAGAGCCACCCTCGCCAGATGTGAAGGCGAGAGGCGACGTGACGACTGAATCGTCCCGCAGCCGTCTGCCGCCAGGACGGCGGCTCGCCCGCAGGAAGTCGCCACCGGCAAGAACCCACTCGTCTGCCCGCGGGAAGGCCGGTGCGTCGTGTCGTACCTGACATCGCGTCGTTGAGCGGATCGGCGCGCGGGACATCAACGCTCTTGCAACTGTGCGCCGATCGAGGGCCCGAAGCCCTGAGGATCCGCTTCGGGCCCTCCTCTCTGTGCCGCATCCGTGTGGCGCCGGCGTGCTCGCTGATGCAGGCTGGCGTTGCGGCCCGGCGCCGACTCACCCTCCGATGCCGGGCCGCCTCACCCTTTCCCGGGCGGCCGTCCCTGTCAGGTAAGGGGCCCTGGGGATCTGGGGTGTTCGGCCTGGCTGGGTAAGGGGGTGCAGGATCAGCAAGCCGGCGAGGGCATCGTCCAGCAGACCCCGCAGCGCAAGGCGGGCTTGATCGTTGTTTTAAGGCGACGGAGATCCTACGGGTAGGGCGCGCCCGGCGCCGCCGGGCATGTTCGATACGTCCTGCATCGTCATGTCGTGAGAAACGAGACACAGCCCGAAATCCGTGTAAGCCGAACGGGTACGCCTACCGGCCCGGTGCCGACAGAGGCATCCCTGGATCCGCCCAC
>NZ_JBIASW010000036.1:0-10308 GCF_042891215.1 Streptomyces sp. NPDC001914
GCGGCCGGGTTGGCGCCCGCCTCAAGGACCTCCTCCGGGAGAGCGAACGTGGCGTCGTCGCCGCGGACTCCGAAGCACAGGGCCGACGGGAGCGACGCGCGGGTGTCCGTGGAGAGCTGGTAGCCCGACGCGCGCTGCATCGACACCACCAGGGAGACGCCAGCGGAGCGGGCCTCCTGCGCGATGCCGGTGAACACGTCGTCCCCCAGCTCCCGCAGCAGCTTGGCGGCCTCCTCGAACCAGGCGACCAGGTACGGCATTCCGTCGCAGCCGCAGGCGCCGGCAGACGCGCACGAGTGCTCCGCACCGGTCTGCCGCTCGGCAGCCGCGGGCTCCCACGCCCGGTAGCCGTGATCCCGCAGCCACGCGGTCCGCGCGGGGATCGCGGCCTGCACGGCGGCGACCATCGCCCCGGCCGACGGGGTGTCGAGCGCTGCCCAGTCCAGCGCGGGGAGCAGCGGCTGGAAGTCCTGTCCGGCCTTGGCCGCGTCCGCGAGCCACACGGCGACGTCACGGCGGCTGAACAGCTCCAGCAGGACGTCCAGCGCTCCCTCGGTCTTGCCGGAGCCGGTCATCCCCATGATGAGGATGTGGATCGCGTCGAGCAGCGGGAGCACGAGGTCGGAGCCGTCGTCGTAGACGCCGATCCGCAGCGGCACGGCGACCGACTGACCCGGGGCGTACGGGCCGGGGTAGACCGTGGGCGTCTTGAGCATGTCCTCCGGCACGATGACGAACTGGCCCTTCCTGGCGGAGTCGGGGTCGTGCTGGACGCGAATCGCCGTGGTCGGCACATCGAGCGCGGACGCGATCCGCGGAATCGCCTTGGAGACGTCCTCGTTGGTGAGCTCCCCGGCCGGGAGCTCGTAGGGCACGGTGAGCCGGTTCGGCTCCACCTTCACGTCGCGCAGCCGCGTGCGGGCGAGCCCGACCTTCTCAAGCAGCCCCTTGTCGGAGTCGGAGTCGGTCGACTCGGAGCCGCTGGACCGCATGATCTGGCGGATGTTCCACGACAGGGCGAGCGTTGCGCCGCCCATCGCGTACAGGTCCGGGAGCGGGTGAGCGAGCGGGCCGGAGAGCGCGGCGGCCGTGACCCACGACGTCCCGGCCGCCACAGTGATCGCGGAGTGCAGGCGACGCTGGGGGCCGGTGGCCTTGCCCGCCCACCAGGTCGCGGCCGTCAGGCTCACGGACGCGAGGGTGAGGCCGACGCCTCCCCACGGCGAGTCCGACCACAGGGCGTGCGCGCCGGCGCCCGCGATGCCGACGCCGCCCGTGACGATCCACGGCGGCGTGTAGGGCTTGGCGCGGTGCCAGAGCCAGGCACCCATGCCCGTGCCCGAACCGGAGTTGAGGCGGTCCTCGTGTCGCTCTGCGATGTCCTTCGTAGCCATGGGGAGCCCGCCTCTCAGAACTTGAAGGGGTTGGTGGTCGCGGCACGCTGGGGGCGCGGACGCATCAGGTCGGCGTACTCGCGCTGGAAGGCGGCGTAGGCGGCCACGGCGTTCTTCGCGGAGGCCGTAGCCCCGTCGCTCGCGCGCTTGAGCTTCCAGGCGACCTTCTTGGCGCGCATCCGGGTCTGGATCGCGTTCTCACCCGGGACCGGCATTGCCTGGCCCAGCCGGGCTTCCAGGATCTTCGCCGCCATGGCCAGCTCGATCGCGGCCTGGATCATCAGCGCCCGCAGGTTGTTGCAGTAGTTCCGGACGTCGTCCGTGTTGTTGAACTCCGGCTCACCGAGGACGAACTGCGATGTGCGGCCCGACTGCTGCCCTCCACCGCCCTTGTTGGTCGTGCGGTTGATCGTCACGTTCACGGGCGGGACGAAGCTGCTGCCCATCGCACCGACGAACCCGCCGGCCGCCGCGCCCACCCCGCTCGCCGCGTTCGCGAACTTGCTGCTGTCGCTCCGGTTCTGCGATCCACTACCTGCCATGGTTCCTCCGTGATCAGGGCTCCAATGTAGAGCGCTCTACCTTTACACGTAGAGTACTCTACATGCAAGGTATGGCAGAGTGCTCTACGTTGGAAGTAGAGCGCTGGGGAGCGGAGGAGCTATGACAAAGCGGGTTGGTTACGCCGATATCGCGGCGCACTACCGGCAGAAGATCGATGACGGGGACCTACAGCCGTCAGAGCGAATGCCGACCATGGAGGCAGTGCGGGACCACTTCGAGGTCTCGATGGCCACGGTCAATCGGGCATACAAGCTGCTGAAGGCAGAGGGGTACACGACGTCACGACCCGGTTCGTCCACGGTCGTTGCCGTACGCCCTCGCATCGTCGCGACGGGTGCGGCCCGACTGGAACGACTTCAGCGAACCGGGAAGCACTACGCCCCTGACGAGACCAGCACTGACCACGTGTCCATGCTGCGAAGCTGCGGAGACCCTGACATCGCCGAACAGCTCGGGGTGGACCTGCACGACGAGATCGTCATTCGCCGACGCGTCTTCCGTCGCGAAGGTCGGCCGACCGTAGTCGCGCTCTCCTGCATCCATCCCCGGGCCCTGGGGTCGATGCCGGAGCTGATGACCCAGGGGCAGCTGAAGCCCTTCTGGCAAACGACGTACACGCAGCGCACCGGACGGGAGGTCAAGCGTTCTCCGGAGCGCAGGGGCGCCCGCCTCGCGAGCGCAGATGAACTGAAGTCGCTGGAGGTCAACGTCCCCGCGACTGCTGCCGTGCCCGTACTCGTGCTCCACACGACGTTCCACGATGAGGAAGGCCCGCTGGAGGTCTGGGAGGACGTCTATGCACCTGGGCTTTGGCAGGTGGCAAACGACTAGCTACAGGTACGACGACGAACCCCCGCCATGGCCTGGCGGGGGTTTTTGGCGTCCGGGCCTACGGACACGCCCGATGCCCGTAATCCTCCGTGGCCTGCCGCGTGCGCGACTGCGGGTGATCCGGGCGGGCAAAGACGGCTGGCGGGAAGGGGGGTGGGGGCGGTGGCGCTGAGCGGCCGTCTCCCGGGCCGGAATTGAGGTTGGGCGCCGTACCCCCGCCGTCACGGATGCGGGCGCGTAAGGCGACCTGGAGGCGCTCCGCGGCTGAGGGGGAGCAGCTGCTGCCGCGATGTGGCCGAGCGCCGCGTGGGCGCTCCGCTAGGAATCGGTCCGTGGTGGCTGATCGCCCGACTCTCCGTCATCCGCCGGCGGCCACAAAGGCATGGCAGACGCCGTCTGTGCGGACCTGCGCCGAGCCCGCTTCAAAGGAGGCAATGGCGCGGGGGGTGACGGCGGATTCGCGGCGTTGACCTGCGGCGATTGAGTTTCGACAACAGACGTATTGGAGGGTTGCGGAGTTTCGGCTGTTGTCGAAAAGAAGCGTTCGTCGGCCCGGCCTTTGGAGTAGGCCCGGAGGCGCATCTCCTGGTCCCGGCGAGCCCTGTACGCGTACTCCTTGTGCGTGCGCGTGCAGTAGTCCCGGCTGCGGCCGACGCCCTTCTGCTGGATCGGACCGCCGCACCAGCCACAGAGCTTGTTGCCGTCAGCGTCCCTCGGTGTCTCAGTGCTCATGGCCGACGACCGTACGCGGCACGTCCCGTAGCGCGGCGCGTGGGCGCAGTTGTTACAAGTTTCTCTACTGGTTCAAGGTCGCCCGCTCGCGCGGCCTGCGGCCCGGCGTTCGGCCGGGCCTCTCCTGTCTCCGCCGCGCGGCCCGGCCGAACGCCGGGCCGCAGCACGGCGGTCACATCCCCAGGAAGAACGCGATCGCCATGAAGGCGGTGATCGCGATGGTCAACGCCGGGATCGCCGCCGGGTACAGCAGCGCGACCAGGGTGAACAAGGCCGTGCCCATGAGGGCTAGCGCGACGATGAGACGGTCCTGACGCGGGTCGCGGTCCTGGCGGGGGTTGTTGGACATGGTTGGTGTTCCTCCTACGGATCGAAAAAAAGGTGCCCTACCCGGACAGGGCCGGTGACCTGCGGCGGAACCGCAGACCGGGACCATGCCGGGGCGGGGGGCAAGGCGCACAAGAGGCCGCCACCCCTTCGCCGGGCTCACCCGGTGCCAGACAGGACCGGGAACGAAGAAACCCCCCGCCGGGATGGGCGAGGGGTTCCTTGGAGGCGGTTACGTCGGGGCAAGCGTCTCCGAGCGGGGGGTGTCCGACCGAGCGGGAGGGTTCCGAGCGCAGGGGTGGTCGTGTACTTCATCGAGGACCTGTCGGCCGTGATCCACGACGTGAAGAACGGCTCTCTGATGATCCGGAGGTGCCCGCAGGACTCCGCACACCCTTGCATTCCGATCCGCAGGTGTTCCCCTGGGGAACAGCTAGCGAGTCGGTCGCACTTCGGAGGGCACTGTGCCCGACCGGTGGGCAAGCCGCGCAAGTCCCCGCGCACGGCACTGGTGGGGGCAGTGGTGGGGGTACACCAGTGCCCCCACCACTGGTAGGTCAACGGGTGCAGCAGGAGGGACACCAGCGGGTAGGAACGGTGTATTCCGCTTCCATCCGCCCGGGCCGTGGTCGGGTCTGTGGTGGGGCCTGTGGTCGGGGTTGCGCAGGGTGTTGCGGTCGCTGTTGCGCAGGTGGTTGCGATGGAGGCTGCCCTTACCGGATTCCGGAGGCAGGCGTCTGCGCAGGTGGGGCCGCGTGGTCGGGGGGTTCCACTTGTGCTGACATCCCCTCTACTGCCACCGAACGCCGCGCACCCACCTGGAAAAGGCGGTGGGTGCGGGACGGTACGGCGGCAGGGCGAGGGGATCGGGCGCGTACCGGTGGGGCTGCCGCCCGGCTGCCGCCGTGCGGCGAAAGCGCCGGCGCCCCGGCATGGCGTCGGCAGGTGATGCCGACCGGGAGACTGGGCTCCATGAGCACCACGCGCCGCCCGCTGGGCACTGGTCCGGCGGCGTCCTCCAGGAGCACGACGACGTCGACCGCCCCACGGCTCTTGCCGGTTGAGCACGTCGACCGCGAGCAGCTCCCGGAGGACACCGACGAGCAGCAGGACGCGACCGCCGCGCGGCCCGACCGACGGACCCTCGGATCGGGCCCGACGTCGTAGATCAGGGCAGCCAGTTGTGGCGCACTGATATCAGTACGCCGGGCCGCTAGGACGGAGTCGGGCCAGAGCACGGACCGGTGGCCACATCTCTTGCTCGATCTCCTGCGACATCTCCTGCGAGATCTCTTGCGGCATCTCTTGCGCGAGCCCGACGCGGGCCGACCACGGTGGTGCAGCTCGGGCCGCGTGGTCGGGCCGGACGCGGGCTCTGACATGTCCGTAGGAGGGGGTAGCGAGTTAGTGCGAACTGGGGTCAGTTCGCCGCCCGGCCGGGCGTCCGCGGCTTGTCGTCTGGCTTGTCGTCCCGCTTGTCGCGTGCCTTGTCTTGTCGCTTGTCTTGTCGCTTGTCGCCTGGCAGGTCAGAGCCGGGTCCCGTACCGGGAGCAAGCTAAGAGATCCGATATCTGATCTCGCCCGGCCGGGCCGGGAGCAAGCTAGACGATCAGGTGACCTGATCGGTCCTCCGTGCCGGTGGTCGCTGCGCTGGCGAGGCGGGCGATGTGCCGTTCGGCGCGCTGCCGTTCGGCGTCGGGACCATGCTCCTCGTCGTCGTTTTGGTCGTGCTCGCGTCGGCGTCGTGCAGCTGCTTCTTCGCGTCGGCGGGCGAGGTTTTCGAGCATCTCCGCGTATGCCTCGGCGACCTGCTGGGGTCCGAGGACCACGATCGACTCGGAGGCGTCCGCGATCGCGAGGATCTCCCGGACTCGTGACGCCATCGCGTCAGGGTTCGTGTTGCCGTCGGTGCCCTCGGCGGCCTGCGTCACCGCGAGGTCCAGGGCTTTGCGGGTGACGGCATTCCAGCCGTCCTCGGTGACCCTGACTCCGGCCCGCAGTTCACCATTCTCGGCGTCGCCCGCGAACAGCATGTCGAGGTCGTCTTCCTCGGTGTCGCCGCCGTCGATGCCGAGCAGCGCGCGTAGGTAGCGGGTCCACTCGATGGCACGGCGGCCTTTGGTCGCGGGCTCGTACTCGTGCCAGCGGGCAAGGTTCCACTCCAGCGAGCCCTGCCCCGCGGCTTCGTCCTCGGGGACTCCCCCGATCACGTCGCCGATCCTGCCCAACAACTCGAACGGCGTGACGTTCTGCCCGCCTGCGGTCTTGAGGTCGGCGCGGGCGAGTTCGAGCGCCGGCAGCTTTCCATCCTGCGTCTTGGCGATGTACTCGGCGAGGTCGTTGGCGTCGCGCTCGGTGTGCAGCCGCTTGAAGTCGACGCCGTGACCCTTGCCTTCGCAAGGGCAGTCGACCCGTTCGCAGTCGTCCGTCGGCCGGAACTTGGGGTTGATCCCTTGCAGGGTCCGCGTCCACGTCGCACGCCAGTGGTCTTCCCAGACCTGCAACGCGTCGGCGCCCGGCTCGAACGTGCCTGCGATCGTCCGGCTGACGACCTTCTTCGTCTTCGGGTCGGTCCGTACGTCAACGGTCCCGCCCACGAGCACGATCGCGTGGATGTGCGGGTGCCATCCGGCCGCCTGCCCGACCGTCACCTCGGTGGCACGGATCATCCCGATGAAGCCGATCCGGTCCCGGATGCCCTCACGGTCGGTGTGACGGTGTCCGTCCGTCGCCTTCCGCCCGGCCCACGTGCCGCCCGTGATGAGCCGCTGGTAGGCGCCGGGCTTCCGCGGGGCGTCCGGCGTCTTACGGGTGCCTTGCAGGGCGTCCATGAGGTCGGCGAGGCGGTCCTTGCTCGCGTGTCGGGCGGTGAAGGTGACCAGGTAGGCAGTCCCGCCCTGCTTGATCCACTCGACTACCGCCTCTGTGATCTCTTCCGCCCGCTTGTGGCGGATGGTCGCGGCGCAGACCGGGCAGAGCCAGATCCGCCCGCACCGCATGAGCCCGAGGACCACGGCCGTTCCCGCAGCAGTCTGGGCAACGATCGCGCCGGAGGCGGGATCCATCAGTGACCTGCCGCACCCCTTGCAGGAGGCGTCGCCCGTGATCCGCCACAGGGTCCGGCGCCGGGAGTAGCGGGCGGCTTTCCGGAGCCGCGCGGCGTCGCTTCGCGACTGCCCTTCCGAGAGGCTGTCGCCTCTCGGGCTCTCCCCAGCCACCCCGTCTCGCGTTTCCGCAGGTCGGCGGGGTGCGGGAAACTCTGTTGTTTCTTTCCCAAGGTGTTCGCTTTTGCCGTCGGCCAGCTTTCCCAGCCCACGGGCGATGGCTCGCTTCGCAGCCATCCGGCAGCGGTCCGAGCAGTACACACGCGGCCGTTTGCCGGGCGTGTGGGTGAGCGGGGTCCCGCAGTGGCAGCGCGGACCGGCGGGCCGCTGTAGCGACCTCTGGGCGTCTTCTCTTACGCTGGGCAAAGCAACGTTTCCTGTCTCGCCTGGCTAAGGGCGCGAGCTGGAGGCGGACGGCCCGGGCTCCTACACCCGGGTCGTTGCCATTTGTGGACTGGGAGTGATCCTGGCACTACTTGTGCCGGACGTTCCCCCCGGCACGCTTGCGGGCCTTGAGGCGCCTGTGGCTTGGCGGTGAGAAAGAAGCCCCGCCGTGATCACGGCGGGGCTTCGGTGCGTCAGAACAACGTGTCGGCCGGGCCGTTCTCCTGCTCGCGCCGTGCGGCGTCCGCGAGGCGGGCCCTACGACGGGCCGCCTGGAAGCACGGTCCGCACCACGCCCGGAGGTCGCCGATCGGGACGGTGGTCGCCTCGATGTCGGAGAGGGCGAGGTCTGCCGGCGCGGCCACCAGCCGTACGCGGCCTTGGTCGTGACGGGCCTTGCAGCGCAGGGCGGAGGCGGAGTGCAGGGAGCCGCACAGGCCTCCGGTGCACTGGCACCGGTAGTCCGCGGCTTCCATGACCAGCTCCCACAGTTCGGTCTCGGCGAGCGGTCGCGTGGAGATCGGCGGCTGGACTACCTCGAAGATGTCGCTCATGCCGTCGCCCCCTCAAGCTCCTTGAAGCGGGCGGCGACCCATCCGGTCGACCATCCGGTGAGCGCGGCCACCTGACGCTGTGAGCGGCCGTCGCGGACCGCGTCGGAGACGACCCTGCGGGCGTCCTTCTCGCCCATCTTCCGGCCGGGCTCCAGGTCGTGAGCAGCCGCGTGAGCAGGGGTGCTCACGGGGGCGCTCACGGCCGGGCGGGTGGTGCTCACGGCGGCGAGTGCCGGGCGCCGGGCCTCTGCTGCCTTCCGTTCCCGTTCGGCCCGCTGCTCCGCCTCCTTGGCCTTGCGGGCGGCTTCCTCACGGTCGCGGTCGGCCCGGGCGCGGTCTTCGGCCCGCTGCTCACGTTCGAGTTCGAGGGCGGCACGGTCGCGCTCCATCTGGGCTGTGTGCTCCCGCTCCTCACGGGCGATGCGGGCCGCGTGCTCACGCTCGCGCTCCCGTTCGGCCGCGTCCTGCTCACGGCGCTCACGGTCGGCCCGGTCCTGACGCTCACGCTCCTGCCGGGCGGCCTCCTGCTCGCGCTCACGGTCGGCCCGCTGCTCGTCCCGCAGTTGGCGCTCACGAACGCGCTCACGCTCACGTTCGGCGGCGTGCTCACGCTCGATCCGCTCGATCGCCGTGGTGATCGCCCGTCGCCATTTGAGCCCCGCCTCGGCGGTGACGATGAGCAGGATCGGGGCGACGGAGTGGACGCCGACGCCGACCAGGTCGCCGCTGAGCGCGGAGTCGCCGACGTTGAGCGCGAGCGTCATCAGTCCGGTGAGCCAGCGCAGAAGTGCCGGCCAGAATCCGGCGTCCCCGTCGAGCCGGGCGACGATCGCGTCGACACGGACGACGATGACCACGGCCGCGTCCACGACGATCGGCAGGATCGGGGCGGTGAGTCCCCAGCCGTCCGGGGTGACGCGGAGCACGAGCGGGGTCACGGTGAGGACGGAGAACAGGACCGCCCCGGAGACGATCACCCAGGACAGGCGCAGGATCCGTTCGGCGGCCTGGACTTGGGCGGTGGTGTCGAGCTTCATCGCTCGCCCCCTTCGATCCGGGAGCGGGCGCCGATACCGCGGGCGGTCGACGTGATGTCGGTCCGCTTGATCACGGTTCCCTGGTAGACGTTCGTGGTCGACGCCGACCGGAAGCGGGATGCGGCGGCACCAACCGCGGTGGCGAGCATGGCCAGTCCGGCGAACGGCGCCGTGATCGCGAGGACTCCGAGCAGGGTCACGGACGACAGGGCTTGGAGTACGAGCCAGGCTCCGCACCCCAGACCGGTCACGCCGGCACCGACACCGATGGAGGCGACCGCGACGCCCGCGGCCCACGCGGGGACGATCCGGGAGTCGGGCTGGGGAACGGGCGGGGTGGTGCCGATGACGGGGACCGGGGTCGTGTCGCGGAAGCTCGTCACGGTCGGCTCCTGCCGGTACGCCTCATGGATCAACCGGGCGGCCTCTGCGGCGGCCTCGGGGCCGGTGAGGGGGCGGGAGGGGCGATACTGCGGATCGATGGTCACGGGGTTCCTCCGTGGCTGTCAGGGGCCGCCCCGATTGCAGCGGGGCGGCTCCACGTCCGTTGGTGTGCGGGGAGCTGTGCGGGCGGTGTGCGGGCCGGTGTGCGGCCTCTTTCACACGCCGCGTCACGTGGGGAAACGGGCTGTGCGGCTGTGCGGGGGTGTGCGGCTGTGCGGGGCTGTCAGACGCCAGCCATGAGCGGCACGAGGCGGTACACGCCGTCTTCGCCTGTGGGCGCGAGACGCCCGCCCTGGGCCATCTGCTTGAGCTGCTTGGAGACCCACGACCGATCGCGGCCGATCTGGGCCAGGTAGGGGGCGAAGTCCTTGACCGCGACTGTCCCGGGGCCGATGGAGGCGACCATGTCCACCAGTTCGTCGAGCAGCGCGCGGGCCTCGTCCGGTGACGGCTTGGCGTCAGGCAGTGCGGCCGACCCGTTGGCGGTGGGGAGTTCGGCACTCACGTCCAGCTCGGCGTCCTCGGCGTCCACGAGTGCGGCGACCGCCTGCGCGGACTCCTGAGCCTCGGTGAGCGCCGGGGCCGGAGCGGCGGGGGCCGGGTCGCCCGCCCGGGTGTGCCGGTGGGTGAAGAGTTGTCCGGCGACCCGTTCTGCAGCGGCCTCGGTCACCGCGCCGGCACTCTGCGGACGAACGCCCGCGAACTGAGCGACGATCCATGCGGCGGCCTTCTCGTACTCGCCTGACGGGCCGGTCCAGAACGTGCGGGCGGGGTTCGCGTACAGGTCCTCAGCCACTCCGGCGCTGACCATGTAGACGTAGCCCTTGCGCTTGTTGCCCCAAGCGGCCGGGTTGGCGCCCGCCTCAAGGACCTCCTCCGGGAGAGCGAACGTGGCGTCGTCGCCGCGGACTCCGAAGCACAGGGCCGACGGGAGCGA
>NZ_JBIASW010000037.1:0-5888 GCF_042891215.1 Streptomyces sp. NPDC001914
CAGACCTGGCCCCAACCCACCCACGCCGGCACCCAAGCCATCCGCATCAAACGACCCCAACCACCCGCCCCAGACCCTTAAAGCAACGGCATTGCCCCTAAGCCTTGATTGTTGCGGCCGACCTGGCGGCCTGCTCGATCTTCGCGCAGTAGGCCGCTCGCGCCTGCTCGTCGATCGGCATCTCGTATTCGGCGCGCATCCCGGTCCGGCCGTCGAGACCCTCGCGCAGGATATCGGCGTGCCCGGCATGCCGGATGGATTCGCCGAGGACATGGACCATGATGGCGAACAGGTTCGTGTTGGTATACGGCTCCGACCACCAGGGCACGTGGCCGGGGGCGTCGAGGGGAAGCTCGTCGATCGTCGCGTCCGAGTGTTCCCACGTGCGCCGGTAGAACTCGATGATCTGCTCACGGGTCTCGTCCTCGGACGCCCAGAGATCGCTACCGTCGGAGTCCTGCCACCGAGGCAGCGGTTCCGGGGACGGGCGGTCGAAGACCTCGCCGAAGTACCGGGCCTCGACGGTGGCCACGTGTTTGACCAGGCCGAGGAGGTTGGTCCCGGACGCTGTCAGGGGTCGGCGGGCGTCGTACTCGGACAAGCCGTCGAGTTTCCAGAGCAGCGCCTTGCGGTCCCGCCGCAGTCTGTTGTGCAGGTTGTCTTTCGCGAACTCATCGATCATGCGGAATGAGCCTGCCATGGGTTGCTCGTGGTCTCAAGATCCCCTACGTGGTCCGCCACGACTGGCAGAGTTCGGCCTGGCCACGGATGGGCGCCGTGACCTGCTACAAGAGGCTTGTGAAAGTTGCGCCGTGTGACACTTCGAAGGCTGCTGCCAGTCGGCCCCGCCATAGTTGAGCCAGCCAACTGAGCAAGTATGTAGACGTCTTGTTGCTGAGCGCTTCGCCAGGCGAGCGAGAGGGCGGTGAACTGAGTCAGCCCGGGTTCGACACGGCGCGTAGGGTTCGGGTGAATGAGTAGACGATGGTGGGCTTTCGGCGCGGCAGTGGTGACCGTTGCTGCAGGTCTCGGCGTGCGGTCGTGGACTTGCGGGGGCTTCGCAAAGTATGCGGGGGACGCTCTCTACGCGCTGCTGGTGTGTGAAATCGTGGTCATGGTGGCGCCTCGGCTACGGCCCGCCGTTGCTGCCGGTGTCGCACTGGGGCTCAGTTGGACTGTGGAGTTGTTGCAGATCGCCGGGATCCCGACCGTTCTGCAGCCTCTCTTCGGGTCGACCTTCAACCCGCCGGACCTGTTCTGGTACGTCGTGGGAGCCGCGCTGGGGTGGATTCTCGCCAGGACAGCGTGGGGCTACCGGAGCCCAGAGGACGTCTGACGATGCGTCCCCCTGCGGAGAGTCCGGACGGCATGAGCCTTGACGGGGTGCGGTCTGATGCCGTGTCCTCATAAAAGGGACAACGACGGCAGGGGGCACGATGGCGCCAGAGGGACGCGACGGGCCCGGTGCGGAGCCCACACGCGACGATGTGGGCCCAATACCCAGACCTCCGAAACCTCCACGTGAACACGGCAGTTGGGCCGCAGACAACGTGCCTGTGATCATCCTGGCCCTTGTCGTCCTCGTGCTGATGATCGCGGGCTCGGCGTCGAACGACAACGTCACGTGCCCCGGCGGAGCCACTAGCTGCGGTGTTCCCTGAAGCCCACGCCACCCCATCTCGTCGTAGTGTGACGTGCGTTCATGGAGCTCATTCGTTCCACTCGAGGCGTGTTGTTCACGCAGTCTGCTGCTGCGACTGGAGTGATCTGGGATCCACGCCGGCGGTCACCTGTGGGCTTGGGCAGCGAACGTGGGCGGCTGCCGCCGCCTACGCTGCGGTGCCGGTCATCACCGAGTCGAAGTCGAGCATTTGGGGAGAGAGTTCCCAGCGGATGCCGGCATACAAAGCGGGCAGGATCCCGCGCTCGGGCAAAGCACCCTGTGGCGTTCCAGACGCTCACGACCGGGAGGCTGCAGATCAGTACGCCGCAACGTGCTATGGGGGTTGTTGTGTGCCTTTGGGCGCGTCACGCTGAGGGGCGGCGGGCGGGCGTGCCGGTTTCCCGCCGAGGCGTCTGCGGCTGTTGATGTTGGGACCGGGCACTGAGGGGGCTGTCGTGCTTTTCAACGTCGTGTCGCTGCTTCTGTCGATTGCCGCCGCTGTCACTGCGGTCTGGAGCGTCTACCGGCAGATTTCGCGGGCGAAGGCCGACAGTGATCTGTCGATGACCACCGACCTACTTCTTACTCACGTGCGGGACAAGGAATTTCAGCAGGATCAACTCTGGGTTCTGCAGGACCTGGGCCGGGAACACAGTCCAGAGCTCGGCATTGAGGGACTGCCTTACCCGTCGAACTATCGGCTGTGGAACGTAGGAATCGTCTTCGAAGCGGTTTCGATCATGCTGCGATACGAGATCACGAATCCTTCGATCATGGTCAGTTTGACGCAGCACCGTCTGATCAAGACCTGGGAGGCGGTTGCTCCGTTCGTCGAGGCGGAGCGTGCCCGGCGTGGCAGGTTCGTGTTCCCATTCTTCGAGGATGCGTATGCCTTCGCGAAGGAGATTGATCCAGATCGCTTCTACCAGGAGCTCGGGCTGCGGCGTGGGGATGGGTCGCCTCGTACGGCGGTACCGGGCGCAGGGGGCTCTGGGCGCAGCTTCACCCAGGAGTGGCGCCGTTGGGCGAGTCGTCGACGGCCGCACAGGGCGCGTGCCGTGGCGTCTTGGAGCCCGTTCCTCGAGGGACTGACCTTTCCTGGGTTGGGCGCTTGCGCACCCTTCAGACGGTTCAAGCAGACCCTCGGCTGGACCAAGCCCCGGCTCCGCAGCTCGGAAGCGGCCGACCGGTGGACCTGGCTGGTGATCACCGCCTATGCCCAGCTCCGGCTCGCCCGCCCCCTGGCCACCGACCTCCGCCGCCCCTGGGAGAAGCCGACGGAGCCGAGCAGGCTGACACCCGCCCGCGTCCGCAGAGGGTTCAGGAACCTGCACGCGCAGACCGGCTCTCCGGCCGGTGCACCGAAAGCGTCACGTCCCGGGCCAGGCAGGCCGCCGGGCTCGAAGAACCGCCGCCCGGCCACCCGTCATGACGTGGGTAGAATCCTCGCCACCGGCGAGGCGTTCAGCCGCCCCACCCACCACAAGAGGGGCACCAAACCCCGACGCACCGAGGAGCGGCAAACTTGACGGCCTGGGCCATGTGCAGTGGGCACGAGGCCGAAGAACTTCACGGGGTACGTCGGTGGATCTCAGCTCAGTGATCATCGCTGTGGCAGGCGTCGCAGGAACCCTGGGAGGGGCGCTACTCACCCAGCGCGGCTCCGAACGAGCAAAGCGCCTGGAGATAGAGCTCGTTCGAGACCACGAGGAGGTCCGCGAGAACCGTTCGCTGCGACGCACCTGCTATGTGGAACTCAACCGGGATGCTCGGCAGTTCACCACCGCACTCAACCGCCACCTACACGTCATGAGAGAGCGCGGCGTGGAGGAGGCCGACAGCGACGGACTTGAGGAGGCGAAGAACGCGCACCGCGATCGATACTCCGAAGCACAGATGATCGCCCCCGAAGAAGTACTCAGGCGAGCGAGTGTCGTCAACCAAGCCCTGAACAAGGTCTACGGCCAGGTCAAGCGCCTCGAACGCGGCGCCCCTGAACCAGGCGAAACGATGGAGACCGCGGCCCAGGCCCAGTACGAGGTCTGGGAGATGCTCCGAACCATGAGAACCGCTATGCGCCACGACCTCGGCGTGTCGCATGAAGATTGAGAGCTGGCACTCAGCTCCGTGCGAGCTCACTTGTCTGCCTCGGCCAGCCGAAAGCTGATTGAGGCAGAGGTTAAAACGCAAGCTAAGAGGTTGTCTCACGTGGTGTTGCCTCAGCTACTCGACCGTGCTCGTGAGAAACGTGTGGAAGTCGGCGGCGAGGCTTCGCATCTCCTCGCCGGCCGCGTGCACGGTGGTGGTCTCGAAGTGCCACTTCTCGGACGGAGGCCGATCGTGGATGCCCCACGTCAGGTGGACGTAGCCGCCCGAGTGGTGTTCCGCCGAGATCGTCAGGTCGCGTTCCAGAGAGAGCCAGGCGCGCGCTCCTTCCCAGCCGCGGAAATCCTCGGCCAGTGAGGAGAGGAAGGTGTCGAGGCCGTCGCCGTCCCACGTCCGAACCAGGGTCTCGATACTGACCCATTGCCCGCGAGCTTTCACGACGAAGTCGAGTGTGGGGTCGTCCCCGTACGGTCTTGTCAGCTCGGAGAAGAGCAGGTGGACCGGTCGCGGTCCAGTGTCCCCCACGCGTACCGCGGGGCCATCTTCGGTCATTTGTGCAGGTTAGAAGTCGTGGGGCTCGATGGCCAACTGCTATTCCCACGTTGCCCCGAGGACGGCCACATGCCTCACGCGGGGCATGATCGTCCGCTATGGCTGTGGATCTTGCGCGGGACCTGGTCCCCGATGGGCTGTGGAAGATTGCCGTGCCACTGATACCACCGTTCCGGCCCAGACCGCAGGGTGGCGGGACGGTACCGGTGACGGATCGGAAGGTGTTCACGGCGGTGGTGTACGTGCTGACCAGCGGTTGCGCCTGGCGGTATCTGCCGCCGACGTTCGGCACCTCGCCTGCCACCGCGCATCGCCGGTTCGCGGGGTGGACCAGGGCCGGTCTGTGGCGCCGGCTGCATCGGGCGGTCCTGGACGAACTCGGTGCCAGAGGTGCGCTGGACTGGACTTCAGCGATCATCGACGCCGCGGCCGTCCGTGCGAAAAGAGGGGCTCGCTGACCGGGCCGAACCCGGTCGATCGCGGCAAGAAGGGCAGCAAGCTGCATGTACTGTCCGAAGCGCAGGGCATCCCGCTGGCCGTCGCAGTGTCTGGCGCGAACGTGCATGACAGCCAGGCGTTCAAGCCGCTGCTCCCGGGCCTCCCCGCCATACGCTCCCGGCGCGGGCCACAACGACGGCGACCGGTCAAGGTCCGCGCCGATAAGGCGTACTACTCCGCCAAACACCTCGCCTGGCTCCGCTCACGAGGACTCATCCCGTGCATCGCGGGCCCGGGCATCGAGTCCGGCGAGCGGCTCGGCCGGCACCGCTGGAAGATCGAGAGGTCGATCGCCTGGCTGTTCGGCTACCGCCGTCTCACCGTTCGCTATGAACGCAAGGGCAGCCGTTTCCTCGCCTTCCTGGGCCTCGCCGCAGCTCTCACCTGCTACAAGAAACTCGCGAAACTCACCACGTAAGACAACCTCTAAGTGCGTGGCCCTGGTTGCATGGTCGGAGGCCTTCTTCCGGCCGGACCCTGTGACCCAGTTGACGGACTGATTTCGCAGCTCAGTGTGCGAGGTGGCGATTCCGCTGTGGGCCGCCGCATTGCCGGTGAAGGCAGGTAAGTGCTGGGGCTTGTGCTCGTAGCGACGGTGCAGGCGCCGACAGCCGACGAGCCAGGACACGGTTCTCTCTACGACCCAGCCGTAGGGCTGGGGGGTTCGACGATTCGGTGCCTTGCGAGCGATGCAGGAGTGATGTTCTGCTCTCGCAGCCATCGCCGCGGATGGGCTTAGTGATGCCCCTGATGAGCGTGGAGCTTGTCGGGCTTGCGTCGGCGAGGTCCGAGGCGAGAGCGGACCGGAGGAATCCCACCGACCAGTGGCTTCAGAGCCTGGCTGTCATGAAGGTTGGCGGCTGAGTTCCCCCCGGAGCAAGCGGACTTCCTTCTCCGGCGCCTGGCTCAACGGGACCTGTCTTGAGCCGGCAGTGAGGCGAGCCTGCCTTCAGGGAGGTGTCTTTGGGGTTAGTTGGTGGGTGGTGTGGTGGTTGCGGTGATGGTGGTGGTGAAGGTGGTTTGGTTGTTTTGGGTGCCGGTGATTTCGGTGGTGGTGTGGTTGTTGTGG
>NZ_JBIASW010000038.1:0-5211 GCF_042891215.1 Streptomyces sp. NPDC001914
GAGGCGCCGTCCCGGAACCAGACCGGCCCCGTGACAACTCGAAGAACTCTACTCACCGGGCAGGGCAGTGTCAACACCCACCTGTCAAGATCTTTTGTCCGCAGCCGGAACCCTCGACGGGCCCCTGTCTGCACAACGTATCTGGAAGGCTGCGGGCATGCATGCTGACGATCAGCTGGGCGAGGGTGTCCCCCTCGAGCTCGCGGTGTTCCTGCGAGAGGCTGTCGACGACCGCCCTGTGAGGATTGCTCCCTCTGTATGCGAGGGGTGCGGCGGTCGTGTCTTCTTCGCTCTGGTCAACGCGTCCGGAGCGGAACGCGAGTGTTCTGCCTGCCGGACCCGTGCCTTCATCGCGGACAGCGAGGAGTACTGGAACGAGGAGTCCTGGGAGGACGACGAACCCGGTGCTGCTGTCTGCCCGTGCGGGAGCGAGGAATTCGAGGCCGCGGTCGCGTTCACGCTCGGCACCGACGGATCGGTCCGCTGGGTGACCGTGGGCCTGCGGTGCCGCGAGGACGGGTTCTGCGGCATCTACGCGGACTGGAAGATCGACTACGGCCCCACCGATCACCTCCTGGCCATGGTCTAGAGGAGCCGGACGCCCGTGCCGGCGCTGTGCGGGGAATCGGTCAACGGTGCCGACACGCAGCGGGCGACGGCCGGCCGTACAGGGCCGGCGCTCGCGGTCGACCGGTGGCAATGGGTCGACGACGGCCGCCAGGACAGCTTGGTGGATTCACTACGCCACCCCACGGCAGCCTCCGTATCGTGACGCCATGGAGGACACGGAAGAGCCGGCGGTCGATCGGTACAAGGGCAGTAGAGGCTGCTCGTGCTTCGACCAGGTGAGGCCTGCTCCACGAGCTCGGGTCGGATTCCACACCGAGCTGCAGGACACCTCCGCCCGTGGCTGGCGCCGTCTGCTGGAGCTGGTCGACGAGGCTGCCGCCGACGGGCGGGAGGAGTTCCGCCCCCTGGCCGAGCTGACTCCGGAAGAACGGCGGCAGGTCATCACCCTCCCGCCGAGCATCGCCAGGCTGACCGCGGTCAAGCACCTCATGCTCTACGGCAGCGACCTGGTCCGGATCCCGCCCGCCATAGGAGCCATGACCAGCTTGGAGGAGTTCACCCCCTACACCTCCTACCAGCTCCACTGGTTCCCCTACGAGATCACGCGCTGTCGGAACCTGACCCGTAGCACGGTGAGCACGCGTGCACTGTTCGGCAACTACAGGATGCGACCCCCCTTCCCGAAGCTTCGCTCCGCTCCGGACTCCGCCGCGGAACGCGGTCCGAGCAGACCGGCACCCCGGCTCAGGAGCCCGATCCAGGCACCGAACTGCAGCGTCTGCGACCGAGCGATCCAGCAGGACGGGCCGCACCAGGTGTGGATATCGCTGCGCGTGGCCACTGACGTCCTGCCCTTGCTGGTCAATGCCTGCTCGCCGGCATGCATCGCCGCGCTGCCCCGTGGCGCTGAGGGCTACATCCCCACACCCCACAAAGGCGGCCGCATCGACCAGCCGGCATGGGAAGAGGACTGACCACTCGCGCCCCATCCCCCCATCTACCCCTCAGAACTCCGCTCGGGACGTGAGGCGTAGAACGATCCCCACCGAGTCGACCTCTCGCCCGTCACCGCCCCTGGAAGGGCTAGAGCACGACCACCAGCCACCCCCGTCGACTGACGCAAGTCGCCCTGCTCCAAAGGCACATGCCCTGGTGGTGGACCCGACCAGAGCCAGTACCGTGCGGGCATGGCGAGCAAGCGGCGGCCGTACTGGCGGACCATCGGGACCCCGACGGCTCTCGTGCTCTACCGAACCGTCGACAGATGGCGGTACGCGATCTACTTCACCCAACCGTCGGGCATCACCGACGGTGCTCTCAGCGATCCAGCGCCCTCGTCCGAGCCCGGTGCCGCGCAGGCCGCCTGCCACCAGATGGCCGAGGAACTCACGCACAGACGCCTGGAGGTGCTCTGGAGCGCATCCGATCAACCGGATTGGGGAACGGCACCGTCACCAGCGCCGGCCCGCATCCACCTGCCTAACCGCATCAGCGCGTCACCCAGCCCGGCGGCCTTCGCGGTCAAAGCCGTCGTCGCCGCGAGCATCCGTGACCGCATCGAGCCGACCCGGAAAACTCCTGAAATTCGGGACCTCGCAAGCGCCCGAAACAACGCCTCAGGCGGCCCTCGAAGCGCCGCGGTGGCATTGCGACGGTGGGGCGAAACGGCCTGCGGCAGGGCGCTCCCGATTGCCCCTCAGGAACCTGTCAGCGACCTCACCAAACATGCTCTGACCTGGTGTTTCCTCGAAAATCTCCTAGGCTGGGCTCGCTCTGTAGGACACCCTCCGAGGGGGCATGGTGGGCGAGGAACCCAAGACGTACGACGCCAGCACGATCGTCGTTCTGGAAGGCCTGGAGGCCGTTCGGAAGCGGCCCGGGATGTACATCGGATCGATCGGTGAACGCGGCCTTCACCACCTGGTGTTCGTGGTCGCCGAGCACGCACTGAACGAGATCCTCGACGGCACCGCCGGCCGTGTCGAGATCACCCTCACCGCCGACGGCGCCATCCGCGTCGCCGACGACGGCACGGGCCTCCCGGTCGAACACGCCGACCACAGCGACGGACCCCCGCTGGAGACCCGGTTGACCGAGCTCTGCTGCGGAGTGCAGCCCGCCAACCGGCGCTCGCTGTTCGGCAGCAACCACTTCGGCGTGGGCCTGGCCGTCGTCAACGCCCTGTCAGGCCGTCTGACGGCCGAGGTACGGCGCGACGGCGCCCGCTGGGTGCTGGAGTACGAACGAGGTGTAGCCGTCGCGGCGCCGGCCCGCACCGGGCCGGCCGACGGCATCGGGACCGCGATCATCTTCTGGCCCGATGCCGAGATCTTCGAGACGCTGGAGTTCTCGTTCGACGCGCTGGCTGAGCGTCTTAAGGAACTGGCCTTCCTGAACCGCGACTTGGACATCACCCTTACCGATGACCGCGACCCTGCGATGCCCCAGGTCGTCCGCTTCCACTTCCCTGGCGGCCTCAAGGACCACATCGCAGAGCAAGGCACCTTCTTCCTCTCGGACCTGATCGGCTTCGAACGCGAGTACTCCGACATGGAGGGAACCGTCGAGGTGGCCCTGCGCTGGTGCGACTCCCGCGAGGAGCGGATCACGAGCTACGCCAACAGCCTGCCGACCCCTTGCGGCGGCACACACGAACTCGGCTTCCGCGACGGCCTGGCGGCCGCGGTCAACGGCTACGCCCGGGAGCAACAGCTGCTCACCCCGTACGACCCCGACTTCACCCCCACCCAGCTCACCGCGGGCCTGACCGCAGTCGTGTCGGTGAAGCTCGATCACCCCGAGCTCGAGGGGCCCACCCGCGGCCGACTGGGCAACGCCCCCGTCCACGCATGCGTCACCCAGGCCGTCCAGGACCACCTGACCACCTGGCTCCACACCAACCCAGCCCAAGCGACTACGGTTCTCACCCGGATCTCAATGACCGCCCGCAACTGACATCAGCACCCCGAAAAAGCCGAAGCCCAGGCCGGGTTCGATCCCCGGCCTGGGCTTCGGCGCTGGTACAAACGCGAATCAGGGAGCCAGTGCTGTCGTCACCCGGGCAAGCCGGCCCGCCGGCAGGGCAAAGCCGTTGGCCGGATTGCGGAACGAGTAGCTGCCGTCGTTGACCCGTCGACCGTCCCCGTCTTCGGTCCAGTGCGTGGGGCCGCAGGGACCTTGGCCTTCCAGCAGAGCGGCCGCAAGTTGTTCGGGGTCCTCGACCGCGGTTCGGGCCCGCAGCGCCACGACCAGACGTCCGACGGCTGCGGCGGGTACGGCGGCGTCCCCGAATGCGGGCAACAAGAGCAGTAGGCGACTGTCCGGGTCAGTGGTGGAGCCGCCCGTCGAGCCGTTGTCCGCGGCTGCTGTCAGCTCGGGCCAGGACAGGCCGGGACCCATGAAGTGACCGTCGTCCTGGGCGAGTAGTTCGGCGCGGTCCCAATCGGGGTGGTGCAGGAGGTAGTCGGTGCCCGGGTCTTCTTCATGGTTGCGGTAGACGATGTGCAGGCGACCCGCCGTGACTGGAACAGTGAAAGTGGGCCAGACGGCGCGTCTGGACAACTGGCGGTGGAAGTCCTCCGCTGCGTCGTAATCCGCGCCGAACAGGAGCTCTTCGGCCTCCTCGCTCTGCACGCATGAATGGAGGTGTCCCAGCCAGAACAGAGGCTCGTCAAGAAGCTCGGGAAGGTGGGCGAGAGGCCCACCGTCGTAGCCGGGGATCCGCTCTAGAGGCATGTCTGCACTGTTCGTCACGGGGCTCATCATGCCGCTGCCTTCTGACATCGCCGTAGGCAAGCAGTCGTAGGCGGCTGCCACCGACGCGGTTGCCGCAGCACCACTGAGGCTGAACCCGATTCTCGGGGCAAGCCCTTCAGCTACAACTCACACCACTCGCCCAGCGGGCCGGCCGCCCATGTCTGGGTGAAGTCGTGCACGAGACCCCACGCCCGATCGATGTCCAGGACAAAGTCGCCCGTGAACGCAGCGAGGTCGTCCATGATCAAGACCTCGACCTCGGCACCCGCCGGCACTGAGCCGTCTCCAACGAGCAGAGACATCCGCTCGGTGTCACTCATCAGATGGATGACCGCGTGATCATCTCGGAAGCCGAGGATCAGCACCGGGAACTCCCTGGTCGGTGACCGGACTTCGACGTACCCCAGACCAAGAGAACGCAGATCGTTGAAGCGGTCTGACAGATCCTTCACCTCTGAACGCCTCTCGACCGGATGGAACAGCCCCGATTCCGGTGACGTCGCCGCCCACACCACGCTCATCCAGCCCCCCTCTTCCTCACTCAGGTCATCGCCCACGAACCAAGGCGAAGTCCCCCGCTACCGGACACAAGCAAGGCCGGCCATCGACGGCTTGCCCTCGGCACCGTGGCCCAGGCTCTGGCACCGCGAAGTGCTCGGGAACTCCGTCAGATCATCAGCCGGCTCGACGCGGCCTGGGATATCTGAATTTTCGCCTCGGACGCCCCTGGAAAAAATTGTTCCTGAACGCAGAAAACCCCCGGACCGGTATCCCCGGTCCGGGGGTTCTCTCACAATTTGTTCGGCGGCGTCCTACTCTCCCACAGGGTCCCCCCTGCAGTACCATCGGCGCTGTGAGGCTTAGCTTCCGGGTTCGGAATGTAAC
>NZ_JBIASW010000039.1:0-1977 GCF_042891215.1 Streptomyces sp. NPDC001914
TGTCCGATCCCGGGTGATGCTTGACAGTTCGATCCCAGCTGATGGTTGACGGTGGCCGTGATCGGCTTTTCTGTGCGTGTCGTTGCGGCGCGTGTGGGGAGGCCGGGATTGGCTCTGGTGGAGTTGTCGGTTGTCGAGCAGAGATACCGGGCTGTCCTGGCCGTGCTGGCGGGTGCGACGGTGACGGAGGTCGCGGCGTCGCTGGGCGTCTCGCGGCAGACGGTCAGCGGGTGGAAGTCGAGGTATGAGGCTTCGGGTCTGGCCGGGCTGGCGGACCGGTCGCATAGGCCGGCTTCGTGTCCGCATCAGGCTTCTGCCGAGGTGGAGGCGGCGGTGTGTGAGCTGCGGTGCAAGCATCCGCGGTGGGGTCCGCGGCGGATCGCTCATGTGCTGGAGCGGTCCGGGGCGGTGGCGCCGGTGCCGTCGCGGATGACGGTGTATCGGATCCTGGTGCGGCATGGGCTGGTGGAGCCGGGGGTGCGGCGGCGGAAGCGGTCGGATTACAAGCGCTGGCAGCGGGACCGTGCGATGCAGCTGTGGCAGATGGACATCGTCGGCGGGGTGATGCTGGTCGACCCGGTCACCGGCGAGCTGACCGAGGCCAAGGTCGTGACCGGGGTGGACGACCATTCCCGCTTCTGCGTGATCGCGTCGGTGGTCGAGCGGGCGACCGGGCGGGCGGTGTGTGCGGCGTTCGCCCGGGCCCTGCAAGTGTTCGGGGTGCCGGAGGAGGTGCTGACCGACAACGGCAAGCAGTTCACCGACCGGTTCGGCCATGGTGGTGAGGTGTTGTTCGACCGGATCTGCCGGGAGAACGGGATCGCGCACCGGCTCACCCAGCCGGCCTCGCCGACCACGACGGGCAAGGTCGAGCGGTTCCATCAGACGCTGCGGCGCGAACTCCTCGACGACTGCGGGACGTTCGAGAGCATCGAGGAGGCTCAGGCGGCACTGGATCGCTGGGTGGAGGAATACAACTCCGAGCGTCCGCATCAGGCCCTGGACATGCAGTCCCCGGGCGACCGGTTCACCCCTGTCCCCGAGCAGGAGCGGGACGTGCTGGGCCTGAGGATTCCTGGAGTGCTGGCGCTGGTGCCGCAGCAGCGGTCGGCTCCCGCCGTGGTGCCGGATCCGGTCGGGGCGGTGCCTGCCCCGGCTCCTCTTGCGGCGGTGGTGCGGGTGGAGGAGGGCGGGCCGGTGGAGTTCGAGCGGGTGGTGCCTGCGAGTGGGAATCTGCAGGTCGCGGGCAAGCAGTTCTGGCTCGGCCCGTCCCGCTCGGGGCTGACGGTGACGTTCTGGGCCGACACTGCGGTGATCCACCTGCTGATCGCCGGGACGCGGATCAAGACCGTGCGCTCGCACCTGTCGGTGGCGGATCTGGGGCGGCTGGCGGCCCGGGGCGGACGTGTGGCCGGTCCGGCCCCGCTGCCGGCCGGGGACGGGGTGGCGTTCGAGGTGGACCGGGTCGTGAACAACAGCGGACTGGTGGGCTTGGGCGGGCACCAGGTGCTGGCGGCGGAGATCCTCGGCGGCCGCCAGGTCGGCATCCGCATCGACGACGAGACGCTGTCGTTCTTCGACCTGTCCTCACGACAGCTGCTGCGGGTGCGGCCCAACCCGCTGACCGGCGATGAAATCCGCAGACTGCGGGGCCTGCGTCCGGCCGGACCGCCACCGCGTCCGGGCATCGAGCCCGTGCGGGTGCAGCGGCGGGTCAGCGCGGTCGGCACGGTCATGGTCTGCCGCCAGGTCGTGGCCCTGGGCCGCCCGTACGCAGGGCAGACCGTGACCGTGCACGTCTCGGACACGACGATCAGCGTCGATCTGGACGGTCAGGTCCGGGTGATCCGGCGCACGACCGACGTTCCGGTCCGTAACGTGAAAGCGAACAAGCCCCACGGGGCTCCCTACGTTGTCTAGGCCCACCGTCAGGCATCGCCTGGGACCAGAACGTCAGGCATCAGCTGGGATCCGACA
>NZ_JBIASW010000040.1:0-1838 GCF_042891215.1 Streptomyces sp. NPDC001914
CCATCCCTGATCTTGCGTGGGTATCCCCGGCTTCAGCCGGGGAGGGAAACGCATCCTCGACGCGGAGGCGCGAAGCGCCGGAGTGCTCTTCGTCTTCGTGGTGGCGGTCAGACAGGCCGCTTCTGGCTCTCGATGTACTGACGGATCACAGCCAGCGGCGCTCCGCCACAGGACCCGGCGAAGTAGGAGCGGGACCAGAAGACGGACCCCATGCCGATCCTGTTGATCCGGCCGGTGTACTCCGCCCGCAGATACCGGGAGCTGACTCCCTTGAGGCTGTTGATCAGCTTCGACAGTGCGATCTTCGGCGGGTAGTGCACGAGCAGGTGTACGTGGTCGGCCTCGCCGTTGAACTCGCGCAGCTCCACCTCAAAGCCGGAGCACACCTCGCGCATGATCTCCTCGCACCGCTTCAGCATGTCGTCATCGAAGATGCCGCGCCGATATTTGGTGACGAACACCAAGTGTGCATGCAGGCTGTAGGCGACATGACGACCGGTGCGGATATCGGGGTTTGGTTCCCAGCGTGGTGACATACGCCAAGCGTAGTAGGATCAAGGGAACTCGACCGGAGGGGGTGGGCTGAAATGATCCGGGCATACAAGTTCCTCATACGGCCCACCGTGCGCCAGGAGCAGGCACTGGGCGAGATGCTGCGGGATCACTGCTCCCTCTACAACGGGGCACTGCAGGAACGCCGCGACGCCTACCGGCACAGCTCGAAGACGAGCGTCACGTACGGGATCCAGTCCGGGCAGCTCAAGGAGATCCGGGCGTTCGACCCGGAGCGGCAGGGCCGCTGGTCGTTCTCCTCGCAGCAGGCCACCCTGCGCCGTCTCGACAAGGCGATGCAGGCGTTCTTTCGTCGCGTCAAGTCCGGCCAGACGCCCGGATACCCGCGCTTTCGTGGGGTGAACTGGTTCGACACGGTGGACTTCCCCAAGGACGGGGACGGCTGCCGTTGGGACTCCACCCCGCACGACCCCATGACCCGCGTCCGCTTCCAGGGCGTCGGTCATGTCAAGGTCAACCAGCACCGGCCCGTGGTCGGCAGGGTCAAGACCGTGTCCGTCAAGCGCGAGCGCCGCAAGTGGTACGTCGTCCTCACCGCAGAGCAGCCCCGGCCCGAGCCTCTTCCCGCAACCGGCAGCGTGGTCGGCATCGACCTCGGCATCGCCTCGTTCCTCACCACCTCTCACGGCGAGCACATCGCCAACCCGCGCCACGCCCACAAGGCCGCCGCCAAGCTGGAGACCGCACAGCGGGCGCTGTCCCGGTACCCGCGCCGCAAGGCGAAGGACCGCACCAAGAACCATCAGCGGGCCGTGGAGCGCGTCGCCGCTCTGCACGGCAAGGTGCGCCGCCGGCGCCTGGACCACGCGCACAAGACCGCTTGGGACCTGGTACGCCGACACGGTTTCATCGCGCACGAAGACCTCAAGATCCGCAACATGGCCAGGTCACCCGCGCCGAAACCCGACCCCGACCAGGCAGGCGCGTTCCTGCCCAACGGTGGCGCCGCCAAGGCCGGACTCAACAGGTCGATCAACGATGCCGGATGGGGGGTGTTCCTGACGATCCTGCACGCCAAGGCTGAAAGCGCCGGACGGGAAGTGATCGCAGTAGACCCCCGTAACACCTCACGCGAGTGCCCCGAATGCGGGCACACCGCCAAGGAAAACCGGCCCACACAGGAAAAGTTCCACTGTCAGGCGTGCGGCCACACCGCGCACGCCGACACCGTGGGTGCGATCAACGTTCTACGGGCCGGGCTGGTCCGTCGCAACGCCAACCCGGCCTAGCGAGAAGCCCCCTCGTTCACGAGGGGGAGGAGTCAC
>NZ_JBIASW010000041.1:0-1469 GCF_042891215.1 Streptomyces sp. NPDC001914
CAATGCCGTTGCTTTAAGGGTCTGGGGCGGGTGGTTGGGGTCGTTTGATGCGGATGGCTTGGGTGCCGGCGTGGGTGGGTTGGGGCCAGGTCTGGTGCTCAGCCCGTTTGAGCCAGTAGTTGGACATCTTGCGCTTGACGACGCGGGGCTGGCTGCGAAGCCGTCTGGCTGGCAGGAGTCTTTCCAGCAGGTCTTCTTGGAGTACTTGCAGCGCTCTGACCAGGAGTTCAGGGGGAAAAACCGCCCGGGGTGACGGTCACACTGCGCCGGGCGGAACGCAGCGTTTCGGTGAAAGAGATCCGGTCCGGGTCGAGTTGGCGGGTGGCTGCGGTTCTCAGCATCAGTTCCCGCAGTGCATGGTGGACCATGAGGTGAGCCCAGATCTGCTGGAGGACGCCGTCGGGTGTTTTGCTACTGAGGACCACTTTCGCGCCCCGCTGGCAGGTCTTGATCTCGGCGAAGACGGATTCGATCTCCCACCGCTCACGATAGAGAGCGGCCATCTGCCGGGCTGGATAGCGGCGGGCATCCAACAGCGTTGTGACCAGGCGATAGTCGCTCCCTCCAGAGCTCATGGCGGTGTCTTTGAGTTGGTAGGCCAGAACGCGGACCTGCACCGGGTCTCGTTTCGCCGGGTCGGTGCCAGCGTGGATGACGGAGAGCCATGATCCGTCACGCAGTACCTTGCGAACGGGCAGAACGCGGTTGGCCGGGACCCGCCACAACAGGTCCGCCCCGCTGTCGGTGAAGGCCCGCCACAGCGGGACACCGAGAAACTCGCGGTCGGCCAGCACCAGCTGGCCCGCAGTGCAGGACCGGGGCAGACGGCTGACCAGGGTGACCTCACCGGTCCGGCAGCCGGCGAGTTCCGCATCCAGCACCGCATGGCTGCCCACCTCCACCAGCGCCGCCATCCGCACCTGGACAAACGCACTGCGCTTCGTTCCGCGGCCATTGCCGGGACGGCCGAAGGCGGCCTGGTTGGCTTTCGTGTCGGCGACGTCCCAACAGGTCCCGTCCACGGCCAGCAGCCGCAGGCCCCGCCAGAACGCACCCGGTGTCGACTCGTTGGCCATCGGTTTCGCGGTCGCCGCGAACAGCACCTGAAGTGGTTCGAAGCCCAGTCGCTGCCGGGCTCTGAACAGCGAAGACTTCGCCGGAACATGCCAGTCGCCCAGTAGTCCCAGTCCTCGCAGACCCGCGACCAGATGCCGCATGACCTCGAGATAGGGGGCCGGCGAAAACAGCGCGAGCCCCAGCACGAAATACACGACCAGCCGCGCAGGAAGCAGCCGTCTCCGTTGCTCTGAACGCCCGCACGCAGCCACCACCCGGTCCACCAACCCCGGCGGATACACCCACGTCAGCAGACCCAGACCCGATAAGTCCGACGCGCTCGAAGCCACCCCAACCACCCCCGGGACCCACTGCCAACCAGCCTACGCCTACGACAAAAGCAACGGCATTGG
>NZ_JBIASW010000043.1:0-1289 GCF_042891215.1 Streptomyces sp. NPDC001914
CTGAGACCTGATGCCGAGCCGATTGTGGTGAAGTGGATGATCCTATGCTGTCGAGAAAAGCCTCTAGCGAGTTTCATGGCGGCCCGTACCCTAAACCGACTCAGGTGGTCAGGTAGAGAATACCGAGGCGTTCGGGTGAACTATGGTTAAGGAACTCGGCAAAATGCCCCCGTAACTTCGGGAGAAGGGGGGCCATCACCGGTGATTGGATTTACTCCATGAGCTGGGGGTGGCCGCAGAGACCAGCGAGAAGCGACTGTTTACTAAAAACACAGGTCCGTGCGAAGCCGTAAGGCGATGTATACGGACTGACGCCTGCCCGGTGCTGGAACGTTAAGGGGACCGGTTAGTCAAGATTCGTCTTGGCGAAGCTGAGAACTTAAGCGCCAGTAAACGGCGGTGGTAACTATAACCATCCTAAGGTAGCGAAATTCCTTGTCGGGTAAGTTCCGACCTGCACGAATGGCGTAACGACTTCTCGACTGTCTCAACCATAGGCCCGGTGAAATTGCACTACGAGTAAAGATGCTCGTTTCGCGCAGCAGGACGGAAAGACCCCGGGACCTTTACTACAGTTTGATATTGGTGTTCGGTTCGGCTTGTGTAGGATAGCTGGGAGACTTTGAAGCAGGCACGCCAGTGTTTGTGGAGTCGTCGTTGAAATACCAGTCTGGTCGTGCTGGATGTCTAACCTGGGTCCGTGATCCGGATCAGGGACAGTGTCTGATGGGTAGTTTAACTGGGGCGGTTGCCTCCTAAAGAGTAACGGAGGCGCCCAAAGGTTCCCTCAGCCTGGTTGGCAATCAGGTGTTGAGTGTAAGTGCACAAGGGAGCTTGACTGTGAGACCGACGGGTCGAGCAGGGACGAAAGTCGGGACTAGTGATCCGGCGGTGGCTTGTGGAAGCGCCGTCGCTCAACGGATAAAAGGTACCCCGGGGATAACAGGCTGATCTTCCCCAAGAGTCCATATCGACGGGATGGTTTGGCACCTCGATGTCGGCTCGTCGCATCCTGGGGCTGGAGTCGGTCCCAAGGGTTGGGCTGTTCGCCCATTAAAGCGGTACGCGAGCTGGGTTTAGAACGTCGTGAGACAGTTCGGTCCCTATCCGCTGTGCGCGTAGGAATATTGAGAAGGGCTGTCCCTAGTACGAGAGGACCGGGACGGACGAACCTCTGGTGTGCCAGTTGTCCTGCCAAGGGCATGGCTGGTTGGCTACGTTCGGGAGGGATAACCGCTGAAAGCATCTAAGCGGGAAGCCTGCTTCAAGATGAGTATTCCCACCCCCTT
>NZ_JBIASW010000044.1:0-1070 GCF_042891215.1 Streptomyces sp. NPDC001914
TTCAGTAGCGCGCTCAAGACCCGAAGCGGAGTGATCTAGCCATGGGCAGGTTGAAGCGGCTGTAAGAGGTCGTGGAGGACCGAACCCACCAGGGTTGAAAACCTGGGGGATGACCTGTGGTTAGGGGTGAAAGGCCAATCAAACTCCGTGATAGCTGGTTCTCCCCGAAATGCATTTAGGTGCAGCGTCGTGTGTTTCTTGCCGGAGGTAGAGCACTGGATAGGCGATGGGCCCTACCGGGTTACTGACCTTAGCCAAACTCCGAATGCCGGTAAGTGAGAGCGCGGCAGTGAGACTGTGGGGGATAAGCTCCATGGTCGAGAGGGAAACAGCCCAGAGCATCGACTAAGGCCCCTAAGCGTACGCTAAGTGGGAAAGGATGTGGAGTCGCAGAGACAACCAGGAGGTTGGCTTAGAAGCAGCCACCCTTGAAAGAGTGCGTAATAGCTCACTGGTCTAGTGATTCCGCGCCGACAATGTAGCGGGGCTCAAGCGTACCGCCGAAGTCGTGTCATTGCAGCAATAGGGCCAACGCCCGCTGTGATGGGTAGGGGAGCGTCGTGTGCCGGGTGAAGCCGCGCCGGAAGGCAGTGGTGGACGGTTCACGAGTGAGAATGCAGGCATGAGTAGCGATACACACGTGAGAAACGTGTGCGCCGATTGACTAAGGGTTCCTGGGTCAAGCTGATCTGCCCAGGGTAAGTCGGGACCTAAGGCGAGGCCGACAGGCGTAGTCGATGGATAACCGGTTGATATTCCGGTACCCGCTGTGAAGCGTCAAACATCGAACCAGGCGATGCTAAGTCCGTGAAGCCGCCCCGGAGCCTTCGGGCAAAGGGGAGTGGTGGAGCCGACGGACCAGACCTGTAGTAGGTGAGTGATGGGGTGACGCAGGAAGGTAGTCCATCCCGGGCGGTGGTTGTCCCGGGGTAAGGGTGTAGGACGTCAGGTAGGCAAATCCGCCTGACACATAGTCTGAGACCTGATGCCGAGCCGATTGTGGTGAAGTGGATGATCCTATGCTGTCGAGAAAAGCCTCTAGCGAGTTTCATGGCGGCCCGTACCCTAAA
>NZ_JBIASW010000045.1:0-1060 GCF_042891215.1 Streptomyces sp. NPDC001914
TCCTGGAAGGAGCGGACCAGCACCTCGTAGAAGACGGCGCGTTTGAACCACTCGGGATCGCGGTCCTTGGCCGGGGTGTCCTCGAACGTGTCCGGGACGGGCTCATTGACGATCATGTGGTGGGTGACCCTCCGATCAACGGTGAGGACGGTCGCAGGACGGTGAGGATGTGCGCGGGCCGGTCGCCCGGATCCAGGCGCACATAGTTGGTCCTGCCCCAGTGGTAGGTCTCGCCGGTGAGCTCGTCGCGCACCGGCACCGACTCGTGCCATTCCAGGCCGAGTTGCGGCATGTCCAACGAGACCGTGGCCTCCTGGGTGTGGTGCGGGTCGAGGTTGACCACCACCACAACCGTGTTCGAACCGTGGGCGTCCGTCACGGACTTGGAGTAGACGATCACCGCCTCCTGGTCGGCGTGGTGGAAGTGCAGGTCACGCAGTTGGCGCAGGGCGGGACTGCGCCGTCTGATCGCGTTGAGCTCGCGCACCAGCGGGGCGATGCTCCGGCCGTCGCGTTCGGCGGTCTCCCAGTCGCGTGGGCGCAGCTGGTATTTCTCGGAGTGGAGGTATTCCTCGCTTCCCTGGCGCAGGGGGGTGTTCTCGCAGAGTTCGTAGCCGCTGTAGATGCCCCAGGTGGGGGAGAGGGTGGCGGCGAGGACGGCGCGCAGTTCGAAGGCGGGGCGGCCGCCGTGCTGGAGGAACTCGTGCAGGATGTCGGGGGTGTTGACGAAGAAGTTGGGCCGCATCCGGGCGGCCGATTCGCCGGAGAGTTCGGTGAGGTAGTCGGTGAGTTCCTGTTTGGTGTTGCGCCAGGTGAAGTAGGTGTAGGACTGCTGGAAGCCGATCTCGGCCAGGGTCCGCATCATGGCGGGCCGGGTGAAGGCCTCGGCCAGGAAGATGACGTCGGGGTCGGTCGCGTTGATGTCCGCGATCACCCGCTCCCAGAACACCACCGGTTTGGTGTGGGGGTTGTCGACGCGGAAGATGCGCACGCCGTGGTCCATCCAGTGCCGCAGCACCCGGACACTCTCGCGGACCAGGCCGGGCATGTCCTGGTCGAA
>NZ_JBIASW010000046.1:0-1001 GCF_042891215.1 Streptomyces sp. NPDC001914
AGAGGTCGTTTTCTCCCGTTGTTTCATCCCGGAATCTGATGTTTGGTCTGCGGTGCCGGGTTGCGCCAGGAGACCGTGTTTTCGCTGGTGAGGCGGCGGGCCATGAGGTCGGTCATGGCGACGTGGATCATGGCTTCGGAGCGGGCGGGAAGGGTTTCGTAGTCGCGGGCCAGTCTGCGGTGGAGCATGAGCCAGCCGTAGGTCCGCTCGACTGCCCAGCGTTTCGGGATCGGGGTGAATCCCCTGGTCCCGGGCTTGCGTTGAGTGATTTCCATGTCGATGCCGAGGGTTGCGGCATGCTCGACGAGGTGCTGGCGGTAGCCGCCGTCGACCCACACCTTGCGGACGCGGGGATGCTCGGCGGCGACCTGGTCCAGGAGCTGGGTGCCGGCGACGGAGTCCTGCACGCTCGCCGCGGTGACCAGCACGGCGAGAAGGAGACCGATGGTGTCGGTGACGATGCTGCGCTTCCGCCCGACGATCTTCTTCCCGGCGTCGATGCCCTGGCCGGCGGCGGGCACGCTGGTGGAGGTTTTCACGCTCTGGGCGTCGATCACGCAGGCCGACGGCTCGGCCTCCCGCCCTTCCCTCTGCCGTAGAAGTTGCCTGAGCAGGCCGTTGAGCTGGGCGAACACGCCTTCCTGCTGCCATCTGGCGAAGTAGCCGTAGACCGTGTTCCAGTGCGGGAAGTCATGCGGAAGGTAGCGCCACTGAACCCCGGTCCGGTCCACATACAAGATCGCGTCCATGATGTCGCGCAGGTCGTGCTCAGGCGGCCGGCCGAAGTCCAGGGCCCTGCCGCGCCGCTCGAAGCGCCACGCTGCCAGGACCGGCTCGACCAACTCCCAGCGGGCATCGGACAGATCACTCGGATAAGGGTGCCGCTTGGCCATGCTTCCGGCGTACCGCCTCGAAGTGAATGCGCCCAGTCGCACCGAATCGGCGCTCGAAGCACACAGCCTCGAGGACCGGGCGTCCTGGGATGAAACAGGATTGCGACC